>NZ_CP133842.1:1387962-2081943 GCF_031432995.1 Citricoccus sp. I39-566
CCGCCAAGGTCCGCTCCCTGCCCGACGGCCAGGGCCTCAACGCCGCCACCGGCGACTACGAGGACCTGCTGGCCGCCGGCGTCAACGACCCGGTCAAGGTGACCCGCTCTGCCCTGCAGAACGCCGCCTCGATCGCCGGCCTGTTCCTCACCACCGAGGCCGTCGTGGCCGACAAGCCCGAGCCGGCTCCGGCCATGCCGGGTGGCGACGACATGGGCGGCATGGGTGGCATGGGCGGCATGATGTGATCCACCCGATCACCTGAGCGCCCAGCTCTGACAGAAGGCCCGGTCCCCTCGCGGGGGCCGGGCCTTCCGTGCTCCACCCCTCCCGCGCGTTTTGAGGGCAATCCCCACCGGTGGGGATTGCCCTCAAAACGCGCGGGAGGTCAGGGGTCAGCGGGTCCAGTGGTGGGACGCCGAGTGGAGCTCGGTGGAGAGGTTCCGTCGGGCCGCGCGCTCCCAGAGTCGGGCCCCGGTGGCGGTCCGGTACAGCGGGCGGGTCTCCAGCAGGGACCGCACGACGGCGGCCCGGCCGGCCGCGAAGTCGGCGTCCGGCACGTGCGCGAAGTCGTCCCGGACGGCGGCCAGGTAGCGGGCGTAGTCGCCCCGGCCGCGGCCGAGGACCTCGAGGTCGGCGTCGGAGAGGACGGCGGCGGCGCGGTCCTCCGGGTCCGGGGCGTGCGTGACGGTCATCCGCACCAGCCGGGCCGTCTCGGCGATCTCCGCGTCCGGCAGGCCGAGGTCGCCCAGGGTGCGCTCGGCCAGGATGGCGGAGTCCTCCTCGTCCTGGCCCGCCGGCCGCGCCGGGTCCCCGCGGTAGACGGCGTCGTGGAACCAGGCCGCCAGCTTCACGCTGCGCGTCCACCGCCCGCAGTCCTCGCCGTGCCGCACGAGCAGGTCGATGCCTTTGAGGACGGCCAGCAGGTGGGATCGGTCGTGGTAGTGGCGGTGCGGCTCGGACCACCGCGTCAGCAGGTCTGCCACCACGGGCTCCCGCTCGAGCGGGGAGGTACCGGGGAACAGCCGGTTGAAGCGTTGGGTGAGGATCTTGTCCAGCTTGCCGGGACGCTGGGCGGCGGGGATGCGCAGCCCCGAGGCCACCAGGCGGCGGACCAGCTCGGCCCCGCTGACCTCCTCGGCGCCGAGGGCCACAAGCTCGCGGTAGCGCTCCACCGGGACGTCGTAGTGGTCCCCGTCGAAGGCGCGGGGCGAGATGCCTGCGGCCTCCGCGAAGCCGTGCAGCTCCTCGAGGGAGCAATCCGAGACCAAGTGGGAGAACACGGTGCCGTGGGCCGGCCACCGCGCCGGATCGATCAGGACCGTCATGCTGCCAGACTAGCTACCCCGTCTCATCTACAGGTCGATGGATGACCTGGATCCGGTGATCTTCTCCCGATCCGCGTCATCCATCGACCTGCAGTTAGAGGGCTCAGCCTCGGAACATGGAGGCGTTGGCGGTCTCGGCCTCCAGGTACTGCTGGGCCGCGTGGGTCATGGCGCCGCGGATGGACACCAGCGACTCCTCCACGCGGGCCTGGGTGGTGCGCCACTCCGTGAGGACGGTCTGGAAGTTGTTCGCGGCCTGGCCGCGCCACGTGTCCTGCAGCTGGCGGAGGTTGGCCTCCATGGCGTTCACCTCCGTCTGCAGTCGGCCGATGGAGGACTCCACGGCCTGGCTCTTGGCCATGAGGTCTTCGGTGTCGATGTGGACGAGTGCCATGATCTCTCCTGAGGGGCGTGGGTGCGCCGGTGGTCCCCGGCACCTCCCACGCTAGGCAGGTCGCCCGGGCCCCACCGGTCGCAGTTACCCCTCTGGGGAGGACGCGCCGGCGGTCGGCGGCTGTGGAGGACGCGGCGGGATGGCGATGGGCCCGGTCGAGGTGTCCTCGGCCGCGTCGTCGTCCCCCGCCTCATCCTCGGCCGCCTGCTCCACCCATGGCAGCCGGACGGACATGGTGGCCCCGCCCCCCGGCGTCTGCTCCAGCCGCACGATGCCGCCGTGCTGGGCCACGATGGCGGCCACGATGGCCAGCCCCAGTCCGGTCCCGCCGGTCTCGCGCTGGCGGGAGGAGTCGGCCCGGTAGAAGCGCTCGAAGACGCGATTGGCGTCCTCCTCGTCGATGCCCGGCCCGTGGTCCCGGATCTCGATGACCGAGTCCCGGGAGCCGTGGACCTGCCGGCCGTCGGCGTGGACGGAGCCGGGCAGCACGTCCACGGTGCCGACGGCGACCTCCAGCGGCGTGCCCTCCGGCGTGTACCGCAGGGCGTTGGTCACCAGGTTCGCGACGACCTGGCGGAGCTTGCCCTCGTCCCCGACCGTGGGAGCGGAACCGGGCCGGCCGCCGTCGAGCCCCTCGAGCCGGACCTCGCGGTCCGCGGCGTTCACGCGGGCATCCAGCACGGCGTCGTTCGCCAGCAGCATCAGGTCTACGGGCCGGTGCTCCAGGGGCCGCTGTTCGTCCAGCCGGGCGAGGGTGAGCAGGTCCTCCACGAGCTGGCCCATACGCTTGGCCTCACCCTCGATCCGGCCCATGGCGGCGCCGACATCGTCCGGGTCGGAGATCCCGCCGTGGCGGTAGAGCTCGGAGAATCCGCGGATGGTGACCAGCGGGGTGCGCAGCTCATGGGAGGCGTCCTGGATGAACCGGCGCATCTTCTCCTCGGACTGCTCCTTGGACCGGAAGGCGATCTCGATGTGTGCCAGCATGGCGTTCAGGGAGCGGGAGAGCCGCCCGACCTCGGTGTCTGGCGCGCCCATCTCCACGCGCCGGGACAGGTCCCCGGCGGCGATCTGCGCCGCGGTGCGCTCCACCCGCAGCAGCGGTTTGAAGGCCCGGGTGGTCACGCCGTAGGCGATCACAGAGGCGCCGGCCGTGGCCAGCAGGCCGATGGTGGCCACGAGGGACGTCACCCGGTCCACCGAGTCGTGCACGGGTTCCAGGGGCAGGGCGATCGCCAGGGAGCCCTCGCCGGACTCGAGCCGGTACATCCGCACCCGCCAGCCGCGGGAGTCCGCGGTGGTCCCCTGGACCTCGAAGGCGTCGTTGTCGCGCTCCAGGACCTCCTCGGCGTCCAGGGCCGGGATCACCGGCCGGTCCTCGTTGGCCCCGGCGAAGGAGGAGTTGGTGGTGGTGGTGCCCTCGTTGTCCTGCAGCTCGCCGTAGAAGCGCAGGATGGACTGCGGCGAGGAGAAGAAGTCGATGTTGGTGCCGAGGCTCGTCAGGTACCGGGAGACGTTGTTCCGGTTGACGTGGAGGTCCTCGTCGATCTGCCGCACCAGCTCCTGCCGGAAGAGCGAGGCGGTCAGGGCGGCGGTGACGATCACGGCCAGGAGCATCAGCCCGGTGGTCATCACCACCAGCTGCGTCCGCAGGGACGAGGTCTTCCACAACCGCGCCAGCTCGCTGAAGGGTCGGAAGCGCCCGTGGTGGTTCACGGCGGCAGTCATGCGGCCGGGAACAGAGCGGGGGACAAGGTCAGGGACAAGACCGGGTCAGCGCTTGTCCGCCGACCGCAGCAGGTACCCCACCCCGCGCTTGGTCTGGATCATGTCCGGCAGGTCCGGGCGGTCGATCTTGCGGCGCAGGTAGGAGATGTAGGACTCCACGATCGAGGCGTCCCCGTTGAAGTCGTACTCCCAGACGTGATCCAGGATCTGCGACTTGGAGAGCACCCGGTTGGGGTTCATCATCAGGTAGCGCAGCAGCTTGAACTCGGTGGGGGAGAGCTCCACCACCTCGCCGGCACGGCGGACCTCGTGGGCGTCGTCATCCAGCTCGAGGTCGTCCACGCGCAGGATGGCCTCGTCCCCCTCGGCGGGGGCGGTGCGGCGCAGCACGGCGCGGATGCGGGCCACCACCTCGTCCAGGGAGAACGGCTTGGTGACGTAGTCGTCCCCGCCCACGGTCAGGCCGGTGACCTTGTCATCCGTGTCATCCCGGGCCGTGAGGAACAGCACGGGGAAGTGGCGGCCTGCGGCGCGCAACTTGCGGGTCACCGTGAAGCCGTCCATGTCCGGGAGCATGACGTCCAGCACGGCGAGGTCCGGTTGCTCCTTCTCGACGGCCGCCAGCGCATCGCGGCCGTTGGCGGCCGCCACCACCTCGAAACCGGCGAACCGCAGGGAGGTGGAGAGCAGCTCGCGGATGTTCGGCTCATCGTCGACGACCAGCAGCTTGGCTTCGGGTTCCTTAGACTTCATGGTCTCCATCGTCCACCCGTCCGCTGGGCGTTTCCTGTACGTCAACTGGACGGGCTGGCCAGGTCCCCGGCGTCCATGATCGTGTAGGCGTACCCCTGCTCGGCCAGGAACCGCTGGCGCCGTTGCGCGTACTCCTGGTCCAGGGTGTCCCGGGACACCACGGTGTAGAAGTGCGCCGACTTCCCGTCCTCCTTGGGCCGCAGCAGCCGGCCCAGCCGCTGGGCCTCCTCCTGCCGGGACCCGTAGGAGCCGGAGACCTGGACGGCCACGGAGGCCTCCGGCAGGTCGATCGAAAAGTTCGCCACCTTGGACACCACGAGCACCTCGATCTGCCCGGCCCGGAACTCGTCGAAGAGTCGCTGCCGCTCGACCACGGACGTGGACCCGGTCAGCACGGGGGCGCCCAACAGCTCACCGAGCTCGGCCAGCTGGTCCAGGTACTGCCCGATCACCAGCACCTGCTCGCCCGGATGGCGGGCCACGAGCGAGCGGACCACGTCCAGCTTCACCTCGGAGGAGGAGCACAGCCGGTACTTGTCCGCGTCCTCGGCCATCGCGTAGGCCACCCGCTCGTCCCGCGGCAGCTCCACCCTGACCTCCACGCACTCGGCGGGGGCGATGTAGCCCTGGGCCTCGATGTCCTTCCAGGGGGCGTCGTACCGCTTGGGCCCGATCAGGGAGAACACCTCGGACTCCCGCCCGTCCTCCCGCACGAGGGTGGCGGTCAGCCCGAGCCGGCGCCTGGCCTGCAGGTCTGCCGTCATCCGGAAGATGGGGGCCGGCAGCAGGTGCACCTCGTCATAGATGATCAGCCCCCAGTCGTGCCCGTTGACCAGCTCCAGGTGCGGGTAGATCCCGCCGCGCTTGAGGGTCAGCACCTGGTAGGTGGCGATCGTCACCGGTCGCACCTCCTTGACCGAGCCCGAGTACTCGCCGATCTCCGCCTCCGTCAACGTGGTGCGCTTCAGCAGCTCCGCCTTCCACTGCCGCGCGGAGACCGTGTTGGTCACCAGGATCAGGGTGGTGGCGTTCGCCGTGGCCATCGCCCCGGCGCCCACCAGGGTCTTGCCCGCCCCGCACGGCAGGACCACGACGCCGGAGCCGCCGGCCCAGAAGTTCTCCACCGCCATGCGCTGGTAGGGGCGCAGCTGCCAGGCAGTCTCCGGGCCGCCGTCGGGCGCCTCCCCGGTCGGCGGCACCTCGGTGAGGCCGACGGGGTAGGGGGTGCCGTCCACGTAGCCGGCGGCGTCCTCGGCGGGCCAGCCGAGCTTGAGCAGGGCCTGCTTGAGCTGGCCGCGGCTGGCCGCGTGCACCACCACGGTCTGCCCGTCGATGCGAGGGCCGAACATCTCCGCGGTCTTCTTGGCGTGCAGGACCTCCTCCAGCACGGGGTAGTCGTCCGTGCGCATCACCAGCCCGTGCACCGGATCGTTCTCCAGGCGCAGCCGGCCGTACCGGGACATCGTGTCATCGATGCCCATCAGCAGCGCGTGCGGCACGGGGTAGCGCGAGTAGGTCAGCAGCACGTCCAGCACCCGCTCGGCGTCCACGCCGGCGGCCCGCGCGTTCCACAGCCCGAGGTTCGTGATCCGGTAGGTGTGCACGTGTTCGGGGGCGCGCTCCAGCTCGGCGAAGGAGGCCAGGGCGTGCCGGGCCTCGGTGGCCTGCGGGTGGTCCACCTCCAGCAACACGGTCTGATCCGACTGGACGATCAACGGGCCATCGGGCACTGCGGACTCCTTTGCTGGGGGCTCACCTCACGGTACTGGCACGGCGTCGGCCGAGACCACCCGGTGCAGCGGCACCACCGTCTCGGCGTCCTGATCCGGGACCAGGCAGCGCACGCGGCCGCCGGCCACCGCCAGCGGCACCACGCGCCGCGACTGGCGCCGGCCCCGCTGGTCCACCGTGACCAGGTCCACCCGAGCCCGCCGGGCGGCGGCCTGGCGCAGCACGGCCACGGCCTCCTCGGTGCCCGGCCCGGTGGGGGCCGGCGTCGGCGCGGAGCGCAGCCGGGCGATCTGTGCGGCGAGCTCCTCCTCGGAGGGGCTCCAGCGCACGGCCCGGACGGGCTCGGGGAAGGCGCCGGCCTCGGTCCCGGCCACCGCGCGGCGGGCGCGCTGCCGTCCCTCGGCCGGCGGGCCGTCCTCGTCCTCGGCCCGGTGCAGGGCGGCCCGGTGCCCGGCGGCGGCGAGCAGCCGATGCAGCTCCCGGGGCCCGACGCCGGCCACCACCACGGTGGGCGCGAGCCGTTCCAGCTGGGCCCCGGACATCTCCGGGTCCGCGACGATCGCATCCAGCAGGCCGGGGTCCTCGGAGCGCAGCCAGGCCCCCGCCGGTCCGGCGGCGAGCAGGCCGTGCCGCCGGGCGACGTCCCGGATCAGGTACCGCAACGACTGCGGGACCTCGTCGTCCGAGTGCCCGGCCAGGAACGCCTCGAGCTCCGCGGCCGTGGACCCGGCGTCCAGGGCACGGTGAACGGAGGCATCGGAGAAGCGGTACACGCGGGCCGCGCCGTCCCCCTCCGCCTCGGCCATGCCCGCGAGCCGCCGGTCCACCTCCGGGTCCAGGTAGCCCGGCGCCACGGCGGTCAGGTCCCCCTGCAGCCGCACCGTGGTCACGGCCGGGGGAAGGGCCTGCCCGACGGCGGCCGCGGCCTGGTCGAGGTGCCCTGCGGCCACGAGGGCGCCGGCCTCGGTCAGGGCGCCGGCGCCGGTCAGGCCCAGCCGCTCGGCCTCCGCCAGCAGGGCCGGGGTGAAGCCGGCGGTCCGGGCGGACTGCCGGGGGGCCCGCCAGCGCTGCCGCTCGGCGACGGCGGGGTCCAGCGGGGAGCCCGGGTGATCGGCGGAGACGTCGCGGGCGGTCTCCAGCAGGGCGGCCCGCAACCGGGGGGCGTCCGGACGATTGCGGTCCGGGGCCAGGGCACGGGCGGCGCCGCCCGTGGACTCGGCGGGCGGGGGCCCGAGCATCGGGGCGCGGCCGCTGGAGAGCCAGCCGGCGGTCAGCGCGGCCCATTGCACGTGGCGGTCGCTGCGGCGCCAGTCCCGGACCGCGGCGGTGTCCGGCCGCCACGTGGAGGTGTCCGGGTCCAGCACGCTCAGCCCGGCGGCGGCCACCAGCTCCAGCAGCCAGGCCGTGTCCTCGGGGGAGGAGCCGGTGGCCTCGGCGAGCCGTTTCAGCTCCCGCACGCCGACCCCGCCGGACCGCAGGGTGGGCAGTCCCGGTGTCACCGCGTCGAGGAGGGTGGCGCAGGCGCGCAGCAGGTCCCCGATGGCGGCCAGCGCAGCGTTGCGGGACAGCGCGCCGGGCACGGGGCGCCCCGTGGCCGGGGGCGGGCGGCGATCCAGGGGGCGGCCGGAGGTGCCGTCGCGCCACGCGAGCCCCGCCTCGAGCGGGTGCTCGCCGAGGCGGTCACGGCGGACGAGGAGCCCGGTGCGGAGCAGGAGATCGTGGACCGGCCCCGGCGGCTCCGGCAGGCGGGCCACGGGGGAGGACTGCAGGGCCTCGAGCGCGGCGGCGGCGCGGGTCAGCAGGTCCTCCTGCTGATCTTCCGTCCCTGCCTCCACGTTCTCCCGGGACGCCCGGCGCAGCAGCTTGAGGGTACCGGCGCGGTCCCGGGGGAGATCTGCCAGGTCGCCCGTGCCGGCCCCCGCACCGTCCGCGAGGACCGCTGCGGGGCGGCCGAAGGCCAGCGGGTGGGGCCCCAGGGCGGTGGCCACGGGTGCGGGCAGCTGCCAGTCGGGGCCGTGCCCCACCACGAGGGCGGCTTCGGCGAGGTCCTCGAGCAGGTCCTGGACGGTGTCCACGGCGGCGTCCTGGAAGAAGGCGGCGAGCCGGACTGCGGAACCGGCCGGGCCGGCGTCGTGCGTCCCGGGGACCAGGGACAGCACGGCGAGGGCCTCCAGCACGTCCAGGTGGGCCCGGTTCAGGCCGTCGAGGGCGCGCAGCACGGACATCTGCGTGCTGGCGCGGGCGGCCAGGGCGGCAAAGTCGGGGACGGGCGGGTGGCACAGGTCCGGCCTCAGCGCGAACAGCCGCTCGAGCCGGTCGTCCGGCCACCCCGCCAGGTGGTCCGTCAGGGTGGCGGCCCTCATCGGACGCCGGATCAGGCGCGGCGCCTCAGCACGGCCTTGGCCACCACGTAGGCGAGCATCAGGGCGAAACCGAGGGGAAGTCCGTAGAGGCCGAACCAGTAGAAGACCGGCCAGGCCGTGACGGAGAGGAAGTAGGAGACCAGCAACAGGACCATGGCCGCGAAGGACACCACGGTCAGGGCTGCACCGGCCACCAGCAGGGTCCGCAACCAGAGTGAGGTCTCGGGGCTGTGCGGGGCGGGGGCGGCGAGGGGACGGGCAGACATGACCTCCAGTCTACTCCCGGGGTCCACGGGGTATCCTTGGGGGGTTACAGACTTTCCCTTCCGCCCGGACCGCGACGTCCGAGGACAGGACCACCCCGCGGGGGCGGCACCGCAGCGAGGGCCCGGCAGCCGGGACGACCGAGACGGTCATCGGCCACTGAACGGGCACGCCGGGGGCCGGAGGGGCCACCGAAGAAAGAGAAGGACATCGCCAATGCCCACCGGCAAAGTAAAGTTCTACGACTCGACCAAGGGGTTCGGCTTCATCCACACGGATGAGGGCCACGAGGTCCACCTGCCCTCCTCGGCCCTGCCCGCGGGCGTCACCGAGGTCCGCGCCGGCACCCGCCTGGAGTTCGGGGTGGCCGAGGGCCGCCGCGGCCCGCAGGCGCTGAGCGCCCGCATCCTGGATGACGGCCCCTCCGTGGTCCGCGCGACCCGCCGCAAGCCGCAGGACATGGCCGTGGTGGTGGAGGACCTCATCAAGTGGATGGACGTGGCCTCCAACAGCCTGCGCAAGGGCAAGTACCCGCAGAAGGCCCAGGCCCAGAAGATCGCCATGGCCCTACGCAAGGTGGCCGACGAACTTGAAGCCTGAGACCGAGACCGAGGCCGAGGTCCAGTCCGCGGACCGGGCCCTCCGGATCCCGCCGAAGCCCACGCGCCCGCCCCGCAAGCGGACCCCGAAGCTGGACGAGGTGCTGGCCGCCGCCGTGGACGAGGCCCGGGACGCCCTGCAGGGTCTGGCCGGGGCGGATCAGGTCGGCGACCATGTGGGCGCCGTGGCGGACGACGACCGCCTGGTCACCCACCGCTTCGCCGCCTCCCTGCCCGGGTACGGCGGCTGGGAGTGGTTCGCCACCGTGGCGCGCGCCCCGCGCAGCAAGGTGGTCACCGTGTGCGAGACCGGGCTACTGCCCGGCACGGACGCGATCCTGGCCCCCGACTGGCTGCCGTGGTCCGAGCGCGTGAGCCAGGAGGAGAAGATCCGCCTGGACGCCATCGCCGCCGGCGAGGACCCGGAGGCGGCCGTCGCCCGCGCCCGCGGCGAGGCAGAGGAGGACGCCCCGGACGAGGCGGACGACGAGGCCGCGGCCGAGCCGCAGGACTGACGGTCCGGACCCCACCCTCACTTCACCCCCACTTCACGACGACGGCCGCGCACCCAGGTGCGCGGCCGTCGTCGTCCTCCGGTGGTTTTCAGGGCACGAATCACTGGTGATTCGTGCCCTGAAGACGATCAGGCGAGGTGCTGGACCACGTGGTCGATGCAGGCCAGCAGCGCCGTCACGTCGTCCGGATCGATCGCCGCGAAGGTGGCGATGCGCAGCTGGTTGCGGCCGAGCTTGCGGTACGGTTCCACGTCCACCACGCCGTTGGCCCGCAGGACCTTCGCCACGGCGGCGGCATCCACGGACTCGTCGAAGTCAATGGTGGTGATGACCGCCGAGCGGTCCTCGGGCCGGGTGACGAACGGGGTGGCGAAGGACGAGCCGGCGGCCCAGGAGTACACGCGGTTCGACGAGTCGGCGGTGCGGGCGGTGGCGAACTCCAGGCCACCGTTGGAGTTCATCCACTGCACCTGGCGGTCCAGCATCACCAGGGTGGCCAGGGCCGGGGTGTTGTAGGTCTGGTTCTTCACCGAGTTGTCCACGGCGGTCTTCAGATCCAGGAAGTCGGGGATCCAGCGGCCGGAGGACTTGACCTCCTCCACCCGGGCCAGCGCGGCGGGGGAGAACAGCGCCAGCCACAGGCCGCCGTCGGAGGCGAAGTTCTTCTGCGGGGCGAAGTAGTAGGCGTCCGTCTGGGACACGTCCACCGGCAGCCCGCCGGCCGCGGAGGTGGCGTCCACCAGCACGAGGGCGTCCTCAGCGGCACCGGGCACCCGCTGCACCGGGGCGGCGACCCCGGTGGAGGTCTCGTTCTGCGGCCAGGCGTACACGTCCACGCCGTCCTCGGCGGCCGGCTCGGGGCGGGTGCCCGGCTCGGAGGTGAGGATGGAGGAGGCCTCGAGGAAGGGGGCGTTGTCCGTGGACTTGGCGAACTTCGAGCCGAACTCGCCGAAGGACAGGTGCTGCGCCCGGGATCGGACCAGGCCGAAGCTGGCCGCGTCCCAGAACGCGGTGGAGCCGCCGACCCCCAGGATGACCTCGTAGCCCTCCGGGGCGGAGAACAGCTGGGCCAGGCCCTCGCGGACGCTGCCGACCAGGTTCTTGACCGGTGCCTGGCGATGGGAGGTCCCCAGCAGCCGCGGACCGGCGTCGACGAGGGCCTGCACCTGCTCGGCGCGCACCTTGGACGGTCCGGCGCCGAACCGTCCGTCCCGGGGCAGCAGGTTCTGGGGGATGGTCACCTCGGGGGTGCTCATGGGATCTCCTGACGTGGTGGGTTCTCGGCCGGGCCGCAAAGGGCCATTGTCCCGCACCGTGCCCGGTCCGGACGCCACGTGTCGTCTGCCCTCGGGGCGCGCGACTAAGATGGATGATGGACTTCCCGTATCTCTGCCGATCCCTGGCCGGACGGTTGCGGCGGAGACGGAGAATCGTTGGGGACCTGGAGAGGAACATCAGCCGTGACGGACCTGATCGACACCACCGAGATGTACTTGCGGACCATCCTCGAGCTCGAGGAGGAGGGGATCGTGCCCCTGCGCGCCCGCATCGCCGAGCGCCTCGACCACTCCGGCCCGACCGTCTCCCAGACCGTGGCCCGCATGGAGCGGGACGGGCTGGTGCACGTGCGCAACGACCGCCACCTGGAACTGACCGCGGATGGCCGCGAGAAGGCCGTGAGCGTGATGCGCAAGCACCGCCTGGCCGAGCGGCTGCTGGCCGACGTCATCGGGCTGGACTGGGCCTATGTCCATGAAGAGGCCTGCCGGTGGGAGCACGTCATGAGCGAGCAGGTCGAGCTGCGGCTGCTGGACCTGCTGCACCATCCGGCCGAGTCGCCCTACGGCAACCCGATCCCGGGCCTGGGCGACCTCCGCCCGCCCGTGCCGGGCACGGGCTCGGCCTTCGACCGGGGCGAGCGGCTCTCCGTGGTGTCCGGCCAGCCGGGCCGCTACACGGTGGTCCGCCTGACCGAGGCCATCCAGACCGACCCGGACCTACTGAGCGAGCTGGCCCTGGCCGGGGTCCGCCCCGGCCAGTCCATCGAGATTGCCGCGAGTGATGGATACGTCACCGTCCGCGCCGCTGAGCCGTTCGCCTTCGCCGAGGCCGGCGTGGCGCTGGAGGTCAACGCGGAGACCGCGTCCCACATCATCGTGGAGCGCTAGCCGTACCCTGGGGAATCCGCCCAGCATCACGGTGGGACCCCCGGTTCGTCACCGGGACGTGACCGCGGAAAACCCCGGAATGGCGCGGATCTTGGGCCCAGGAGACACGTTATCCACCGGGTCCGTGACCTCAGCGTGACATTTATAAACTTTTGATATACCTTGGATCTCGGCGCTTCGGACAGTCCAGTTCCGAGGCAGCCAGCCGATGGTTTGCCACACCCCCCGCGACCACGGCGTCTTCAAGCAGTCGTCCATCATGGCGGGGGCGGACTTTGTCCGGCGGCACGTGAGAGAGGTCATTTCCGTGTCGAAGCGCAGCTCCGCAGCACGCCACCGCGCCACCCCGGCGAACACCAACCCGTTGGAGGCCATCTCCAAGGCCGTCTCCTCGAACGCAGGCACCGTGGGCCGCCAGGCCGCCGTGGTGGCCGCAGCGTCCGGCCTCGTGCTGACGATCGGCATGCCGGCCCAGGGCGCCGCGCCCGCCGTCCGGGAGACCACCCGCATCCCGGCCCCGGGCCTGGACATCGAGCGTGCGGCGGTGACCACCGTCAACGTGGCCGCGGCCAAGGACGTGAAGGTCGAGCTGGACCGCGCCACGGTCTCCTCGAAGCCCGCCCCGGAGCCCGAGCCGGAACCGGCCCCCGAGCCTGAGCCGGCCCCGCGCGCCGAGCGTGCCTCCACCACGCAGGCCGAGTCCTCGCAGGGCCAGTCGACGCGGCAGTCCAGCTCCTCGTCGTCGTCTTCCTCCTCTTCTTCTTCTTCTTCTTCCTCCTCTTCTTCTTCCTCCTCCTCGGCCGCCACCCAGCAGGTCGCCTCCACCCCGGCCCCGGCCGCCCAGAGCTCCTCCGTGGGCGGCGTGGTGGGCGCCGCCTACGCCGGCGTGGGCGTGCCCTACGTCTACGGCGGCAAGGGCCCCTCCGGCTGGGACTGCTCGGGCTTCGTGTCCTGGGCCTACGCGCAGGCCGGGATCAACATCCCGTCCTCCACCTCGGCGATCCGGGGCTCCGGCCTCTTCGTCCCCACGTCCAACCCGAAGCCGGGCGACCTGGTGTTCCAGAACGGCGGCGGCCACGTGGGGATCTACGTGGGCAACGGCCAGATGATCGGCGCCCAGAACCCCTCCGTGGGCACCTTCCAGCACTCGGTGACCCGGAACCCGCTGATGGGCTACTACACCTACGTCGGCTGATCACCGACTCCACGGTCCGGGACTGAGCCGGACCAGCGACGACTGCTACGAGGGCCCCTCCTTCCGGAGGGGCCCTCGGTCGTTCCCGGCATGAAGGGAGCGTGAAGGGGCCGTGAACACTCCTGCCGACACGCCCGGAACCGGGGGTGCATGAACCGAAGCCCCCGGTTCCTCCGCGTATCCTGAACCTGATCGTCAACCCGATTCATCCCCGCAGACGCCGGATGGCCGGGTCGGTACCCGGCGGACGATCCGGCGCCCGCGGCTCAGACACCGCCGCGAGGTACGTCCCATGCGCACTCTGGTCCTGAATGCCGGCTACGAGCCGCTGTCCGTCGTCAGCTACCGCCGGGCCATCCTGCTGGTGGGCACCGGCAAGGCGAGCGTGCTCGCCGATGGCGGCGACCCCGTCGTCGGGCCCTCCACCACGGTGCGCCGCCCGGCGGTCATCCTGCTCACCCGGTACGTCCGCATCCCGCACACCGACTCGGCACCCGTGTCCCGCAGGGGCGTGCTGCGCCGCGACTCCCACCTCTGCGGCTACTGCGGGCGTTCCGCCAGCACCGTGGACCACATCCACCCCCGGTCCCGCGGCGGGGAGGACTCCTGGGAGAACCTGGTGGCCTGCTGCCTGGTCTGCAACAACGCCAAGGGGGATCGCACCCTCGCGCAACTGGGCTGGACCCTGCGCCTCACGCCCCAGCGCCCGCGCGGGCCCCAGTGGCGAATCCGCGAACTGGAGCGCCCGGCCGAGCAGTGGACGGACTTCCTGGCCGCCGTGGCCTGAGCCGGGGCCCCAGCGGGCCGAAGCGGACCTAAACTGGGATGATGCCCGAGACCCTGACTGCTGAGCTGATGGCCGCCCTCGAACTCGGGGACGCCGCCGTGGACATCCCCCGCCTGGCGCGGCTCGCTCGGATCGCGGCCGCCACCTCGGGGAACGACGACGACGCGGCGGCGACCGCATTCATCGCCGGCTATGCCGCCGGGCTGGCCGAGGGAACGGGGCAGGCAGGCTTCGACCGGGCCCACCGCGCGTCGTTGCACGGCATCGAGCGACTGCTGGACCGGGCCGTCGCGGAGGACGTTGAAAGAAACCGGCCCGCACGATGAGCATGGAACGCGCGGCCATGATGGCCATGCGCCGGGTCAGTCACGGGGACCCGGCCGCGAAGGGCACGCTGCGTCCTGGAACCGTCCGGCGATCCCTGGACTTCGTGCGCCGCTACCGGGGCAAGCTCGTGTTCTACCTCGTGCTGTCCGTGGTGGGCGCCGTGCTGGGGGTAGCCTCGCCCGTCCTCGCCGGGGACGTGGTGGACGCGATCGTGGGGGAGGGGGACGCCGACCGGATCGTCCGGCTGGCCCTGCTCATCGCCGCGGTGGCCGTGGCGGACGCCCTGCTGGCGGTGGCGACCCGGTGGCTCTCCTCGGACCTCGGGGAGCGGATCATCTACGACCTGCGCACCGCCGTGTTCGACCACGTGCAGACCATGCCGATCGCCTTCTTCATGCGCACCCGCACCGGCGCCCTGGTCTCCCGGCTCAACAACGACGTGATCGGCGCCCAGACCGCCATCTCCCGGACCCTGTCCGGCGTGGTCATGAACCTCGTCTCGGTGGTCCTCACCCTGGCCGTCATGCTGACCACCTCGTGGCAGATCACCCTCGTCTCCCTGGTGCTGCTGCCGCTGTTCTTCATCCCCGCCCGGCTGCTGGGCGGCACGATCGCCGGGCTCAGCCGCCGCCAGGCCCAGAACAACGCCGCCATGGGCGACCAGATGACCGAGCGGTTCTCCGCGCCCGGGGCCACCCTCGTCAAGCTCTTCGGCGACCCGCGCCGGGAGTCGGTGGAGTTCGCGGGACGCGCCGACCGGGTGCGGCAGACCGGCGTCGGGATCTCCGTGCGCCAGTCCGTGTTCATGACGGCGCTGACGCTGGTCTCCGCCCTCGCGCTGGCGGCCGTCTACGGGATCGGCGGACTGCAGGCGCTGGCCGGCTCCCTCAACGCCGGGGACGTGGTGACCCTCGCGCTGCTGCTCACCCGCCTGTACGCCCCGCTGACCTCGCTGGCCAGTGCGCGCGTGGAGATCATGGCCGCCTTGGTCTCCTTCGAGCGGATCTTCGAGGTCCTGGACCTGCAGCCGCTCATCCGCCAGAAGCCGGATGCCGCCCCGATCCCGGCCGGTCCCGTGACCCTCGAGGTCCAGGACGTCCGCTTTGCCTACCCGAGCGCCGAGCAGGTGTCCCTGGCCTCGCTCGAGGAGGTCGCCGTGCTGGACCGACGGGGCGGATCCGAGGTGCTGCATGGCATCTCCTTCACCGTGCGCCCCGGCCAGACCTATGCGCTGGTCGGCACCTCCGGCGCCGGCAAGTCCACCATCGCCGCCCTGCTGGCCCGGTTGTACGACGCCGGCTCCGGCACCATCCGCTACAACGGCACCGATGTGCGGGACACCACCTTTGCCTCACTGCAGCAGACGGTGGGGATGGTCACCCAGGACGGGCACCTGTTCCATGACACGATCCGCGGCAACCTCACCCTGTCCCGTCCCGGGGCCGGCGAGGACGAGGTCTGGGACGCGATCGACCGGGCCCGGCTGCGGGAGGTCGTGGAGTCCCTGCCGGACGGCCTGGACACCGTGGTGGGGGAGCGCGGCTACCGGCTCTCCGGCGGCGAGCGCCAGCGCATGACGATCGCCCGGCTGCTGCTGGCCGGCCCGCGCGTGGTGCTGCTGGACGAGGCCACCGCCGCCCTGGACTCCACCTCGGAGAAGGCTGTCCAGGCGGCCCTGGCCGAGGCGTTGGCCGGCCGCACCGCCGTGGTGATCGCCCACCGGCTCTCCACCGTCCGCTCCGCGGACCGGATCCTCGTGGTCGAGGACGGCCGCGTGGTGGAGGAGGGCCCGCACGCCGAGCTGCTGGCTGCCGGCGGGCGCTACGCGGAGCTGTATCGGACCCAGTTCGACGATCCGGGACAACTGTAGTGCGGCCCCTCTGAATGGTGCCCCCGGCCGGAATCGAACCGACGGCCTACCCTTTAGGAGAGGGTCGCTCTATCCTACTGAGCTACGGGGGCGGGGGACCGGAGGGCCGGTCCACCCGAACATCCTACTGAACGATCCGGGCCTTCCGCTCCCTGAGCAGGCGCCGGGTCTTCCCGGCCACGATCACCACCACCCATGCGGCGAGCGCCACGAGCAGGACCCACCGCGCCGAGGTGAATGCGGAGGCCAGCTCGGCCCCCTCGCCGCCGGCGTCCAGGGCCGACTCGATGAGCATGTTCTCGGCGATGTCCACGACCGCGAAGAGCCCGCCTGCGGCGTAGGAAACCCACCGGCCGGCGCCGCGGGGCAACGACCAGGCGGCCACGGCGGAGACGCAGGCGAAGACGAAGAGCGGGAAGATCACCCCGGCGGTCTTGTGCACCCAGTTCAGCTGCCCGTGCGCCGCGGTGTCCATGGCGGCGTCCAGCTCGGCGAGGTCGGCGGCGCCGTACGAGAACCGGTGGTCCGGCATGGGCAGTCCGCCGGACAGCACGGACATCTGCGGCAGGGCGAGGACGTGCAGGTAGAAGAACATGAACAGCGTGGCGCCGACCAGCGCGATGATGAGCATGCCCGGGCTGCCCTGCTGCTGGCCGGAGGCCTGCAGGTCCTGCCGGGCCTGCCCCACGGACACCCTCGGGCGCTGGACGGGCGCGACGCCGGCCGGGGCCTTGGCCTGGGCGCTCGCCGTGGGCTTCTTGCGGTTCTTCTGGGACACGGATACCTCCAGTCTCCATTGTCCCAGTTCCGCGCACCGGCGGGGGACCACGGTCCGATGTGAGGAATTTCACGGCATGACCCATCCGCTCCCATGGTGGCTCCGAACACCCTGTATCCGAACGACAACGAGGAGATCATCATGCGCAAGAACATGCTCTTGGCCCCGGTCATCGCCCTGGGTGCCCTGACCCTGACCACGTCCCCCGCCCTGGCCCACAGCGGTCACGGTGAGGGGGGCGGCACCGCCACCACCACGAGTACCCACGAGGGCGCCTGGTCGGGGCAGGCCACCCTGGACCCGTTGAACGACAGCGGCACGTCCGGCCAGGCCATGATCGAGCTGGACGGCAACGAGGCCACCGTCTCGGTGAACGTCACCGGCGCCGCGGAGACCTTCATGGACGGTCCCTTCCCGCACGCCCAGCACATCCACATTGCCGGCCAGGGGGTCTGCCCCGGGCCGGATGCGGACACCGACGGTGACGGTGCCATCAGTGTTCCCGAGGGACATCCCTTCTACGGGGCCATCGGCACGTCGCTGACCACTGAGGGCGACACGAGTGCCGACTCGGCGCTCGCGGTCGAGCGGTTCCCGGGTGGCTCCGCCTACAACTACGAGCGGACCTTCGAGCTCAACGACGAGACCGCCGCCTCCCTGGCTGACGGTACCGCCGTGGTGGTGGTCCACGGCGTGGATCCCACCAGGCTGAGCGCGGAGGCGCAGGAGAAGCCGAGCGAGCTGGATCCGTCCCTGCCCCTGGCCGCCACCCTCCCGGCGGCCTGCGGCACCGTGACCGTCTCGCAGATGGGGCAGATGCCGGAGGGTGGCGCTGACACCGGTTCGCCGGTCCAGCGCCAGGACACCTCGGGGATCTTCCTCGGCGTGGGTGCCCTCGCCGTGGCCGCCCTGGGCGGCGGGGCCTGGGCTGTCAGCCGGCGCTCGAGCCGGGCCTGATCGGGCGGAGGCCGACCACATCATGACGTCCCCCTCCGCTGTCCGCCGCGCAGGCCTGACGGTCTGCGCGGCGGGCGCGCTCCTGCTCGCCGCCGGCTGCTCCGCTGCCGTGGAGTCACCGTCGGCCCCGTCTTCCTCCGCTGCGTCCTCCGCGGCGTCGTCGTCCGCCTCGGCCTTCCCGGCCGAGACCACCGCGGAGCCCGAGCCGACCACCACGTCAGAGGCCTCGCCGGAAGCCACAGCCGAGGCCACCCCGGTGGCCCTCCCGGCCTCCGACCCGGTGGGGATCTCGGTCCCCGGCATCGGGGTGGAGTCGGAACTCATGGACCTCGGATTGCAGGACAACGGCATGATCGAGGTCCCGCCCTACAACCTCGGCTCGCCGGCCGGCTGGTACGTCCACTCGCCGACGCCGGGGGAGACCGGCCCCGCCGTGATCCTCGGCCACCGCAACGGGATCGAGGGTGGGCCCGGGATCTTCGCCGACCTTCCCCAGGTCGAGGTGGGAGACTCCATCGAGGTGGCCCGGCAGGATGGCTCCGAGGCCTCCTTCACCGTCTACCGCACGGAGCGGTTCGGCAAGGACCGGGAGGGCTTCCCCACCCTGGAGGTCTATGGCAACACCGCAGGTCCCGAGCTCCGGCTGATCACCTGCGACGGGCTGAACGAGCAGACGGGCCTGCTCGAGGAGAACTTCATCGTGTACGCCACCCTCGACTCCTGAGCGCCGGCTGGGGCGGCCGGACTGTGGACGAGGGCGGACGGCGTCCGCGCCACTCGATAGACTTCTGGGCACCATGTCCCAGAATTTCCAGACCTCCCTGCCCGGCCTCTTCACCTCCCGCTCCCTCGAGCCGGTCGCCACGGATCCGGAGGCCTTCGCCGCCTCCGCGCCCGCGCACCGCACCCCGGATGCGGACGAGCTGCTGGAGGGGCTGAACGAGCAGCAGAAGCTCGCCGTGGTGCACACCGGCGGGCCCCTGCTCATCGTGGCCGGCGCCGGCTCGGGCAAGACCCGCGTCCTGACCCACCGCATCGCCTACGCGCTGGGCACCGGGCGGGCCCGCCCGCACGAGGTCCTGGCCATCACGTTCACCAACAAGGCCGCCGCGGAGATGCGTGAGCGGATCTCCGCGTTGATCGGCCCGGCGGCGCAGAAGATGTGGATCTCCACGTTCCACTCCTCCTGCGTGCGCATCCTGCGCCGCGAGGCCACCACGGTCGGGCTGAAGTCCAACTTCTCGATCTACGACTCGGCGGATTCGCTGCGCCTGGTCACCTCGATCGCCAAGGCCCATGACCTGGATCCCAAGAAGTTCGCCCCCAAGGCCCTGCTGAACCGGATCAGCGCCCTGAAGAACGAGCTCGTGGACGCGGAGGACCACTCCGCCACCGTCTCGGACTCGGAGCCCTTCGCCCAGGCCGTCTCCGCCGTGTACCGGGACTACACTCAACGCCTGCGCCAGGCCAACGCCATGGACTTCGACGACCTGATCGGCATGACCGTCAACATGTTCGAGGCCTTCCCCGCCGTCCTGGACAATTACCGCCGCCGCTTCCGGCACGTGCTGGTGGACGAGTACCAGGACACCAACCACGCCCAGTACCGGCTCGTGCGGCTCCTGACGGGACCGGCCGGCGAGCCCGAGGGCGTGGAGACGGCCGGTGGTGAGCTGACCGTGGTCGGGGACTCGGACCAGTCCATCTACGCCTTCCGCGGCGCGGACATCCGCAACATCGTGGAGTTCGAGCAGGACTACCTTGAGGCCACCACCATCAAGCTCGAGCAGAACTACCGCTCGACCCAGACCATCCTGGACGCCGCCAACGCGGTGATCTCCAAGAACCCGAAGCGCCGCCCCAAGAGCCTGTGGACGGCGGAGGGCGCGGGGCCGAAGATCACCGGCTACGCCGCGGAGAACGAGTCGGCCGAAGCCGAGTGGATCGCCACCACGATCGACCGCCTCCAGGACGAGGAGGACATCCGCCCCGCGGACGTCGCGGTCTTCTACCGGACCAACGCCCAGTCCCGCTCCCTCGAGGAGCGACTGGTGACCAAGGGCATCCCCTACCGGGTCATCGGCGGCACCCGGTTCTACGATCGCAAGGAGATCAAGGACGCGCTGGCCTACCTGCGGGTGCTGGCGAACCCGGACGACGACGTCAACCTCCGGCGCATCCTCAACGAGCCCAAGCGGGGGATCGGCGACCGGGCCGAGGGCGCCGTGGCGGCACTGCAGAACCGCCACCGGTCCACCTTCTTCGAGGCGCTGCGCCAGGCCGAGCAGGCCCCGGCCATGGCGTCCCGCTCGCTCAAGGCCGTCACGGGATTCGTGCAGATGATGGACGACCTCGCGCAGGTGGCGGCCACCTCCAGCGCTGCCACCGTGCTCGAGGCCGTGCTCGAGCAGACCGGCATGCTGGCCACCCTGCGCTCCTCCGAGGACCTGCAGGACGAGTCCCGGGCGGACAACCTGGGCGAGCTCGTGGCCGTGGTCCGCGAGTTCGAGAAGAACAATCCGGAGGGCACCCTCGGGGACTTCCTGGAGCAGGTGGCCCTCGTGGCGGACGCGGACCAGCTGCCGGACACCGGTGACCTCGAGGGGGCCGAGCTGGCCGAGCGGCTCGGCCAGGTCACCCTCATGACGCTGCACACGGCCAAGGGCCTCGAGTTCCCGGTGGTGTTCCTGACCGGCATGGAGCACGGGGTCTTCCCGCACTCCCGGTCCATGACGGATGAGAAGGAACTCGCGGAGGAGCGCCGGCTCGCGTACGTGGGGCTGACCCGCGCCCGCCAGCGCCTCTTCGTCTCCCGCGCCGAGGCCCGTTCTCTGTGGGGCCAGCACCAGTTCAACCCGCCCAGCCAGTTCCTCGGCGAGATCCCCGAGGCGCTCCTGGAGTGGGAACGCGAGGGCTCTGCCCGCCCGGCCGGGTTCTCCGGGGGCTGGGGCGGCGGCAGCATCGGCGGCCACCAGAACGGCTCCGGCTCCCGCTATCCGCAGCGGTTCTCCGGCTCCCACTGGGGAGCCGGCACCGGTACGGCCAACCGGCCGGCCCGCGCGTCGGGCTCCTATGCCGAGGACGCCGAGCTGACGGTCCCGCCGCGCGGGGCGGCCCGCACCCGGGTCCAGCCGCAGAAGGAGATCGTCTCCCTGTCCCCGGGAGACCACGTGGAGCACGGCACCTTCGGGCGAGGAACCGTGCTCACCCTCGAGGGCCAGGGGGACAAGACGGTGGCCAAGGTCGATTTCGGCGGGACCGAGAAGCGGCTGCTGCTGCGGTACGCCCCGCTCCACAAGGTGGACTAAGGTATGGGATGGAACGCCCGGGGAACCCCCGGGCTTCCGGCCGGCTTCCGCCGTGCCGGACACACGGCAGATCTGTGGTGTGCCTGAAGCCGCTCGCGGAACCCGACCGTCCCCGTTTTCGACGTAGAAGGACTGCAACCCGTGGACCTGTATGAATACCAGGCGCGCGATCTGTTCGAGGCACACGGCGTCCCCGTGCTGGCCGGCATCGTGGCGCAGACCCCGGAAGAGGCCAAGGCGGCCGCTGAGAAGCTTGGCGGCGTGACCGTCGTCAAGGCCCAGGTGAAGGTCGGTGGCCGCGGCAAGGCCGGCGGCGTCAAGGTGGCCAAGAACGCCGATGAGGCCTTCCAGTACGCCAAGGACATCCTGGGCATGGACATCAAAGGCCACACCGTCCACCAGGTCATGATCGCGGCCGGTGCGGACATCGCCGAGGAGTACTACTTCTCCGTGCTGCTGGACCGCTCCAACCGCACCTACCTGGCCATGTGCTCCGTCGAGGGCGGCATGGAGATCGAGCAGCTCGCCGTGGAACGCCCTGAGGCCCTGGCCAAGGTGCCCGTCTCCGCGCTGACCGGCATCGACGCCGCCACCGCGCAGAAGATCGTGGCCGAGGCCAACTTCCCGGAGGAGCTGCGCGGCCAGGTGGCCGACGTCCTCGTGAAGCTGTGGGACGTCTTCGAGAAGGAGGACGCCACCCTGGTGGAGGTCAACCCGCTGGTCAAGACCGGCGCCGGTGACATCATCGCCCTGGACGGCAAGGTCACCCTGGACGAGAACGCCGACTTCCGCCAGGAGGGCCACGGCGCCCTCGTGGACAAGCGCACCGAGGACCCGCTGGAGGCCAAGGCCAAGGCCAACGACCTCAACTACGTCAAGCTGGACGGCCAGGTCGGCATCATCGGCAACGGCGCCGGGCTGGTCATGTCCACCCTGGACGTGGTGGCCTACGCCGGCGAGAACCACGGCAACGTCAAGCCCGCCAACTTCCTGGACATCGGCGGCGGCGCGTCCGCCGCGGTCATGGCCAACGGCCTGGACGTCATCCTGAACGACGAGCAGGTCGAGTCCGTGTTCGTCAACGTGTTCGGCGGCATCACCTCCTGTGACGCCGTGGCCCACGGCATCGTCAAGGCCCTGGAGATCCTGGGCGAGTCGGCCACCAAACCGCTCGTGGTCCGCCTGGACGGCAACAACGTGGAGGAGGGCCGGCGCATCCTGGCCGAGGCCAACCACCCGCTGGTCACCCTCGCGACCACCATGGACGAAGGCGCCGACAAGGCCGCAGAACTCGCCAACTCCGCGCTGGCTGACAAGTAAGGACCCCCCACACCATGTCGATCTACCTGAATAAGGACTCCAAGGTCATCGTCCAGGGCATCACCGGCGGCGAAGGCACCAAGCACACCGCCCTGATGCTCAAGGCCGGCACCAACGTCGTCGGCGGCGTCAACGCCCGCAAGGCCGGCACCACCGTGACCCACACGCACTCGGAGGGGCACGAGGTCGAGCTGCCCGTCTTCGGCTCGGTGGCCGAGGCCATGGAGGCCACCGGCGCCGACGTCTCGGTGGCCTTCGTGCCGCCGAAGTTCGCCAAGGACGCCGCCATCGAGGCCATCGAGGCCAAGATGCCGCTGCTCGTGGTCATCACCGAGGGCATCCCGGTGCAGGACACCGCCGAGTTCTACGCCCTCGCCGCGTCCCGCACGGATGCGGACGGCAAGCCGACCACCACGATCATCGGCCCGAACTGCCCCGGCGTCATCACCCCCGGCGAGGCGCTGGCCGGCATCACCCCCGCGAACATCACCGGCAAGGGCCCGATCGGCCTGGTCTCCAAGTCCGGCACCCTGACCTACCAGATGATGTACGAGCTGCGTGATCTCGGCTTCTCCACCGCCATCGGCATCGGCGGCGACCCGGTCATCGGCACCACGCACATCGACGCCCTGGCGGCGTTCGAGGCCGACCCGGAGACCGAGGCCATCGTGATGATCGGCGAGATCGGCGGCGACGCCGAGGAGCGTGCCGCCGACTTCATCAAGGCCAACGTCACCAAGCCGGTCGTCGGCTACGTGGCCGGCTTCACCGCCCCGGAGGGCAAGACCATGGGCCATGCCGGCGCCATCGTCTCCGGCTCCTCCGGCACCGCCCAGGCCAAGAAGGAGGCCCTCGAGGCCGCCGGTGTCAAGGTGGGCAAGACCCCCTCGGAGACCGCCGCCCTGATGCGCGAGATCCTGCAGGGCTGATCCAGGCTCCGACCTACGGCGACGGCCCCCACCTTCCAGCGGAAGGTGGGGGCCGTCGTCGTCGTGGTGATCGGGGGATACTCTCCCTAGAGCGCCGAGACGATCCAGATGACCAGGGCGATGGCCACCAGTATGCCCACGATGGTCCAGACCAGGTTGCTTCCACGCATGTTGCATCCTCCGATTCCTGTTGATTACTGCCCCAGTATGGGCACATTTCGGTCTGACGTGCCAGTTGGGGCAGCCTTCCTGCCGTGATCAGGCCAGTTCGGTGCCGAAGAGCAGGCCCAGCACGTAGGTGATGGCCGCGGCGCCGAAGCCGATGAGCAGCTGACGCAGCCCGCGCTTGAGCGGGGAGGCACCGGAGAGCAGCCCGACCACCCCGCCGGTGCACAGCAGGGCCAGTCCCACGAGCGCCGCGGAGAGCGCCACGGCGCCGATCCCGCCCAGGCCGAACAGGTAGGGGATGACCGGGATAATGGCGCCGGAGGCGAAGAAGCAGAAGCTGGAGAACGCGGCGCTCCACGGGCTGCCGATCGCCTCGTGGTCATCGGAGTAGTCCACCGGCCCCTGCGAGCCGTCCGGGTGTGCCGAGAAGGACGGGTTGCAGTCACAGCTGAAGTAACCCAGGCGTTCCTGGGCGCGGTGGACCGCGTCCTCCTCGTTCATGCCGCGGGCCCGATAGACGAGGACCAGCTCGTTCTCGTCCAGGTCCAGGTGTTCGGCGGCCTCGAGGGTGACCTGTGTGGGGGAGGAGGCCTCCAGCAGCTCGCGCTGCGAGCGCACGGAGACGAATTCCCCGGCCGCCATGGACAGGGCGCCCGCCAGCAGCCCGGCGATGCCCGTGAACAGCACCACCGAGGTGGCCACGCCCGTGGCGCCGATGCCCATCACGAGGGCCAGGTTGGACACCAGGCCGTCGTTGGCGCCGAATACCGCGGCCCGGAAGTTGCCGGCCAGCTGCTCGCGGCCCCGGGACGCGAGGCCGCGCACGACCTCCTCGTGGATGGCCTCGTCCGCCACCATGGCGGGGGTGGCGTGCTGGTCCTGGGCATAGGGGGAGTCCGACTCGGCGCGCTGGGCCAGGGCCAGCACGAAGACCGAGCCGAACAGCCGGGCCAGCCAACGCAGCAGCACCCGGTGCGGTGAGGGGCGCGGCGGGTTCTCGGCGTGCTCGCCCAGCAGCGCGCGCCAGTGGTCCTCGTGCCGCTTCTCCGCAGTCGCCAGTCCCAGCAGGATGTCCCGCTCCGGGCCCTCCTTGCGGTCGGCGATCACCCGGTAGACCTCAGCCTCGGCGATCTCGTCGGCCAGGTACCGGCGCCACCGCCGGATCTGGTCCCGGGTGGGCTCGGCGCCCAGGGACGTGGGTGTGGTGATGTCGTGCGGGTGATCCATCGAGTTCCTCCAAGCAGGGCCCCGACCGGCGTAACCCCCACGGGGATACTTCGGCCAGAGCGGTGTCTGGCCGAAGGTCTCGCTCGCCCAGACACGATCGACGGCTGGGTGGGGCGCCGGGCCCCCATCGGGGAAGCCAGTATGTCGACGCGCCGCTGCATTCGCCCTGGGGGCGGGTGGGAACTACTCCCCTTCGACGTGCCCAGTCTACTGGCTGCGGAGCGCCGGCGACAAAAGGAGGGAGAAGTCGAGGACGGGGTGACCGCCTGATTAGGCTGGGTCCATGACACCTTCAGAGCCGGGCGGGCCGCCGGACCGGGGCCGGTTCTCCAGCAGAGTGCTCGACGGCGGCCGGGAACCCGATCCGCGCTTCACCCTCGCGAACGAGCGGACCTTCCTGGCGTGGATCCGCACCTCCCTGGCGCTGACCGCCGGCGGGATCGCCGTGGAGGCCTTCACCGGTTTCGTGTTCGACCCACTGACGCGCCTGGTCCTCGGGTCCGTGCTCCTGGGCCTGGCCGCCCTGTTGGCGATCACGGCCGGCTTCCGCTGGATCCGGGTGGAGCGGGCCATGCGGCACGGCCGTCCGTTGCCGCTGCCGCTGATCGTCCCGGTGCTGGCCGCCGGGGGCGCGATGGCCGCCCTGGTGCTGCTCGTGTTCCTGCTGCTCCGGCAGCCGTGACGGTGCCGTCCTCGCGGCCGAGCCTCCACCAGGACCCCGGGCTGCAGCCTGAGCGGACGGTGATGAGCTGGGACCGGACGCTGCTGGCGCTGTTCGTGGTGGCGGCCATGCTCCTGCGCTGGTTCCCCGCCGTGGGGCTGGCGGCGCTGCTGCCGGCGGGACTGTGCGGCGCCGCGGCCCTGGCGATCCACCTGACCCAACGCCGCCGGTACGCGCTGCAGTCCACCGGCATCGCCGCGGAACGCGTGGAGGCGGACGTGTTCGCCGTGCTGTGGATGGTGGTGCTCGTGGTGGCCGTGGCGGTGCTGGGGATACTGGCGATCTGGGTGCTCTGACGGCCGGGCACGACTCGTGGCGGGCGGCGTCAGGACACGTACGCCGGGGCGGAACTCCTCGGCGGCGCCCTCGGTCCGGCGCCGGCGCCAGGCCGCGAGCACGGACGGGGCCGTCGGCCGCGTCAGCAGGCTGACCGCCACGTACACCACGGCCGAAGCCGCCAGCCCCACGTAGATCGGCTCGTTCGCGTAGGCCCCCGCGAACGGCTCCGTGCCGCGGGCTTCGAGGATCACCATGGTGGTCAGCGTGCCGACGGTGCAGGCCCAGCACCCACCAGCGGTTGGTGTCCACATCCTCCTCGAAATCGCGTGACGGCCCGCCGTCCGGCTGCCCCGGACGGCGGTGGAGCAGGTCGCGGACGAGGGGGACGACGTCGGCCCGGGCCACGGTGGCGGCCGCGATGAGGGCGCCGGAGGCGGTGGACATCATCGCGGCGACCGCGGCCGCCAGTGCGACGCCGCCGATCCCGAGGGGCAGGATGTCCAGGGCGACGGTGGCGAAGACATCGTCCCGCACCTCGATACCGGGCAGCAGGACGGCCGCGGTCATGCCGATCACCGACCCGGCGACGCCGTAGAGAATGCAGTAGACGCCGGCGGCGGTGCCACCCCAGCGGGCGACCTCCGGGGAGCGAGCGGTGAACACGCGCTGCCAGATGTCCTGGCCGATCAGCAGGCCGAGGGTGTAGATGACGAAGTAGGTGATGATCGACTGCAGCCCCATGCCGCTGAGGTCGAAGAACTCGGCGTCCAGGCGGGACGTGAGCCCGGACCAGCCGCCGGCCCGGGACAGCGAGACCGGCAGCATCAGACCGAACAGGCCCACCGTCATGATGAGGAACTGCGCCATGTCCGCCAGGGTGATCGACCACATGCCGCCGATCACCGCGTACGCCAGCACGATCCCGCCGCCGACCACGATGGACAACCACCGGTCCCAGCCGAAGAGCACGACGATGACCGACGCGTAGGCGCCGGTGGAGGTGGCCGCCAGCATCAACGTGTAGGCCAGCATGACGAGCGAGGAGGCCCGGGTCGCCTCGGAGCCGTAGCGCAGGGTGAGCATCTGCGAGACGGTGTAGATCTTCAGCCGCTGCAGGCTCGGGGCGAAGGCCAGGCTCAGCACGAGCACGCCCACGCCGATCGCGGTGACCAGCCACAGCCCCGAGACCCCGTATTCGTACCCGAGCCCCACGCCGCCGACCGTCGAGGCGCCGCCGAGGACGACGGCGCTCATGGTGCCCGTGTACAGGAACGGGCCGAGACGGCGGCCAGCCACGAGGTAGTCCGAGGTGCCGGCGGTGCGGCGGCGCCCCCACCAGCCGAACGCGAGCATCCCGGCGAGGTAGCAGGCGATGATGACGATGTTGGGTGTCTGCATGGAAGGTGCCCTTGGTCGGGATGTGTTGCGGATCACATCACATGCCCTATACGGTAAACACATGTTTTCCACTAGACAACCTGCTGGGTGAGACGGGCGTGAAGTCCCTGCCCATCCAGCCGCTCGGCACCCAGCCGGCCATCGGCCGGCGCCTGCGCGACCTACGGCAGCAACGGCGCCTGACCATGGAGCAGGTCGCCGAGTTCACCGGGCTGACCAAGGGCTTCCTCTCCCGCGTGGAACGCGACCTGACCAGCCCCTCGGTCGCCAGCCTCGTAGCGCTCTGCCAGGTGCTGGGCGTCCCCCCGGGCGAGGTGCTCGACTCGGCGGAGACCGCCCTGGTCCGGCTGGAGGACGCCCCCCGGGTGAGCCTCGGCGGGGAGGGCATCACGGAGCAGCTGGTCACCCCGCCGGGCCAGCGGGAGCTGCGGATCATCCGGGCCGTGGTCGCCCCCGGCGGCAGCGGCGAGGCAGACCTCTACACCATGGACTGCTCCGTGGAGTCCCTCCACGTCATCGAGGGGCCGTTCGTCCTGGTCATGCAGGACGGGGACCTGGACCTGCGCTCCGGGGACACCGTGACGTTCCCCGGCACCGAACCGCACTCCTGGCGCAATCCGGGCGCCCAGGCCGCCGTCGTGCTCTGGATCCTGGCCGGGCACCGCGCCCGGTGAGATGAAACGACCCCCCCCACCGCCGCAGAGAGGACCTGACATGCTGGACAAGCCCCGCGTCATCGAGAACGGCAACCTCGGGCCGATGGACTCGGCCCTGGTGCCCCGCTACGGCGGCGCCGCGACCTTCGCGCTGCTGCCGCGGCTGGACGAGGTGGAACGGGCCGATGTCAAGGTGGTCGGCGTGCCCTTCGACTCCGGGGTCTCCTACCGGCCGGGCGCCCGGTTCGGCCCGGGGCACGTGCGCCAGTCCTCCCGGCTGCTGCGCCCCTACAACCCGGCCACGGACACCTCGCCGTTCGTCCAGGTGCAGGTGGCGGACGCCGGGGATCTGGCCGTCAACCCCTTCGACCTCGACGAGGCCATCGCCTCCATCCAGGTCGACGCCCTGGAGCTGACCGAGGACGGGGCCCGGCTGCTGACGATCGGCGGCGACCACACCATCGCCCTGCCCCTGCTGCGGGCGGCCGCCGAGCGCGCCGGGGGACCGGTGGCGCTGCTGCACTTCGATGCCCATCTGGACACGTGGGATTCGTACTTCGGTGCCGCCTACACGCACGGCACCCCGTTCCGCCGGGCTGCGGAGGAGGGCCTGCTGGCCACGGAGGCCGCCTGCCACGTGGGCACCCGGGGCCCGCTCTACGGCCGGAAGGACCTCGACGACGACGCCCGGTTCGGGTTCGGGATCGTCACCTCCGCGGACGTCTACCGGCAGGGGGCCGACGCCGTGGCGGCGCGGCTCGCCGAGCGCATCGGGGACCGCCCGCTGTACGTCTCCGTGGACATCGACGTCCTGGACCCGGCCCACGCCCCCGGCACCGGCACCCCCGAGGCCGGCGGCATGTCCAGCCGTGAGCTGCTGGAGATCCTGCGGGGCCTGCGCGGGGCGAACCTGGTGGGGGCCGACGTCGTGGAGGTGGCCCCGGCCTACGACCACGCCGAGCTCACCGGGATCGCGGCCGCCCACGTGGCCTACGACCTGATCGGACTGCTGGGGGAATCATGACAGGACGCACCGGCGGTGACCTCGTCATCGAGACCCTGACGGCCCTGGGGGCCAGCACGGTGTTCGGCATCCCGGGCCAGCACGCCCTCGGGCTCTTCGACGCCCTGTCCCGCTCCCGGCTGCGCTACGTCTCCTCCCGGGTGGAGAACAACGCCGCCTTCGCCGCGGACGGCTACTCGCGGGCCACCGGGGAGGTCGGGGTGCTGTTCCTCTCCACCGGCCCCGGCGCGCTGACGTCACTGGCGGGGCTGCAGGAGGCCTATTCCACCGCGGTGCCGATGCTCGTGGTGGCCTCGCAGATCCCGCTGTCCGGGCTTGGTGCCCGTCGCAAGGGCATGCTGCACCAGCTCGACGACCAGAAAGCTTCCGCGCAGAACGTCACCAAGGCGCAGTTCAGCGTGCACCACCCCTCCGGGATCCCCTCGGCCATCCAGGACGCCTGGGCCGAGTCCGTCACGGTGCCCCAGGGTCCGGTATGGGTGGAGGCCCCGCAGGACGTGCTGCTGGGCGAGGTGTTGGTTCCGCGCGTGCAGGACGCCCTCGCCGTGCCCTACGACCACCCGCCGCGGGCGGAGCTGGTGGAGGAGTCCGTGCGCTGGCTGGCCGCCTCCGACCGGACCGCGATCGTGGCCGGCGGCGGGGTGCGCCGCTCCACGCACGACGCGCAGCACCACCTGCGCCGGGTGGCCGAGCTGCTGGACGCCCCCGTGGTGTGCACCCCCGGCGGCAACACCGCCTTCCCCTGGGAGCACCCGCTCTCCCTCGGGTCCTGGGTGGAGGACCGCCACGTCACCGACCTGCTCGAGGACGCCGAGGTGTTGCTCGTGGTGGGCTCCTCGCTCGGCGAGGTCACCTCCAACTACTTCACGCTGGTCCCGCGCGGCCGGCTCATCCAGGTGGACGCCGAACCCCGCGTGCTCGAGTCCAACTTCCCCACGCTGGGCGTGCGAGCCGACGCCGGCCAGGCCCTGTCCGCGCTCGCCGACGCCCTCACCGACGCCCTGCCCGACGCCCTGCCGGAGTCCCAGGCCGCGGCGCCGGCCTGGCACGGGCGCACCGCCGCCCAGGCGGTGGCGGCGGTCAACGCCCGGGTCGCCGCGCGGCTGGACGAGCAGGACCTGGGCCGCGAGCGCCGGTTCATGGCCGATCTCCGGGCCGCGGTCCCGGCCGGGATGCAGACCTACTGGGACATGACGATCGCCGCCTACTGGGGGTGGAACTGCTGGGACGCGCGGTCCGGCCAGTTCCATTCCGCCCAGGGGGCCGGCGGGCTGGGCTACGCGTTCCCGGCCGCGATCGGCGGGGCCCTCGGCGCGGGGGAGCGGACGCTGGCCGTGGCCGGGGACGGCTCGGCCATGTACTCGATCGCCGAGCTGGCCGCGGCGGTCCAGCACGGGGCGGACGTGACCTGGCTGATCGTGGACGACGGCGGCTACGGGATCCTGCGCGAGTACATGGAGGGTGCCTTCGGCCAGGCCACCGCCACCGAGCTGCACCGGCCCGACTTCGTGGCGCTGGCCCGCTCCTTCGGGGTGCCCGCCGAGGAGGTCGCGGTGGACGAGGTGGGCCCCGCCCTGGGCCGCACCCTGGAGCGGAAGGGGCCGGCCGTCGTCGTGGTCAGGACCCTGCTGAGGATGTGGAGTCCGACGCACCTGGACTGAACGGGCCCGGACGCACTTGACCCCCGGCGAAGCGTCAGCTGCCGGGGGTCAAGCGGTGAAGTGTGCGTCCGGCTGCTAGTCGAAGCGCTCTGGATGCTCACCGAAGATGAAATGCCGTCCGGTCACCCGGCTGACATTGACCTCTATGTAGAAATCCTTATACGTGGGGACCCAGGGGTCAATACCCAGTGACTCGGCGAATTCGATCTCCTCCTCCGTCTCCAGGACGCGGGCCGTGCCGCGGGCCAGCACGGACCAGGCCTGGTCCGAGAGGATGCCGTCCGCCTCCACGAGGATCTTGGGGTTGATGGTCAGCTCGGCCAGCTTGTTGCCGGGGGCCGAGCGGAAGTAGATCTTCTGGTCCCGGGCCACGATGTTCACCGGGACGAGGTCCAGCTCGTCGCTCACCCGCAGGCCGAGCCGTCCGTGCCGGGTGTTCTCCAGCAGCTGCCAGCACTGGCCCTCGTCCAGCACGAGGATGGCCTCGCCGTCGGGGTGTTCGAACATCATGGCCCGGTCTCCTTCGGTGTGTGCGGTGCTCTGACGGTCCTGCCCGGTCAGTGGGTGGTTCCCATTCTCCCGTGCCCGGCGTGTCCCGGCTAGGGCTGGGGCGGGACCGCCCCCGGTGCTGCTAGCGGGTATACCCGGCCGCCCGGCGGGCGGTGACGGTCTCCTCCAGCACGCGCACCGCCGTGGGCGCGGTGCGTCCCGGGGCCACGGCCACGTAGCACGGTGCCAGGTGCGCGGGGCGGCGCTCCGGGCCGAGGGTGTCATAGAACAGTCCGAGGTAGTGACCGCCGGCCCGGGTCACGAGCAGCTGGCCGACCCCCACGTCCCACGGGTTCGTGTCCACGCCCAGGGTCACGTCCGCCCAGCCGATCGCCGTGTAGGCCAGCTCCAGGGCCCCGGACACGGTGCGGCGCACGGTGGCGTAGGCGTCCACGAGCCGGCCGAATCGCTCCAGGGCCGCGGGCCCGTCCACGGCCAGGGCCTCGGCCGAGGGGTAGGAGGTCACGAGGCTGAGGGCGGACTCGGCGCCCGGCTCACCGGCCGCACCGCCGGCCGCACCGCCGACCGCACCGCCGGCCGCGGCACCGGCCCCGAAGCGCTCGCCGTTGAGGTACGCCCCGGCGTCGTCGGCGGAGAATTCCAGGCCGTTCACCGGGTCCAGCACCACGCCGGCCACCACCTCGCCGTCCACGGCGGCGGCGATCGAGATCGAGAACATCGCGAAGCCGTGGGCGAAGTTGGCGGTGCCGTCGATCGGGTCGACGATCCACTCCAGGCGGTGGGGTTCCCCGCGGGCACCGCCCTCCTCGCCGACGAAGCGGCTGCCGGGCACCGCCTCGCCGAGCAGGCGCACCAGCTCATCCTCCGTGGCGCGGTCGTGCACGGTGACCAGGTCGTGGGCGTTGCGCTTGGTGGAGATCTCCGGCGCGGCCCGGAAGGCCTCGACGAGCCGGGGGGCGCAGGCGGTGGCGGCGGAGACGGCCAGGCGGCGCAGTCCGCCGGGGGAGGGGAGGGACATGTCGCCAGCCTAATGGTCACCGATGCGGGGCGGACCGGCGTGGTGGTGAATACTGGACGTATGGCTGAGAGGACTTCCCCACCGCACGCCGCTGCTGAGGACGCCCCGCCGTCCCCCCTGCTCGAGGAGCGGGACGTCCTGATCACCGAACACGTGGCCACCATGCTCCAGGACCGGTGGCACGCCTTCCGGCGCAAGGCCGCCGTCCGTCGGGGCCACATGCCCACGGTGATGTCCTTCACGGGCTACGGCACCACCCGCTGGGTCCGGGTGCTCTCCCGGGTGGTGATGGCCCCGGACGAGGCCTTCGAGAACGGCCGGCGACTGGCCAAGATGGTGGAGGACGGCGTGCGCGGCTGGCACAACTTCACCTCCGCTCCGGTGCCCTACGCCCTCGTGGAGATCACGGCCGGCGGCCAGACGTTCACCGTCCGGGCGGACCGCGGAGGCGTGGTGGACGCCGTGGTGGAGGCGGACATGGAGCCGGGGTGGCAGAGCGTCACCCTCCAGGCCAACGGCAGCGAGCCCTCCTTCACGGACGTGTACGTCGTGGACGACCATGTGGTCACGGGCGTGGTCTCGGACATCGATGACACCGTGGTGGTGACCTACCTACCGCGGCCGTTCCTCGCCGCCTGGAACTCCTTCGTCCTGGACGAGCACGCCCGCACCCCGACCCCGGGGATGTCCGTGATGCTGCACCGGCTGATGGAGACGCAGCCCGCTTCCCCGGTCATCTACCTCTCCACGGGTGCGTGGAACGTGGCCCAGACCCTCTCCCGCTTCCTCTCCCGCAACCTCTACCCCTTCGGCCCGCTGCTGCTGACCAGCTGGGGGCCCACCGAGGACCGCTGGTTCCGCTCCGGCCTGGAGCACAAGGTCACCCAGCTGGAGCGGCTCGCCCAGGACTTCCCCGGGGTGCGGTGGCTGCTGATCGGCGACGACGGGCAGCACGATCCCGAGATCTACGCCGACTTCGCCCGCCGCCACCCGGACAAGGTGCGCGCCATCGTCATCCGTCAGCTCACCCCCTCCCAGGCGGTGCTGGCCGGTGGCCGTGCCGAGGATCCCCGGGACAGCACGCCGGGCGTGCCCTGGTGCTACGGTCCGGACGGTGCTGACCTGGGCCGCCAGCTCGAGGGGCTCGGGATCCTGGATTCCGGCCGTGCGGAGGCGAACCCGCAGACCTGGCCGCTGACCTCCCAGCTGCCCGTGGTGACTCCGTCATGACCGGGACCGGGGCGGTGGGGCCCCGGCCCGACGGCGGCGGGCCCGGTATCCGGGTGGACGTCGCCCTGCGCTGGGGGGACATGGACGCCTACGGGCATGTGAACAACGTGCGGGTCGTCTCGATCCTGGAGGAGGCCCGGATCCAGGCCTTCGGCGTCCCCACGGGGACGGGAGCGGCCGGGGATCCCGCCCCCGTCTCCCTGCTGGACGGGGTGCCGGACACCGTCTGGACGCTGATCGCCGAACACCGCGTCCGCTACCGCAGGCCACTGGAGTACCGCAACGTCCCGGCTCAGGTCTGGGTCTGGGTGGCCGAGGCCAAGGGCGCCTCGATCGAGGTGGCCTATTCCGTCCGGGACGGGGTGGACGGAACCGAATGCGTCACCGCCACCACCACCATGGTCTTCGTGGACTCGGCCACGGGCCGCCCGGTGCGGCTGAGCGAGGCCCAGAGGGACTCGCTCAGCCGGTTCAGATGACGCCCTGGGCCAGCATGGCGTCGGCGACCTTGACGAAGCCGGCGATGTTGGCGCCCACCACGTAGTTGCCGGGGGCGCCGTAGCGGTCGGCCGTCTCGAGGCAGCGGTCGTGCAGGTCGGTCATGATCTGCTCGAGCTTGTCGTGGGTGTGCTCGAAGCTCCAGGTGTCCCGGGAGGCGTTCTGCTGCATCTCCAGGGCGGAGGTGGCCACACCGCCGGCGTTGGCGGCCTTGCCGGGGCCGAAGAGGACGCCCGACTGGATGAACAGCTCGGTGGCCTTCTGGGTGGAAGGCATGTTGGCGCCTTCGGCCACGGCGACCAGGCCGTTCTCGATGAGGGTCTTGGCCGCCCGGTCATCCAGCTCGTTCTGCGTGGCGGAGGGCAGGGCCACGGTGCCGGGGACGTCCCAGACGGAGCCCTCGGCCACGAAGCGGGACGTTCCGCCGCGATGCTCCGCGTACTCCGAGATCCGGCCGCGCTGGACCTCCTTGATCTCGCGGAGCAGGTCCAGGTCGATGCCGTCCTCGTCCACCACGTAGCCGGAGGAGTCCGAGGCGGTGATGGCCGTCGCCCCCAGCTGCTGGGACTTGGCGATGGCGTTGAGGGCCACGTTGCCGGAGCCGGAGACCACGACGGTCTGGCCGTCCATGGACTGGCCCTTGGTGCGCAGCATCTGGTCCGCGAACATCACGGCGCCGTAGCCGGTGGCCTCCGGGCGGACCAGGGAGCCGCCCCAGGACATGCCCTTGCCGGTCAGGACGCCGGACTCGAAGCGGTTGGTGATGCGCTTGTACTGGCCGAACAGGTAGCCGATCTCCCGCGAGCCCACGCCGATGTCCCCGGCCGGCACATCCGTGTACTCGCCGATGTGGCGGTACAGCTCGGTCATGAAGGACTGGCAGAAGCGCATGATCTCGGCGTCCGAGCGGCCGGCCGGGTTGAAGTCCGAGCCGCCCTTGCCGCCGCCGATCGGCATGCCGGTCAGGGCGTTCTTGAAGATCTGCTCGAAGCCCAGGAACTTGATGATGCCCAGGTAGACGGAGGGGTGGAACCGCAGTCCGCCCTTGTAGGGACCGAGCGCGGAGTTGAACTCCACGCGGAAGCCCCGGTTGATCTGCACGGAGCCGTTGTCGTCCACCCACGGGACGCGGAAGATGATCTGGCGTTCGGGTTCACACATCCGGCGCAGGATCCCCGATTCGACGTACTCGGGGTGGCGGTTGACCACGGGGCCGAGGGCCTCGAAGACCTCGGTCACGGCTTGGTGGAATTCGCTTTCGCCGGGGTTGCGGCGGAACACTTCGTTCCGCAGGTTCTCCAGACCCTGTTCCATGTCCGTCCTCGCTTTCCTCGGTGGCGTCCCCTCGCAGGGCGGGCATCCCCTGTCAGGGTGCGGCCGGGACCACTGTACCGGCACGTCGGTGGACGGAAGAAAGCGTGACGGTGCCTCAGGGGCGCACCGGGGCGTCCTCCGTGTCGATCGATGGCCGCTGGTGCTCCGCGTAGCGGTGCCCGTGCACCGTGGCGTGATTGATGATCGCCCCGACCCGCGCCACGTCCTCCGCCGTCAGGACCACCCGCTCGGCCGCGCGGTCCTCCGCGAGGTGGGCGGCCGACGTCGTGCCCGGGATGGCCAGCACTTCGGGTCCCTGGGCGAGCAGCCAGGCGATGGACAACGACGCCGGCGTGGCGCCCAGGCGTTCGGCCTCGGCCCGGAGCGGCTCCAGCAGCGCGAGGTTGGCCGGGTAGTGCTCGGCCGAGAAGCGCGGCATGCGGTGGCGCATGTCCCCCTCCGGCAGCGCGGACGGGTTCCGCAGGGTGCCGGTGAGGAAGGCGCGGCCCACGGGGGAGAAGGCCACGAGGGCGGTGCCGGTGCGGCGGCAGGCCTGCAGCAGGCCCCACTCGGGGTTGCGCGTCCAGAGGGAGTACTCGTTCTGGACGGCGGCCACGGGGTGCACGGCGTGGGCGCGTTCCAGCGTGGCGGCGGAGACCTCGGAGAGGCCGTAGGCGCCGATCTTCCCGGCCCGGACCAGCTCCGCCAGGGCGCCGGCGCTGTCCTCCACGGGGACCTGCGGGTCGAGCCGGTGCAGGTAGTAGAGGTCGATGAACTCCGTGCCGAGGCGTCGCAGGGAGTCCTCGACCTGGCGCCTCAGGGTCTCCGGCCGGCCGTCGATGCCGCCGGCCGAGTCCCGGGACGCGCCGGTCAGCCCGCCCTTGGAGGCCAGGAGGACGTCCTTCCGGCGGGTCCCGAGGGCGCGGCCCACGAGCTCCTCGTTGCGCCCCGTGCCGTAGAGGGTGGCGGTGTCGACGTGGTCCACGCCGGCGTCCAGCGCGGCGTGGATGAGGGCGACGGCGTCCTCCTCCGAGGGGAAGTCAGAGTACCCATGGTTGAGGTTCATGCAGCCGAGGCCCACCGGGCGTACGGTGCGGCCGGCGAGGGTGCGGGGCGTGGAGAGGTCGGTGGTGACGTCGGTGCTGAGGTCGGAGCTCATGGTCCGAGGGTAGGGCAGGGACGGTGCCCGTCACTGCACAGGTGACGTGCGGCGCCATGTTGCCCCCAGCCGCGGCGTGCTGGCGGCCGGCGGGCGTTATCGTGTCCGGAGGCGCACCTAGAGTCGAAGACATGTTCGAAGATCGCCCGCCAGGGGTACCGGAGCCGCCCAGCCCGCCTGACCCGCCCAGCCCGCCCGACGAGCCCGATCCACCGGGTCCGCCAGGTCCGCCCGATCCACCAGGTCCGCCCGATCCACCGCACTCGCCCGTGCCGGGGGACGCCGTCGACCTCGTGCGGATCCGCCAGGCGCTCGCGGCCATGCGGCCGGCGGACGATCCGGCCGAGGCCGTTGACCGGATCCGCGTGCTGGAGGAGCTGAAGGCCGCCTGCGCGGCGGCCCAGGCGCGTGAGACCGTGGTGCTCAACGAGCACCGCCAGATCCAGGACGCGGCCCACGGGCGGGCGAAGGGGGATTTCGGCCGGGGCGTGTGCGGTGAGGTCGGGCTGGCCCGGCGTGAATCACCGAACCGCGGGCGGACGCGGCTGCGGTTGGCCCGCCACCTGGTGCAGGACATGCCGCACACCCTGGCGGCGCTGACCACCGGGGAGATCAGCGAGGACCGGGCCGCCCTCCTGGAGCGGGAGACGCACTGGCTCCCTCCGGCCGCCCGGCGGCGGGTGGACGAGTCCCTGGCCGAGCGGATGCCGTTCCTGGGGGACCGGCGCCTGATCAGCGAGGTGCGGCAGGAGGCGATCCGTCAGGATCCCGTGGCCGCCACCGACCATTTCGACCGTGCCCCCGCCTCCCGCCACGTCACCGTCAAGCCGGCCGGGAACGGCATGGCCTACCTGACGGCACTGCTGCCCCTGGAGCAGGCCGTGGCCTGCCGGCGCGCCCTCATGGAGCACGCGGCCTCCGTGACAGCTGCCGGGGAGGCCACCGGCCGAACCACGCACCAGATCATGGCGGATGCCGTGGTGGAGCGCCTCACCGGGCAGGAGCGGGCCACCGACACCACGGTGGAGATCCAGCTGGTCATGACGGACGCCGCCCTGTTGGACGGGGAGGACACGCCCGCGTGGCTGCCGGGGCACGGTCCGGTTCCGGCCGAGCATGCCCGGCAGATCCTCGGCCGCACGGAGGCCGAGGTCTACCTGCGGCGGCTGTACACGGCGCCGGAGACCAAGAGCCTGGTGGCCATGGACTCGCAACAGCGGACGTTTCCGGCCCTGCTGAGACGGATGGTGCTGCTGCGGGATGACCTGTGCCGGACGCCCTACTGTGATGCGCCGATCCGGCACGCGGACCACGCCGTGCCCCACCGGGACGGTGGGCAGACGTCCTGGGAGAACGCCTCGGGTCTGTGCGCCCGCTGCAACTTCATGAAGGAGAACCCCGGCTGGAACCACCGCCCCGGCCCGAACGGGCTGGAGGTCCGCACGCCCACCGGCCATGTCTACGCCATGCCCGTGCGGCCGTTCGCGCCGCCGGAACGGAGGTGGGGTCCCGGGGCGGGCCAGGCCGCCTGAGCGGACCGGTCCATGGGAGGCCGAATCGGGTGCGGCTCAGCGCGGCAGCAGCCAGCCGTCCCAGCCGTAGCTCTGCTCCAGGTAGGTGCGCACGTACACATTGTTCTGGCGGTGCCGCACGCGGATGGCCCGCTCGTAGTAGCCGACGAGCTGTTCGCACAGCACCGGCCAGGTCCGACCCTGCACCGTCTGGAAGGCGGCCTCGGCGAAGGCGCGGCGCTTGATGTCGTCGTACACCAGGTCCTTGACGCGCTCGCGCAGCTCGCCCAGGTCCCCGGGGCCGTAGAGCCACCCGGTGCGGGAGGCGTCCACGAGGTCCAGCGGGCCGCCGCGGCCCACGGCCACCACGGGCACGCCCGAGGCCATGGCCTCCTGGATGGTCTGGCAGAAGGTCTCGGATTCCCCGGGATGCACGAACAGATCGAAGCTGGCCACGTGGCGGGCCAGGTCCTCGCCGCCCTGGAAGCCGGCGAAGTGGGCGTCGGGCAGTCTCCTGCGCAAGGAGTCCTTCAACGGCCCCGAGCCGACGATCACCAGCCGGGTCCCGGGCAGCTCGTTCAGCACGGCGAGGTCCTCCACCTGCTTCTCGGAGGCCAGCCGGCCGACGAACCCGATGAGCCGCTCGCCGTTCGGGGCCAGCTGCGCACGCACCGCCATATCCCGCTTGGAGGGGTGGAACCGTGCGGTGTCCACGCCGCGGCGCCACAGGTGCACGCGCTGGACGCCCCGCTCGTGCAGCTGGTCCATGCAGAAGGTCGAGGGCGCCACGGTGAGGGTGGCGAGGTCGTGGATGCGCTCCACGTGCTGCCAGAGGACGTCCTCCAGCCAGGGGAACCCGTACCGGGCCGCGTAGTTGGGGACCTCGGTCTGGTAGATGCACACGGTGGGCAGGCCCAGGGCGTTCGCGGCCTGCACCGCACGCCAGCCGAGGACGAACGGGGAGGCGATGTGGACGACGTCGGGCGCGAATCCGGCCAGGATCCGGCGCACGCGGCTGACGGTCCCGGCGGCCACGCGGACGTTGGTGTAGCCCTGCAACGGTATGGAGGGGAGGCGGTGGACGGGAAAGCCCTCCACCTCGGCGGGGGCCTGGTCCTCCATCCACGACGAGGAGGGGGCGATCACCACCACCTCGTCCCCGCGACTCCGCAGGTGACGCAGCACCTGGAGGATGGAGTGGGTCACGCCGTTCATGTGCGGCAGGAAGGATTCAGCAACCACGGCTACTCTCACGGTCCCAGAATTACCGGTCCCGTCCGACGTGCGGCCCGCGAGGCGGTAGCAGCCACATGGCGGCCAGGTGAACTCTCGGTTCGCCGCGCCGATCCCGGGACGCCCGGCGGCCGGGTGGCACCATGGACGGTGACATGAACGCCCGAAACAGCCGTGCCCTGAAGCCCATGCCCTTGCCCCTGTGGGTGCAGGGGATGATCGAGGTACTCATCGCCGCGGTGATCTCCGCGATGCTCGTGCTGATCCCGCTCGTGGTCATCTGGTCCGGGGGCGGGTTCGCCGCCACCGGGATCGACTTCATCGCCCGGATGGGCGGGCAGGTCTGGCTGGCCATCCACGGGGTGCCGCTGCACCTGACCATCGAGTCGGCCACCACCTCGGCCGACACCCAGACCGGCACCTTCTGGTTCCTGCCCGGGGGACTGGTGCTGCTGCCGCTGTTCCTCGGCTGGCGTGCCGGCCGGCGGCTGGCACGGGCCTCCTATCGGGACCAGATCTGGCAGCCGCTCGCGGGCGGGGCGGGGACCTACGCCCTGGTGGGCCTGATGACCTCGCTGCTGGTGCCCAACGGGATGGTCGCCATCAACCCGCTGTGGGGCACGCTGCTCCCGACCGCCGTCATGGTCATCGCCCTGCTGGCCGGCGCCCGGCGCGAGGCCGGCTCCTGGGGCCGGCTGATCGGCATGGACCTGGCCGACCGGATCGAACGGCTCTCCCAGCACTCGAGGTGGGCCGGGTCCTATGTGTGGTCCGTGGTACGAGCCGGGTTCCTGGGGCTGGTGGCCTCCTTCGGCCTGGCCGCGGCGTTGATGGCCGTGCAGATCGGGCTGCACTGGGCGGACGTGGCGCAGGTCTACCAGGAGATCGGCGCCGGGATCTGGGGTGGTGCCGTCGTCACCGTGGCCCAGCTCGGCGTCATGCCGAACCTGGCCATGTGGACCCTGGCCTGGACCTCCGGGGCCGGGTTCAGCCTCGGCAGCGGCTCCGTGGTGGCCCCGCTGCAGACCGCCGTGGGCCCCCAGCCCGCCATCCCGGTGCTCACGGCCCTGCCCGTGGGGCTGGAACCGGCATGGTCCTGGGTGTTCCTGCTGCTGCCCGTGCTGGCCGGCTTCCTCGCCGGCTGGTGGCTGCTGCGCGAGGGTGAGAACCACTTCGACGAGTGGCTGTCCCTGAAGATCCCGGCCCGCTGGGCCTCGATGACGCTGTCCACCCTCGCCCTGGGCGTGTTCGTGGCGGCGTCGACGGCGGCGCTCGCCATCCTGCCGTTGTGGCTCTCGAACGGTTCGCTCGGCGTCGGCCGGCTCGTCGAGCTGGGGCCGGAGGCCTGGCTGGCCGCGGTCATGCTCGGCGGTCTCGTGGGCCTCGGCGCCATGTTCGGCTACCTCGTCTCCCCGCTCTGGGAGGGCTACGAACTCGTGATGCCGGAGGCCTGGCAGCAGCCGGCTGAGGACGGCGGGGCCACCGAGGGCGATGAGGACGATGAGGTCGACGACCAGGATGACGACCGGGAGGCCCGTCCCGGGCGGTGACCGCCGGGCTCAGCCCTCCAGCGAGGCGCGGATCCTGCGCTCGGTCGCATCACCCAACCCCGCACCCACGGGGCCGCCGCGCGATTCCTCAAAGGCGAGGGCATCCGCCAGGGTGGCCTCCAGCGGACGGCACACCAGGCCGTTCTCGCGCGCCCGCAGGGTGCCGGCGGTGGCCGTGTGCCGCATCCGAGGGACGGGGCTCCACCACGGCAGGCTGTCCGGCCCCATCCACGGCCCGATCCCCTCGTCGAGCAGCCGCTGGGGCGGGACCGCTCTCGCGGGACCCCCGGGGACCCCGGCAGCCGTGCGTGCGGCGACGCGCCGGGCGGCCTCCAGGGTGTCCCGCAGGGCCACGGTGGGTCCGGTGGCATTGAACGTCCCGGCCAGGCGCCGTTCGGCGCAGCGCACCATCCACACGGCCAGGTCCTTCACATCGATCATGGCCACCGGGAAGTCCGGATCGTCGGGGACCAGGACGTCCTCGCAGGCCACCTTCGCCGGACCGTAGTCCTCGACGCCGGACAGCGCCTCCGCGCCGAGGGGGGGCGTGGACGGGCGAGGACTCATCCTGCTCGAGGACATCGCCGCGCCGATAGGCGCTGATCGAGGACACGTAGAGCCAGGGGTCCGCCTCCAGCTCCGTGACGGCCCGGCGCACGCGGCCGGGGGCGGTCGCCAGATCGACGACGGCGTCCCACCGGTGACGCGCGGCCTCGCCGAGCGCGTCGGCCCGGTCACGGTCGGCCTGGAGGAACCGGACGCCGGCCGGCACGGGCTGGGTGCCCCGGGCCAGACAGGTGACGGCGTGGTCGGCCCGCCTGAAGGCCTGCACGAGGTGCCGGCCGAGCTGGCGGTTGCCACCCAGGATCAGGACCTGCAGAGGCTCATTCAGCGCCGGGCCGCCAGCGCAGCGGTCTGGACCGGGTCCAGCACGGCGGCGGGGTGCGGTCCAGCGGCCAGCAGTGTGGAGCGCAGGGCCTCGGGGTCGGGGACGGCCAGGGCGCCCCCGGCGGCCAGGACGATGTTGCCCGCCTGTGCCTGCTCCAGCAGGGTGGAGTCCGCCAGGGTCCAGGCGCCGGACAGGCCGGCCGCGGCGCAGGCCGACTCCAGCGCCCGGGCCTGCTGACCGAGGAAGTGGAGGCCGGCGTCGTCCCCGATGTTCACCAGCAGCACGCCGTCCCCGGTGAGGGCCTGCAGCAGCTCGGCGTAGAAGTCCCGGCCCGTCAGGTGCCGGGCCGCGTCCATCCCGGTGTAGATGTCCAGGACCACGGCGTCGAAGCGCTGGCCGGCCAGGTTCTCCAGTTCCTCGCGGGCGTCCCCGATGAGCACGGTCAGGTCCGTGCCCTCGGGCAGCGGCAGGGCGGAGAGCACGAAGGAGGGTAGCTCCCGGTCCAGGTCCACCACCGTCTGGGCGGAGCCGGGCCGGCGGGCCTGCACGTACCGGGGGAGGGTGAGCGCGCCGGCCCCCAGGTGGAGGACGCGGATCGGCTGGCCGGCCGGGCGGCAGGCGTCGAGCACGGTGGCCATCCGGCGCAGGTACTCATAGCGGATCCGGGTGGGGTCGGCCAGGTCGACGTGGGACTGGATGGCACCGCCGATCTCCAGCACCCAGCCGTCGTCGTGCTCGTCCGGGAGGATCCGGGCCTGCTCACCGGACTCGCCCAGGTGGAGGGTGGAGGGCACGGGCGTCACTGGAAGCCGCCGAGCTGCTCGGTGTAGGCGCCGGTGCAGCCCTGGAGGGCACGGTCCGTCAGGGCGGAGGACGTGCACGTCTCGAACTGCTCGGTGGCGTCCCAGAACAGGATCTGCGCCGAGGCCACGAAGCCGAACACGGCGCAGCCGGCCATGGCCGCCGCCGTGGCGAAGCGCAGGAGCCAGGGGGACTTCACGTGGGCGGTCCGCACCAGGGCCACCACGCCCCAGACGAGGCCCGCCGCGGCGAACAGCAGGCTCACGGCCTTCCACGGCAGGGTCAGCACCGAGGCGAGGTAGGTGAGCAGCAGCATCCCGGCCAGCCAGAGCAGCGCGTCCCGCAGGGAGCGGTACCTCCTCAGTTCGGCATCGGGTCCGGAAGAGGTGCTGGGGGACTCGGTCTGGCTCACCGGGTCAGACTAGCCCCTGCTCCGTGAGCCAGGCGCTCGCGAGGTCCGCGCTGGAAGCCTGGTCCTGCACCGACTGGCGGTTCAGCCCGATCAGCTCGTCGGCGGTCAGTTGGGCGTTGACCTCATCGATCACGGCGGCGGCCTCCTCGTCCACGTCCTCCGAGGCGATCGGGGTGACATGCTGCGGCAGGATCAGGTTCTCCGGGTCCTCGAGGGTGACCAGGTCCTCCGTCTCGATGGACGGGTCCGCCGAGTAGATGTCCGCCAGCTGCACGTCGCCGTCCACGAGGGCCTTGACGGTCAGCGGCCCGCCGGAGTCCTCCACGGGCACCACGGTGACGTCCACGCCGTAGACCTCGCTGAGTCCCTCCGGGCCGTAGGGGCGGGTCTCGAACTCGGAGTTGGCGGCCACCTGGAGCTCCTGGTCCACGTTCTGCAGGTCCGCCAGCGAGCTCAGCGAATGCTCCTCGGCGAACTCCCGCGTGACGTTGTAGGAGTCCTGGTCCGTGGCCTCGGCGTGGGGCAGGGCCCGCAGCCCCTCCGGCAGGACCTCACCCAGCGCCTCCTGGATCTCCTCGGCTGTGGTGGCCGTGGCCTCCGCGTCGTAGTACTGCAGCAGGTTGCCGCCGTACTCGGGCAGCAGGTCGATCGCGCCGGACTCGAGCTCCGGCAGGTACACCTCGCGCTGGCCGATCTGGTACTCGCGCTCCACGGTGTACCCCTCCGCCTCGAGGGCCTGCGCGTAGAGCTCGGCGATGATCTCGTTGGAGTAGTACTGCTGGGAGCCGATCACGATCGCCTCGCCCGAGCCGCCGCCGTCGGTGGTGGCACTGCTCTCCCCGCCGCCGAGCGGATCCGAACTTCCGCAGCCGGTGAGGGCGAGGGCGGAGAGGGCTGCCACGGCGAGCAGGGACCGGCGGACGGGGCGGGAGCGGCGAGGGCTGGGCGTCATGGGTAGAACCTACGTGGCGTGGACCCGGCGCGCCACCCGGACCCCGCGGGGCACGGTGGCGCGGCCGGCGGCGGCGAAGGCGAGGTCGAGCACGATGGCCAGCGCCACCACGATCAGGGACCCGCCGAGCATCATCGCGTAGTCCTGGGTCTTCAGCCCCAGGAAGAGGAACCGTCCCAGCCCCCCGGCACCCACGTAGGCGGCGAGCGTGGCGGTGGCGATGACCTGCAGCGCGGCCGAGCGCAGCCCGCCGATCAGCAGCGGCAGCCCCAGCGGGACCTCGATGCGCCACAGCACCTGCCGGCCGGTCATGCCCTGGGCCTGCGCGGCGTCGATGACCCTGCGGTCCACGGCCTCGAACCCCGCGTAGGCAGCCGCCAGGATGGAGGGGACGGCTAGGATCACGAAGGCCGTCATGGGGCCGGCGAGGCCGATGCCCAGCAGCAGGCCCATGAGGGTCACCACGCCGAGGGTCGGCAGCGCGCGGGCCGCGCCGGACACGGCGACGGCCAGCCCGCGGCCCCGGCCGGTGTGCCCGACCCACCAGCCCACCGGCACGGCGATCGCCGCGGCGATGAGCAGGGCCAGGGCCGTGTAGCCGAGGTGCTCGAGCGAGCGGGCCCCGAGGCCGGAGGCACCCTGCCAGTTCGACGGGTCGAGGCACCAGCGGATGGCCTCCCAGACCTGGTTCATGCGGCCGCCTCCTGGGCCCGCGGGGCGGGGGTGCGCGTCCAGGGCATCAGCAGCCGGCCGGCCAGCACGAGCAGCCGGTCCAGGGTCAGGGCCAGGGCGGCGGTGAGCAGGATCCCCGTGAGGACCTGGGCCAGGATCCCGCGCTGGAAGCCGTCCGTGAAGAGCAGCCCCAGCGAGGGGATGCCCAGCACGGCACCCACGGTGCACAGGGAGACCGTGGAGACCGCCACCACGCGCAGCCCGGAGAGGATGACCGGGCCGGCCAGGGGCAGGTCCACGGCCAGGAACCGCCGCACCGGCCGGTACCCCAGGGCCAGGGCGGCGTTGCGGGCCTCCGCGGGGATGGAGTCGAGGCCGTCCGCCACGCTGCGCACCAGCAGTGCGACGCCGTAGAGCGTCAGGGCCACCACCACGTTCACCACGTCCCGCACGCCCGTGCCGATCAGGACGGGGAGCACGATGAACAGCGGCAGGGAGGGGATCGCGTACATCAGCCCGGCACCGGTGAGGACCGTGCCGTTCAGCGGGCGGTACCGGTGCGCGAGCCATCCCAGCGGGACGGAGATCAGCAGGGCGAGCAGGATGGCCGGCAGGGACGTGGCGACGTGCGCCCACAGGCGCTCGCCGATCAGCGGGAGGTTGCCCAGGATCCAGTTCATGGGGCAGGCGCCGTCACTCGGCCAGGACCCCGGCCGGCCGGCCGTGGGGGTCCACCACGAGCACGGAGCCGTCCGCGGCGGTCTCCCGGTGCAGGGTGCGCTGGCCGCGGTCCAGGCCGAGGAAGGTCCGCACGAAGTCGCTGGCCGGGGCGGAGACGAACTGCTTCGGGGTGCCCTGCTGGGCCACCTGGGCGCCGGTCTGCAGCAGCACGATGTGATCGCCGAGGGTCAGGGCCTCGTCCATGTCATGGGTGACGAACAGGATGGTGGTGCCGATCTGGCGGTGCAGCTCCACGAGCTGGCGCTGCAGCTCGCCGCGCACCAGCGGGTCCACGGCGCCGAAGGGCTCGTCCATCAGCAGGATCTCCGGATCGGCGGCCAGTCCGCGAGCCACGCCCACGCGCTGCTGCTGCCCGCCGGAGAGCTGGGCGGGGTAGCGGTTGGCCAGCTGAGGGGCCAGGCCCACCAGATCCATCATGTCCGCGGTCCTCCGCCGTGCCGCGGCACGGTCCATGCCGTTCAGCCGGGGGACGGTGGCGATGTTCTGGCCCACCGTGCGGTGGGGGAGCAGCCCCGCGTTCTGCATGACGTAGCCGATGCGCCGCCGCAGGGCCACCGGGTCCTGGCCGGCCACGTCCTGCCCGTCCACCTCGACGCGGCCCGAGGTCGGATCCACCATCCGGTTGACCATCCGCAGCAGCGTGGTCTTGCCGCAGCCGGAGGAGCCCGCCAGGACGGTCAGGGACCCCTGGGGCACCCCGAGGGAGAAGTCGTCCACGGCCGTGGTGCCATCGCGGAAGCGCTTGCTGACGGATCCGTACGAGATCATGCGACCACACTACGCGGACCTACTATTGAACCCATGCGCATCGTGGCCCTCGCCTCCGGTTCCGGATCCAATCTGCAGGCGGTGATGGACGCCGCGGCGTCCGGCACCCTGGACGTGGAGATCGTTGCGGTGGGTTCGGATACGCCCGACGCCGGCGCGCTGGCCCGCGCGGCGGCCGCCGGGATCGAGACGTTCGTGGTGGACTTCGCGCGGTTCGACGACCGGGCCGCCTGGAACCACGCGCTGACCGTGAAGACGGCGTCCTACGCCCCGGACTACGTGCTCTCCAGCGGGTTCATGCGGATCGCCGGGCCGGAGTTCATCGCGGCGTTCGAGGGCCGCTACCTCAACACGCACCCGGCGCTGCTGCCCGCGTTCCCCGGCGCGCACGGGGTCCGGGACGCGCTGCGGTACGGGGTGAAGGTGGCCGGCTGCACCGTGCACGTGGCCGACGCCGGCGTGGACACCGGCCCGATCCTGGCCCAGGCCGCCGTGCCCGTGCTGGACACGGACACCGAACAGACCCTGCACGAGCGGATCAAGGTCCAGGAGCGGAACCTGCTGCTCGTGGTGCTGGGCGAGTTGGCGGCGGGGAAGGCCCCGGAGGACTACGCTCCCCGCCGGTGATGCCCCGCCGGTAAGTGCGCGCGATTGCCTGTGAGTCGGGTCACCGATAGTCTGTGGTCGAACTAACTCCCTATCGACATAGGTATTGGCATGGCTTCGGTCCACGACCACGACACCGGCGATCTGCGCCACCGCATCGAACAGGCGCCGATGAGCGCCTACCAATGGCTCATCATCGGCATCTGCACCTTCCTCAACGCCCTGGACGGCTACGACGTGCTCGCCATGGCCTTCACGGCGACACCGGTGACGGAGGAGTTCGGGCTGAGCGGCTCCGAGCTCGGCTTCCTGCTCAGCGCCGGCCTGCTCGGGATGGCCGTCGGCTCCCTGACCCTCGGCCCGGTGGCGGACCGGATCGGCCGGCGGAACATGACCCTCCTCGCGATCGTGGTCAACGCGGCCGGGCTCTTCCTCTCGGCCACGTCCGCCAACGCCGCGGAACTGGGCGCCTGGCGCATCGTCACGGGCCTCGGGATCGGCGGCATCCTGGTGGGGACCAACGTCATCTCCTCCGAGTACGCCAACCGGGCCCGCCGCGGACTGGCCGTGAGCATCTACGCGGCCGGCTACGGCGTGGGGGCCTCCCTCGGGGGCACCGCCGCGGTGTGGATGATGGACCAGTTCGGCTGGCGGTCGGTGTACACGCTGGGCGGGGCCCTGACCGTGGTGGCCCTGGTCCTGGTGCTGTTCCTGCTGCCCGAGTCCGCGGCCTACCTCTACAACCGCCGCCCGGCCGGGGCGCTGGAGAAGATCAACCGGATCGCCCGCAAGATCGGCCAGGCGCCCGTGGCCGCCCTGCCGGAGGTGGGCCCGGGCACCCGGGCCGCCGGGCCGTCGTCGGACACCGCCGGGGAGGGCGACCGGGGCATCGGCGCGCTCTTCAACGGCCGTCACCGGAAGGTCACGGTGTTGGTCTGGGTGTCCTTCTTCGCCGTGATGTTCGGCTTCTACTTCGTGAACTCCTGGACCCCGCGGCTGCTCAACGAGTCCGGGCTGACCCAGAACCAGGGCGTGGTCGCGGGCATCATGCTGACCCTGGGCGGGACCATCGGCTCACTGCTGTTCGGGGTCCTGACGGCACGGTGGTCCACCCGGTCCACGCTGTTCTGGTTCACCGTCGGCTCCGCCGTGGCCATCGTGGCGTTCATCTCCTCCACAGCCGTGGTCTGGGCGGTCTTCGCCCTCGGGATCGTGGTGGGCATGCTGATCAACGGCTGCATCGCCGGACTCTACGTGCTGACGCCGCAGGCCTACCCCGCGTCCATGCGCAGCACCGGTGCGGGATGGGCCATTGGCATCGGCCGGGCCGGCGCCATCCTCGCCCCGCTGGCCACGGGCTCACTGCTGGACGTGGGCTGGACGCCGCAGGCCGTCTACATCGGGGTGGCGGCGGTGGTCCTGATCGCCACCGTGGCGCTGGGACTGCTGCGCGGCGCGGACATCGAGGCGAACCGCGCCCCGCAGCGCCAGGTACGCTAGGCGCAGCCCAGCAGGCGCTGCAGGTCCGGCCGGTCGAGGATCTGCTGGCGGAAGTCCGCGCTGAGGTTGTCCAGGTCCCGCCATCCCCGGTCGGCATCCGAGGAGGCGATCGCCAGCCGGGCGTAGACCACCTCGAAATCATGGGCGAACGCGTCCCGGCCCGTGGCCGAGACACAGGACTCGGCGGTGACGCCGGCCAGGACCAGCCGCCGGATGCCGTCGGCCCGGAGCCGTTCCGCCAGTCCCGTGCCGAAGAAGGCGCTGTCCCGGGTCTTCGCCAGGACCGCGGTGGGGCGCAGGTCCAGCCCGTCCAGGGGTTCAGCCTGCTGGCTACCCTCGAAGTTGAACCCCTGGCCGTCCTCGAGCATCTTCAGCGTCCAGGTGGACCGGTCCGGCCGGTGCACGGTGTTGGCCACGTAGACCCGGTGGCCGCCGGAGCGGGCCACGGCGGCCAGCCAGTTCGCCTCGCCGACCAGCAGCTCACGGTGATCGGCGAGGTCGGGGAACTCGAAGAAGCCCTCCTGCATGTCGATGAAGAGCACGGCGGTCGAGGTGGCGGTCATGGGGCGAGCCTACTGCGCCTCAGGGTGCCTCCGTGACCTCCAGGTCGCGCCCCTTGGTCTCCGGTGCCATCGCCATCATGAGCAGGCAGGCGGCCACCACGAGCACGGCCGTGACCACGAAGGCCCAGGCCAGCCCGAGCACGGGGACCAGGGCGGCCACGAACACCAGCGGTCCCACGCCGGCGGCGACGCGGGACACGGCCGAGGCCCAGCCGAAGCCGGAGCCACGCAGCTCGGTGGGGTACAGCTCGGAGACGTAGGTGTACAGCACGGGGATGGCGACCTGCACCACGAAGCCGAACGCCAGCACCAGGGGGAGCACGGCCGCCGGGACACCCAACAGGGCGGCCAGGGCCGCCAGGAGGAACGAGGCCACCACGGCGGTGACCGCCAGCAGCCACTTGCGGCCGGTCTTCTCCACGAGCCAGGCGGCCACCACCACCCCGAGCAACCCCACGGCGGCCATGGCGCCGGTCATGATGAAGGCCCGCGACTGCTCGTAGCCGGCATCGATGAGGAACGTCGGCAGCCACTGCAGGGCGATGTAGTAGACGAGCATGATCGTGAAGAACAGGGCCCAGGCCACCGTGGTGATGCGCCACGAGTGCCGCCACAACTCCACCAGCTGCTCGCCGAGGGCCCCCACGGTCAGGCGCCGGGGCGCCGGCACCGGCGGCATCACGTACGCGCGGCGCTCGGCGCCCGTGCGGCGCACCATCTCATCGATCACGCCCCGGGCCTCCGCCTCGCGGCCCTGCTGGATCAGGAACAGGGGGGACTCGGGCACGTGCAGCCGGACGAAGAACACCAGCAGGGCGGGCAGGATCATGGCCAGCATCGGCAGCCGCCAGTCGCCGAACTCGGCCACGAGCCAGGCGGAGAGGAAGCCGCAGGCCGCGGCGCCGACCGGCCACCAGCCGTCCATCGCGGTGAGCACGGTGCCGCGGTGCTTCCGCGGGGTGAACTCGCCCACGAGCGCGTAGTCCACGGGGATGCACCCGCCCAGGCCGAAGCCGGCGAGGAAGCGGAAGAGCACGAACCAGACGATGTCGCCGGTCAGGACCCCGGCCAGGGTGAAGAGGGAGAACATCAGCAGCGTGGCCGTGAAGGCCTTCTTGCGCCCGATGCGGTCCGCGACGGTGCCCCACACGAAGGCGCCCACGGCCATCCCGATGAGGTTGGCGGTGCCGATCCAGGCGGCCTGGCCCACGCTCAGGGACCACTCCTCGCGCAGCAGCGGGATGAGCACGCCGTTGAGGGACACGTCCCAGGCGTCGAACATGAAGCCCAGCCCGCCGATGATGAACACCCGGCCCTGGGTGTTCCACCGCCAGGGCAGGTCCTGGACGATCTCCTCGCCCGTGGGCAGGGCGGCCGGGCGGCTGGTGCCGGCGGCGGCATCGGTCTCGGGTCTCACCCCGCCATTGTTCCACCGGCTCTGGGATCATGGAGGCATGACGGAGACGGTCCAGGTGGAGATCGAGCGCAAGTACGACATCGACGGACAGGCCTCCCTGCCACGCCTCAACGGGGTGAGCGGTGTGGCGCGGGTCCGCTACCGTCCGCCGATGGCCCTCGAGGCCGTCTACTTCGACACCGCGGACCGGGACCTGTCCGCGAACGACGTCACCCTGCGGCGCCGCACCGGGGGGACGGACGCCGGCTGGCACGTGAAGATCGGCAAGGGCGACCGCCGGATCGAGATGCAGTCCCCCCTCGGCTCCGAGGAGCTGAGCGTGCCGCGCCGCATCCTGGACCTCGTCCGGGTCCATGTCCACGGCAAGGACCTCGTGCAGATCGCCCGGCTGAACACCCTGCGCTCCGTGGTGGACCTGATGGACGGCCAGGGGCACCCGCTCGCGGAGGTCAGCGACGACCAGGTGGCCGCCATGTCCGTGGGATTCCGGGCCGAGTCCCGGGTCCAGCACTGGCGGGAGTGGGAGGTCGAGGTGATCGACGCCGGCCGGGTCACCTCCTCGGCCGGCGGCACCCAGGATTTCCTGGACGGCGTGGGACAGGTGCTCGAGACTGCCGGCGCGCGGGTCTCCGCGGCCGGGTCCAAGGTGGAGAAGGTGGTCGGCAAGACCACGGATCCGCTGGATCCGCGGGCTCCGCTGGTCCGGCACGGAGAGACGGCAGGGCACGACGGCGGCGCCCCCGGGGTGCGCTCGGTCCTCACCGCCACGGTGCGGGCCCAGGTGCGGACCCTCAAGGGGTGGGATCCGCTGGTGCGGCGCAACGTGGAGGACTCGGTGCACCAGTACCGGGTCTCCTGCCGCACCCTGCGCTCCATCCTGCAGACCTATGCGCCGCTGCTGGACGCCGGAGCCACGAAGGCCGTGGTCAAGGACCTGAAGAAGCTGGGCCAACTGCTGTCCGTGGCGCGGGACGCCGAGGTGGTGCGCGACCAGGTGGCGGAGAGGCTCGAGGCCCTGCCCGGCGGGGCACGGGGGCCGGTGGGCGGATTGATCCCCGGCCGGACCGTCAGGCGGTTGCAGCAGTCCCAGGCCAGGACCTATGACCTGGCGCATGCCCGGCAGCTCAAGCGGATGCGCAGCGAGTGGTACTTCGAGGTCCTGGACCGGCTGGACGCCTTCGCCCTCGAGGTGCCCCTCAGCGCCGAGCTGTCCGCGGAGGCGGAGTCCGGGGCCGCCGAGGCGATGGTGCCGCTGGCCGCCGACCAGGTGGACGCCGTGCTGGCGCTCGCCGCCGCGGTGGCCTCCGAGCAGGACCACGAGGCGCGGATCGAGCTGATGCACGAGGTCCGGAAGGAGGCCAAGCGGCTGCGCTACGCGGTCAAGGCGGTGCAGGAGGCCACGGGCCTGGACCTCGGCACCGAACTGGTGGCCCGCATGAAGACCGCGAAGAGGCTGCAGGAGGCCCTGGGCGAGCACCGGGACTCGGTGATGTTCCAGGAGCACGTGCTGGATACCTCGAGGACGGCCGCGCAGAAGGGCGAGGACACCTTCGGCTACGGGGTGCTCTTCGCCGCCGAGGTCGCCACCCAGGCCCGCACCGAGGCCGAGGCGGAGGCGCTGGTGACGAAGCTGGCGGGCCGGCCTAGCTGAGCAGGATCACGTCCAGCCGGCGTGGGCCGTGGACCCCCTCCACCCGCTCCAGCTCGATGTCCGAGGTGGCCGAGGGGCCGGAGATCATGGTGATCGGCGCCGTGGGCTCCACCCGCGCCAGGGCCTCGGGGACGAGCTCGACGACCGAGCCGGCGGGGACCAGGCAGATGTGGTGGTCCGGGACCAGACTGATCGCCCGGCGTCCCTCGTCGGCCCGGCCGCTGAGGAAGATCGTCCCGGTCTCGGCGCAGGACACCGTGGAGGAGGTGACCACGGCGTCCACCGCGTTGAGCTCCCGGACGGTGAGGCCGGACCCTCCCCGCTCGTCGCGGGACTCCACGATCCGCTGCCGGCCGCCGTCGTCCTCGGGCAGCCAGCTCGGGTCCAGGCCTTCGGGCACCACGTAGTGGGCCGAGCCCAGCAGCGCGGCGATCCGCTCCGGCGCGGTCGCGGGGCTCTCGTGGTGCACGGTCGCCCGGTAGTCCACGAGCCGGTCCTCGAGCATCCCCAGGACCTCGGCGGCCGGCCGTTGCGAGGACCGGCGGTACGTCCGCTGGACCTCCGGGACGGGCGGGGCATCCTGCAGGGCCCCGCGGATCCGCGCCAGGATCGCTGCTTTGGCGGTGGTGCTCATCGGCCCTCCTCCTGATCCCGTTGCCGGCCGGCCCACCAGTTGCGGAAGGACTCCCGCGGCGGGGCGGGCAGGTCCCGTTCGTCCGTCCAGCCGCCGGCGACCCCCGGCAGCCAACGGATGGCCTGGTCCCGGCCGGCCGCGGCCCGGCCCAGCGGCAGGGCCCGCTCGGCCAGACCCATCCGCCGGCCGGAGGACATCACCATGGAGGCCCCCTTCATCATCACGTCCATCTCGGACGGCACCCGGGGCATGCGCCGGAACAGGCCCTCGGCCCGCGGGGCGTGCTGGGCGCGCACGTCCTCGTCGCGGAGGTGCACCAGGATCTCGGGGATGTTGATCTTCACCGGGCACACGTCATAGCAGGCCCCGCACAGGGTGGAGGCGTACGGCAGGGAGGAATTCTCCGCGGCGGTGATGCCCGTCATCTGGGGGGAGAGGATCGCCCCGATCGGTCCCGGGTAGGTGGAGCCGTAGGCGTGTCCGCCCGCCTGCTCGTACACCGGGCAGACGTTCAGGCAGGCCGAGCAGCGGATGCAGTGCAGGGCTGAACGGCCCTGCGGGTCGGACAGGACCGCGGAGCGGCCGTTGTCCAGCAGCACCACGTGCACGTCCTGGGGGCCGTCCCCGGGCGTGACGCCGGTCCACATCGAGGTGTAGGGATTCATCCGCTCCCCGGTGGAGGAGCGCGGCAGCAGCTGCAGGTACACCTCCAGGTCCTCGAAGGTGGGCACGAGCTTCTCGATGCCCATCACGGTGATGAGGGTCTGCGGCAGGGTCAGGCACATCCGGCCGTTGCCCTCGGACTCCACCACGGTCAGCGTCCCCGTCTCGGCCACGCCGAAGTTCGCCCCGGAGATCGCCACCGGCGTGGACAGGAACTTCTCCCGCAGGTGCACCCGGGCCGCCTCCGCCAGGTCGCGGGGATCGGAGGTGAGGCTCTCGTCCGTCTCCGGCATCTCCTGCAGGAAGATGTCCCGGATCTCGTGCCGGTTGCGGTGGATGGCCGGGACCAGGATGTGGGAGGACCGATCATGGCCCAACTGCACGATCAGCTCGGCCAGGTCGGTCTCCGTGGCCGTGATGCCGTGGCCGGACAGGTGCTCTTCGAGGTCGATCTCCGCGGTGGCCATGGACTTGACCTTGATGACCTCCTGCGAGCCGGTGTCCTGCACCAGTCCGGTGATGATCCGGTTGGCCTCGGCGGCGTCCCGGGCCCAGTGGACGGTGCCGCCCCTGGCCGTGAACTGTTCCTCGAACTGTTCCAGCAGTGCCGGCAGGTCCGCCATCACCCGTTGCTTGAGCGCCGAGCCGGCGGTCCGCAGCTCCTGCCAGTCGGGCAGTTCCTCGACCACCGAGGCGCGCTTGCCGCGGATGGTGTGCGTGGCGTGGCGGATGTTGGCGCGCATCTGCGCGTTCGTCATCTCCGCCTTCGCGGCCGCCGGGAACGGGGTCTCGGCGTGCAGGTTGCCCTGGCCGTGGACGGGACGGACGGCGGGCATTCCCAGGGCGGTGCGGCTCATCGCGTGCCTCCTGTGGTGGCGGGGCGGACGGTGCGGGCGGCGGGGGAGGGGATGGACAGTTCCACCGGTCCGGAGACCTCCAGTGGGTCCTCGCGGGTGGAGGCCAGGATCTCAGCCAAGTGGACGGTCCGGGCCGGCGAGTCCCGCCGGGTCATGGCCCCGCCCAGGTGCAGCAGGCAGGACGCGTCGCCCCCCGTGCACACCGCGGCACCGGTGGACTCGATGTTGGCGATCTTCTCCTCGGCCATCGCGGCGGAGACGTCCGGGTTCTTGAACGAGAAGGTGCCGCCGAAGCCGCAGCATTCCTCGGCATCAGGCAGTGCCGTGAACTCCAGGCCCGCCACGGACCGGACCAGGTCCTGCTGGCGATCGCCCAGGCGCAGCAGGCGCATGCCGTGGCAGGAGGGGTGGTAGGTCACCGTGTGCGGGAACCAGGAGCCCAGCTGGCGGGCGGCATCCGTGACGCCGAGGACGTCCACCAGCAACTGGGACAGCTCATAGGTGGTCCCGGCCACCGCCTCGGCCCGCCGGGCCAGGTCCTCGTCCCCGCCGGCCCGGGCCACCATGGGCTGCTGGTGGCCCAGCGAGGCCACGCAGGACCCGGAGGGCGCCACCGCCACATCGTAGTCCGCGGCGCTGAAGGCCGTGACGTGGTTGCGGACCACCGGCAGGGCGTCCTTCAGGTACCCGCTGTTGACGTGCATCTGGGAGCAGCAGCCCTGGCCCGCGGGGAACACCACCTCGTGGCCGAGCCGTTCGAGGATGCGCACGGTGGCCAGGGCGACCCTGGGGTACATCGCATCCACGATGCAGGTGGCGAAGAGGGCGATTCTCATGGGACCTCCGGGGCGATCTCCGAGCATGTGGTCAGACCACGCTAACACCATGGCCTGGATCACACAATCTCCGCCCGAGCGCTTGACCGACGTGATGTGCGCCATATAGGTTCTGTGGCCTGACCACAGTGGTCAGTCCACACCGTTCCCGCCCCGCCCCCGCACCCCCAGGAGATTCGCGTGAGCACCTTCACCGCGACCACCGATGCCATCGGAGACAGCGTGGCCCTCTCCGCGCTCGTCGGCACGCTGCCCCTGCTGACCTTCTTCATCATGCTGCTGGCCGTGAAGGCCCGAGCCCACGTCTCCGGTGCCGTGGCCCTGCTGGTGGCCATCGCCGTGGCCATCCTCGGCTTCGGCATGCCGTGGGACCTGACCCTGCTCTCGGCCAGCCAGGGGGCGGTCTTCGGCCTGTTCCCCATCGTCTGGATCGTCGTGATGGCGCTGTGGTTCTATCAGGTGACCGTGCTCAGCGGCCGCTTCGAGGACATGCGGGCGCTCTTCGACACCATCGGTGGTGGAGACCTGCGGATCCAGACGATCCTGATCGCGTTCTGCTTCGGCGGGCTGCTGGAGGCGCTGGCCGGATTCGGCGCCCCGGTGGCCATCACCGCCACCATGATCCTGGCGCTGGGCCTCAAGCCGCTGAAGACCGCCACCGTGGTGCTCATCGCCAACACGGCCCCCGTGGCCTTCGGCGCGATCGCCATCCCGATCACCACCGCCGGCGTCCTCACCGGACTCGACCCGGCGCGGATCGGTGCCGTCGTCGGTCACCAGGCCCCGTTCCTGGCACTGCTCGTCCCGTTCTTCCTCCTGCTGATCATCGATGGGGTCCGCGGCCTCAAGGAGGCCTGGCCCGCCGCCCTCGTGATCGGGAGCTCCTTCTCGATCGCCCAGTGGTGGAGCGCCACGCACTTCTCCTACGAGCTGACCGACGTGGTGGCCTCTCTCGTCGGGCTGGGCGCCGCCGTCGTGCTGCTGCGCTTCTGGAAGCCGAAGGGGGCCGACGGTGTGCGCGAGCGGCTGGGCGTGCAGAAGCCGGCAGCCGTCGAGACGCTGACCCCGGTCCGGATCTGGATGGCCGTGATGCCCTACGTCCTGGTGGTGGCCGTGTTCGGCCTGGCGAAGCTGTGGACGGCGGGGGTGGACATCCCGGCGGCCCTGGAGGCCACGGACCTGTCCATCCCGTGGCCAGGGCTGGACGGCCGGCTGCTCGACGCCGAGGGTGAGCCGATCACCTCCACCGTCTACACCTTCCAGTGGCTCTCCAGCCCCGGCACCCTGCTGCTGATCTCCGGACTGCTGGTCGCGGTGATCTACGGCGTCTTCGACGCCCGGGGGAGGTACACGATGACCCTGGGCAACGCCGTCACGGAGATCGGGCGGTCGATGTGGAAGATGCGGTTCTCCGCGCTGACCATCATGGCGGTCCTGGCCCTGGCCTACGTCATGAACTTCTCCGGTCAGACGATCGCGATCGGCACCTACGTGGCAGGGCTCGGAGCCGCCTTCGCCTTCTTCTCACCCGTGCTCGGCTGGCTGGGGACAGCGGTCACCGGCTCGGACACCTCGGCCAATGCGCTCTTCTCCAACCTGCAGAAGACGGCGGCGCTGGAGAGCGGCCTGGATCCGCACCTGATGACCGCCGCCAACACCTCCGGGGGCGTGGTGGGCAAGATGATCTCGCCGCAGTCGCTGGCCATCGCCGCCACAGCGGTCGGCATGGAAGGCCGGGAGTCCGCCATCTTCCGCGCGGTGGTCTGGTGGTCCGTCGGGCTGCTGCTGGTCCTGTGCACGCTGGTCTTCCTGCAGTCCAACGTGCTGTCCTGGATGCTGCCCGGTGCGTGAGTGGCACCTGGCCCACACCCCCTAGACTGCGAGGCAATCCCCTTTCTGCCCCTGGAGCCGCCCGTGCCTGCCCCCCGCGCCTACACCGTGATCCTCGCCTGGCTCGAGGACCAGTTGCGCTCGGGCGCCATGAAGGTGGGGGAGAAGCTGCCGGGCGAGCGCCAGCTGGCCGAGCAGTTCGGCATCTCCCGGGCCTCGGTCCGGGAGGCGGTCCGGGTGCTGGACGCCATGGGGTTGGTCCGCTCGGCCACCGGCTCCGGCCCCTCGGCAGGGGCCGTGCTGATCTCCGAGCCCTCCACGGCGCTGGCCTGGGCCCTGCGGATGCACATGGCCACCCGCGCCCTGCCGATCGGGGACATCGTCCAGGCGCGGTTGCTGCTGGAGACCCAGGCCGCCCTCGAGTCCGCATCCCGCCCATGCAGCCCCGAGCGGCGGAACACCCTGGCGGAGGCCTCGCGGCTGCTGGACGAGATGGATGCCCCGGAGATGCCGGCCGAGCGGTTCCACAGCAGCGACGCCCAGTTCCACCTCCTGCTGACCTCACTGGCCGGCAACGTGGTGGTGGAGACCATGATGGCCTCGCTGCGGCAGGCGACCATCGGCTACGTCCAGGAGACCGTCTCCGGCCTCGAGGAATGGCCGGAGGTCAGCTGCACCCTGCAGGGGCAGCACCGCGCGATCCTGCAGGCCGTCCAGGACCGGCGCGGCCAGGACGCCGCGCAGGCCCTGCGCGAGCACATCACCTGGTTCTACGGGTTGAGCGACCACCACTGATTCCCGGCGGGCCTAGACTGGTTCCGGCGCCCGGCCGGCGTCGTTCCCGTCCCCACCTGACCCCAGGAGTACCTGACGTGACCATCCAGCTCGACCGTGTCCCGCTCAAGCGGGCCCTCATCTCCGTCTATGACAAGACCGGTCTGGAGGAGCTGGCCACGGGGCTGCACGCCGCCGGGGTGCAGGTCGTCTCCACGGGCTCCACGGCGAAGCGGATCGCGGGGGCCGGGGTGCCGGTCACCGAGGTGTCCGAGGTGACCGGATTCCAGGAGTGCCTGGACGGCCGGGTGAAGACCCTGCACCCGCTGGTCCACGCCGGCATCCTGGCGGACCGCCGCCGGGAGGACCACGTGGCCCAGCTGGAGCAGCTGGACATCCAGCCCTTCGACCTCGTGGTGGTGAACCTCTACCCCTTCGTGGACACCGTCCGCTCCGGCGCGGGCCAGGACGAGGTCGTCGAGCAGATCGACATCGGCGGGCCGTCCATGGTGCGCGCGGCCGCCAAGAACCATCCGTCCGTGGCCGTCGTCGTGGACCCGGCCAGGTACGGCGACGTGGTCTCCGCCGCCCAGCAGGGCGGCTTCGAGCTGACGGCACGACGCCGGCTCGCGGCCCTGGCCTTCGCCCACACCGCGGCGTATGACAACGCCGTGGCGGCCTGGACGGCGGCGCAGTTCGAGGGTGAGGGGGAGGGAGACCTCTTCCCGCCCTACGCCGGGGTGACCCTGCAGCGCGCCGAGACCCTGCGCTACGGCGAGAACCCGCACCAGAAGGCGGCCCTCTACGTGGAGGACGGCGCCGCCCCGGGCATCGCCCAGGCCGAGCTGCTGCACGGCAAGCCCATGAGCTACAACAACTACGCCGACGCCGATGCCGCCCTGCGCGCGGCCTTCGACTTCGACGCCCCGGCGGTGGCCATCGTCAAGCACGCCAACCCCTGCGGCGTGGCCGTGGCGGAGGAGATCGAGACGGCACACCGCAAGGCCCACGCCTGCGATCCGGTGTCCGCGTTCGGCGGCGTGATCGCCGCCAACCGCGAGGTCACCGTGGCGATGGCGAACGCGGTCAAGGACGTCTTCACCGAGGTGGTCATCGCCCCGTCCTTCGCCCCGGAGGCCCTCGAGATCCTCGCGGCCAAGAAGAACATCCGCCTGCTGCGCCTGCCCGAGGGCTACGCCCGGGACTCGGTGGAGTACAAGCAGGTCTCCGGCGGCATGCTGCTGCAGGCCCGCGACGCCGTGGACGCCGCCGGGGACGATCCCGAGACCTGGACCCTCGCCGCCGGTGAGGCCGCCGACCCGGCCACGCTGGCCGACCTCGCCTTCGCCTGGAAGGCCGTGCGGGCCCCGAAGTCCAACGCCGTGCTGCTGGCCTCCGACGGTGCGACGGTCGGGATCGGCATGGGCCAGGTCAATCGCCTGGACTCCTGCCGGCTGGCCGTGGAGCGGGCCAACACCCTGGGGGCGGCTGCCACCGGTGCCCAGGAGGTGGGTGCCGAGATCACCTCGGCCGGCGGGGCCGAGAACGTCTCCGGCGCCGGCGCCCCCGAGCGGGCCCGTGGCGCCGTGGCCGCCTCGGACGCGTTCTTCCCGTTCGCGGATGGGCTGCAGATCCTCCTCGACGCCGGTGTGCGCGCCGTGGTCCAGCCGGGTGGCTCCATCCGGGACGAGGACGTGGTGGCCGCGGCCGAGGCGGCCGGGATCACCATGTACTTCACCGGGGCCCGCCACTTCTTCCACGGCTGAGCCCGGACCCGATGACCCCGCGGATCCACGAGGAGGGCCCGGCGCAGCGCCTGGAGGCGCAGATCCGCGCCGACCTGCGCCGGGACGACCTCGAGGCGGCCCGGGACGGGTTGCGTCACCTGTCGCCGGCCAAAGCCGGACGGTTCCTGGGCCGCACGGAGCCTGGCGGCCTGGCCGTGGTCTTCCGGCTCCTGGAGAAGGCCGTCGCCGTCGAGGTCTTCGCCGCGCTGGAACCGCGCCAGCAGTCCCAGCTGATCACGGGGCTGCAGGACGAGGACGTCCAGGCCGTGTTCGCCCAGCTGCAGGCCTCCGGGCAGGCGCGGCTGCTCGACGAGATCCCCGCCGAGGTGGCCCAACGTCTGCTCGGCACCCTGGACAGCGACCAGCGGGCCGCCGCGGGCCGGGTGCTGGGATACCCGGCAGGGTCCGTCGGCCGGAGGATGGGGCCGGTGGTGCTCGAGCTGGGGCCGGACCTGACCGCCGGTGAGGCGTTGCGTGCGCTCCGCGATGCCGGGGTGCCCCGGGGGCGACTGCGCCGGCTGGTGAGCCTGCCGGTGGTCGCCGGCGGGCACCGACTCCTCGGCATGGTGGAGCTGACCGTACTGGCCAGCGCCGCCGAGGGGGCCGTCGTCGGGGATCTGATGGCGACGGACCTCGAGACCGTGACGACTGCGGAGGACGACGAGGCCGCGGCCCGCCGTCTCCTGGACGAGGGGCTGATGGCCCTGCCGGTACTCGACGAGGCAGCGCGGATCGTCGGCATCCTGACCCTGGCGGATGCGACGCGGATCCTGGCCGAGGAGGAGAGCGAGGACGCCGCCCGTTCGGGTGGCTCCGAACCTCTGGCGCAGCCGTACCTCGGCACGCCCGTGCGCCGGCTGGTGAGGTCGAGGATCGTGTGGCTGCTGGTCCTGGCCGTGGGCGCCACCCTGACGGTCCAGGTGCTGGAGGTCTTCGAATCGACCCTCGAGGAGATGGTGGTCCTCTCCGTCTTCGTGCCCCTGCTCATCGGCACCGGGGGCAACACCGGCAACCAGGCGGCCACCACCGTGACCCGGGCCCTGGCCCTGGGCGACGTCCGCGCGGGAGACACACTGCGGGTGGTGTGGCGGGAATTCGCGGTCGGACTCAGCCTGGGCGCGATGCTGGGCACGCTCGGGCTGGTGGTCGCCGGATCGGTGTACGCGTGGCCCATCGGGATCGTCGTCGGCCTGACGCTGCTGGCCATCTGCACGCTGGCCGCCTCCGTGGGTTCGCTGATGCCCATCATCGCCCGCCGGCTCGGGGTGGACCCGGCCGTCTTCTCCAATCCGTTCATCTCGACGGTGGTCGATGCGCTGGGCCTGATCGTCTACTTCCTCATAGCCCGGGCCGTGCTGGGGCTCTGAGCGATGGCAGCGGCGGTGGTCCGGTCCGGTCACGATGGGCGTCCGGGCCGCTCCCTCCGGTAGATTGGGGGCCGATTGACCCATCACCACGACTCGGGCCGTGCCCACCGGCGCGCCCTGCGAGGAGACGCACGCTTCATGTCGAAGATCATCTACACCTATACCGACGAGGCTCCCATGCTGGCCACCGGCTCCCTGCTCCCGCTCGTGGAGGCCTTCGCCTCGACGGCCGGTGTGGGGATGGAGACCCGGGACATCTCCCTGGCCGGGCGCATCCTGGCCGCCTTCAACGACGTGCTGCCGGCGGACCAGAAGGTCAACGACGCCCTCGCCGAGCTCGGTGAGCTGGTCAAGTCCGATGACGCCAACGTCATCAAGCTGCCGAACATCTCCGCCTCCGTGCCGCAGCTGAAGGCCGCCGTGGCCGAGCTGCAGGCCGACGGCTTCGCCCTGCCGGCGTACCCGGACGAGCCCAAGACTGCCGAGGAGCGGGACGCCCGCGCGCGCTACGACTCCGTCAAGGGATCGGCCGTGAACCCGGTGCTGCGTGAGGGCAACTCGGATCGCCGCGCGCCGAAGGCCGTGAAGAACTTCGCGAAGAAGCACCCGCACTCGATGGGCGCGTGGTCCGCGGACTCCAAGACCAACGTGGCCGCCATGGACGCCGACGCCTTCTTCCACAACGAGAAGTCCGTGGTGATCAGCGAGGATGGCACCCTCCGCATCCAGTTCGTGGACGGCTCCGGTGAGACGACCGTGCTCAAGGACGACTTCCCGGTGCTGGCCGGCGAGATCGTGGACGGCACCTTCATGTCCGCCGCCGCCCTGGACGAGTTCCTGGCCGCCCAGATCGCCCGAGCCAAGGAGGAGGGCGTGCTGTTCTCCACCCACCTCAAGGCCACCATGATGAAGGTGTCCGACCCGGTGATCTTCGGTCACGTGGTCAAGGCCTTCTTCCCCTCCCTGTTCTCGACGTACGGCGCCGAGCTGGACGCCGCCGGGCTCTCCGCCAACAACGGCCTGGCCGCCATCCTCTCCGGACTGGACGCCCTCGACCCGGCGGTCGCCGAGGGCGTCAAGGCCGAGATCGAGGCCGGCTACGCCAACGGACCGGACCTGGCCATGGTGAACTCCCACAAGGGCATCACCAACCTGCACGTGCCCTCGGACGTGATCGTGGACGCCTCCATGCCGGCCATGATCCGCACCTCCGGACACATGTGGAACAAGGACGACCAGGAGCAGGACACCCTGGCCGTGCTCCCGGACCCCTCCTACGCCGGCGTGTACCAGGTGGTCATCGACGACTGCCGGGCCAACGGCGCCTTCGACCCGACCACCATGGGCACCGTCCCGAACGTGGGCCTCATGGCACAGAAGGCCGAGGAGTACGGCTCCCATGACAAGACCTTCATCCTCGAGGCCGCCGGCACCGTGCAGATCGTGGACGGCTCGGGCGCCGTGCTGATCGAGCACGCGGTCCAGGCCGGGGACATCTGGCGCGCCTGCCAGACCAAGGACGTGCCGGTGCGCGACTGGGTCAAGCTGGCCGTCACCCGGGCCCGCGCCTCCCAGACGCCGGCCGTGTTCTGGCTGGACGAGAACCGCGCGCATGACGCCAACCTGATCGCCAAGGTCACCGAGTACCTCGCCGAGCACGACACCGAGGGCCTGCAGCTGGAGATCATGGCCCCCGAGGCGGCCACGGCCTTCACCCTGGAGCGCATCCGCCGCGGCGAGGACACCATCTCGGTCTCCGGCAACGTGCTGCGTGACTACCTGACGGACCTGTTCCCGATCCTGGAGCTGGGCACCTCCGCCAAGATGCTCTCCATCGTCCCGCTGATCAACGGCGGCGGCCTGTTCGAGACCGGTGCCGGCGGCTCCGCCCCGAAGCACGTGCAGCAGTTCGTGGAGGAGAACCACCTGCGCTGGGATTCCCTCGGGGAGTTCCTGGCCCTGGCCGTCTCCTTCGAGCACGAGGCCGTCTCCCACGGCAACGCCCGCGCCCAGGTGCTGGCGGACACCCTGGACCGGGCCACCGGCACCTTCCTCGAGGAGGGACGCAACCCCTCTCGCAAGGTGGGCGAGCTGGACAACCGCGGCTCGCACTTCTACCTGGCCATGTACTGGGCCCAGGAGCTGGCGCGGCAGACCGAGGACGCGGAGCTGGCCTCCAAGTTCACCGAGATCGCGGCGGACCTGACCGAGAACGAGCAGCAGATCTTGGACGAGCTCAACGCCGTCCAGGGTTCACCGGTGGACATCCAGGGCTACTACAGCCCGTCCAAGGACCGCGTCTTCGAGGCCATGCGCCCCTCGGCCACCCTCAACGCGATCGTGGCGAAGCTGACGAAGTAGCGTCAGCGCCCCGGCGGGCGGGGCGGCAGGCGGTCGTCCTCGCCGATCCTGACGTCGCCCACCGGCGCCCCCCGTTGCCGGTGGGCGGCCCGGTTGAGGAAGTACGTGAGGATCCACAGCAGGACGCCGAGCGCCATGAGGCCGCCGGCGATCTGGTAGACCAGCGGATCTCGGTCCACCCAGGGCCCCACCAGGAACAGGGAGAGGGCCACGGCCAGGTACGGCAGCAGTCGGGGCGAGTTGAAGGCCCGGCCGGACGCGGGCTCCGGGCCGCGCCGGCGCCGCAGCACGATGCACGCCACGTTCACCACGGCGAAGACGCACAGCAGCAGCAGTGCTGTGGTGCTGGAGAGGTTCGTGACGATGTTGCTCTCCGGATCGGAGGTGACGTACCAGATCAGGAACAGGGCCAACAGGGTCGTGAAGAGGATGGCGACCCAGGGCGTGCGCCGGTGCGGCAGCACCTTGCCGAGGCTCCGCGGCAGCACGTTCTGCTTGGCCATGCCGTAGACCAGCCGGCTGGCCATCAGCATGTTGATCAGGGCGGTGTTGGCCACGGCGAAGACGGCCAGGAACGGGAAGACCTGGTCCACCGGGAAGTCCGGGGAGCCCTTGGACACGACCTCCAGCAGGGCCCGACCCTCTGCCTCGCCGATCCGCGCCAGCTCGGTGGGCGAGAGCACGGCCACCGCCGAGACCGCCACCAGCATGTAGAAGATCACGGCGATCCCCAGTCCGGTCAGCATGGTCCGGGGGAAGATCCGCACCGGGTCCTTGGTCTCCTCGACCATGTTCACCGAGTCCTCGAAGCCCACCATGGCGAAGAAGGCGATCGAGGTGGCGGCGGTGACGGCCAGGAACAGTCCCTTCTCGTTGTTGTCCTGGAACACGAAGATCTGGCTGAGGTCCGAGCCGCCCTGGGCCATCGCGAAGAACCCCACGCCGATCACGATGCACAGCGCCGTGACCTCGACCAGGGTCAGGACCACGTTGAACTTGATGCTCTCACCCACGCCGCGGAGGTTGATCAGGGCCAGCAGGATCATGAAGCCCAGGGCCACCGCCGTCACAGCACCCTGGTCCACGGGACCGATCCAGCCGTTGACCTCCAGCCCGCCGAAGAAGTTCTGGGCGAGGACGTTGGCCGAGGTCGAGGCGCTGGTGATGCCGGAGCACACCACGGCGAAGGCCACCAGGAACGTGATGAAGTGGATGCCGAAGGCCTTGTGCGTGTACAGCGCCGCGCCGGCGGCCTGCGGGTAGTGCGTGACGAGCTCGAGGTAGGAGAGCGCCGTCAGGGTGGCCACGGCGAAGGCCAGCAGGAAGGGCAGCCAGAGGATGCCGCCCACCATGCCCGCCATCTCGCCGGTGACGGCGTAGATGCCCGCGCCGAGCACGTCGCCCACGATGAACAGCAGCAGCAGCTTGGGGCCGAGGACGCGTTTGAGCTCGCCCTCGCCGCCTTCAGGAGGTGCCGTGTCCAGGTCCGTCCCGGTGGTGCTCATGCTGGGCAGTCTGACCCCGGCCGCTGGACGGGGTCAATGTCCTGGGCGTACTGCCCTACTCGTAGCGGGCGCCGGACTCCCTGCTCATCTGCTCCACCGAGGTGTAGGCGTCCCGCGCCAGGGCGGACCAGAGCTTGATCGCCAGCTGCGGATCGGACTCCTCCAGGGCGGAGATCACCTGGGCGGTCAGCACCCGCGTGGTCACCGGCCCCACGGCGCGCACGGTCGTGACCTGGCGTCCGGCCTGCCCCAGGGCGATCTCGCCGAAGATCATGCCGGGGGACAGGTAGGCCTGCCGGTAGCGGCGGCCGCCGGAACCCTGGCCCATGAGCTCGACCTGGCCGGACGTGATGAAGTAGATCCCCCCGAAAGGCTGGCCCGTGCGGCGGATGACCTGCCCGGCCCGGTAGGTCCGTGGCTCCATGAACGCGGACAGGGTGAGGGCGTCCTCCTCGGTGAGCATCTCCAGCAGCGGGGACCGCGTGGGCTCCTGACTCCCGGTGGGCACCAATTCGGGCGCGTGGCTCGCCAACAGCCGCTGCTCGATCCATTCCAGCGCGAGGGACCGGGAGAGGAACAACCGGAATTCGGGCCCGACGTCGGCCGCCTCCACGTCGGTCAGCTGCGGACCGGCGGGGGCCAGGTCGTAGACGGCCGCGTCCCGGGTATGCGCGTCGTCAGCGGCGGGCGACCCGGCCGGCGTCGGGCCGGAGGAGGGCCACGTGGCGGTCTCCGGCAGGGGGTCCGGCAGGGCGCCGTCCTGGGACTCGGCGGCGTGGGCCAGCAGGGAACGCGTCAGGGCCTCGTCGTCGTCCAGCAGGATGAGGTCCCGGCCCGCGGCCAAAAAGCCCCGGACCACATGGGTGAGCAGCCGGGCCGCCGCCTTGCCGAAGTCGTCCACCTTGCGCACGTCCACCACGAGGGTGCGGACGGTCTCGTCCAGCTCCACGGCGGCGCGCGCCAGGGTCTCGGCCTCGGCGAAGCCGATGTCCCCGCCGACCTCGATGATGCGGCACTGGTGACCGTGCTTCTCGAGGACCTGCAGCGCCTCCACGCTGCGGGGCACGGAGGAGGGGGCCTCGGACAGGTCGTAGCGGGCCCGCACGGTGGACCGGCCCAGCGGCGGGACGTCGCCGTAGTGCAGGCCGAAGTCCTGGGTGATCTGCGCGATGGCCAGGCTGCCGCGCACAGAGGTGCCGTGCTCGTCCAGGGGCGGGGAGAACACGCCCACCCCCATCTGACCGGGGACCACCACGAGCAGGCCGCCGCCCACGCCGGACTTGGCCGGCAGCCCGATCTCGATCGCCCACGTGCCGGCGTCGTCATACATGCCGCACGTGGACATCACGGACAGCACCCAGCGGACCACCCGCGGGGAGAAGACGCGTTCCTCGGTGGCCGGGTTCACGCCCTGGTTGGCCAGGGTGGCGGCCATCATGGACAGGTCCCTCGCGGTGACCAGGATGGAGCACTGGCGGAAGTAGTCCTGCACGGTGGGCTCGGGATCGGTCTCGAGGATCCCGAAGGACCGCAGCAGCCACGCCAGGGCCCGGTTGCGGTGGCCGGCCCGGTCCTCGGCCCTGGACACGGAGTCGGAGACCTTGAGGTCCCGCCCCGCGGCGTCGGAGAACGTGTTGACGATCCGGCCGATCCGGTCGCGGCCTCCCCGGCCCTTGATGAGGGAGGTCGTGGCGATGGCACCGGCGTTGATCATGGGGTTGTCCGGGCGGCCCGTGCCGGCCTGCAGGGAGATCTCGTTGAACGGGTCCCCGGAGGGCTCCACGTCGATCTTCTCCTGCACCTTCTCCGGGCCCAGGTCCTCCAGGGCCATGCCGTAGGTGAAGGCCTTGGAGATCGACTGGAGGGAGAAGGCGTGGTCGGCGTCCCCGGCCGCGTAGCAGTGCCCCTCCACCGTGGTCAGCGCCAGGCCGAACAGATTCCGGTCCATGGCGGCGGCCGAGGGGACGGCCGCGTAGTTGGTGCCCTCGTCGACGGGACGGATCTGCTCGACCAGCCGGTCGAGGTACTCCTGCACGGGGGATCTCATACCCCCAGCCTAAGGGGACGGCAGGACCTGTTCTCCTCAGTACCCGGCGTCCGCGTCCACCTGCCCCTCCAGGGGTTCCCCTGCGGCCCGGGCCGCGAGGTTGTGGACCGTCCGGGCGTTGATCAGGGGGATGCACATCTCAGGGGTGTCCGCCGTGTGGGGGGTGATCAGGCACCGCGGCTCGGCCCACAGGGGGTGGCCGTCCGGCAGCGGTTCCGGGTCGGTGACGTCCAGTCCCGCCGCTCGGATGGAGCCTTCGGCCAGCGCCCGGACCAGGGCGTCCGTGTCCACCAGGGTGCCGCGGGCGATGTTCACCAGGATGGCGCGTTCGTCCATCAGCTCCAGCTGGCGTGCCCCGATCATGCCGCGCGTCTCGTCCGTGGCCGCGGCGGCGAGCATCACCACGTCCGCCCCGGGCAGCACCTCGTCCAGCCGGTCCTGGGTGACCGTGCGGTCCGCCCCGGGCACCTGGCCCTCCGAGCGCCGCACCATGGTGACCGTGGTGTCCCAGGTCTTCAGCAGCCGCAGGTACTCGCGGGCGATCCCGCCCCCACCGAGCACCACGCAGTGCAGGCCGTTGAGGGTGGTCCCGCCGCCGGGACCCCAGCCGGTGGCCCGGACCCGCTCGGGCAGGTCCCGCAGCAGGGCCAGGGTCAGGGTCAGCGCGTGCTCGGCCACGGGCGGGGCGTACACGCCCTTCGCCGAGGTCCAGGTGATGTCCCGGCGGTCCCGGATGGTGGGGACGTAGCGCTCGATCCCGGCGAACGGCAACTGCACCCAGCTGACCTGCGGGTTGGCCTCCAGCAGGGCCAGCACCTCGTCCACCGGTACCGGGAAGACCATCACCAGGGCGGTGGCGCTGCCGTCCCCGTAGGGCGCCTGGGCGTCGTTCGAGACCACCACGCCCCCGACGTCGGCCGCGGCCTGCGCGGGTCCGGCGTGCGCCTCGCAGTAGGGGCCGTCGGAGCGGGCGTCCGCCGGCGGGTAGAACAGCACGCGGTCGGGGCGCTTCGTCGCATCAGTCATGCCGCCATGCTGTCACAACCGGCAGGGCCGGGGCCTTGTTGCGAGCCCGCGGGATCCCTAGGGTCGAGGGATGAGCGAATCCGCGAAGAACCCGGTCACCCGTCACCCGAAGATCTCCCCGCCGGAGCAGGACCAGCCGGAACCCGGACTGGACGTGCGGACGGACCCCGTCCCGGACATCGGCCTGGAGTCCTACCAGGGCCGCGAACGGCTCGTGGGCCGCAGGGCCCTGGTGACCGGGGGAGACTCCGGCATCGGTGCCGCCGTGGCCATCGCCTTCGCCCGCGAGGGCGCTGACGTGGCCATCGCCTACCTGCCGGCCGAGGAGGAGGACGCCCGGCGCGTGGTGGCGGCCATCGAGGAGGCCGGCCGCACCGCTGTCGCGCTGCCGGGGGACCTGATGGACCGGCAGTACCGGGAGGGGGTCGTGGACGCGGCAGCCGAGCAGCTCGGCGGGCTGGACATCCTGGTCAACAACGCCGGCAAGCAGGTCATCAGCGAATCCCTGGAGGAGCTGAGCGACGAGCAGGTCGACGAGACCTTCCAGATCAACATCAAGTCCATGTTCACGCTCTCCCGAGCCGCCCTGAAGCACATGGGCCCGGGGTCCACCATCGTCAACACCACCTCGGTCCAGGCCTATGAGCCCAACCCGATGATCCTGGACTACGCGGCCACCAAGGCGGCCATCAACAACTTCACCAAGGGTCTGGCCCAGCAGGTCGCGGAGCGCGGCATCCGCGTCAACGCCGTGGCCCCGGGCCCCGTCTGGACCGTCCTGCAGGTCTCGGACGGCCAGCCGAAGGAGAAGCTGCCGGAGTTCGGGCACAACACCCCGCTGGGCCGGGCCGGCCAGCCGGTCGAGATGGCCCCGGCCTATGTCTTCCTGGCCTCGGAGGAGTCCAGCTACGTCACGGGGGACACCCTCAACGCCAACGGCGGGACGCCCACGCCGTGATTCCCGTGCGGTGACCCGCGGGGCACCGGCCACAATGGAGGGATGATCCCCTCTGTCAGTTCCGGTGCCAGTTCCGGTGCCAGGTCAGACCCGTTCGACCTCGACCGGCTCGGCGCCGGACTGGTCTTCGCCGCCTCGCTGCCGGAGCTGCAGGACGTCCTGTCCTCCGGGCGCCTGGCCGTGGTGCAGGCCCCACCCGGCACCGGCAAGACCACCCTCGTCCCGCCGGCGGCCGCGAACCTGCTGGCCGCCGGGGCCGGGACGGGCGGGCGGGTCGTGGTCACCCAGCCCCGCCGCGTGGCGGCCCGGGCGGCCGCCCGCCGGCTCGCGGGACTGGACGGGTCCGCCGTCGGGGGCCGGTCCGGCTACGTGGTGCGCGGGGAGCGGCAGACCGGGCCGGGGACGCTGGTGGAGTTCGTGACGCCGGGCGTGCTCGTGGGTCGTCTCCTGGCCGATCCGGAGCTGGCCGGCACGGGGGCCGTGATCCTGGACGAGGTCCACGAACGGGACCTCGAGACGGACCTGTTGTTCGGCATGCTCGGCGAGGTGGCCCAGCTCCGGCCCGAGCTGCTGCTGGTGGCGATGTCCGCCACCCTGGACGCCGAGCGGTTCGCCGCCCGGCTGGGCGCAGGCGCCGGCCGGCCCGGCCCCGCACCGGTGGTGGACTGCCCCTCCGCACTGCACCCCGTGGACGTCCGGTACCGCCCGGCTTCCGGCCTCCGCCAGGACCTGCGCGGCGTGAGCCGGGAGTTCCTGGACCACGTGGTGCACAGTGCGGCGCAGGCCCACGCCGAGGCGCTCGCCACCGCGCCGGACACGGATGCCCTGGTCTTCGTGCCCGGGGCCCGCGAGGTCACCGAGGTGGCCTCCCGGCTGCGGGCCCTGGCGCCGGGCACGGAGGTGCTGTCCCTGCACGGCCAGCTGCCGCCGGCCGAGCAGGACCGGGCGATCGGCGGCCGAGACCCTGCAGACCCCACCGCCCCGCCCCGGATCATCGTGTCCACGTCCCTGGCCGAATCGTCCCTGACGGTGCCCGGGGTGCGGCTCGTGGTCGACTCCGGACTGGCCCGCGAGCCCCGGCGGGACGCCGCCCGCGGCATGACGGGCCTGGTCACGGTCGCCTGCGCCCAGGCCTCCGCCGAGCAGCGGGCGGGCCGCGCCGGGCGGCTCGGCCCCGGCACCGTGGTGCGCTGCTACGACCGCACCACCTACGGGACGGCACCCGCACACCCCACGCCCGCCCTCCGGGTGGCTGACCTCACCGGCGCCGCGCTCGTGCTGGCCTGCTGGGGTGCACCGGGCGGCGAGGGACTGGTGCTGCCCGAGCCGCTGCCGGAGGCCCCGCTGGCCGAGGCGCTCGAGACCCTGCGGGCTCTGGACGCGATCGACGGCACCGGCCGCGCCACCGACCACGGCCGCCGGCTCGTCGCCATCCCGGCCGAGCCACGGCTGGCCCGTGCCCTGCTCGACGGCGGCCGCCTCGTGGGTGCACGCGCGGCCGCCGAGGTGGTGGCCCTGGTCGCCTCCGACGTACGGCCCGTGGGCGCCGACCTGACGGCGTCCCTGGCGCGGCTGCGTGCTGGGGGCGACGGGGCCGGTGGCGGCCGCGGCGCGGAGGGGGACGCCGGCCGCTGGCGCCGGGAGGCCCAGCGCCTCGAGCGGCTGGCGGCGGCTCCGGGCCAGAGCCGAGACCGCGGCCAGGGCCACCGCACGGTACCGCGGGAGGCCGAGGTGGGGGCCGTCGTCGGGCTGGCCTGGCCCGAGCGGCTCTCCCGGCACGTGGGCGGCGGCGTGTACCTGCTGGCCTCGGGCACGCGTGCCGCCCTCCCGTCGGGCAGCCCGCTGGACGGCGCCGGGTGGCTGGCGGTGGCCGAGGTGTCCCGCGCCGAGGGAAAGGCCGCTGCCGGCACCGGGGCCGTGATCCGGGCCGCCGCCGCCGTGGACGCGGACCTGGCCGTCCGGCTGGCCGGGCCCCTGTACCGCGAGGAGACCACGGCGCACTGGCAGGCCGACGGTCACACCGGCCGCGTGGTCGGCCGGTCTCGGCGCACCCTCGGGGCGATCGTCCTGACCGAGACGCCGGTGGCGCCCGACCGCGCCACGGGCCGGCCCGCCGTCGTGCGCCTGCTGGCCGAGCACGGCCCCGAGGCGATCGGACTCGATCCCGAGGCGAGCCCCGGGGCCGAGGCCCTGCGCCGCCGGCTGGACCTGCTGCACGGCAGGCTCGGGGAGCCGTGGCCGGACGTGTCCTCCGCGGCGCTCGCCGAGCGGTGGGAGGAGTGGCTGGCGCCCGAGGTGGAGCGGCTCGCCGGCGGGACGAGAGCCGGGTCGCTGGACCTTGCCGCGGCCCTGCGCCGGCTGCTGCCCTGGCCCGAGGCGGGACGCCTCGATGAGCTCGTGCCGGAGCGGCTGCCGGTGCCCAGCGGTCGCACGGCACGGATCGAGTACCCGGCGGTGGGTGCCGGTGGAGAGGCCGGGGACCGCGACGGCGCCCCGGTCGTGGCGGTCAAGCTCCAGGAGTGCTTCGGGCTGGCCGAGACCCCGCGGCTCGTGGGCGGGCGGGTGCCGGTGGTCTTCCACCTGCTCTCCCCGGCCGGGCGGCCGCTGGCGGTGACCGGGGACCTGGCCTCCTTCTGGTCCGGGCCGTACGCCCAGGTCCGCGCCGAGATGCGGGGGCGATACCCGAAGCACCCCTGGCCGGAGGATCCGTGGACGGCGCAGGCCACGGCCCGGACGAAGGAGAGGATGTAGCGGCGCGACTCCGCCGGGAGGGTGGGGGCGGCGATCAGGGCAGCATCGGCCAGTCCGCGGGCGGGTCCTCGCCCACGCGGCCGTCGATCGCCTCCCGCAACAGGTCCAGGTGACCGGTGTGCCGGCCGTACTCCTCGATGAGGTCGTGCAGGTGCCGGCGCACGCTCGGCACGGATCCCTCGAACTCCAGATGCCCCGGCTGGTCCAGCCCGCCGCCCGCCATCAACTCCCGCAGGCGATCGCGGGACCGGTCCACGGCCGCCGACCACAGGGCGTAGACGTCCGCGGCGCCCTCGTCCGGCTCCACCGAGAACTGCCAGCGCTCCGCGTCCCCCTCCGGGGCCAGGGTCCACGTGACGGGCGCGCGGCCGGAGATGCGCCACTGGAACACGTCGTCCTCGCAGACCGCCAGGTGCTTGAGCAGTCCGCCCACCGTGAGCGCTGTGCTGGGGATCGGCCGGGCCCTCAGCTGGTCCACCGTCAGGCCGTCGGCCTTCCAGCGGAACGTGGCGCGCAGTCGCTCGAGCGTGCCGGTGAGGTGCTCGGCGTCCGAGCCCGCGAGGGGCGGCTCCCAGGCGGGGTCGGCGGTGGGGGTGTCTTCGGTCATGTCGGATCCTCACTCCGCGCGGGAGCGAGGAGTCATGGTCCGTCGACCATCAGGGCCGGGTATGGCGGCGCAGATGGTCGATGAAGGATGACTGGGCCGCCGGTTTCAACTCGCGGGAAGGCCCACCACGCACCGGCCATGGGGGTCGGCCAGGGCCCGCGGGACGCCGTCCACGGCGACGACGAACCGGCCGTCCTGGGTTGCGCCCTCCGTGTCCGCCGGCCGGGCTCCGGGGGAGGGCAGGGGAACCACGCCGCGTCCCTCGTTGCTGATCCAGTGCCCGGGCAGGCCCCGGACGAGGTCCACGAAGTCGGCGCGCGCCCCCGCCTCGAGGTAGGCGAGCACGGCGGTGTGGAAGACCACCAGGGTGGCGTCGGCCGGGGCCTCGGCCGCCAGGGCCGGGAGGGCCTGGTTCAGGTCGCCGGCCACCACGCGCGGCGGATCCCGGCGGGCGATGTCCAGGGCCGCCCGCAGTCGGTCCCGGCGCTCGTGGTGTTCCGGCCAGATGAGCGCCTCCAGCCAGTCGGTGGCCGCCGGGTCCCGGACGTCCACGGGAGCCAGGTCGATCCCGGCCCGCCACGCCACTCGGGGCAGCGCGTCGGGGACGGTGATCCCCGGCGCGGTGCCGCACTCGATGACCACCCCGGAAGGCCCGGCCGCGGGATCGAGGCGGGGGCCGGCGTCGTACCTTGGTGCGTTCTGGCCCGCGGTGTACCGGTACGAATACCGGTCCGGCAGCAGGCAGAGCCCGGCCGAGGCTCCCACCTCGATGAGCGCGAGCGGCTGCGGCAGTGCTGCCAGGAAGGGCAGCAGCACGGCGCACCGGGCGGCCTCGTTCGTCTGGGTCGACCGCGCCAGGATCGTGGGACGGATGGCGTTCCAGCGACCCAGGAGGGTGCCGCGGAACGAGGCGTAGGATCCTTCGGCCCCGTGGATCCGGGCGGCGGCGAACACCAGGTTGGGCTGCCGCTTGGGCCGGGGCAGGGAGGCCAGCAGGTCGAGCACCGCTGGATCCTCGGCGATGTTCTCGGCCCAGTCCTCGTAGACCTTCGAGCTGCCGTGGGCCTCGGTCCGGGCGAAGCGGCGGTAGACCTCTGAGGGGGAAAGCTGCCCGCGGTGGATGGCGGGGTCCATCACGGCAGCGGCCAGGTGTGCACGGGCGCCCCACCGCGCATGTGCCCCCCGTAGTCCGCCACCAGGGCGGCCAGGGCCTTGCCGCGGGGCATTCCGGACTCCTCGAGGCGCGCCAGGGAGCGCGTCATCCAGGTGGAACCGTTCTGACCGGTCCGGGTGCGCCCGGTGAGCACGGACAGGTAGTGCTCGGCCGACGCGTTGTCCACCTCCAACAGCTCCAGGCCGTGGCGGGCGGCCGGCAGCAGGTGCCGGTCCAGCAGCTCGGTGACGGGCAGGTCTCCGTAGCCGGGCCAGTACACGGAGGCGTTCAGTCCGTGCCGGGCGCATTCGTAGAAGTTGGTGCGGGCCACCGCGAAGGACATCCGCTCCCAGGGGTTCTCCTCGGTCTCCACGAGGTACTTGACCAGGCCGAAGAAGAAGGCGGCATTGGCCACCATGTCCACCACCGTGGGTCCGGCCGGCAGCAGCCGGTTCTCCACCCGGAGGTTGGCCGGGACGGCTGGCTGCGCCGGCGAGCTGCCGCCGTCGCCCGGCTGCTCGTCCCGGCCGGGATCGTAGATGGGCCGGTTCCAGCGGTAGACGGTCCCGTTGTGCAGGAGCAGCTCGGACAGCCTCGGGGCGCCGGCCGCCGTGCTGGAGCCGTCGCCGGAGAGCTCCGGCAGGAGGGCCGGGAAGAAGGCGATGTTCTCCTCGAACAGGTCGTCGATCCCCTCGATCCACCGCTCACCGAACCAGACGCGGGGGCGCACGCCCTGGCGGGCCAGCTCGGGCCCGCGGGTGTCCGTGGACTGCTGGAACACGGGGATGCGGGTCTCGGCCCACAGCCGGCTGCCGAGAAACATCGGCGAGTTGGCCGCCAACGCCACCTGGGGCCCGGCGATGGCCTGGGCCGCGTTCCAGACCGGGCCGAACTGCTCCCGCGTGACCTCCAGATGCAGCTGCATGGACGTGCACGTGGACTCCGGGGCGATGTCCCGGGCGTAGTAGGAGAGGTGGTCCGGCCCGTCGATGTCGATGAGGATGTCCTCGCCGCGCGCCTCGAGGATGGCCGCGTTCAGGGCGGCATAGCGATTGCCCTCGCTGATCCAGCCCTCCCCGGCCAGGTCGTCGCCGCCGATGGTCGGCAGGATCCCCACGGCATACAGGTGCGCCCCGGCCCGCACGGCGCGCTCGTCGGCGCGGTCCAGCTCGGCCCTCAGTGACTCCTCGAGCTCGGTCAGTCCCCGGCCGCGGATGGTCAGGGAGGGGTGGTTCAGCTCGATGTTGTACCGGCCCAGCTCCGTCTGGAACGCCGGATTGTCAATCGCCGCCAGCACCTCGCGGTTCAGCGGGGCCGGCTGCGAGTCGCCGTCCACGAGGTTCAGCTCCAGCTCCAGGCCGATCCGCCCCGCACCCGGGAACCGATGGTCCGCCAGGTACGCCTTCAGGTCCTGGAGGGAGGACTCCAGGCGTTCGCGAAAGCGCGTCCGTTCGGAACGGGAATAGGTGCTCGACTCGACCTCGGTGCCCATGCATGAAGCGTAGGGCATCCGACCCGCCGGACCGGAGCTCTTGGGAAACACCCGCAACGGGAATATGCTCACGTCACAGTGACCCGCCCCACAGCCTGTTCCCGGGCGGGACCTGCTGGGACACGGACCGGAGGTACGCACCTGATGACGGATTCCCGAGCCAACCCCTCGAGGGCGGCAATCTCGCGGCGGCGCTCCCAGCGCGCCGCCGGCGCCGCGGTGGTGGTCACCGCGGCCCTGGTCCTCGCCGGCTGCGGCCCCGCCGAGGACACCCCGGTGCTCACCTGGTACACCAACCCGGACGACGGCGGCCAGGCCACGATCGCCCAGCAGTGCACCGAGGCGGCGGGCGGCTCCTACCGCCTCGAGACCTCCGTGCTCCCCAACGATGCCGCCTCCCAGCGGGAGCAGCTCACCCGGCGGCTGGCCGCCGGGGACACCTCGATGGACATCATGTCCCTGGACCCGCCCTTCATCCCCGAACTCGCCGAGCCGGGATTCCTCGCGCCGGTCCCGGAGGAGGTGGCGTCCTCCACCACGCAGGACACCCTCGAGGGGGCCCTGGCGGGCGCCACCTGGAAGGGCAACCTGGTCACGATCCCGTTCTGGGCCAACACGCAGCTGCTGTGGTACCGGAAGTCCGTGGCCGAGGAGGCCGGGCTGGACATGGACGGGCCCGTCACATGGGACCAGCTGATCGAGGTGGCCCGGGACCAGGGCAAGGAGTTGGGCGTCCAGGGCGCCCGGGCAGAGTCCATGACCGTGTGGCTCAACGCCCTCGTGGAATCCGCCGGCGGGCAGATCCTCGAGAACCCGGAGGCCTCCGCCGCGGACGTCCAGGTGGGCCTCGACTCGGAGGCCGGGACCAAGGCGGCCGAGATCATCTCCACCATCGGTCAGGAGGGCCTCGGCGGGCCCGGCCTGGCCACGCAGCAGGAGAACGAGGCCATGCTGCTCTTCCAGGGGGACAGCGGCTCCTTCATGGTCAACTGGCCCTTCGTCTGGCCGGCCACCAACGCCGCCGTGGAGGACGGCTCCCTGCCGGAGGACCTGCCCGAGGACATCGGCTGGACGCTGTACCCACGGGTCTTCGAAGACCAGGAACAGGCGCCGCCACTGGGCGGCATCAACCTGGGCGTCGGGGCGCAGTCCGAGCACCCGGACCTGGCCTGGGAGGCGATCGAGTGCATCGTCACCCCGGAGCACCAGACCCAGTACTTCGTGACCAACGGCAACCCGCCCTCCAGCGCCAGCGCCTTCGAGGACCCGGCCGTGGAGGAACAGTTCCCGATGGCCCCCACCATCCGCGAGTCACTCGAGCTGGCCGCACCGAGGCCCCAGACGCCCTACTACAACGAGGTCTCCACGGCGATCCAGCAGCGCTTCACCCCGCCGGGCGCCGTCAACCCGGAGACCACACCGGCCGAGACCGGCCAGTTCATCATGGAAGTCCTGCGAGGGGAGTCGCTGCTGTGAGCGCCATTCCGACGAACGTCCCCGCGGTCGGCCCGGAGGCCGCGGACGGCGATTCCGCACCGCCGGGGGGATCCCGAGGCCGCCGCAAGGCGACAGGCAGGGAAGCAGGCCGGGCCCCGCGATCCGAGCGGGCGCGCGCCGAGGCCCGGCTCGGTTGGTGGCTCGCGGGCCCGGCCTTCGTGATCATGGTGGCCGTCATCTTCTACCCGGTGGCGAAGGCGGTCTGGGACTCGCTGTTCAGCTACCGGCTCACGGCCCCGGCGGACCGGGAGTTCATCGGCCTGCAGAACTACGGGACCATCCTCACGGACGGGGTGTTCTGGAGTGCCCTCGGCGTCACCGCCCTGATCACCGTGGTGACCGTGTTCGTGGAGCTCATCCTGGGCTTCCTGCTGGCCCTGGTCATGCACAAGGCCATCAAGTCCACGCGCGGACTGGTCCGCACCGTCATCCTGGTGCCCTACGGGATCATCACCGTGGTCTCGGCCTACGCCTGGTACTACATGTTCTCGATCGACTCCGGATACGTGAACAACTGGCTCAGCTGGGTGCCCGGGTTCAACGACGAGATGAACTGGTTCGCGCAGGGCGGGACCTCGCTCGTGGTCATCATGTTCTCCGAGATCTGGAAGACCACCCCCTTCATCTCCCTGCTGCTGCTCGCCGGACTGGCGCAGGTCCCGGACGACCTCTCCGAAGCGGCCGCCGTGGACGGGGCCAACTGGTGGCAGCGTCTGGGCAAGGTGGTACTGCCCAACATGAAGGCCGCCATCATGGTGGCCGTCCTGTTCCGGGCCCTGGACGCATTCCGGGTGTTCGACTCGATCTTCATCATGACCAACGGCGCCTACGGCACGGAGGTGTTGTCGCTGCTGGCCTACCGGACCTCCATCGGGCGGCTGGAGATCGGCCTCGGCTCGGCCATCTCCGTGGTGCTGTTCCTGTGCGTGGCCCTGATCGCCTTCGTGGCGGTCAAGGTGTTCAACGTGGACCTGGCCGGATCCAAGGGAGGACGCAAATGAGCACGGACACCGCCCTGACAGCCGAGGAGGCCGAGGGCCAGCGGACGGCCCGCCGGGCGAAGCGGAACACGTCCATCGGCTGGTGGGTGATCACCGTCGTCGTGGCCGTGTGGTGCCTGTTCCCGGTGGCCTCGATCCTGGCGACGAGCTTCAAGACCCCCGGTGACCTGTCCAGCGGGAGTTTCCTGCCGACGTCGTGGTCCACCATCAACTACGAGGAGATCCTCGTGGGGGACTCCCGGGAGCTGTTCCTGACGGCCCTGTGGAACTCCATCGGCATCTCCGTCATCGCCACCGCGATCGCCGTGGTGCTGGCCACCCTGTGCGCCTACGCGATCGCGCGGCTGGACTTCCCGGGCAAGCGGCTCGTGCTCACCGTCTCCCTCATGGTGTCCATGTTCCCCGTGATCTCCCTCGTCACCCCGCTGTTCAACATGTGGCGGACCCTGGGGCTGTATGACACCTGGCCCGGGTTGATCATCCCGTACCTGTCCCTGACGCTGCCGATCTCCATCTGGACGCTGACGGCGTTCTTCAAGCAGATCCCCTGGGAGCTGGAGCAGGCCGCGCAGGTGGACGGCGCCACGCCGCTGCAGGCGTTCCGCAAGGCGATCGTCCCCCTGGCCCTGCCCGGGGTCTTCACCACCGCGATCATCGCCTTCTTCATCGCCTGGAATGACTTCGTCTACGGCATCTCGCTGACCTCCACCGAGGCCGCCAGACCGGTGCCGGCCGCCCTGGCGTTCTTCTCCGGCGCCTCCCAGTTCGAATCGCCCACCGGGGCCATCTCGGCCGCGGCCATCATCGTCACGATCCCGGTGGTGCTGCTGGTCATGGCCTTCCAGAAGCAGATCGTGGCCGGACTGACCTCGGGCGCCGTCAAGGGCTGAGGCGCACCGCACCAGCCCGCCCGGCACCCATCACCAACCCCCTCATGCAGGCACGAAGGAAAGGGAGCACCGATGGCCTCCATCACCCTGAACAACATCGTCAAGAAGTACGACGACGGCTTCCCGGCCGTGAACAACGTGTCCCTGGACATCGCCGACGGTGAGTTCGTCATCCTGGTGGGCCCCTCGGGCTGCGGCAAGTCCACCCTGTTGCGGATGATCGTGGGGCTGGAGGACATCACCTCCGGGGAACTGCAGATCGACGGAACCCGGATGAACGAGGCCGCCCCCAAGGACCGCAACCTGGCCATGGTGTTCCAGAACTACGCCCTGTACCCGCACCTGACCGTGTACGAGAACATCGCCTTCCCGCTGCGCCTGGCCAAGGACAAGAACGGCGGCGGCGGTGGAGGCGTCGGCGGGGGGACCGTGGACGAGAGGGTGCAGAAGGCCGCGGCCATGCTCGAGCTGACCGAGCACCTCGAGCGCAAGCCCGCCAACCTCTCCGGCGGCCAGCGCCAGCGGGTGGCGATGGGCCGGGCGATCGTGCGTGAGGCGGACGCCTTCCTGTTCGACGAGCCGCTGTCCAACCTGGACGCCAAGCTCCGCGGGCAGATGCGCTCCGAGATCTCCCAGCTGCAGCGCCGACTCGGGATCACCAGCGTCTACGTGACGCACGACCAGACCGAGGCCATGACCCTGGGGGACCGGGTGGCCGTGCTGAAGAAGGGCATCCTCCAGCAGGTGGCCAGCCCGCGGGAGCTCTACGAGCAGCCCGTCAACCTGTTCGTGGCCGGCTTCATCGGCTCCCCGTCCATGAACTTCCTGCCGGCCACGCTCAAGGACTCGGGCGGTGGCGCGGGGGGTGCGGTGCTGTCCTCCCCGATCGGGGACATCCCCATCTCCGCGGAGAAGGCTGCGGTGGCGCAGGGCCGGGAGCTGGTGATGATCGGCCTGCGGCCGGAGTTCTTCGAGGACGCCGCACTGGTGGACGAGTCCAAGATGTCCAAGGGGTCCGTGTTCACGGCCGAGCTGTCCCACCTGGAGTGGCTGGGGCACGAGCAGTACGGCTACATCGAGTTCGAGCCGGACGAGAAGGTCCGCCGGCTGCTCTCCGACCTCGCGGCGGAGATGGATGCCGACGAACTGCGGCCACAGGTGGTGACCACCCTGTCCGCGGAGTCCCGGGTACGGCCGGGCCGGCCCACGGAGCTCTGGGTGGACACCTCGCGCGTGCATATCTTCGATCCGGAGTCCGGGCAGAACCTCACCCGGGACGCCGAGGCCGGCGCCGAGCTGACGCGGATGGCCACGGAGGAACGCGAGCGGGAGATCGAGCTGGCGGCCGCCAAGGACGCCTGACCCTCGTCTCCCCGGCGAAGGGGAGAGAGCGGGCGACGACGGCCGGTCGCCTCAGGTGTTCGCCTCGCGGTGCGCCGCGGCGAGCCGGACGTAGGTGGCCGAGTTCTTCGCGAGGGCGGCGAGCTCGTCCTCCGTGAGTTCGCGGCGGACCTTCGCGGGGACCCCGGCCACGAGAGAGCGCGGTGGGACCACGGTGCCCTCCAGCACCAGGGCGCCGGCGGCCACGAGGGACTGGGTGCCGATGACGGCGCCGTTCATGACGGTGGCGGACATCCCGATCAGGCAGCCGTCCTCCACGGTGGCCCCGTGGACCACGGCGGCGTGGCCCACGGAGATGTCGTGGCCGAGGGTGCAGGGGAAGCCCGCGTCCGCGTGCAGCACCACGTTGTCCTGCAGGTTGGTGCGGTCTCCCACGCGGATCGGGGCGGAGTCCCCCCGCGCGGAGACCCCGTAGAAGGCGGAGGACTGCTCACCCAGGGCCACGTCTCCGGAGAGCGTGGCCGTGGGGGCCAGGAAGGCGGACTCAGGGGCGGAGGGCGTGGCGCCGGCGATCGTGATCAGGTGTGCCATGGGCCCAGCCTACGTGGCACCACCGTGATCCAGGTCGCACGAAGTGGCCAGCCCCGGGGCGGGCATGGCCACTTCGTGCGACGCAGAGGGCGTTCAGTCGAAGACGACGGTGCGCTTGCCGTCCAGCAGCACCCGGTGTTCCGCGTGCCACTTCACCGCGCGGGACAGGGTGGAGCCCTCGACCTCGCGGCCGCGGATCACGAACTCGCGGGCGCTCTGGGCGTGGGTGACGCGCTGGACGGTCTGCTCGATGATCGGCCCCTCGTCCAGGTCCCCCGTGACGTAGTGGGCGGTGGCGCCGATCAGCTTGACCCCGCGTTCGTGGGCCTGGTGGTAGGGCTTGGCGCCCTTGAAGGACGGCAGGAAGGAGTGGTGGATGTTGATCGCCCGCCCCTCGAGGCGGCGGCACAGGTCGTCCGAGAGGATCTGCATGTAGCGGGCGAGCACGACCAGCTCGATGTCGTACTCCCTGACGAGGTCGAGCAGCTTGGCCTCGGCCTCGGCCTTGGTGGACGCGCCCTGGGCGTCCTTGCCCACCGGGATGTGGACGAAGGGGATGCCGTAGAAGAACGCCATCGGCTGCAGCTCCAGGTGGTTGGAGACGATCACGGGGATCTCGACGGCCAGGGTGCCGGCGCGCTGCTGGAAGAGCAGGTCGTTCAGGGTGCGGCCGTCCTTGGAGCACATCACGAGGGTGCGCGTCTTGCGGGAGGCCTCCCAGAGTCCCATGTCCATGGCGAACTCCTCCTTGACCGGGGCCAGGGCGGCCTCCACCGCCGTCAGGGGCTCCGGGGTGGTGAATTCCACGCGCATGAAGAAGGTGCCCGTGTCCGGGGAGTCGAACTGCTTGGACTCCGTGATGTCACCCTGCACGGACAGCAGAGCCCCGGAGACGGCGTGCACGATGCCCCGGCCGTTGCGGCAGGAGAGGGTCAGCACCATGGGCTCGCCCTGGGACGGGGAGGGCGTGCCTGAGGCGGAGGGGGAGACGGCTGGCGTGGTGGCGGGAGTGCTTGGGCTCATAAGGACAGCATACCTATCGAGATAGTGAGTTGCATCACCTGATCTGAGGGCCCCGCTCCTGCTGATCGCAGGGGCGGGGCCCTCAGTCGTGACGGTCGCCTGCGGTGGGGCAGGCCTACCGGGTCCTACCGGTCGCGGTCGACGCCCATGCCCGGGACGGTCGTGTCATCCAGGTTGGCGCGCACGGCGTCCTCGATGCGCTGGCCCACGGTGGCGTCCACGTTCTTCCAGTACTGGAAGGCGTTGGAGAGGACCGGCTCCTGCACGCCGTCGAGGGCGCCGGCCACGGTCTGCACGAACTCGTCGCGCTGGGCGTCGGAGAACACCTCGCGGATGAGGGTGCCGGGCTGGCCGAAGTCGTCGTCCTCGGCGTGCAGGTCGTAGGAGCTGCGGACGAGCTCGCCGTCGGCCTCCCAGCCGTTGTCCACCGGCCCGGTCTGGTCCGACCAGGAGTCGCCGAAGGAGTTCGGGGCGTAGTAGCTGCGGGCACCGGTGTGCTCGTACCACATGTTGCCCTCGAAATTGTAGGTGTGCACCGGGTTGATCGGCTTGTTGACCGGCAGCTGCTGGAAGTTGGTGCCGATGCGGTAGCGCTGGGCGTCCGCGTAGGCGAAGTTGCGGCCCAGCAGCATCTTGTCCGGGGAGTTGCCGGTGCCCGGGACCATGTTGGCCGGGGAGAACGCCGACTGCTCGATCTCGGCGAAGAAGTTCTCCGGGTTGCGGTTCAGGGTCATGGTGCCGACCTTGATGCGCGGGTAGTCCTTCTTCGGCCAGACCTTGGTCAGGTCGAAGGGGTTGAAGCGGTAGGTCTTGGCGTCCTCGTACGGCATGACCTGGAGGTAGGCGTCCCAGGAGGGGTTCTCGCCGCGCTTGATGGCCTCGAAGAGGTCCTGGCGGTGGAGGTCCGCGTTGGCGCCGGCCTGCCGCTCGGCCTCCTCGTTCGTGAGGTAGTCCATGCCCTGGTTGGTCTGGAAGGACCACTTGACCCAGAAGCGCTCGCCGGCCTCGTTGACCAGGGAGTACGTGTGGGAGGAGTAGCCGTTCATGTGGCGCCAGGTCTTCGGCAGGCCGCGCTGGCCCATCACGTAGGTGACCTGGTGGGCGGACTCCGGGTTCTGGGTCCAGAAGTCCCACTGCATGGTGCCGTCCCGCAGGCCGGAGTCCGGCAGGCGCTTCTGGGAGCGGATGAAGTGCGGGAACTTCATGGGGTCGCGCACGAAGAACACCGGGGTGTTGTTGCCGACGAGGTCGAAGTTGCCCTCCTCGGTGTAGAACTTCAGGGCGAAGCCGCGCACGTCACGCCACGTGTCCGGGGAGCCGAGCTCGCCGGCCACGGTGGAGAAGCGGGCCAGCATCTCGGTCTTCTTGCCCGGCTGCAGGAAGTCGGCCTTGGTGTACCGGGAGATGTCCTCGGTGACCTCGAACGTGCCGTAGGCGCCGGAGCCCTTGGCGTGCGGACGGCGCTCGGGGACGTTCATCCGGTTGAAGTGCTGCAGGGTCTCCACCAGGTGGTGGTCGTGCAGGACGATGGGGCCGTTGTTGCCCACGGTCAGCGAGTTGCGGTCGCTGACGGCGGGGATGCCGGCCTGGGTGGTGGAACCGGTGCTGTGCGGCGTGGTCTCCGTCATCACGTTCTCCTTCAAGGGGTGGTTGGGTCGGTCGGGTGGTGGGGATACCGGTCAGCCCTGGCGGGCGTCCCGGGGGTCTGGGGTGAGGGCCTCGACGGCGGACGGTGCGGCGCAGTCCGCGCACAGGCCCTGGTAGACGACGTCGGCCACCTGGATGGTCATCCCGTGCGTCTCGGAGGGGTGCAGGCAGGGGGCGTGACCCACGGCGCAGGCCACGTCCTCGATCCGGCCGCAACCCGTGCAGACGGCGTGGTGGTGGTTGTCCGCCACGCGGGTCTCATAGCGGGCGGGGGAGTTGGCCAGGTCCAGCTGGCGCAGCAGCCCGGCGCCTGTCAGGGAGTGCAGCACCGTGTAGACGGACTGCACCGTGATCCCCGGCAGGGACTGCCGCACGTGCGCCAGGACCTCGTCCGCGGTGGCGTGCGGGGTCTCGTGCAGGGCGGCCAGGACGGCCAGCCGCTGCTTGGTGACCCGCAATCCCGCCGACCGCATGCGGGCGGCCCACGCCAACGGCGCGGTTCCGTGCGGGGTGCTCTGGGTCATGGCCCCAGTATGGCATATTCTGAGTAACTCATAAATGGGGTCACCGTGAGGTCGCCGCGGCGGCGGCCTCGACCGCAGCCCGCCGGCCGGCCCGGGTGGCGCCGATGGTGGACGCGGAGGCGCCGTAGCCCACCAGGAAGAGTCCCGGTCGCTTGGCCACGGACACCCCGTCCGGGAGCATCACCACGCCGCCGCCGCGCTCGCGGACGTGCAGCGGGGCCAGATGGTCCATGGACGCGCGGAACCCGGTGGCCCACAGGATGGTGTCCACCTCGGTCTCCCACGTGGTCAGTGGATCCTCCGTGGACACCACCGTGCAGGCCCGCCCCGTCAGGGCCGGGACCCGGTCCAGGCCACCGGCCGCCGCCGCGCCGGGTGCCAGCAGCGCGTCCGCGACCGGTCCCTGGGAGGGGACCGCGCCGCCGTCGGGCCCGGGTCCGTCCAGGACCACGCCGGTGGGCGTGATCCGGCGCAGCGGGCCGCGGCTGATCAGCACGCCGGAGGCGAGGCCGGAGAGGTACTGCTCGGTGACGGGCAGGCCGGTGGCCGCCACCACCGAGAGCGGGGGCAGGCCCATGGTGGTGCGGGCGGAGACGGAGGTCTCCACGTCCACGCCCCAGGAGGCGTCGAAGAAGCGGTCCGTCCAGTCCGGCGCGCGGCGGGTGCTCCACACGGTCCGGGCCCCGGCCTCGTGGAGCTGGAGCAGGAACTGCAGGGCGGAGGTCCCGCCGCCGACCACCAGGACCCGCTGCCCCGAGAAATCGGCGGCGGCGGTGAAGCCGCGGGTGTGCAGCTGGCGGCCGGTGAACTCGGCGATCCCCGGGTAGTAGGGGATGTACGGGCTGTCCCACGTGCCGGTGGCGTTGATGACGGTGCGGGCCCGCCAGGTGCGGCCGTCGGCGGCGGTGACCGTGAAGTACCCGGTCTCCCCGTGGTCGTCCGCCTCGCCCAGGTGGTGCTCCACGGATCCGACCTTCACCGGCCGGACCACCGGCAGGCCGAGCTCCCGCTCGTAGGACCCGTAGTACCGGGCGACCACGCGGCTGGCGGGCTCGGCCGGGTCCGGGGAGCCCAGCGGCATCCCGGGCAGGTCGTGGATGCCGTGGGCCGCGTCGAAGGTCAGCGCGTCCCAGCGGTGCCGCCAGGCGCCGCCGGGTCCGTCGTTGGCGTCCAGGACCATGAAGTCCTCGTGCGGGCGCAGCCGCTTGCGCAGCAGCTGACCGGCGGCGCTCAGCCCGGCCTGTCCGGCGCCGATCACCACGACGGCCAGGACGGGGGAGGAGGTCAGGGGCGGGACGGAATCAGCGGAGGTCACCACACGTGAAGCGTATCCGCACGGCGGGGCCCTGCCCCTCCGGCGCCGCGCTACGATGGGGCGCAGGCCGCGACTGGCGCAGGTGGACCACCACCGGGAAGCGGCGAACACGGACCGGGCCCCGCGGGGCGCCGGACCGTGCAGGCCTCCGGACCGCCCGCCTGGGTCCGGCGGCGGCCAACGAACGTGACTACGCCAGCAGGAGCCTTCCGTGACAGAGCCCACCCCGGTGCACACCGCAGCATCCGCCGCCCGCACCTCCCTGAACACCCAGCCGCTGTCCACCGTGGACCCGGAGATCGCCGAGGTCCTGGGCCTGGAACTGGGGCGTCAGCGGGACACCCTGGAGATGATCGCCTCCGAGAACTTCGTCCCGCGGGCCATCCTCCAGACCCAGGGCTCGGTGCTGACCAACAAGTACGCCGAGGGCTACCCCGGCCGCCGCTACTACGGCGGCTGCGAGCACGTGGACGTGGCGGAGAACCTGGCGATCGAGCGGGCCAGGTCCCTGTTCGGCGCCGAGCACGTGAACGTCCAGCCGCACGCCGGCGCACAGGCCAACGTGGCCCTGATGACCGCCCTGATGCAGCCCGGTGACACCCTCATGGGCCTGTCCCTGGCGCACGGCGGACACCTGACCCACGGCATGAAGCTCAACTTCTCCGGCAAGACCTACACGATCGCCGCCTACGAGGTGGATCCGGACACCTACCGGATCGACATGGACAAGGTGCGCGAGAAGGCGCTGGCGGAGAAGCCGGCCGTGATCGTGGCCGGCTGGTCCGCCTACCCGCGCCAGCTGGACTTCGAGGCCTTCCGCTCCATCGCGGACGAGGTCGGCGCCAAGCTGTGGGTGGACATGGCCCACTTCGCCGGCCTGGTGGCCGCAGGCCTGCACCCGAACCCGGTGCCGCACGCCGATGTGGTGACCTCCACGGCACACAAGACCCTGGCCGGGCCCCGCTCGGGCTTCATCCTCTCGAAGGGGGAGTACGCCAAGAAGATCGACTCCGCGGTGTTCCCCGGGCAGCAGGGCGGCCCGCTCATGCACGCGATCGCGGGCAAGGCCGTGGCCTTCAAGATCGCCGCCTCGCAGGAGTTCGCCGAGCGCCAGCGCCGGACGATCGAGGGGGCCCAGATCCTCGCCGAGCGACTGACCGCCGCCGACGTCACCGAGCACGGCGTCTCCGTGCTGACCGGCGGCACGGACGTGCACCTGATCCTGGTGGACCTGCGCCACGCCGAGCTGGACGGCCGTCAGGCCGAGGACCGGCTGCATGAGGTGGGCATCACCGTGAACCGCAACTCCGTGCCGTGGGACCCGCGTCCGCCGATGACCACGTCGGGGCTGCGCATCGGGACCCCGGCGCTGGCGACCCGCGGCTTCGGCGCGGAGGAGTTCACGGAGGTGGCGGACATCATCGCCCAGACCCTGAAGCCGGGGCCGGACGTGGACTTGCTCAAGGCCCGGGTGGACCGGCTGGCCGCGGACTTCCCCCTGTATGACGGCCTCGAGACCTGGTGACAGGAGTGGGCTCAATCACTATGGTGATAGGTATTCCATTTGGCCGACCCCACAAGGAAGCGTGACCCCGCCATGACCGCACAGAAGCTCGACGGCCGCTCCACCGCGGCCGCCCTCAAGAAGGACCTGGCCGGCCGCGTGGCGGCCCTCAAGGAGCAGGGGGTGGTCCCCGGGCTCGGCACCGTGCTGGTGGGGGAGGACCCCGGATCCCAGTCCTACGTGGCCGGCAAGCACCGGGACTGCGCCGAGGTGGGCATCACCTCCATCCGCCGGGACCTGCCGGACACCACCACGGAGGAGGAACTCCTCGAGGTGCTGGCGGAGCTCAACGCCCATGACGAGTGCACCGGGTACATCGTGCAGCTGCCGCTGCCGAAGCACATCGACACGGACCGGGTCCTGGAGGCCATCGACCCGGGCAAGGACGCGGACGGGCTGCATCCCATGAACCTGGGGCGGCTCGTGGCCTCGGTGGGCGGGGAGCTAAACTCGCCGCTGCCGTGCACCCCCAAGGGCTGCGTGGACCTGCTCAAGCACTACGGGATCGAGCTGGCCGGCAAGGTCGTGCTGGTGATCGGCCGCGGCGTGACCATCGGCCGCCCCGCCGGGCTCGTGCTGACCCGCCGGGACGTCAACGCCACCGTGGTGCTCGCCCACACCGGGACCAAGGACCTGAAGGCCGAGCTGGCCCGCGCCGACGTCATCATCGCCGCCGCCGGCGTGGCCCACATGGTCAAGCCCGAGGATGTCAAGGAGGGCGTGATCGTGCTGGACGTGGGCGTCTCCCGCGTGGAGGGTGAGGACGGCAAGGCCCGGATCACCGGGGACGTGGACCCGGCCGTGGCCGAGAAGGCCTCCTGGATGGCGCCCAACCCCGGCGGCGTGGGCCCGATGACCCGCGTGGAGCTGCTGGCCAACGTGGTGGAGGCCGCTGAGCGCGCCGTCGCCGCACGGACCTGATCCGGACCTGTTCCGGAGCTGATCCCCGCCGATTCCAGGCCGGGCCTTCCGGTGGCCCGGACGGCCCGGTAGGCTCCCGCTCGTGCCATCTGAAACACCTGTTGACCATCTCGGGGCCGGGCCGGTCATCGAGGCCCGCACGCTGACGAAGCGCTACGGCGCCGTCACGGCCGTGGACGGGATCGACTTCGCCGTGCGGCCGGGAGAGTCCTTCGGGCTGCTCGGCCCCAACGGGGCGGGCAAGTCCACCACCATGCGCATGATCGGCGGGGTCTCCCAGCGCACGGACGGCACGCTGACGATCATGGGGCTGGACCCGGAGCGCCACGGCCCCGAGGTCCGCGCCCACCTCGGGGTGGTCCCGCAGCAGGACAACCTGGACGAGGAGCTCACCGTCCGGGACAACCTCATCGTCTACGGCCGGTACTTTGGCCTGCCCTACTCCTACCTGCGGCCCAAGGCCGCCGAGCTGCTGGAGTTCGCCCAGCTCACCGAGAAGGCGGACGTGCGGGTGGACGACCTCTCCGGGGGGATGAAGCGCCGGCTGGTGATCGCCCGGGGACTCGTCAACGAGCCGCGGATCCTGCTGCTGGACGAGCCCACCACCGGGCTGGACCCCCAGGCCCGGCACATCCTGTGGGACCGGCTGTTCCGGCTCAAGGAGGCCGGCACCACGCTCGTGCTGACCACCCACTACATGGACGAGGCCGAGCAGCTGTGCGACCGGCTGATCGTGGTGGACCACGGCCGCATCATGGCCGAGGGCTCCCCGGCCGCCCTGATCCGGGAGCACTCCAGCCGGGAGGTCCTGGAGGTCCGGTTCGGCGCCGCCCGCAACGCCGAGGTGGCCGCGCGGCTTCAGCGCGAGCTGCCCCGCGTGGACCGGATCGAGTCCCTGCCGGACCGGGTGCTGGTCTACGCCCACGACGGCGAGTCCGCGCTGGAGGCGGTGACGGCCCTGGGACTGGAACCGGTCACCTCGCTCGTACGCCGGTCCTCGCTGGAGGACGTGTTCCTCACCCTGACCGGGCGGAGCCTCATTGACTGAGTCAGTTCCTGCGACGGAGTCATGGCCCGCGACGGAGTCCCCGCCCGCCCCGCTGGGCCCGGCCGCGTCGGCCGCCCGGGTCCGCCGCTTCGGCGCGTGGTACTACGCCGAGCACTACCTGAAGACCATGCGCAGCTACGGCGGGGTCATCCTCGTCTCCGCCATCGGGGAGCCGCTGGTCTACCTGCTGGCCATGGGCATGGGGCTGGCGAGCCTGATCAGCGGCGATGCCTCCTTCGGCGCCGGGCCGGGCGTCGACGGGGACGGCGGCGTCGGATACCTGGCGTTCATCGCCCCGGCCCTGCTGGCCGCCGGCACCCTCATGGCGGCCGCCACGGAGTTCACCTATCCCGTGATGGACGGGTTCAGGTGGCACCGGCTCTACTTCGGACCGCAGGCCAGCCCGATCGCGCCGCACCAGATCGCCGCCGGCCACGTCACCGCCGTGCTGCTGCGATACCTGGTGCAGTCCACCCTGTTCTTCCTCATCATGCTCGCCTTCGGGGCGGTCTCCAGCCCCTGGGGATGGCTGCAGGTGCTCTCCGCCTGCCTCGGCGGCCTGGCCGTGGGGCTGCCGCTCATGGCCTACGCCGCCTCCCTGCGGCGGGACGCCGGCCAGTTCTCCCTGGTGCAGCGCTTCGTCATCATGCCGCTGTTCCTGTTCTCCGCCACCTTCTACCCGCTGGAGGCCCTGCCGCTCGCCCTGCGGTGGATCGGCTGGATCTCCCCGCAGTGGCACGCCGCCCAGCTCGGCAGGATCGCGTCCTACGGGATGGAGAACCCCGGTTGGCTCACCGCCGTGCACGTGGGGTACCTGCTGGGCCTCGCCGCACTCGGCTGGGTCCTCGTCCGGCGGATCTACACCCGCCGGCTGGGCTGGGAACCCGGGTCGGCCGACCGGGACGCGGTGGTGCGCCGGGTGCGGACACCTGCCACGGCACGACGCCGGCCCGTCCCCGCCGCGACCACCGCACCCGGCGCGGTGGGCGCCGGAAGCCGGCCGGCCGACGTCGTGCCCCCGGTGCCGATACCCCCGATGCCGCAGCCGACCGTGCGGACCGGACCGGGGGCCGGGATGTACGCGGGGCGCGTCCGGGTGGTGGTGGAACGCGGGCTGCGGGCCCTGAAGACCTCGAACTGGGCGATCTTCGTCTCCGGGTTCGTGGAGCCGGTGCTCTACCTGCTGAGCCTGGGGATCGGGCTGGGCGCGCTCGTGGGGGAGGTCGAGGGCCCGGCGGGGCCGGTGAGCTACGGGGAGTACATCGCCCCGGCGCTGCTGGCCGTGTCCGCCATGAACGGCGCCATCTACGACTCCACCTGGAACGTGTTCTTCAAGATGCGGATGTCCAGGCTCTACGAGACCATGCTCAACACCTCGCTGGGGCCGGTGGACATCGCGCTCGGGGAGATCACCCTGGCCCTGATGCGCGGCGGGCTGTACTCCGTGGCGTTCCTGGTGGTGATGTCCGCGCTGGGACTCGTGACGAGCTGGTGGGCCCTGCTGCTGGTGCCCGCCGCCCTGCTGATCGCCTTCGCCTTCGCCTCCGTGGGGATGGCCGTGACCAGCTACATGACGAAGTTCCAGCAGATGGACTGGATCATGGTGGTGCTGATGCCGATGTTCCTGTTCTCCGCCACGTTCTTCCCGCTGTCCGTGTACCCCGAGCACATCCAGTGGCTCATCCAGGCGCTGCCGCTGTGGCACGGCGTGGAGCTGCTGCGCCAGCTGGGGGCGGGCGTCTTCACCGTGTGGACGGGCGTGCACGTGCTGTACTTCGCGGTGATGATCTGCGGCGGGCTGGTCTTCACCTCCCTCCGGCTCAAGGCGCTGTTCCTGCGTTAGTCCTGCCAGTCCTGCGCTACTGTCTCAGTCCTCGAGGACCAGGGTGCCGCCGCGGTACCGGCGGACGTAGTCGAGCACGCCGGCCAGCAGGGTGACCGCCAGCAGCCCGATCACCACCAGTAGGGCCGCATCGGCCGCCTGACCGTAGGCCACGGCCACCGGGGACCCGGCGGACGCCGCGGCGCCGGAGTGGTCACCGCCGGCACCGGAGGCGGCCAGGGAGGCGTAGAACGACCCGGTCACCGCGGCCAGGCCGATGGCCGTCATCACGCGCTGGGCCGTCTGGGACACGCCGCCGGCGGCCCCGGCCGCGTGCAGCGGGACCTCGTGCATGGTCAGCACCTGCGTGCTGGTCATCAGCAGGGCCTGGGCGGGGCCGAAGGGGAACAGGCACACGGCCAGCGTCCAGTACGGCCAGGACCCGGTGGCGATCTGGTGGAAGGCGACCATGCCCAGGACCACCGCGGCGATGGCCAGCAGGGCGCCGAGCATGACGAACAGCGGACCGCGCCGGTGAACGTGGTTGCCGATCCACGGGGACAGCACCATCACGGCCACGGCCGTGGGCAGCGAGGTGAGGCCGGCCGCCAGCGCGGACAGGCCCAGGCCCTGCTGGGTGACGATCGCCTGGACGGCCCACAGCCCGGGCATGGCCCCGAGCAGGAACGCGGTGGCCACCGTGCTGTAACTGAACGAGGGGATCCGGAACAGGGACGGGTCCACCATGGGGGCGCGCCCGGTCTGCGGCATGCGCACCCTCATCCGCGCCTCCCACAGCCACCAGAGCACCAGCAGGACCACCGCCGGCACCAGCAGCAGCCAGGTGCCGGGGAGGATGAACGGGATCATCAGGCCGACCACGGCGGCGGCCAGCAGGACGGCGCCCACAGGATCCAGGTCGGCCAGGGAACGCCGGTCCCCGGAGGCGCGGTCCCGCTGCGGGGGATGGAGCCAGAGGGCGGTCAGGACGGCACCGAGGATGCCGAAGGGCACGTTGACCAGGAACGTGGTGCGCCAGCCCCACTCCGGACCCAGGGCGCCGATGATCACCCCGCCCAGGGTCGGGCCGATCGCCACGCCCAGGCCCACCACGGTGCCGAACAGCCCGTAGGCGCGGCCCCGGGCCCGGCCGTGGAAGACGTTCTGGATGATGCCGATGATCTGCGGGTTGAGCACCCCGGAGCCCAGGCCGGTGAGCACCCGGGCCAGGTTGAGCATCAGGGGGTCCACGGCCAGCCCCGAGGCCAGCGAGCCGGCCGTGAACAGCAGGATCCCGGCGATGAAGAGCGGCTTGCGGCCCCACAGGTCCCCGGCGCGGCCGGCGGCCACGAGGACCACGCCGAAGGCCAGGGCGTAGCCGGCCAGGACCCACTGGAGGTCCGCCGAGGAGGCGTGCAGCCCCGTCTCGATGGCCGGCAGGGCCACGTTGACCACGCTGACGCTCATGAGGGACATGAACAGCGGAACGAGCAGGACCACCAGGATCCGGTTGCCGCCGGCCGGCTGTCCGCCCGTGGACCGCGGCGCCTGTTCCGTCACGACCGCACCTCCGCGTGGAGGGCCCGCCCCTGGGCCAGCCAGTAGACGGGGACCAGGACGAGGATGAATCCTGCCAGCACCCAGAACATCCCGGCGGTGCCCCACCACTGGACGAAGGCCCCGGCGAGCAGCGGGCCGAGGCCCATGCCGACGTCGATCCCCAGGAAGTAGGTGGAGGCCCCCATCCCCGCCTTCTGGCGGGGTACCCGGGTGACGCAGATGACCTGGCCGGCCGAGAGCAGCTGGCCGTAGCCGAGGCCCACGAGCACCGCGGCCACCAGCAGCACCCAGACCTGGTCCGCCGCGGCGATGGCGGCGAGTCCGGCGGCGAAGAGGAGGAAGGCCGGCAGCATGACCACGTTCGCGCCCCGCCGGTCCATCAACCGGCCCGTGAAGAGGCGGGAGACCAGCACGGTGGCTGCGTAGACCGCGAAGAACAGGCTCGCGACGGCCCCGAAGCCACGCTCGGCGGCCAGGGTGGCCAGGAAGGCGACGACCCCGGCGTACCCCAGCGAGTACAGGGCCGCCACGGCAGCCGTGGCGGCGGCCCCCGGCTCCACGAAGCGCGCCCAGCCCGGACGCGGGGCATCCTCGGGCACGGGGGTGGGCTCGGTGGTGGGCGCGGTGACGGCCGCTGTGGCGGACGCGGCGGGTGCCGCCGGGTGGGGGCGGACGTCCATGAACCAGGCGGTGACCAGTCCGGCCAGGGACACGGCGGAGGCGATCACGGCCACGGGACCGAACCCCCCGCCCACGCCGGCGCCGGCCGAGCCGGCCAGGGCCAGCCCGATCATCGGCCCGGCGGCCACGCCGATCAGCGTGGAGGAGGAGTAGTGGCTGGTGCCCTCGGACAGGCGGGAGGCCGGGAGCCGGTTCACGGCGGCCCCGGCGATCACCGAGGAGGACACCCCGAACGCCAGGCCGTGCACGGCGCGCACACCCAGCAGTGCCCACACGGACCCGGAGGCCCAGTAGAGCAGCGGCGCCGCCACGAACGCGGCGAAGCCGATCAGCAGCAGGGGCCGGGAGCCGAACCGCTCGATCAAGGGCCCGGCCAGCACGCGGGAGACCAGGGTGCCCAGGATGAACACCGCGGCCACCGCGCCGCCCACCGCATCGCCGACCGCGAACCGAGCCACGGTGTACCCCGCCACGGTGGACAGCAGGAAGTGCACGTTGAAGAACATCATGATGTTGGCCAGGCAGGCCAGCACGAAGCCCCGCGACCACAGCGCCGGCCGCGCGTCGGGACGCGCCGGGACCGGGTGACGGGAGGGAACGGGCATGTCCACCAGACTAAGCCGGTGGCGATCAGGAGCGCCGCAGGTCACCGCGGGCCGTCATATGCGGGATAATCGAGCGCATGCAGTCAGTGGAGAGTGGAAGCAACCGCAACGCCGGCCAGGCCGGGTCCGGCCCCCGCGGCCTGGGCTGGGCCTCGAGGGGCAGCGGCATCACGTTCGCCGTCATGGTGCTCATCCTGCTGGTGGCCCTGCTGTTCGCGGCCAACCAGAACGACGTGATCGGCTGGCTGCTGGTGGCCATCTCCGCCGGCTGGCTCGTGCTGGCCGTCCTGGTGGTCCTCGGCGTGCGCCGCGGCGCACGGAGCGTGGACCGCCAGATGAAGAACTTCTCGGCCACCCTGGCGCCGCGGGTCCAGGACCAGGGCACGACGCCGGCCCCGGCACCCGGCCCGTCCGCCTCGCCCGCCGCGGCGGACCCGATGCGTGACACCAAGCTGGACCACTCGTTCAAGATCGTCCAGGTGCAGGCCCGCGTGGTCACCGAGGAACTGGACAAGGGTTCCGCCGCGGACACGGACATGGTCACCCGCGCCCTGGAGACCATCCACATCACCTCCTCGAACGCGCGGGACATGCTCCAGGGCTCCGAGGGCACCAAGAGGTCCACGGGCTCCACGGGATCCGCGGGCTCCGACGGCCCGATCAGCGGTGAGGTCATCAACTGAGGCCTCCGGCCGGCCCGGCCGGCACTCCATCGGGCTAGGCTGGAACGCGTGACTTCCGCAGACTCCGCACCCCAGCAGCCCGAGACCCAGCCGGCCCCCGTGGTCCACACCAACGCCCACGCCCCCAAGGCGGCCGGCGCCCTGCGCCTGGCGACCGTCAACGTCAACGGTCTCCGCGCGGCCCACCGCAAGGGCATGGGCACCTGGTTCGCCGGCCGCGGCGTCGACGTCCTGACCCTGCAGGAGGTCCGGGCGCCGAAGGAGATCGTGGAGGACCTGCTGGAGGACATCACGGGTCAGGACTGGCACGTGGTGGAGACCGCGGCCGCGGCCAAGGGCCGGGCCGGCGTCGCCATCGCCACCCTGCTGGAGCCCCAGTCCACCCGCGTGGGCATCGGGGACCCGTACTTCGACGACTCGGGCCGCTGGATCGAGACCGACCTGACCGCCCCGGACGGCAAGACCCTCACCGTGGTGTCCGCCTACGTCCATTCCGGGGTGGTGGACACCCCCAAGCAGGTGGACAAGTACCGGTTCCTGGACGAGATGATCCGGTACCTGCCCGAGCTGCGGGCCACGCGGGACTATGCGGTGGTGACCGGTGACCTCAACGTGGGCCACACCAAGCTGGACATCAAGAATTGGCGGGGCAACACCAAGAAGGCCGGCTTCCTGCCCGAGGAGCGCGCCTACTTCGACCGCTTCTTCGGCGAGGAGATCGGCTACGTGGACGTGCACCGCCGACTCGCCGGGGAGGTGGACGGGCCCTACACCTGGTGGTCCCAGCGGGGGCAGGCCTTCGACAACGACACGGGCTGGCGCATCGACTACCAGGCCGCCACCCCGGAGCTGGCCGCCAAGGCCACGTCCGCCGTGGTGGACCGCGCCCCGAGCTACGACACCCGCTTCTCCGACCACGCCCCGCTCGTGGTGGACTACCAGTTCTGAGGACCGCCCGATGACCGCAATCCCCACCCCGGCCGATGTCCTGGCCCAGGACACCGCCGCCACCGCCCACCTGGCCGGGGCCGGCACCCGCCACCGCGTGCTCTCCGGCATGCAGCCCTCCGCGGACTCGCTGCACCTGGGCAACTACCTGGGCGCCCTGGTGAACTGGGTGCAGGTCCAGCAGGACTTCGACGCCTACTTCTTCATCCCGGACCTGCACGCGATCACCACCCCGCAGGACCCGGAGGCCGTGCGCCTGCGCACGCGCAACACGGCGGCCCAGTACATCGCCGGTGGCATCGACCCGGAGCGCTCCACCCTGTTCGTCCAGTCCCAGGTTCCCGAGCACGCCCAACTGGCCTGGATCCTGATGTGCATGACCGGGATGGGCGAGGCCCAACGCATGACGCAATTCAAGGACAAGGCGGCCCGACAGGGAGCGGAGGCGGCCGGCGTCGGGCTGTTGGCCTATCCCATGCTGATGGCCGCGGACATCCTGCTGTACCAGCCGCACGGCGTCCCGGTGGGCGATGACCAGCGCCAGCACGTGGAGCTGACCCGGGACCTGGCCCAGCGGTTCAACACCCGGCACGGGGAGACCTTCGTGGTGCCGACCGGCTTCTACCCGGAGAACGGCGCGCGGATCTATGACCTGCAGAACCCCACGGCGAAGATGTCCAAGTCGGCCGAGTCGCCGAACGGGCTGATCAACATCCTCGACGAGCCCAAGGTCACCGCCAAGCGCATCAAGTCCGCCGTGACCGACGACGGCACCGAGGTCCGCTTCGACCGCGCGGCCAAGCCCGGGGTCTCCAACCTGCTCTCGATCTTCGCCGCGTTCACCGGCCGGACCATCCTGGAGCTGGAGGAGGCCTACGCCGGCAAGATGTACGGACACCTCAAGGTGGACCTGGCCGAGACCGTGGTCGAGCGGCTGACGCCGATCCGCAGCCGCGCCCTGGAGCTGCTGGACGATCCGGCCGAGCTGGACCGGATCCTCGAACGTGGGGCCGCGAAGGCCCGCGAGGTGGCCGTCCCGGTCCTGGCCGAGGTGTACTCCAGGGTGGGGTTCCTGCCGCCGAGCCGCTGACCGGCGGATCACCGGGCCGCTGGACGGTGTCATGGACACCCATGACACCTGTCATCTGTCCGCCGGAGCGCCCGTTTCGACGCTGTTGAGGCCCAGACGACCTGACATACTGACAGGGAACCCCACCCCGCCGAGAGTCACTAGGAAAGGTCCCGCATGTCAGCACCCGTTCTCGAGACGGAGAACCTGGTCAAGGTCTATGGGCGCGGCGAATCCCGCTTCGACGCCCTCAAGGGCCTGACCTTTGAGATCGAGCAGGGCGAGTCGGTGGCGATCGTCGGCAAGTCGGGCTCGGGCAAGTCCACCCTGATGCACCTGCTGGCGCTGCTGGACGACCCGACGTCCGGGGTGGTCGCCATGCAGGGGCGCCCCGTCAGCCAGCTGAAGGCCTCTCAGGTCTCGGCCCTGCGCAACGAGACCTTCGGGTTCGTGTTCCAGCAGTTCTTCCTCAACGCCAACCAGACCGTGCTGGAGAACGTGATCCTCCCGCTGAAGATCGCCGGCGTCCCCGCCGCGGAGCGCAAGCGCCGCGGCCTGGAGATGCTGGAGCAGCTGGAGATGGCGGACAAGGCCAAGAACAAGGCCACGGACCTCTCCGGCGGCCAGAAGCAGCGTGCCTGCATCGCCCGCGCCCTCGTCAACTCCCCGTCCGTGCTCTTCGCCGATGAGCCCACCGGCAACCTGGACACGGCGACCAGCGAGGTCGTGGAGGACATCCTCTTCGGACTGCACCGCGAGCGGGGGATCACCCTGGTGGTCGTCACGCACGACGACGACCTGGCCGCACGCTGCGACCGCCGCCTACTGATGCAGGACGGCCTGATCGTCGCCGACGAACGGGGCGAGACCGCCAAGGCCGCCGGGGCCGGCGTCGGGCAGGCCTCCCGCGAGGGATCACGCCAGGTGGGCGGGCACGGCAAGCACGCCGCCCCCACGCCGGTTGATGCTCGCGCAGCCGATGCGGGCGCCGAGGCAGCCGGGGAGGGGAACGCATGAGAAGCGTCGACGTCGTCAAGACCGCACTGGGCAACACGATGCGGTCCAAGACCAGGACCTTCCTGACGGTCATCGCCATCGTCATCGGCGCCTTCACCCTGACCCTGACCTCGGGGCTGGGCGCCGGCATCAACAAGTACGTGGACTCCATGGTCTCCGGCTTCGGCGAGACCGACCAGATCTACGTGATGCCCGGGGCCGACCCCTCGCAGCAGATGAGCACGAGCACCGAGCCGCAGGAGTACGACCCTCAGGAGGCCGGCTCCACCGGTGAGTTCGGCATGCAGATGCTCACCGACGACGACATCGAGACCATCGAGGGCATCGACTCGGTCTCGGACGTCGAGCCCATCGTGTTCGTCACCGCCGACTACCTGGAAACAGAGGCGGGGGACCAGTTCGTGGTGAACAGCCTGGGCTTCCCCTCGGACGGGGAGAGCATGGAACTGGCCGCCGGCGAGCTGCCGGACCCCGAGGCCAGTGAGATCACCGTGCCGGAGACCTGGCTGCCGGCCTTCGACACCGAGGACCCGAACGCGGTGCTCGGCCAGACCGTGACCATCGGGCTGAAGGACCTGGCCCAGCAGGAGCAGACGATCGACGCGGAGGTCGTGGGCGTCTCCGAGCAGGCGATCTCCGGCGTGGGGGGAAGCCCCATGCCGTCCAGCTCCCTGAACCAGGAGCTGAACGACATGCAGAACTCCGGCCTGGAGGTGGACCAGCCGCAGACCTACGTGCAGGCCGTGGCCACCGTGGACAACCTCGCGGAGAACGAGACGGCGGTCAAGCAGGCCCTGAGCGACGAGGGCCTGATGGGCCTGACCCTGGAGGACCAGCTCGGGGTGATCACGGGGATCATCGACACGGTGACCTGGGTGCTCAACGGCTTCGCGCTGATCGCGCTGCTGGCCGCCAGCTTCGGCATCGTCAACACGCTGCTGATGTCCGTCCAGGAGCGGACCCGGGAGATCGGCCTGATGAAGGCCCTCGGGATGGGCCGGGGCAAGGTCTTCGGCCTGTTCTCCACGGAGGCTGTGCTGCTCGGCGTCATGGGCTCCGTGATCGGCGTGGGCCTCGGTGTGGCGATCGGCGTGGGTGGCAACGCCGCCCTGGTCAACGGCCCGCTCAGCGGCGTGGCCGGGCTGAGCCTGTTCGCCGTGGACCCCTTGTCCATCGTGCTGATCGTGGCGCTGATCCTCGTGATCGCGTTCCTGGCCGGCACCATGCCGGCCGCCCGCGCCGCCCAGAAGGACCCGATCGAGGCCCTGCGGTACGAATAGTCCGAGTGAACCGACCACCACCACACGTTTCACCATTAAGAGAGGGGTAACACCATGACCGAGAATCCACAACAGCCCTACGGGGCCCAGGGACAGCAGCAGCCCTACGGCAATCCGGCCTTCGCGGGGCAGGACCAGCCCGGCTCCAAGTACGGCACGTCCGCCTATGACTCCGGCGCCGTCGGCCAACCGATGGCGGAGCCGAAGAAGTGGGGGCTGCTCAAGACGCTGACCCTCGTCTCCTTCGCCGCCTACGTCATCTCCGGCATCCTGGGCTTCTTCGGCCTGGACGAGGAGACCATCCGCACCCAGCTCCAGGACCAGATGGAGGCGCAGGGCCAGGCCGTCTCCGGCGAGCAGCTCGACCAGATCGTCAGCGCCGGCGTGGTGGGCGGGATGGCCTTCGCCATCGGCAACCTCGTCGTGGCCGTGGTCCTGTACCTGGTCGTGTTCTTCGGCCTGCGCAAGGCCAAGAACTGGGCCCGGATCCTCGGCACCGTGCTGGCCGCCGTCGGGGCCCTGGTCACCGCCTACGGCCTGTTCGGCATCGGCACCATGATGGACGGCAACGCTGCCCTCGGCATCGTCTCGCTGATCCTGAGCATCGCGTACATCGTGGTGAACATCGTCTGGATCGTCATCGCGTTCTCCAAGGAGAACAACGCGTACGTGGCCTCCCGCGCCTGAGGCAACCGGCCGCCGTCGTGCCCTAGACGGCAACGCAGAAGCCCCCCGGAGAACTTCTCCGGGGGGCTTCTTCGTGCTCAGCGCCGGGCGTGCCGGGCAGGCGGGGGAGGGGTCAGAACGCCCCGGCCAGCACCGCCTGCTTGACCTCGGCGATGGCCTTGGTCACCTGGATGCCGCGCGGGCAGGCCTCCGAGCAGTTGAAGGTGGTGCGGCAGCGCCACACGCCCTCCTTGTCGTTGAGGATCTCCAGGCGCATGTCACCGGCATCGTCGCGGGAGTCGAAGATGAAGCGGTGGGCGTTGACGATGGCTGCCGGGCCGAAGTACTGGCCGTCGGTCCAGAACACCGGGCAGGAGGAGGTGCAGGCGGCGCAGAGGATGCACTTGGTGGTGTCATCGAACCGCTCGCGCTCCTCGGCGGACTGGAGGCGCTCCTTGGTGGGCTCGGGGCCCTTGTTGACCAGGAACGGCATGATCTCGCGGTAGGACTGGAAGAACGGGTCCATGTCCACGATCAGGTCCTTCTCCACCGGCAGGCCCTTGATGGGCTCCACCAGGATGGGCTTGGACAGGTCGAGGTCCTTCAGCAGGGTCTTGCAGGCCAGGCGGTTGCGGCCGTTGATGCGCATCGCATCGGAGCCGCAGACGCCGTGGGCGCAGGACCGGCGGAAGGACAGCGTGCCGTCGATGTCCCACTTGACCTTGTGCAGCGCGTCCAGCACGCGGTCGGTGCCGTACATGGTGATCTTCCATTCGTCCCAGTAGGACTCCTCGGAAGATTCGGGCAGGTAGCGGCGGACCTTGAGGGTGACGTCGAAGCTCGGGATCTCCCCGGCTCCGCCCTGCTCACCCAGATCGACCTTGGAAGGTGCTTCCGCGGGTTCGTTGGTAGTGGTGCTCATCAGTACTTACGCTCCATCGGCTGGTAACGGGTGACAACGACCGGCTTGGTCTCGGACCGGATGCCCTTGACCCCCTCCATCTCGGAGTTCGGGTCGCGGTAGAGCATGGAGTGCGTCATCCAGTTCTCGTCGTCACGGTCCGGGTAGTCCTCGCGGTAGTGGCCGCCGCGGGATTCCTTGCGGTGCAGGGCCGCCACGGTCATGGCCTCGGCCATGTCCAGCAGGTAGCCCAGCTCCAGGCCTTCCAGAAGGTCCAGGTTGAACCGCTTGCCCTTGTCCTGCACCGAGACGTTCTCGTAACGCTCGCGCAGGGACTCGATCTCCGCCAGGGCACGGCGGATGGACTCGTCGGTGCGGAACACCTGCATGTCCGCATCCATCACGTCCTGCAGTCGGGCCCGCAGTTCGGCCACGCGCTCGGTGCCGGTGGCAGAGCGCAGGTGCTCGATGTGCTCGACCGTCGCTGCCTCACCGTTCTCGGGCAGCTCGACGAAGTCGGCGGTCGCGGCGTACTCGGCGGCGTAGATGCCGGCACGGCGGCCGAAGACGTTGATGTCCAGCAGCGAGTTGGTGCCCAGGCGGTTGGAGCCGTGCACGGACACGCAGGCCACCTCGCCGGCGGCGTACAGGCCCGGGACCACGGTGTCATTGTCCTGGAGGACCTCGGCCTTGATGTTGGTCGGGATGCCGCCCATGACGTAGTGGCAGGTCGGGAAGACCGGCACCGGCTCGGTGTACGGCTCCACCCCGAGGTAGGTGCGGGCGAACTCGGTGATGTCCGGGAGCTTGGCGTCGATGTGTGCCGGCTCCAGGTGCGTCAGGTCCAGCAGCACGTAGTCCTTGTTCGGACCGCAGCCGCGGCCCTGGCGGACCTCCTCGGCCATGGACCGGGCCACGATGTCACGCGGGGCGAGGTCCTTGATGGTGGGGGCGTAGCGCTCCATGAAGCGCTCACCGTCCGCGTTGCGCAGGATGCCGCCCTCGCCGCGGGCAGCCTCGGAGAGGAGGATGCCCAGGCCGGCCAGGCCGGTCGGGTGGAACTGGATGAACTCCATGTCCTCCAGCGGCAGGCCGTTGCGGTAGGCGATGGCCATGCCGTCGCCGGTCAGGGTGTGGGCGTTGGAGGTGGTCTTGAAGACCTTGCCCGCGCCGCCGGTGGCGAAGACCACGGACTTGGCCTGGAAGACGTGCAGCTCGCCGGTGGCCAGCTCGTAGGACACGACGCCGGCCACGCGCTTCTGCGTGAAGGGTGTCCCGTCCGGGCGGGTGCCCGGCTCGTCCACCATCAGCAGGTCCAGGACGTAGAACTCGTTGTAGAACTCGACGTCGTGCTTGACGCAGTTCTGGTAGAGCGTCTGGAGGATCATGTGGCCGGTGCGGTCGGCCGCATAGCAGGCGCGGCGGACCGGGGCCTTGCCGTGGTCTCGGGTGTGCCCGCCGAAGCGGCGCTGGTCGATCCGGCCCTCCGGGGTGCGGTTGAAGGGCAGTCCCATCTTCTCCAGGTCGAGCACCGCGTCGATGGCCTCCTTGGCCATGACCTCGGCGGCGTCCTGGTCCACCAGGTAGTCGCCGCCCTTGACGGTGTCAAAGGTGTGCCACTCCCAGTTGTCCTCTTCCACGTTGGCCAGGGCGGCGCACATGCCGCCCTGGGCGGCACCCGTGTGGGAACGGGTGGGGTAGAGCTTGGTCAGCACCGCTGTGCGGGCGCGCTGACCGGATTCGATCGCCGCGCGCATGCCGGCGCCACCGGCACCGACGATCACGACGTCGTACTTGTGTACCTGCATTCGTTGGGTTCTTTCTGCTTGAGAAGTCTCGGTGGTTCTGGGGGTGGGCCGGCGTCAGAGGGTCTCACAGAAGGCCGGGGAGGCCTCCAGGAGGTTGCCCGTCGCATCCGTGAGGCACGGCTCGAAGGTGAAGATCACCAGGGTGCCCAGGACGATGATGACGACGGTGGCCGCGTAGAGGACCATCTTGAGCCAGAACCGGACGCCGTCACGCTCGGCGTAGTCGTTGATGATGGTGCGCACGCCGTTGGTGCCGTGCAGCATGGCCAGCCACAGCATGGCCAGGTCCCAGAACTGCCAGAACGGATCCGCCCACTTGCCGGCCACGAAGCCGAAGTCGAGGCCGTTGATGCCGTCCCCGACCATCAGGTTGGAGAACAGGTGGACGAAGATCAGGGCCACGAGGGCCACGCCGGAGATGCGCATGAACAGCCAGGTCAGCATCTCGAAGTTGCCGCCCGTGGACGTGCCGCGGGTGTACTTGGGGTCGATCCGCCCCGTGCGGGGGGCGGCGATCGTGGATTCAGCGGTGGCAGTCATGGCTCAGTGACCTCCGAGGGCAAGCATCAGGTGGCGGATGGCGAAGGCGGCGAGGGCGATGACCCACACGACCACGACGGTCCAGAGCATCTTCTTGTGGTGCTTGGTGCCGCCCTTCCAGAAGTCCACCAGGATGATCCGCAGGCCGTTGAAGGCGTGGAACATGATGGCGCCGACCAGGCCGACCTCGCCGACCGCCATCAGCGGGTTCTTGTAGGTGCCGAGCACGGCGTTGTAGGCCTCCGGCGAGACCCTCACCAATGAGGTGTCCAGCACGTGGACCAGCAGGAAGAAGAAGATGACGACGCCGGTGATCCGGTGGATCACCCACGACCACATGCCCTCGTTGCCGCGATAGAGGGTCCCACGGCCGGACTTCGCCGGGGCCTGCGCTGATGTCGCAGTTGACACTGTTAAACCTCCCAGGGATTGCAAGGGCGCCTGTGCCACCTCCAGTGGGCACATGGAAACGCCGGTGCGAGTGCATTCCTCCACGACAGACTAGTCCTTCTTGGCGTGCAGGTCCCCTTTTTGACCCGTCCCGGCCCCGGTGTGGCACGGGTCACCGAGGGCGGGGTACGGGTGGGGCGCTGCCGGTCCGGCGGACGCCCGTCACCTATGCTGTGCGATGTGACGACTGACCCTGAACTCAATGGCCAGCCCGCCGCGGACCTCTCCGGCACTCCGGGGCTGGATCGCTTCTATGGTGTGATTCCCGCCGGTGGTGTGGGGACGCGGTTGTGGCCGCTGTCGCGGGCTGCTGCCCCGAAGTTCCTGCATGATCTGACGGGTTCGGGACAGACCCTGATCCGGGCCACGTATGACCGGTTGTCCGCGTTGGCGGGGGACCGGGTGATGGTGGTGACCGGTGAGGCGCATGAGGATGCGGTGCGGGAGCAGTTGCCGGATCTGGCCGGGGTGGACACGGTGCTGGAGCCGGAGCCGAAGGACTCGGCGGCGGCGATCGGGCTGGCGGCGGCGATCCTGTTCGAGCGGGATCCTCAGACGATCATGGGGTCCTTCGCGGCCGATCAGGTGATCACCCCGGTGGAGGAATTCCAGGAGGCGGTGGCCGAGGCGGTGGCCACGGCGGCCACGGGGCGGATCGTGACGATCGGGATCCGGCCCACGCATCCGGCCACGGGGTTCGGGTACATCCAGCAGGGTGAGGATCTGGCGGTGGCCGGTGCCCCGCATGCCAAGAGTGTGGCGGCGTTCGTGGAGAAGCCGGCCGAGGCGGTGGCGAAGGAGTATGTGGCCTCGGGGGAGTATCTGTGGAATGCGGGGATGTTCGTGGCGCCGGTGTCCTTGATGCTGCAGCACCTGGCGGCGCATGAGCCGGACCTGCATGCGGGCGTGGTGGAGATCGCGAAGGCCTGGGGGACGGACGCGCAGGCGGAGACGATGGCGCGGGTGTGGCCGGGGTTGAAGAAGACGGCGATCGACTATGCGGTGGCGGAGCCGGCGGCGGCGGCCGGGGATGTGGCGGTGATCCCGGCGGGGTTCACGTGGGATGACGTGGGGGACTTCGCGGCGATCGCCCGGTTGAATCCGGCCAAGCGGGCCTCGGGGATCACGGTGATCGGGGAGACCCCGCGGGTGTATTCCTCCAAGGCCTCGGGGGTGGTCGTGACGGACACGGCGCGGGTGATCGCGTTGATCGGGGTTCAGGACATCGTGGTGGTGGACACCCCGGACGCGTTGCTGGTGACCACCACCGAGCACGCGCAGTCCGTGAAGCAGGCCGTGGAATCCCTCAAGGCCCACGGCGACGACGACGTCCTCTGATGTCCGAGTCCCGCCCCGTCCTGGACGATCCCGGACTGCCCCGGGTGACCCCGCTCGTGGCGCAGCTCGAGCCCACCGTGGTGGACTTCCGCCGGGACCTCCACGCGCATCCTGAGCTGTCCTATGATGAGCACCGCACCACGGACCGCATCCTGCAGACCCTCTCCGCCGCCGGACTGTCGCCGGTCAGGCTCGAGGACACCGGAGCCTATGTGGACATCGGCTCCGGGCCGATCGTGCTCGGCCTGCGCGCGGACATCGACGCGTTGCCGCTCACGGAGCAGACCGGGCTGGAGTACGCCTCCCGCACCCCGGGCGTCGCCCACGCCTGCGGCCATGACCTCCACACCTCGGTGATGGCCGGCACCGCCCTGGCCCTGCATCGGATCCTGGGCGACGACGGCCGGCCCGGCCCCGACTTCGCCCACCTGCCGCTCGCCGGCCGGGTGCGCATCATCTTCCAGCCGGCCGAGGAGCGCCTGCCCGGCGGCTCGCTGTCCGTCATCCGGCAGGGCACCCTCGAGGGGATCCCGCGGATCCTGGCCGCGCACTGCGAACCCCGGTTCGACGTCGGCACGATCGGCACGCGCATCGGCGCCATCACCTCGGCGGCGGACACCATCAAGATCAGCCTGTCCGGCCGCGGCGGACACACCTCGCGTCCGCACCTCACCGAGGACCTCGTCTACGCGCTGTCCGAGATCGCGGTGCAGGTGCCCGCGGTGCTGAACCGGCGCATCGACGTCCGCTCTGCGGTCTCCGTGGTGTGGGGACAGATCAACGCGGGGGCGGCGCCCAACGCCATCCCCGGCTCCGGCTACCTGGCCGGGACCATGCGGTGCCTGGACGCCGCGGTGTGGGAATCCGCCGGCGACCTGCTGGACGAGGTGGTCCAGCAGGTCGCCCGGCCCTTCGGCGTGAAGGTCCACCTCGAGCACATCCGCGGCGTCCCCCCGGTGGTCAACACGGAGGCCGAGACGGACCTCATCGAGGACGCGGCCCGCTACGAGCTCGGCTCACGGGCCATCCAGCTCACGCCGCAGTCCATGGGCGGGGAGGACTTCGCGTGGATGACCCAGCAGGTCCCCGGGGCCATGCTGCGGCTGGGGACCCGGACCCCGGGCGGACCGGTCTACGACCTGCACATGGGGGACTACGCCCCGGACGAGCGGGCGATCGGGGTGGGCATGCGGATCTTCACGGCCGCCGCCCTCCGGACGCTCGCCGGGGTGCAGTGACCCGGCCGGTGACCACGTCGTTGCACGATTCGGTCCCGATGTCTGAAGCGTTTCCTGCCAACTTTGGGTAAACTCCCCGGTAACTGTCCGTCATCTGGGCGCGGACACCAGCGCAGGCCGGCCGTTGACTGACCCGCCCGCACGCCTGAAGCCCACTCACTCGCACCGAAGGATCATCATGGGCATCGCCTCCCCCCTGTCTCGCAGGTCATCTCGAAAGGCACTCCTGCCGGCCGCCGTCCTGGGCCTGTCCGGCCTGCTCCTCGCCGGCTGCGGCGCGGCCCCGGAGGAATCCGGGGACGGTTCCGCCGCCGCCTCGTCCGAGGGCTCCGCCGTGGGCGCGGACAACTCCGACTACAAGGGCTGCATCGTCTCCGACCAGGGCGGCTTCGACGACCGCTCCTTCAACCAGTCCTCCTACGAGGGCCTGATGGCGGCCGAGGAGGAGTTCGGCATCGAGACCCTCGAGGCGGAGTCGACCTCCCCGTCCGACTTCACCCCGAACGTCAACTCCATGCTGCAGGCGGACTGCAACATGATCATCGGCGTGGGCTTCCTGCTCGGTGACACCATGAAGCCGATCGCCACTGACAATGCAGAGACACACTTCATGGGCGTGGACGTCACCGACCCGGAGTTCCCGGACAACGTCAAGCGCCTGATCTATGACACGGCCCAGGGCGCCTTCATGGCCGGCTACCTGGCCGCCGGCACCTCGGAGACCGGCAAGGTCGCCACCTACGGCGGCGCCGAGATCCCGACCGTGACGATCTTCATGGACGGCTTCGCCGCCGGCGTGGAGTACTACAACGAGCAGAAGGATGCCGAGGTCGAGGTCCTGGGCTGGAACCGCGAGGCCAAGACCGGCTCCTTCACCGGCGACTTCGAGAACCAGGCCGCGGGCAAGACCAACACCTCCAACTTCATCAACGAGGGCGCGGACATCATCATGCCCGTGGCCGGCCCGGTGGGCCTGGGCACCCTGGACGCCGTGACGGAGGCCAACGCCGGCGGCAGCCAGGCCAAGGTCATCTGGGTCGACTCGGACGGCTTCGAGACCACGGACAACGGGGAGATCATCCTCACCTCCGTGGTGAAGCTGATGGGCGAGGCCGTCAAGGACGTCATCGAGTCCGACCTGGCGGACGAGTTCGACGGCGAGCCCTACGTTGGCACCCTGGAGAACGGCGGCGTCGACATCGCCCCGTTCCATGACTTCGACGCCGAGGTCTCGGAGGAGATGAAGTCCGAGCTCGAGGAGATCCGGGCCGGGATCATCGACGGATCGATCGAGGTCGACTCGGACTACTCGCCCGAGGTCTGATCGCCGGACCGGCCCTGCCGACGGGCCACGCGGTGGGGCGGCCTGCGGGCCGCCCCACCGTCCTTTCCCTGAGATGATCTCTCCCGAGGACGATGATCTTCCCTACGAACACTGCAATGGTCCGGGAGGCCAGAATGGCTGGAGCACCGTGAAACTCGAGTTACGCGGCATCACCAAGAGATTCGGCGCCTTCACGGCCAACGACTCGATCGACCTGACGGTCGAGTCGGGCCAGGTGCACTCCCTGCTCGGGGAGAACGGCGCCGGCAAGTCCACCCTGATGAACGTCCTGTTCGGACTCTATGAGCCGACCGCGGGCGAGATCCTGGTGGACGGGACCCCGGTGCGGTTCAGCGGACCCGGCGAGGCCATGGAGGCCGGCATCGGCATGGTGCACCAGCACTTCATGCTGATCCCCGTGTTCACGGTGGCGGAGAATGTGGCTTTGGGCGACGAACACACCCGCGCCGCCGGCCTCCTCGACCTCGAGGCCACCCGCCGCAAGATCCGCGAGATCTCGGATGAGTACGGCTTCCACGTGGACCCGGACGCCGTGGTGGAGGACCTGCCCGTGGGCGTGCAGCAACGCGTGGAGATCATCAAGGCCCTGGTCCGGGACGCGCGCGTGCTGATCCTGGACGAGCCCACGGCCGTGCTGACGCCCCAGGAGACGGACGAGCTGCTGGACATCATCCGCCGGCTGCGGGACAACGGCACGGCGATCGTCTTCATCTCCCACAAGCTGCGCGAGGTCAAGGCCATCTCCACCGTGATCAGCGTGCTGCGCCGCGGCCGGATGGTCGGCACCGCGGACCCCAGCGCCGAACCCTCCGAGCTGGCCGCCCTCATGGTCGGCCGCGCCGTGGAGCTGAACACCACCAAGTCCGCCCCGGAACTGGGCGAGGAGACCTTCACCGTCAAGGACCTGACCGTGCTGAGCCCCGAGGGCGTCCGCCTGGTGGACCGGGTCTCCTTCTCCATCCGCCAGGGCGAGGTACTCGCCGTCGCGGGCGTGCAGGGCAACGGCCAGACCGAGCTGACGGAGGCCATCATGGGCCTGCTCAAGGCCCAGGGATCCATCCGCCTGGACGGCGAGGAGATCCTCGGCCGCACCACCCGGCAGATCATCCGGGCCGGCGTCGGCTACGTCCCCGAGGACCGGTCCACGGACGGGCTCGTGGGCTCCTTCACCGTGGCGGAGAACCTGGTGCTGAACCGCTTCGACCGCGCGCCGGCCGGCGGCCGGTTCCAGCTCAACCTCAAGGCCATCCGGGACCTCGCGGAGCGGCGCGTGCAGGAGTTCGACGTCCGCACCCAGGGCGTGGACCTCCCCGTCGGCACCCTGTCGGGCGGCAACCAGCAGAAGGTCGTCATGGCCCGGGAGCTGGCTGACGACCTCAAGCTCTTCATCGCCTCCCAGCCCACGCGCGGCGTGGACGTCGGATCCATCGAGTTCCTGCACGACCGCATCATCCGCGAGCGGGACTCCGGCACCCCGGTCATGATCGTCTCCACGGAGCTCGACGAGGTCCTGGACCTGGCGGACCGGATCGCCGTGATGTACCACGGCCGGATCATCGGGATCGTGCCGGGTGACACCTCGCGGGACGATCTCGGCCTGATGATGGCCGGCGTGGACCCGGCCACCACCTCGAAGGGAGACACGGCATGACCGCCGCCACCACCGAGAGCCGGGCCGGCAGCGGCTCCCGGCGCTTCTCCCTGCAAGATGTCCTGGCCGGCAACAGCACCGTCACCGTGCTGGCCATCGTGCTGTCCCTCGTGATCAGCGCCCTGCTCATCGTCTTCACGGACGAGGACGTCATCGAGGCCTCGGGGTATCTCTTCGCCCGTCCCGGTGACGCCCTGACGGCCGCCTGGGCCGCCGTGTCCTCCGCCTACGCCGCCCTGTTCCGCGGCGCGATCTTCAACTACCGCGGGGACACCTTCAGCCAGGGCATCTACCCGCTGATGGAGTCGCTGACGGTGGCCACGCCCCTGATCATCATCTCCCTCGGCATCGCCATCTCCTTCCGTTCCGGACTGTTCAACATCGGCGGCCAGGGGCAGATGATCTTCGGCGCCATGTTCGCCACGTGGTTCGGAGTCCACCTGCAGCTGCCCGTGGGACTGCACCTGATCCTGGTGCTCATCATGGGCATCCTCGGTGGTGCCCTGTGGGGCGCCGTGGTGGGCTTCCTCAAGGCCCTCACGGGGGCCCACGAGGTCATCCTGACGATCATGCTCAACTACGTGGCCATCCACCTGGTCACCTACTTCCTGTACACCCCGGTGCTCCAGCGTGAGGGGTCCACCAACCCGGTCTCGGACTTCCTGCCGGCCTCGGCGCTGTTCCCGCCACTGTTCGGGGACTCCTTCCGGCTGCACTGGGGCTTCGTGGTGGCACTGCTGGCCACGGCCTTCGCCTGGTGGCTCATGCAGCGCTCGACCGTCGGCTTCCAGCTGCGCGCCGTCGGTGCCAACCCGGACGCGGCCCGGACCGCCGGGGTGCCCGTCAAGCGCATGTACGTGATCGCCATGGCCGTCTCCGGCGGGCTGGCCGGTCTGGCCGGCATGGCGCAGGTCTCCGGCACGGAGCGGATGCTCAACACGGACGTGGCCGGCTCCTTCGGCTTCGATGCCATCACGGTGGCCCTGCTCGGACGCTCCAACCCGATCGGCGTGGCCGCGGCCGGGCTGCTGTTCGGCGCACTGCGTGCCGGCGGTGTCACCATGCAGACCGAGACCGGTGTGCCCATCGACATCGTGTTGATCATCCAGTCGATGATCGTGCTGTTCATCGCCGCGCCGCCGCTGGTACGCCTGATCTTCCGGCTGCCGGCCCCCGGCGCCCTGCAGGCCCGCAGGTCGGCGGACCCCGTCACCCAGCCGGCCCTGGCCGGCGCCGCCGCAGCCACCACGGCCACCGCCGGCGGCCACACCGCCCCCTCCGAGTCGGCCGGGATCGGCCAGAGCCCGGAAACGGACGACGCCGGACGGTCCGGTGCCAGCCCCGCGGACGCGGCCAGTACCACCCCCGACGCGGAAGGCGAGCAGCGATGAGCACCACCGTGACCTCACCCGGCGGTCCCAGCCCGGCCGACCCGGCTGACGGGGCGGTCTCCACCGCCACGGCGCCGACCACGGACGTCGTCCGCCACTGGACCACGCCGATCGCCTTCGCGGTGCTCACCGTGGTCTCCCTCGTGGTCTTCGCGCTGAACGCCTCGGGCGCCTCGGCCACGTTCCGCATCTCCACGGACGCCGACGCCGTCCGGATCCCGGACCTGGTGGCGCCCACCGTGCCCCTCGGGTGGACCGTGACGGTCCTGCTGGCGGCGCTGACCGTGTGGGGCGCCCGCCAGGTGCGCCGGTCCGGCACCGTCGCCGGCTGGGTCTCCGCCGTGTTCGCCGCCCTGTTCGTCATGGGTTTCCTGGTCTGGGTGGTCGGCGCGGCGAACACCACCACGGTGTTCCTCACCGGCCTGATCGCCGGGTCCGTGACGCTGGCCATCCCGCTGATCTTCGGCTCCATGGCCGGTGTCCTCTCGGAGCGTGCCGGCGTGGTGAACATCGCGATCGAGGGCCAGCTGCTGGCCGGCGCCTTCACGGCCGCCGTCACCGGCTCGGTGACCGGGTCGGTCTGGGCGGGCCTGGTGGCCGCCGTCGTGGCCGGTGTGCTGGTCTCCGTGCTGCTGGCGGTGTTCTCCATCCGCTACCTGGTCAACCAGATCATCGTCGGCGTGGTGCTCAACGTCCTTGTGGCGGGCCTGACCAGCTTCCTGTTCAGCACGGTGCTGGCCTCGAACTCATCTGCCCTGAACTCCCCGCCGCACTTCCCCTCCCTGCGGATCCCGGGGCTGGCGGACATCCCGATCCTCGGTCCCATCCTGTTCGACCAGACCCTGCTCGGCTACGGCATGTACCTGATCGTGATCGCCCTGTACATCGGCCTGTTCCACACCCGGTGGGGCCTGCGCGTGCGTGCCGTCGGCGAGCACCCCAAGGCCGCGGACACCGTGGGCATCAACGTCATCCGCACCCGGTACGTCAACGTGCTGCTCGGTGGCGCGATCGCCGGCCTGGGCGGGGCCTTCTTCACCCTGGTCTCCGCCTCCTCGTTCTCCAAGGAGATGACCGCGGGGCAGGGCTTCATCGCCCTGGCGGCCGTGATCTTCGGCCGGTGGAACCCGCTGGGGGCCTTCTTCGCGGCGCTGCTGTTCGGCTTCACCACCAACATGCAGTACGTGCTGGCCATCCTCGGCACCCCGGTCCCCAGCCAGTTCATGGCGATGCTGCCGTATCTCGTGACGGTCCTGGTGGTGGCCGGGCTGGTCGGCCGCTCGCGTGGCCCGGCCGCCGCGGGCTCGCCCTACGTCAAGGAATAGTGAAGGAGTAGCCGTGGAACAGCACGAGTACGGATCCGGCGAGCAGCCTGCCGGCTGGTTCGACCGCCCGATCGCCGACCCGTTCGAGGACGACATCCCCCTGACCGCCTCCCTGCCGCGACTGACCCGCACGGGCTCCGGCATCGACTGGGAGCGGCTGGAGTCCACGGCGCGGGCCGCCATGACGCGCGCCTACGTGCCGTACTCGAGGTTCCCGGTGGGGGCGGCCGCCCTGGTGGAGGACGGCCGCGTGGTGGCCGGGTGCAACATCGAGAACGCCTCCCTGGGTTTGACCCTGTGCGCCGAGTGCTCCCTGGTGTCCAATCTGCAGATGACGGGCGGCGGCCGGCTGGTGGCGTTCTACTGCGTGGACGGCAACGGGCAGGTGCTGATGCCGTGCGGCCGGTGCCGCCAGCTGCTCCTCGAGTTCCAGGCCCCCGGCATGCGCCTGATGGGACCGGACGGCGAGCTGACCATGGAGGACATCCTGCCGCACGCCTTCGGGCCCGCGGACATGACGGGGATGACGGAGCAAACCCAGCAAACCCAGCAGGCCCAGCAGACACACCCACCCCACCCGACCGAGAGGACCCGATGACCCGGACCGCAGAACCCTTCGACGCGATCGAGGTCATCCGCGCCAAGCGGGACCGCCAGCGGCTCAGCGACGGGCAGATCGACTGGGTGGTGGACGCCTACACCCGCGGCGTGGTGGCGGACGAGCAGATGTCCGCCCTGGCCATGGCCATCCTGCTCAACGGCATGGACCGGCCGGAGATCGCCCGCTGGACGAATGCGATGATCGCCTCGGGCGAGCGGATGGACTTCTCGCAGCTGCGCGGGCCCGACGGCGGCGTCAAGCCGACCGCGGACAAGCACAGCACCGGTGGCGTGGGAGACAAGATCACCCTTCCGCTGGCACCGCTCGTCGCGGTGTACGGCGTGGCCGTACCCCAGTTGTCCGGCCGCGGGCTGGGCCACACCGGCGGCACCCTGGACAAGCTTGAGGCCATCCCCGGCTGGCAGGCCAACCTGTCCAACGAGGCCATGATGGAGCAGCTCTCCTCCCTGGGTGCCGTGATCTGCGCCGCCGGGTCCGGGCTGGCCCCGGCGGACAAGAAGCTGTACGCGCTGCGGGACGTCACCGGCACGGTGGAGGCGATCCCGCTGATCGCCTCCTCGATCATGTCCAAGAAGATCGCCGAGGGTACCGGTACCCTCGTGCTGGACGTGAAGTGCGGCTCGGGGGCGTTCATGAAGACCGAGAAGACGGCCCGCGAGCTGGCCCGCACCATGGTGGACCTCGGGCAGGACGCCGGGGTGAACACCTCGGCCCTGCTCACGGACATGGACACCCCGCTCGGGCTGACCGCCGGCAACGCGATCGAGGTCGCGGAATCGGTGGAGGTCCTCGCTGGTGGGGGACCGGCCGACGTCGTGCAGCTGACCGTGGAACTGGCCCGCGCCATGCTGGCCGGTGCCGGTGTGACCGGCGTGGACCCGGCCGAGGCCCTCGCGGACGGCCGCGCGATGGACGTGTGGCGCAGGATGATCTCCGCCCAGGGCGGCGATCCGGACGCCCCGATGGCCGCCGCCCGCGAGTCCCACGTGGTCACCGCGCCGGAATCCGGGGTGCTGACCCGCCTGGACGCCATGGCCGTGGGCCTGGCCGCGTGGCGGCTCGGGGCCGGGCGCACCCGCAAGGACGCGCCCGTCCAGGCCGCCGCAGGGGTGCGGATGCACGCCAAGCCGGGGGACACGGTGCAGGCCGGGCAGCCGCTGCTGACGCTGCTGACCGACACCCCGGAGCAGTTCGACCGCGCGCTGGCCGCACTCGAGGACGGCTACGAGGTGGCCGCCGCGGGCACCGCCGCGGCGGACGGCTTCACCCCGAGGCCCCTGATCCTCGACCGCATCGGGTGATCGGCGCAGGAGCCGATCGCGGGTCATCCGGAACGCACCCGGAACGCACCCGGAACCGCCCCGGATCCGGGGCCGTCTGGGACCGGGCACCCAGCTCCGGTCGCTAGGCTGAGCGCGTGTTCGAGCTCATCGAGGAAGCCGTCCTCCACGCCGCCGGGCAGTGGTGGGTGCTCCTCGCCGTCTACCTGCTGTGCACCATCGACGGCTTCTTCCCCGTGGTGCCCTCCGAGTCCGTGATCGTGGCGCTCGCCTCGATCTCGAGGACCGCGGACACCGTGTCCCTGTGGTGGGTCTGGCTGATCGGGGCCCTGGGGGCCATCACGGGCGACCAGATCGCCTACAGCCTCGGCCGGACCATCGGGATCGAGCGCTTCCGCTGGATGCGGACGCGCAGCGTGCGGCGCGCTGTCGGCAGCGCCCGCCGCGCCCTGGACAGCCACGGCGCCATGGTGATCTGCACCGCCCGGTACATCCCGGGCGGCCGGGTGGCCGTGAACTACACGGCCGGGGCCACCGGCTACCCCCGGCTCCGGTTCACCCTGCTGGACGTCTTCGCCGCCTTCCTCTGGTCCGCGTACTCGATCGGCATCGCCAAGGCCACCACCGGGTGGCTGGACAACACGCTGCTGCAGATCACGGTCGCCGTCGTCGCGGCGGCCGCCGTCGGCTGGGTGGCGGACCTGGTCCTGAAGCGGGTCCTGGCGCGGCTGGCCTCCCGCCACGCAGCGGCTGAACCGGTCGAGCAGGCCGAGCAGGCCGAGAAGTCATCGGCCCCTGCCGTAGACTCGGCCCGTGACTGACGCGATCGAATTCTCCGCCCCCTCTCCCCTCGACGTCGACCTGGCAGCGTTGCCCAAGATCAGCCTCCACGACCACCTCGACGGCGGCCTGCGGCCCGCCACCGTCCTGGAGCTGGCCGGACAGATCGGCCACGAGCTGCCCGCTGACACTGCCGACTCCCTGGCCCAGTGGTTCACCGAGTCCGCGAACTCCGGAACGCTCGAGCGCTACCTCGAGACCTTCGACCACACGATCGCCGTCATGCAGAGCACCGAAGGCCTGCAGCGCGTGGCCCGCGAGTTCGTGGAGGACCTGGTGGAGGACGGCGTGGTCTACGCCGAGATCCGCTGGGCCCCGGAGCAGCACACCGCCGGTGGACTGAGCCTGGACGAGGCGGTGGAGGCCGTCCAGGCCGGACTCGACGAGGGCGTGGCCGCCGCCGAGGCGGACGGCACCCCGATCCGGGTGGGCCAGCTGATCACGGCCATGCGCCAGAACGAGCGGTCGCTGGAGATCGCCGAGCTCGCCGTGCGCCACCGTGAGACCGGCGGCTCCGGCGCGGTGGGCTTCGACATCGCCGGCCCCGAGGCCGGCTTCCCCCCCTCCCGGTTCACCGAGGCCTTCACCTGGCTGGCCACCCAGCAGTTCCCCGCCACCGTCCACGCCGGCGAGTCGGACGGGATCGAGTCCATCCAGGACGCCCTCGTCAACGGGCGGGCGCTGCGCCTGGGCCACGGCGTGCGCATCGCGGACGACATCACGGTGGAGTTCAACGCCGCTGACGAGAACGGCGAGCAGGTGGGGGAGGACAACGCCCTCGTGGACCTCGGCGCCACCGCCGCCTGGGTCCGCGACCGCGGCATCGCCCTCGAGGTCTGCCCCTCCTCGAACCTTCAGACCGGGGCCGTGGCCGCCTACGGCGGCACCGTCTCCACCCACCCGATCGACATGCTGGCCCAGCTGGGTTTCCGCGTCACCATCAACCCGGACAACCGGCTGATGAGCGGGGTGTCCCTGACGGACGAGCTCTACCTGCTCGCCGAGGTCTTCAACTACTCCCTCGAGGAGCTGCTGGACTTCCAGCTCAACGCGGCCGAGGCCGCGTTCCTGCCGCTGGAGGACCGGGAGGCCCTGGCCGAGCTGCTCGTGGAGTCCTGGGGCGACGCCATCTCCGGGGGCGCGGACGGCGAGGGTCCGGTGCGCCTGGAGGCCATCGACGACGAGGACGAATGAGCCGCCCGTGAGCGAGTCCGTCGACCGGCTCATCTGGGTCGTCGCCCGGCTGCGGGAGCACTGCCCGTGGACGCGGCGGCTCACCCATGACGTGCTGACCGAGTACCTCGTCGAGGAGGCGTACGAGGCGGTCGAGGTCATCGAGTCCGTCCCCGCGGCCGACTGGCCTGCCGCCCCGCTCGCGGACGGCACCTACGAGCGGCTGCGCCTGGAGATGGGGGACGTGCTGTTCCAGGTGGTCCTGCACGCCGCCATCGCCCAGGATGCCGGCGGTTTCACCTTCGACGGCACGGTGGAGGCCATCACGGCCAAGATGATCCGCCGCAATCCGCACGTCTTCCACCCGGACGGCACTCTGCTGCCCGCCGAGGAGCTCGCCACGACCTCCATCGGGGACATCGAGAAGACCTGGGAGCGGATCAAGCGGGCGGAGCGTGAGGCGGCTGCGGCGGTGGCGGGCGCGCCCTCGGACGCGCAGAACCCGGGGGAGGGGCGCGACGCCGGCCCGGCACCCGGGCGGGAATCCTCGCCCGCCGCGTTCGCCGAGGTCCCGGCGCAGCTGCCCGCGCTGGCGGCCGCCGCAAAGGTGGTGGACCGGGCCGCCCGGCAACCGGTGGACCCGCTCGGCGGACCCGGCCGGCCGCCGTCGGGCCTGGGCTCCGCCTCGCTGGGCTCCGCCTCGCCGGACTCCGCCGCCTGGGAGGCGGTCCTGCAGGACGAGGCCGCGCTGGGGTCGGCGCTGTTCGGCCTGGTCCAGCGGTCCCGGGCCGCGGGGCTGGACCCGGAGCGGGCGCTGCGGCGGCACCTGACCCGGCTGCGTCACGACCTCTCGGGCCCCGCCGCGACGGGATAGGCTGAACCCGCGTTGCACCCCGCGCCGCCGCCACCGAAGAGAACCCTTCAAAGGAGACCGCACATGGCCCTGATCGACGCCATCCATTCCCGTGAAATCCTGGATTCCCGCGGCAACCCCACCGTGGAGGTGGAGGTCCTGCTGACGGACGGCTCGTTGGGTCGGGCGGCGGTGCCCTCGGGCGCCTCCACCGGCGAGTTCGAGGCCGTGGAGCGCCGGGACGGGGATCCGGAGCGCTACCTCGGCAAGGGCGTGCTCGGTGCGGTCAACGCCGTGATCGAGACCATCGCGGATGAACTCGAGGGCGAGGACGCCACGGACCAGCGCCTGATCGACGCCCTGATGATCGACCTGGACGGCACGGAGAACAAGTCCACCCTCGGCGCCAATGCCATCCTCGGCGTCTCCCTGGCCGTGGCCGGCGCCGCCGCCGCCTCCTCGGACCTGTCCCTGTTCAAGTACCTGGGCGGGCCGAACGCCCACGTGCTGCCCGTGCCGATGATGAACATCCTCAACGGCGGCGCCCACGCCGACTCGAACGTGGACATCCAGGAGTTCATGGTCGTGCCGGTCGGCGCCCCGAGCTTCTCCGAGGCCCTGCGCTGGGGCGCCGAGGTCTACCACACGCTCAAGAAGGTCCTGCAGGAGCGCGAGCTGGGCACCGGCCTGGGGGATGAGGGCGGCTTCGCCCCGTCCCTGGAGACCAACCGGGCCGCCCTGGACCTCATCACCGAGGCCATCACCCGCGCCGGCTACACCCCCGGCGAGGAGATCGCGCTGGCCCTGGACGTGGCCTCCTCCGAGTTCTGCGAGAACGGCTCCTACACCTTCGAGGGTGAGCAGAAGACCGCGGACGAGATGATCGCGTACTACGAGGACCTCGCGGCGAACTACCCGCTGGTCTCGATCGAGGACCCGCTGGACGAGAACGACTGGGAGGGCTGGGCCCGCCTCACCGCCGCCCTCGGCCAGAAGGTCCAGCTCGTGGGCGACGACCTGTTCGTCACCAACCCCGAGCGGCTGCAGCGCGGCATCGACGAGGCCTCCGGCAACGCCCTGCTGGTGAAGGTCAACCAGATCGGTTCGCTGACCGAGACCTTCGACGCGATCTCGCTGGCCCAGCGCCACCAGTTCCATTGCATGATCTCCCACCGCTCCGGCGAGACGGAGGACACCTTCATCGCGGACCTGGCCGTGGCCACCAACGCCGGGCAGATCAAGACCGGCGCGCCGGCCCGCTCGGACCGCGTGGCCAAGTACAACCAGCTGCTGCGCATCGAGGAGGAGCTGGGCGACGCCGCGATCTACGCGGGCGCCTCGGCCTTCCCGCGCGCCGGCCGCGGCTGACGCCCTACCCCCCCCACCCTCACGGTGCGGGCAGGACGGACCGCCGCGTTCTGCCCGCAAAGTGCTGGGGACCCGGCGCGCTGCCCCGACGACCGGCCGTTCAGCCGTTATCGTCAAAGGGACCCGGGCGGCTACCGGGTTTTCACATCAGGTGTCGGTCTCTGATCAGCATGCGGGAGGTACAGGTGGCAACTCGTCGTCCTCGGGTACCCAAGACCTCCCAGCGCCGGTTCGCGGAGGTCGGCGCGGGCGCCTCCTCCCGGCCGGTCGCCGGCCATGCCGGGTACGACGCCGGCCACTCGCCGCGGTTCGAGGGCGGCGGTTCCCCGTCCCCCACCGTGGGCGGATTCTCCGCGAAGGTCATCCCGCTCGACGCCGCGCCCTCCCGGCACGCGTCCTCGGCCGCCCCGGAGAGCGATGCCGCGGAGCTGGACACTCCTGAGACCGTTGCCGCCGACGCCGCCGGGGCCGACGCCGCTGAGGCGGAGTCCGCGGCCGGGACGGAGCTGGCCGCTGACCCGGAGCCGGCCGTCAAGCCGGAGTTGACCGCTGAGCAGCGCCGCGCCGAGGCGCGCCGCACCCTGCTGAGCCGTTCCACCCCCCGGCTGCGCCGCCGCGGCCCACGCCGGGCCTCGCCGGCGGCACCGGCCTCCTCGGTCTCCCCGGCGTCCCAGGCCCCTCCCGAGGCCCCGACGGTGGTGGAGCCCGTCCCCGCCCGCAACTTCACCGGCCGCTCCGTGGCCTTCCTCGTGGTGCTGTTCGTGGCGGCGGTGCTGCTGGCCCCGACCCTGCGGGTGTTCCTGGACCAGCAGGCCGAACTGCGCTCCGTCCGGGAGGACATCGCCGCGGAGCGCCAGCTGGAACAGGAGCTCACGAACGAGATCGCCCGCTGGGACGATCCGGCCTACATCCAGCAGCAGGCCCGCGAACGCTTCAACCTCGTGATGCCCGGCGAGCAGACCTACATGGTCATCGGCGGCGATGAGGCCGTGGAGGACCCGGTGCCCGCGCCGGCCAGCCCGGGTGAGGTCAACCCGGACCTGCCGTGGGCGGATGCCCTCTGGGACTCCGTGGTGCGCGCGGGGACGGACTAGGCTGGAGCACCGGCCCACGGCACCACCGCACCCAGGCGAGGCACAATCAAGACCATGACGCAGAACCCGGACCGTACCCCCACGCAGCAGGATCTGGACACCATCAGCCGGCAGCTGAACCGGCCGGCGCGCGACGTCGTCGAGATCGGGGCCCGGTGTGTGTGCGGCAACCCCCTGGTGGCCACCACGGCCCCGCGGCTGTCCAACGGGATCCCCTTCCCCACCACGTTCTACCTCACGCACCCCGTGCTGACCGCCGCCGTCTCCCGGCTCGAGGCCTCCGGGACCATGGCGGAGATGACCGGACGGCTCGGCCGGGATGAGGACCTGGCCTCCCGCTACCGTGCCGCCCATGAGGCCTACCTGGCCGAGCGGGACCGGGTGGGCCGGGTGGCCGGTACGGACCCGGTCCCCGAGATCACCGGGATCTCCGCCGGCGGCATGCCCGAGCGGGTCAAATGCCTGCACGTGCTCGTGGGACACTCGCTGGCCGCCGGTCCCGGGGCGAATCCGCTCGGCGACGAGGCGCTGGACCTGATCCGCGGCGAGTGGTCGGTGGAGACCTGCCGCTGCGCCGGCGCCTGGGACCAGGAGGCCCCCGTGCCCAGCAAGGACCTGAGCCGGCACGTGAAGCGGCTGGCGGGACAGCAGAACCCCGTGCAGGGGGCCGAGACTGCGGAGCCGACGCCGGAGCCGAATCCGAAGCCGAAGTCGGTGCAGGAACCGGCTCCCGGTGTGCGGACCGTGGCCGCGATCGACTGCGGCACCAACTCCATCCGCCTGCTCGTGGCCCGCCTCGAGTCCGGTCCGGACGGCGTGGAGGGGCCTTCGAGGCTCGTGGACCTGCACCGGGAGATGCGCGTCGTCCGGCTCGGCGAGGGAGTGGATGCCACGGGGCGGCTGTCCGAGGCCGCCATGGAGCGCACCTTTGCCGCCACCGAGGACTACGCGGCGGTGATCCGCCGGTATGGGGCCGAGTCCGTGCGGTTCGTGGCCACCTCCGCCAGCCGGGACGCCGCCAATGCCGCCGAGTTCACCGCCGGCATCCGGGACCTGCTGGGCGTGGAGCCGGAGGTCGTCTCCGGCGAGGAGGAGGCGGCCCTGTCCTTCGCCGGGGCGGTCTCCGTGCTGGCCCCGCGCTTCGCGGGCCAGGCCGACGGGACCGGACACGGCCGCACGGCCGGCGGACCGGTGCTCGTGGTGGACCTGGGCGGGGGTTCCACCGAGTTCGTCCTGGGCTCGCCCTCCGATCCCGCGTCCGCAGGCCCCCACGTGACCCACGCGGTGAGCGTGCCGATGGGCTGCGTGCGCTTCACCGAACGGCACCTGCGGACCGATCCGCCCACCGACGCCGAGATCGAGGACGCCGTCCAGCAGGTGGAGGCCGTCCTGGACGAGGTCGAGGCGAGCGTCCCGCTGGGGGAGGCGGCCGGCGTCGTGGGCGTGGCCGGTTCCGTGACCACCGTGACCGCCGCCGCGCTGGGGTTGACCGCCTACGAGCCGGACGCGATCCACGGTGCCGAGCTGGACGTGGACGTCATCGCGGACACCGCCGGGCGGCTGCTCGCGGCCACCCGCGCGGAGCGGGCCGCCCTGCCGTACATGCACCCGGGCCGGGTGGACGTGATCGGGGCCGGGGCCCTGATCTGGTCCATGATCGTGCGTCGCGTGGCGCAGTCCGGCGGCGGTTCCGTCACCACCGCCACCGCCTCCGAGCACGACATCCTGGACGGGATCGCCCTGTCCCTGGCGAGATGAACCGGCTGCGGGCCGCCACCGCCGCGGCCGCCCCGGTGCTGCTGGGCGCCCTGCTGCTGGGACCCCTCCCGCTGGGTGCCCTCCCCGCGGCCACGGCCGACGAGTGGCGTGACCAGCAGTACTGGCTCGAGGACTACGGCTTCAGGCAGGCCTGGGAGAGCACCCGCGGCGAGGGGGTCACCGTGGCCGTCATCGACACCGGGATCGATGCCGACCACCCGGACCTGACCGGCCAGGTGGTCGGTGGCCTGGACGTCTCGGGGGCCGGCAACGCCTCCGGCACCGAGCCCGTGGGCCAGATGGCGGAGCACGGCACGCTGGTGGCCTCCGTGCTGGCCGGCCACGGCAACAACGAGGCCGCGCTGCGCCGGGCCGATGAGGAACGCCGCAGCGCCAAGGCCACCCCCGTCCCCTCCACCCTGCCTTCGGGCGCCACGGATTCCACCGCCACGGCCGAGCCGAGCCCCTCGGGCAGCGAGGCCGCGGCGGGAGGCGTGGACGGCGTGGCCGGACCGGACGGGATCGTCGGGGTGGCGCCGCAGGCGGAGCTGCTGTCCGTCTCCGTGAACCTCGGGGCCCAGGGCCCGGACGGTCCCACGGCGGAGGACCAGATCGCCCGGGCCGTGACGTGGGCCGTGGACCACGGGGCGGACGTCATCAACATGTCCCTGGGCTCCACCCGCCAGGACTGGCCGGAGAGCTGGGACCGGGCCTTCCTGCACGCCGAGCAGAACGACGTGGTGGTGGTGGCAGCCGCGGGCAACCGCGCCTCGGGCACCCTGACCGCGGGGGCGCCGGCCACGATTCCCGGCGTGCTGACCGTGGCGGGCCTCAACGCGGACGGCACGGCGAGCTGGGACTCCTCCACCGAGGGCATCTCGATCGGGGTGGCCGCCCCGGCCGAGCCGCTGGTCGGCGCGGTGCCGGGTGGTGACTGGCGCCAGTGGGCCGGCACGTCCGGGGCCGCGCCGCTCGTGGCCGGGCTGGCGGCGCTGATCCGCTCGGCCCACCCGGAGATGCCCGCCCACCAGGTCATCCACCGCATCCTGGCCACCGCCGAGGATGCCGGGGTGCCCGGCGTGGACCCGGTCTACGGCCACGGCATCATCGACGCCGCCGCTGCCGTGGGGGCGGAGGTGGGGACCGTGGACCGCAACCCGATGGACACCCTGGCCGACTGGATCCGCGTGCACCGCCGCGCCGAGTCCTCCGGTGCCCCGACGCCGTCTGCCGCGCCCGGCGGGGAGGCGAGCGGGCCGGCGTCGTCCCCGGATCCGCTGCCCACGGACCTGCCGCAGGCGGGGGAGGCCCGGGATCCGGCGCCGGGTCTGCAGCCGGCGCTGGTGATCGGCACCGGCGTGGTGGCGGCGGGGCTGGCGGCCACCGCCGTGGTCCTGTACCTGCGGCAGCGCAGGACCCGGAGATTGTGACTTTGTGACAAGTTTCACGAAGTAGGGGGTGCGGGTTTAGGGTGGGGGCATGGCAACCACTCCGCAGCTGTCCCCGAAGCCCCGTGTCCTGATCGTCGGCGGCGGTTACGCCGGCCTGTACGTCGCCAAGAACCTGGAGAAGAAGGTCAAGGAGCGTGGCGGCGTCGTCACCCTCGTGGACCCGAACCCGTACATGACCTACCAGCCGTTCCTGCCGGAGGTCGTCGGCGGGAACATCGAGCCGCGCCACATCGTGGTGGACCACCGCACCCACCTCAAGCGCACCGAGGTCGTCCAGGGCAAGGTCATCAAGGTCGAGCACGCCCGGAAGACCGCCACGGTCCAGACGCAGGACGGCGCCGAGTTCGAGATCCCGTACCAGGACGTCGTCATGACCGCCGGTGCCACCACCCGCGTGTTCCCGATCCCGGGTCTGGGCGAGGCCGGCATCGGCATGAAGACCGTGCAGGAGGCCGTGCAGCTGCGGAACCAGATCCTGGACCGCCTCGAGGCCGCCTCCACCATGACCGACGCCGCGGCCCGCTCCCGCGCCCTGACCTTCGCTGTCGTCGGCGGCGGCTTCAACGGCGTCGAGACCATCTCCGAGATGGAGGACCTCATCCGGTCCGTCATCAAGAAGAACCCCCGCCTGGCCCAGTCGGACGCCCGCATCGTCCTGATCGAGGCCATGGGCAAGATCATGCCGGAGGTCGGCGAGGACCAGGCCGTCGAGGTCGTCGAGCACCTGAAGTCCCGCGGCATCGAGGTGCTGCTGAACACCTCGCTGGCCGGCGCCGAGGGCGGCGTCCTGAAGCTCGTCAACATGCAGGACAAGTCCGACGCCGGTTCCTTCGAGGCCGACACCCTCGTGTGGACCGCCGGCGTGGCCGCCAATGCCGTGGCCAAGCAGACCGACTTCCCGGTCGAGCAGCGCGGTCGCATCGAGGTCACCCCGACCCTGCAGATCTCCGACGGCACCGGCGGCGTCCTCGAGGGCGCCTGGGGCGCCGGCGACGTGTGCGCCGTGCCGGACCTGACCGGCGACGGCCCCGGTGGGCACTGCGTCCCCAACGCCCAGCACGCCGTGCGCCAGGCCCGCCGCCTGGCCGCCAACCTCCTGGCCGTCCGCTTCGGCGAGGGCGCCGTGGAGGAGTACGTCCACAAGTCCCTCGGGGCCGTGGCCGGCCTCGGCTTCGGCAAGGGCGTCGGCAACCCGATGGGCCTCAAGCTCAGCGGCGTCCCCGCGTGGATGGCCCACCGTGGCTACCACGGCCTGGCCATGCCCACGTACGAGCGCAAGGCTCGCGTGGTCTCCGACTGGGTCCTCTCGCTCGTCTTCGGCCGGGACACCACACCGATCGAAGGCCTCGAGAACCCGCACAACCCGTTCCTCGAGGCGGCCGGCGGCGAGCTGAAGCCGGGCCGCTTCGACAACCCGAAGGTGCTGGAGTCCGCGAAGGCCTCGAAGTAGGTCTCCACGTCAGCTCCGACCCCATGGCGGCCCGGTACCCTTGAAGGGTTCCGGGCCGCCGTCGGATCCAGCCCCCATAGCCCAATTGGCAGAGGCGGGAGACTTAAAATCTCTGTGTTGTGGGTTCGAGTCCCACTGGGGGTACTGCCGGCCGCACCGCCGACCCCTGCCCGGCTTTCAGCCGAGCGCGGACCGGCGGGACAGGGTGGCCGTTCCGGGTTGATTCTCAGCCAGGCCGGATATACTCGTCCCAGCCCCCACTGCAGGTCCAGGCCGGATTTCCGGGCCGGACCGACGCGAAGTGGACTGCACGCCACCAACAGAGGAGATGGCCCGTGGCCAACCCCGTCTTCAACAGCAAGAACTTCCAGGAGCAGATGCACTCCGGTGACGGACGCACCGCCACCCAGGCACCCGGCTGGTACCAGGGGGGTGCCCAGGGGCAGCAGCAGGCCCAGCCGCAGTACGGACAGCAGCAGCAGTACACGCCGGAGCAGCTGGCCCAGCTGGAGCAGTCCTACCGCGAGCCTGCCGCCGGCCCGGGTGACACCGGCCGGATGAGCTACAACGACGTGATCGGCAAGACCGTCTTCACGTTGCTGCTCGTGGTGGCCGGTGCCGCCGTCGGCTGGAACATGCCGGCCCTGATGCTTCCCGGTGCCATCGTCGGCTTGGTCCTGGGCCTCGTCAACGCCTTCAAGCGTGAGCCCTCGCCCGCGCTGATCCTGATCTACGCCGCCGCCCAGGGGTTGTTCCTCGGCGGCATCTCCGGCGTCTTCGAGCAGATGTGGCCGGGCATCGCCGTGCAGGCCGTGCTGGCCACCCTGTGCGTCTTCGCCGTGACCCTGGCGCTGTTCGCCTCCGGGAAGTGGCGCGTCTCCGCCAAGTCCGTGAAGATCTTCATGGTCGCGATGATCGGCTACGCCGCGTTCTCGCTGGTCAACCTGTTCCTCATGCTCTTCGGCGTCACGGACGCCATGTTCGGCCTGCGCGGCGAGTTCCCGCTGCTGGGCCTGGGCATCGGCCTGCTCGCCGTCTTCCTGGCCGCGTTCTCCCTGGTCATGGACTTCACCGCCATCACCCAGGGCGTGAAGTCCGGCGCCCCGCAGAAGTACTCCTGGTCCGCCGCCTTCGGCCTGACGGTCACCCTCGTGTGGCTCTACGTCGAGATCCTGCGGATCCTCGCCATCCTGCGCGGCAGCGACTGACACCCACCGGCCCACGGCCGGCCCCGCACCGGAAGCTCCGGCGCGGGGCCGGCCGTGGCGCTTTCCCCGTGCGGTTGAATGGTCCCAACCACTGCCCCTGACCGAGGAGCCACGTCCATGACCGCACCCGACTTCGGTGGCCCCGCAGCCACCGGGACGCAGTACGATCTGCGCCACGGTGGAGCCGAGGCCACCGTCACCTCGCTGGCCGGCGCCCTGCGCCACTACGAGCTGGCCGGCACCGCCCTCGTGGAGAGCTTCGGGCCGGACGAGCTGCCGCCGGCCGCATGCGGGATCCAGCTCTCCCCGTGGCCCAACCGGGTGCGGGACGGGCGCTGGGCGCTGGACGGCGCCGTCCAGCAGCTCGATATCACCGAGCCTTCCCGCGGCCACGCCAGCCACGGACTGTTGCGCAACACCGCGTTCGTGGCCACCGCCCACTCCGCGCGCGAGGTGGTGCTGCGCGGGGAGATCCACCCCCAGCACGGCTACCCGTTCCGCCTCACCCACGAGGTGGCGTACACCCTGGACGACGCCGGCTCCCTCACGGTCCGCCAGCGGCTCACCAACCGCGGGACGCGGCCCGCGCCGGCCGCCTTCGGCGCCCACCCCTTCCTGCGCCTCGGCGAGGTGCCCAGCGAGGAACTCACGCTCACCCTGTCCGCGGCCACCCGGATCGTCACGGACGAGCTGCTGATCCCCACGGGATCGCGGCCGGTGCACGGCACGGACGGGGACTTCCGGGCCGGCCGCCGGGTTGGCACCGAGCTGCTGGACGCCGCGTTCACGGACCTGGCCCCGGAAGCGGACGGACGGAACCACCACCGGCTCGCGGCGCCGGATGGGCGTACCGTGGAGCTCTGGGCCGAGCCTGCCTTCGGCTACGTCCACGTCTTCGTCACGGACCGGTTCCCCGGCCGCCACCGGGCCCTCGCCGTGGAGCCGATGACGGCGCCGGCCGACGCCCTGAACAGCGGCAGCGGCCTGGAGTGGATCGGCCCGGGGGAGTCGTTGTCGGCGTCCTGGGGGATCACCGGGGCGTTGACGGCCCACCGACCAGATCGACAGGAGGCAGCGCGTTGACCACGAGCCCCCAGCCCGGCGTCCCGGGCGGCCCGGCAGCGAGCGTTCCGGCATCGGATGCCGTGGCCTCTGAGACCCTGGCCCCCGACGCTCTGCCCTCGGAACCGGTCCTGAGCGCAGCACAGGAGGCGGACCGCGTGGCCGCGGACGTGCCCTACGGCCTGACCGTGGCCGCCGCCTGGTCCTGGCGCGTCCTGCTGGTGCTGGCCATGGCCGGCGCCGGCATCTGGTTGCTCAGCCACGTCTCCATCCTGGTCATTCCCCTGATCATCGCCGCCCTGCTGGCCACCCTGCTCTCGCCGATCCACCGGCGCTTCGTGCGGTGGGGCGTGCCGCGGGGCCTGTCCGTCACGGCGATCATCCTCGGCTTCATCCTCGTGGTCCTCGGCCTGCTGACCCTCGTGGGCCAGCAGCTCGCCGTGGGGTTCACGGACATGCGGGACCAGATCGTGGTCGGCGTCCAGGGGATCGTCGGCTGGCTGGAGTCCCTGGGGGTCACCACGGACCAGTGGAACGACATCGCCGGCGACCTCACGGAGGCGGTGCGCAACAACAGCCAGACCATCGTCTCCGGCGCCCTCGGTTTCGGGTCCACGGCCGGGAACATCGCCGCGGGCACGGTCCTGGTGGTCTTCGCCCTGATCTTCTTCCTCTTCGACGGCAAGGGGATCTGGCACTTCTGCCTGAACTTCGTGCCGCGCCGCCATCGGGAGGCCATCGACGGCGCCGGCCAGGTCGGCTGGGGCTCCCTCGGCAGCTACGTCCGGGTCCAGATCTTCGTGGCGTTCGTGGACGCCGTCGGCATCGGGGCGGGCGCCTGGATCCTCGGGGTCCCGCTCGCCCTGCCCCTGGGCGTGCTGGTGTTCTTCGGCTCCTTCATCCCGCTGGTCGGCGCCTTCCTGACCGGCGCGGTGGCCGTGCTGCTGGCGCTCGTGGCCAATGGCTGGGTGAACGCCCTGATCATGCTGGGCGTGGTGCTGCTCGTGCAGCAGATCGAGGGCAACGTGCTGCAGCCGCTCGTGATGGGCCGTGCGGTCAGCCTCCACCCGCTGGCCGTGTTCCTTGCCGTCGCCGGCGGTACCGCCGTGCTGGGCCTGGTCGGCGCGATCTTCGCGGTGCCGGTGATGGCCTTCCTGAACTCCACCATCAAGTACTTCCAGGCCAAGCCGTGGCTCGAGGGCGAACCGGCGCCGGCCGGTACCGCCGACTACCGCGACACCCGGCTCAAGGACCGCGCCGCCAGCCTGGAGGGCCCGTGGGGCCGTGCCTACGAGACCCTCGACGGCGTGGTCCGCCGGGCCGCCGCCAGCGGACCGGCCGGGTTCCGGCCCGGCCAGCAGGGGATGGAGGGCACCTCGGTCCGCCAACGGCGGCGGGCGCGCCGCGAGCTCAAGCGCTCGCAGGTCCCCGCCCGCAAGGACCACGACGCCGGCCCGGTCACCGACGTGGGTCCGGTCGCCGAGGACGGCGCCCCGGGCAATCTTCGCGACACGTCCACCGCGGGGGAGGACAATACGGGGATGGACCACTCCGGCCGACGGCCGGACCAGGACGGAGGAACCCCGTGACCACCACGCCCCCCAGCAGCGCCGATCCCATCACGGAATCGGCCGGCACCCCCGCGGACCGCTCGGACCTCTCTGTCACCCTGACGGACATCGAGCAGGCCCGCCGGCTGCTGGACGGCGTGATCGTCCGCACCCCTCTGGACCATTCCCGGGCGCTGGGCCGGCTGACGGGCTCCGTGGTGCACCTGAAGTGCGAGAACCTGCAGCGCGCCGGGTCCTTCAAGGTCCGTGGCGCCTACGTGAGGATGGCGAAGCTGACGCCGCAGGAGCGCTCGAGCGGGGTGGTGGCAGCCTCCGCCGGCAACCACGCCCAGGGCGTGGCCCTGGCGGCCTCCAAGCTGGGGATCAAGGCCACCATCTTCATGCCGCGCGGAGTGGCCCTGCCCAAGCTGCAGGCCACCAAGGACCACGGCGCCGAGGTGGTGCTCTACGGCAACAACGTGGACGAGGCTCTCGCGGAGGCCCAGCGCTTCGCGGAGGAGTCCGGTTCCGTGTTCATCCACCCGTTCGACAACGCCGACGTGGTGGCCGGGCAGGGAACCATCGGCCTGGAGATCCTCGAGCAGGACCCGGAGGTGGACACGCTGGTGATGGGCATCGGCGGGGGCGGCCTGCTCGCCGGCGTGGCCGTGGCCGTGAAGGAGATGGCCCGCCGGCAGGGCCGGCACATCAACATCATCGGCGTGCAGGCGGAGAACGCGGCGGCCTACCCGCCGTCCCTGGCCGCGGACGCCGTGGTGCCGCTGACCCACGTCTCGACCATCGCGGACGGCATCGCCGTGGGCAAGCCCGGGCAGATCCCGTTCCAGATCATCAAGGAACTCGTGGACGGGGTGGTGACGGTCTCCGAGGACGCGATCGCCAACGCCCTGGTCTTCCTGCTGGAGCGCTCCAAGATGGTGGTGGAGCCCGCCGGCGTGGTGGGCGTGGCCGCCCTCCTGGAGGGAAAGCTGGCCGAACTCGGGATCGAGTCCAAGCACACCGTGGCCCTGCTCTCCGGAGGCAACGTGGACCCGATGCTCATGCTCAAGGTCATCCAGTCCGGACTGGCCGCCGGCGGGCGCTACCTGACCGTGAAGATGTCCCTGCGGGACCGTCCCGGCGAGCTGTCCAACATCTCCCGGATCATCTCGGAGACGGACGCGAACGTCACCCGCGTGGACCACAGCCGGATCGGCGGTTCCCTGAGCATGGGCGACGTGACCATCACGATCGACATGGAGACCAAGGGACGCGAGCACTCCGAGCAGGTGCTCGGGCGGCTGCGCTCCTCCGGGTATCAGCCCGTGGTGCAGCACTAGCCGCCTCTACGCCTCCACATCGGGCCGCCCTACGCCGCCAGTCCGGGCCGCCAGTAGAGGTTGCGGCGTGGCCGCCGCGCCGGGTCCAGAAGGGGCCGAGCGGTGGGCAACCGGCGGTCATCGGCCAGGTGTGGAGGACTGGGCCGGTCTGTCAGGTCGCGCGGGCCGACCCCGCCGCCGTGGTCACGGTCATGGTGGACGCGGTGATCGGGTCCACGACCCGCTGCACGGCCTCCACCACCGGGATCCCCTGGGCCACGGCGTCGATGCGCCGGGACAGCCCGCGCCGGTCCAGGTCCCCGCGGGCTGGTCCCAGCACGCCGTGGGCCACGTTCAGGGCCTTGAGCAGGCCGAGTTCGGTGGATTCAGCCGGGGTGGGCTCGCGATCTCCGGACAGGACCTGGCCGAGCCGCTCGCGCAGCGCGATCGCCGGGGCCGGATTGACGGTCAGGAATGAGGAGCCGCCGAGGAACGAGGACTCCTCCCGGACGATCCCCTGACGGGCGAGTTCCTGGCCGGTGGCCTGTTCGGGGTCCAGCTTCGCGTGGGCGACGAGTGCGGAGATCTTCTTCCCCGAGAGCCCGTCGAGGGCCGGCAGGAGGGCATCCAGCGGGGCGCGGCCGGTCATCCCGGCCTTGACCACGGTGACCTTCGGTTCCCCTCCCGGGGTGCCGGCGTCCGCGATCTGGACGACGCCGGTGTCCGCCAGATCGGCGAGGGCGGCGGCCGCGAGCCCGTAGCGGCGGTAGCGGTGGGCGCGGTCGCTGATGGCATTGTCCTGGCTGAGCAACAGGAACATCTCTTCGACGATGAGCATGTCCTCAACCTAGCAAGCCCACCCCCGCGAGACGACGGCGCACCGGCGGTACCGGTGCGCCGTCGTCGTGCGGTGCTGTGGAGGCCGAGCCAGCCGATCAGGCCTTGTAGGGCTTGGCGCCCACGATCTCCACCGCGATGTCCTTGCCGTTCGGGGCGGCGTAGCTGAGCTGGTCGCCCACCTTGGCGCCGTGGATCGCCGCGCCGAGCGGGGACCGCTCGGAGTACACGGTGATGGAGTCCTTGTCATCGGCGATCTCGCGGTTGCCGAACAGGAAGGTCTCCAGGTCACCGGCGATCTTGGCCTCCACGACCATGCCGGGCTCCACGATCCCGTTGTCCTCCGGGGCGGCGCCGACCTGGGCGGTCTCGAGCAGGTGCTTGAGCTCGATGATGCGGCCCTCGTTCTTGGACTGCTCCTCACGGGCGGCGTGGTATCCGCCGTTCTCCTTGAGGTCGCCCTCCTCGCGGGCCTGCTCGATGCGGTCGATGATCTCCTGGCGCCCCGGTCCGGAGAGGTGATCCAGTTCCTGCTTCAGGCGGTCGTAGGCCTCCTGGGTCAGCCAGGGAGCGTTGTCGGTGGTGCTCATGGACGCGAAATCTCCTTCAATCTGCTGGTCAACGGTGGCGCGGGACCGTGCGGGCCGCCGCGTCGCCGCGTGCATGACGCTGTGCCGCGGAGTGCGGCCCGTGGGGCGACCATGCAAGAACCCCGCCAGCGGAGCCGCCCGGCTCGGTGTGGGCGACCCCCGGCAGGCGGGGTGACAACGTACTGAGCCTCCATTCTAACGGAAATGCTTCAGATACGTCATTCCCGCGGTGACGCAGGTAACACCCCGTCACGACGCCGGCCCGGCCGGCTCGGTCTGCCGCGTCTCCTCGGGCCGGTGGGCCGGTATTAGCCGTCCTCCGGGAACCAGCAGTCGTTCACGCCGCCGTTGGTGCCGAGGGCGTCGGTGCGGAGGTCGACGTCATACATGACCGTCCGGTCGGAGGGGAGGGAGTCCTCTGAGGGCGCCTCCGGCCCGATGGTGACGGTGCGCCAGCCCACCACCGCGAACTCCGGGGAAAGCACCTGGACGGCGCACTGCACCGTGTCCTGGGGCTCCTTGGTCAGCTGGAACGTCACGGAGGCCTGGGTGGGGGAGTCGATGGTGAACCCCACGTCCTTCCAGTCCAGGGTCCGGCTGTGCGAGGAGGCCGCGAACCAGAACGTGACGGCGACCGCCAGCACGAGGGCGATGACGGCGACCCATCTGCCGCGACCCCTCAGGAAGTACGGGCCCGCGCTTTGGGGGCGCCCGTACCGGTTCGCTAGGCTGTCACTCGGCACAGGGTCAGCCGACGACTGGGATGTGGAAGTCATGTCATCCCATGGTATCCCGCCGGCGCCCACCGGACCGCACAGCAATCGAGGCCACGTGAACAGCCCTTCCTCCCCTGATGATCTCGGCCAGCCGACCGGGTCGACCGATCCGGCCGCGCCGGAGTTCGGAGTCTCCGTGGGGCAGACCACGTACGGTTCCCTGGATCCCGAGGAGCACCACACGGCCCCCGAGGCCCACGGTGTCCCGGCCTCCGGCGGGCTGCGGCTCATGGCCGTCCACGCGCACCCGGATGACGAGTCCTCCAAGGGCGCCGCCATGATGGCCGCCTACGAGGCCGCCGGCGCCGAGGTCATGGTGGTCACGTGCACCGGCGGCGAACGAGGTGACCTGCTCAACCCCGGTTACGGGGACACCGTGCGGCTGGACCGGGACATCACCGGCGTCCGGCGCACGGAGATGCAGGAGGCCGGGGCCGCGCTCGGGATCGAGCACCGGTGGCTGGGCTTCATGGACTCGGGACTCCCGGAGGGTGATCCGTTGCCGCCGCTGCCGTTCGGCAGCTTCGGGACGCTGCCCCTGGAGCAGACCGCGGCGCCGTTGGTCCGGGTGATCCGCGAGTTCCGCCCGCACGTGCTGATCAGCTACGACGAGATCGGCGGCTACCCGCACCCCGACCACATCAAGTCCCATGAGATCACGGTGGAGGCCTACCGAGCCGCCGGCGACCCGGAGCGGTACCCCGGCACGGGCGAGGCCTGGACGGTCTCCAAGCTCTACTATGACCGGGCCTTCAACCCGGCCAAGTACCAGGCGCTGCACGAGGCCTACCTCTCCGCCGGCGAGGAGTCGCCCTACGTGGAGCGGCTGGAGTGGTTCCGGAAGCTCCAGGAGGAGCAGGAGCGCGCCGAGCGGGGCGAGGCCGGGGAGCAGTCAGAGGGCGCGACCGCCCCGGTCCGCTTCAGGCTCACGAACCACCAGGTCACCACGCAGATCCATGTGGCTGACTACTTCGAGCAGCGGGACAACGCGCTGCGGGCCCACCGCACCCAGATCGACCCCACGGGGCACTTCTTCTCGACCCCGAACGCCCGGCAGCGGCAGACCTGGCCGTGGGAGGACTACGTCCTGATCGATTCGCGGGTGGAGACCACGCTGCCGGAGACGGACCTGTTCACCGGGCTGCGTTGATCGACCGGTCCACCGGGGCGCCCCGGTAGACTGGGCTACCGTGATCGCCTTCCTCCCGCTTGCCGTGTCCCCCTCCGCCGCCCCGAGCCCCAGTGCCGGTGCGTCGGAGCAGCCGGTGCCGGGCGTGGGGGATCCGACGCTGCGGCCCGGGCTGGAGCAGGCCGACGTCACCCCCGGGATCGAGGGCTTCCTCTTCACGGCGCTGATGGTGGCCATGGCGATCGTGGTGATCCGCCTGATGGTCCGCTCCGTGCGCCGCGTGCAGTACCGCTCGGCGGACGCCGAGGACATGCTGGTGGAGCGCTACCAGGGCCACCTGCCCGAGGACGAGCTCCGGGGCCAGCGGGAACGGGACCCGCAGGTGCGGTCCGCCTCGGACCTGGACCTGCAGAAGGCCCGCCTCCAGCAGCGGTACCCGGGCTACCTGGACAGCCCGGCCCCGGAGCCTAAGGGCCCGGACTCCGGCCGCGACTGATCCCGCGTCAGACCCGCGCCCCGGCGCAGGCCTCGACCAGAAGTCCGTGGAGCCGGGCGGCCGAGTGGCTGCCGTTGAAGATCTCCGTGCCCGGCTGCAGGGCACGCCCGGCGGCGAGCGGGCCGGCGTCGACGGCGTCGAAGCCGAGGCGGTCGATCACCCCGGCCACGGCACCGCGGACCTCCTCGTGGTCCCCGGCCACGGCGAGCGCGCGGCGGTCCGCGGCGCCGGCGGGGCGGTGGTCGGCCTCGAGGTCGTGATAGCCGATGTGGTTGAAGGCCTTGACCAGCAGGGACCCGGCGAGGTGGTCCTGGACGATCTCGCTGCTGGTGCGGTGGTCGGCCTCGAAGTCCGCCTGCTCGCCGTCGGTGGGGGCCCAGTAGTTCATGACGTCGACGACGGCCCGGCCGGCGAAGTGGGCCGGGTCCAGGTCGCGGTACTTCCGCAGGGGGATCGCCACGATGGTCAGGTCGGTGCCGGCCAGCTCTGCGGCGTCGACGGCGGTGGCGCCGGGCGTGACGATCTCGGCCAGCAGGGAGATCTCCGAGGCGGGCTTGGCGGTGGCGATCCGCACGTCATACCCGGCCGCCACGGACCGGCGGGCCAGTGCCGCCCCGACCCGGCCTGCGCCGAGGATGCCGATGCTGCGGATGCTGTCTGCCGTGCCGGTTGCCGTGCTGGTCATGGGGTCCTTCGCCGAATCGATGCTTCACGGGTAAGAGTTCATCCGGGAAACACCGTCTCGGGCAGGAAGTATTCCTGGGGTGAGCCTGGTCACGGCCCCAGACGGTCCGCGTCCTCGTCCGGGGCCTCCTCGTCCGGGCCGGCATCGATCCGGCCGGCCCGCCGCAGCTCGAGGCGACGCTGCAGGGCGCTGCGCCAGGAGTCGGGGACCCCGGGGGAGGCGAGGACCCGCTCGGCGGCGCGCAGATCATCCTTGTCCACGGTCATGACGCGGGAGAGCGCGGCAAGGTCCACGGCACCCGGCGCCCGGTCCACGAGGCGCATCCGCTGTCCGGCGGCCAGTGGTGCCGGGGTCAGCACCCGCAGGTACCAGCCCGTGCGTCCCGTGGCCTGCACGCGGCGCGCCAGGTCCGGGACGCCCCAGCGGGAGGACAGCTTCCAGCAGGGGCGCCGGGACTGGCTCACCTGCAGCACGGCGTCCCCCACCTGCCACACGTCCGCCAGGCAGACTTCGGCCTCGGTCAGCCCGTCCACCGTGAGGTTCTCGAACAGCGCGCCCTCCGGCAGGTCGAGCCCGTCCGCCCGCCAGGCCGCGTAGTGGCTCCGGGCGTAGCACATCACGGCCTTCTCCGGCCCGCCGTGGTGCACCGTATCGCCCTGCCCGTCCCCGGCCAGGCCGGTGACCCCCAGCTTCACCGGGCCCTCGACCGGCTCCTTGAAGGCACCCGTTGGCACGTCGGCGTCACGCCAACGCACCGTGCGCACCGCCCCCACCCGCACGGCGGCGATCCGCCCGGCGGGGTGCTGGGCGAGCGCCGTCCGGACGGCGGGCGTGGTGGGCGTATCGGCGTCGGCTGCGGGCATGGCCCTATCCAACCACGGGCACCGTCAGCGCCTGTGTCCGCACGGGGGACGGGCCTCGGGGTGGTGAGGGCTAGGCCTGGAGCACCGCGATCATGATCGCGATGTAGTGGCACACGAAGCCGCCGATGGTGAAGACGTGGAACAGCTCGTGGAAGCCGAACCACTCGCGGTGGGGATTGGGCCGCTTCAGGGCGTAGAACACCGCGCCGATGATGTAGCTGGCGCCGCCGGCGCAGACCAGCACGGCGGCGGTGGCGTTGACGGCGAAGAAGTCACCCAGGTAGATCAGCGCGGCCAGTCCCAGGACCACGTACACGGGGGTGTAGAGCCAGCGCGGGGCCGAGGTCCAGAACACCCGGAAGGCGACGCCGGCCACGGCCCCGATCCAGACGCCGGCCAGCAGGACGGTCGCCTTCTCCGGGGTGAGCATGGCCAGGGCCAGTGGGGTGTAGGTGCCGGCGATGACCAGCATGATGTTGGTGTGGTCCAGGCGCTTGAGCACGATCGCCACCCGCGGAGACCACTGCACGAGGTGGTAGGTGGCCGAGACGGCGAAGAGCAGCAGGCCGGTCAGGGCATAGACGGCGCTGGCCCAGGTCAGCGCGGGAGTGGGGGCCAGGACGATCAGCACGATGCCTGCGGCCAGGGCGAGCGGCGTCATGGCGGCATGGCTCCACCCGCGTAGCCGTGGCTTGAAGTCGGGGTGCTCCGGGTCCACCACGCGGTCCATGCGCCAGCGGCGGGTGGGGACGGTGGAGCTGCCCGAGGCCGTGGGACCGGTGGAGGGGAAGGGTGCCATGGGAACAGGATACGGCTGGTTCCTTGGTGTTACCCGTGGGTAATGAGTCGGCGCGGGGCCAGTTCGCTACCGTAGGGACGACGATGACATCAACGAGCCCGGGGCCGCGCCGCACGGCCGCGCCGGGATCCGGACAGGGGACGCACATGCACCTACCGAACGTCCTCTACAGCTTCTATGAGCGCCGGCTGGCGGCCGGACTCGAGCGTGACCGGCTGCCCCGGCACATCGGTGTGGTGCTGGATGGCAACCGCCGGTGGGCCAAGGCCTCCGGGGCCACCACCGCGGATGGCCACCAGGCCGGGGCGGAGAAGATCCACGAGTTCCTGGGCTGGTGCGACGAGTTCGGCATCAAGGTCGTTACCCTCTACATGCTCTCCACGGACAACATGAGCCGGCCGCCGGAGGAGCTCGCCCAGCTGGTCGGGATCATTGGGACCACGCTGAGGCGCCTGGGGGACGGGCTGCCCAACGGCCACCGGGTGCGCGTGCAGGCCGTGGGGGCCTCCGAGCTGCTGCCGGCCGGGCTCGCCGGGACCCTGGCGGACCTCGAGGCCCGCACCGCTGACGCCGACGGCCTGCACGTGAACGTGGCCGTGGGGTACGGCGGGCGCCGGGAGATCGTGGACGCCGTCAAGGAGCTGCTCATCGAGGCCGACGGCGAGGGGCGCGGCGCCGCCGAGGTGGCCCGCGAGCTGACGGACGAGCAGATCTCGGACCGCCTCTACACCCGCGGCCAGCCCGACCCGGACCTGGTCATCCGCACCTCCGGGGAACAGCGGCTCTCCGGGTTCCTGATGTGGCAGTCCGCCTACTCCGAGTTCTACTTCTGCGAGGCCCTGTGGCCGGACTTCCGCCGCGTCGACTTCGTCCGGGCGCTGCGGGACTTCTCCTCCCGGCAGCGGCGCTTCGGTTCCTGAACCGTTGACGAGACGTTCACAGGAAACGGCGGTCACCTCCTGCGGAAGACGACCGTGCAGGCCTACGGTGGGGGTATCAGTCACCGGCGGGGACGGCCGGGGCCATCGGGTCCCGGATCCGCACCCGCGGATTGATCGGAAAGGCCAAGCCGTATGCCGTCACCCCAGACAGCGTCGCAACGGTGGGCCGTCCCGGCCCCGGCCGGTCCGTCCCACCCACCCTCGATCATCGGGGCGTGCGCCCCGGTCTGGAGTCCCTGTGGAGCACCTGACGACCATCCCGGCCACCGACACCCCCACGGCCGTCCAGCCTGACGAACGGACCAGCGTCGGCGAGAAGTCCTACCTGTTGGACACCTCCGTGCTGCTGTCCGATCCGCGGGCCCTCCTGCGCTTCGCCGAGCACGAGGTCATCCTGCCGATCGTGGTCATCTCCGAGCTGGAGAAGAAACGGGACGATCCGGACCTGGGCTTCTACGCCCGCAAGGCGCTGCGGCTGCTGGACGAGCTGCGCCTGGAGCACGGCTCCCTGGACAAGACCATCCCGCTGGGCACCGAGGGCGGGACCCTGCGCGTGGAGCTCAACCACATCTCCGTGGACGTGCTGCCCTACGGCATCCGCTCCACGGACAACGACTCCCGGATCCTCGCCGTGGCCAAGAACTGCGCGGACGAGGGCCGGGACGTCACGGTGGTCTCCAAGGACCTGCCGATGCGCGTGAAGGCCTCGGCCATGGGACTGCAGGCGGACGAGTACCGCAATGAGCTGGTCAAGGACTCCGGTTGGTCCGGCACCGCAGAGGTCATGGCCGGTGAGGAGGAGATCAACGCCCTGTACGCCCACGAGTCGGTGGCCCTGGCCGAGACCGAGGGCCTGCCCGTCAACACCGGCCTGGTCATCACCTCGCCCCGCGGCTCGGCGCTGGGTCGCGTGGACCGGCACGGCAAGACCCAGGTGGTGCGCGGCGACCGGGACGTCTTCGGTCTGCACGGGCGCTCGGCCGAGCAGCGGCTGGCCATCGACCTGCTGCTGGACCCCTCGGTGGGCATCGTCTCCCTCGGCGGACGCGCCGGCACCGGCAAGTCCGCCCTGGCCCTGTGCGCCGGACTCGAGGCCGTGATGGAGCGCCGGGAACACCGCAAGGTCGTGGTGTTCCGCCCCCTCTACGCCGTCGGCGGCCAGGAGCTGGGCTACCTGCCGGGCTCCGAGAACGAGAAGATGAACCCCTGGGGGCAGGCCGTGTACGACACCCTCGGGGCGCTGGTGTCCACCGAGGTGCTGGACGAGGTGGTGGACCGCGGCATGCTCGAGGTGCTGCCGCTGACCCACATCCGCGGCCGCTCCCTGCACGATTCGTGGGTGATCGTGGACGAGGCCCAGTCCCTGGAGAAGAACGTGCTGCTGACGGTGATGAGCCGCATGGGCCAGAACTCCAAGATCGTGTTGACCCACGATGTGGCGCAGCGCGACAACCTGAGGGTGGGCCGGCATGACGGCATCGCGGCGGTGGTGGAGACGCTGAAGGGCCACCCGCTGTTCGGACACGTCACGCTCAACCGCTCGGAGCGCTCGCCGATCGCCGCGCTCGTCACGGAGCTGCTGGAGGACGCCAGTATCTGAGCGGCCCCGCCGGGAAGAAACCTGCCGAGAAGAAACCAGGGGCCGCTGCACCGGAGTGCAACGGCCCCTGGGGGGTGAACCCGTCCGGGCCCCCGCGGAGGGGGGATGAGGGGGACCGGGGATGATCCACCGCAGCCATGGCCCCTAGAAACGGGATGGAGGCCATGGAGCCTGGTTGCTTCCACTGACGGTTCATCGTGTTGAGTCGGTGTCGCACGGATGGAAGCGATCCCAGCATACTCCGGGACGGCCGTGTTGCCTACCATTTAGTGGAAAGTCACACCATTCGACTTTTGTACCTTCTTGGCGGGACCTTTAGCCAGCGGAGGTCCGGGTGACACGGCTATATTCCACCGTTCGCGAGCCTCTCGCGGCGCTCGCGCCAGTCCCGCCGGGCCTGCCGTGTGTCGGCGAAGGCCACGATCACGCCGGCCGCGGCGCCGGCGAGGTGACCCTGCCAGGAGATGCGGGGATTCACCGGCAGGAAGCCCCACACGATCCCGCCGTAGAGCAGCACCACCGCCACGGCGGCCAGGATGGCGGCGAACCGACGGGCGAGGACCCCGTAGGCCACCAGGAACGCGGCGTAGCCGTAGACGATCACCGAGGCCCCGATGTGGTTGGTCCCGATCCCACCGATCAGCCACGTGCCGATCCCGCCCAGCAGCCAGATCCCGGCGGTGATCAGCCACCACTTGCGGGTCAGCCAGGCGATGAGTGCCCCCATCACCAGCAGGGGCACCGTGTTGGAGATCAGGTGGCCGAACCCCGAGTGCAGCAACGGCGCGAAGAGGATGCCGGGCAGTCCCGAGGCGTCCAGGGGCTGGATCCCGAACTGGTTGAGCCGGCCGCCCGCGAACAGGTCGATGAACTCCAGGACCCACAGGAGCAGCGCGAGGCCGAGCACGGGCAGGGCCTGCTGGACCCAGTCGGGGTAGGAGCGCAGCCGGTCGACCACCTGACGGCGGGAGGACGGGCGTCTGACGGGATCGGACATGGTCCCAGTCTAGGGATCGGATCCTACCGCCCGTCGATGCCGAGCTGGCGGCGGACAGCCGCCGCTCCGGTCACCGTGACGTCCTCCGCCGGGCGGACGAACTGCTCGGGGCCGAGACGGTAGCCCAGCACCTCGACGGCCTCGCCGCCCCAGTCCTGGACGGAGGAGCCCTGGGGCTCGTAGCCCAGCGACTCCGTGACCCGCCGGGAGCCGTGGTTCCACGCCGCGCACTCGGTGGTGGCATGGGCCGCGCCCAGATGGTCGAAGGCCAGCACCAGGGCCATCGCGCGGGCCCGCCGGCCGGCGGATCGCCACTCGTGGTCCGCGGCGGCGTGGTCCCAGATGCCCAGCTGGATGGTCCACCGATCCCGGTCCGTCTCGGCCCGATTGCGCCAGATGTCATGCATCGCGTTGCGGGCGATGTCCTCCGCCGGGGCGGACGACCAGCGGTTCGGACCGAACGGATTCGTCCCCACGGCCCCGTGGATGCCCTCGTTCAGGGCGGCCAGGTGTGCCGGCAGGTCCCCGTCACGCACGGTGCGCAGCTCCAACCCGCCGGACTCGAGCCGGAGGCCGAACAGGGGCCACCAGTCCACCAGCGACCCCTCGCCCGGAACCTCGAACTCGGCGGGCCGCAGCGCGTCGCGGCCGGTCACGGCATCAGACATATCCACAGCGTAACCAGCGGCGTCCCGCTTTCCGCCACGCCGATCTAGGCTGAGGGGATGCCGACGATCCTGGCCGAAGCAGCCCGTGCCGGGAACTGGCTGCTGCTGACCGCCGCGGTGGCCGGGCTGTTGGCCTTCGCGGTGTGCGCGGTCAGGCTGACCGTGACGGACCTGCGGGAGCACCGGCTGCCCAACCGGTGGACCGGCACCTTGGCGGCCGCGGGTGCGGTCACGCTCGGGCTGGGGTGCCTGGCGGACGACGACGGCTGGTCCCGTTTCTGGTCCATGCTCGGCGGCGGCGCGGTCTACCTGGTGCTCCTGCTGGTGTTGCACCTGATCAGCCGTGCCGGCATGGGGATGGGGGACGTCAAGCTGGCCGGCGGGCTGGGGCTCTACGCGGGATGGGTGGGCTGGGACCAGCTGCTGGCGGCGATCGTCCTCGGGTTCGTGGTCGGGGGAGTGGTGGCGCTGACACTGGTCGTCACCCGCCGTGCCACCGGGGCCACGCACCTGCCCTTCGGGCCGGCCCTGCTCGCCGGGACCGCGCTGGCGCTGCTCCTCTGAGCGATTAGCGTGGGGTCATGCCCACTCCCGAGTTCGTCCTGTCCCTGCGTGAGACCATCGGCACGGCCCCGTTGTGGCTGCCCGGGTGCAAGGCGGTCGTCCTGCGCGGCTCCGGCTCGGAGCGCTCCCAGCAGGTGCTGCTCGTACGCCGCGTGGACAACGGACGCTGGACGCTGCCCGCCGGGATCATCGAACCGGGGGAGGAGCCGGCGTCGGCCGCCGTGCGGGAGACCCTGGAGGAGACCAACGTGACGTGCGTGCCCCGGCGGCTGGCCGGCGTCGGGACCACGCACGAGGTGACCTACCCGAACGGGGACCGGGCGCGGTATCTGGACGTGGTGATGGTGATGGACTATGTCTGCGGCGAGGCACGCGTCAACGACGACGAGAACACGGACGTGGGCTGGTTCGGCCTCGACGCGCTGCCCGACCTGCCGCAGTTGCACGCCCGCGCCCTGGCCTGGGGACTGGAGGAGGCCGCAGGCGCCCGCTTCGTCCCCTGACCGCCGTGCTCGGCCCCCTCAAGCACTTTGCGGGCAGGAATCACTAGTGATCTCTGCCCGCAAAGCGTGGGGGAGGGAGGAGTGCCTCAGGCGGGGTGCGTCATGGACATGGTGTCCAGGGCGGCGTCCAGCTGCTCCTCGGTGACCTCGCCGCGCTCCACGTAGCCGAGGTCCACCACGGCCTCGCGGACCGTCATCTTCTGGGCCACGGAGTGCTTGGCGATCGTGGCGGCGGCCTCGTAGCCGATGACCTTGTTCAGCGGGGTGACGATCGAGGGGGAGGCACCGGCCAGGAAGGTGCAGCGCTCCACGTTGGCCTGGATGCCGTCGATCATCTTGTCCGCCATCACGCGGGACGAGTTGGCCAGCAGGCGGATGGACTCCAGCAGGTTGGCGGCCATCACGGGGATGCCGACGTTCAGCTCGAAGGCGCCGTTGGTGGAGGACAGGGACACGGTGGTGTCATTGCCGATCACCTGGGCGGCCACCTGGATGACGGCCTCGGAGATCACGGGGTTGACCTTGCCCGGCATGATCGAGGAGCCCGGCTGCAGGTCGGGGATGAAGATCTCGCCCAGGCCGGTGTTCGGGCCGGAGCCCATCCAGCGCAGGTCGTTGTTGATCTTCATGAAGGAGTAGGCGATGGTGCGCAGCTGGCCGGAGGCCTCCACCAGCCCGTCGCGGTTGGCCTGGGCCTCGAAGTGGTTGCGGGCCTCCGTCAGCGGCAGGCCGGTCTCCTCGGCGAGCAGCTCGATCACGCGGGCGGAGAAGCCCTTCGGGGTGTTGATGCCGGTGCCCACGGCGGTGCCGCCCAGCGGGACCTCGGCCACGCGGGGCAGGGAGGCCTCGATGCGCTCGATCCCGTAGCGGACCTGCGCGGCGTAGCCGCCGAACTCCTGGCCCAGGGTCACCGGGGTGGCGTCCATCAGGTGGGTGCGGCCGGACTTGACCACGGTGGAGAACTCCTCGGCCTTGCGCTCCAGGGAGGCCGCGAGGTGCTCCAGGGCCGGCTTCAGCTCGTTGATCAGCCCCGCGGTGACGGCGATGTGCACCGACGTGGGGAAGACGTCGTTGGAGGACTGGGAGGCGTTGACGTGGTCGTTCGGGTGGACCTCGGTCTCGGAGCCGGCGGCTTTCAAGGCCTGGGTGGCCAGGTTGGCGAGGACCTCGTTGGTGTTCATGTTCGAGGAGGTGCCGGAGCCCGTCTGGAACACGTCGATCGGGTACTGCGCGTCGTGCTGGCCGGAGATGACCTCGTCCGCAGCGGCCACGATCGCGTCCCGGCGTTCGGCGTCGATGACCCCGAGCTCGGCGTTCGCCATCGCGGCGGCCTTCTTGACCTGCGCCAGGGCGTGGATGTGACCCGGTTCCAGGGTCTTGCCGGAGATCGGGAAGTTCTGAACGGCACGCTGGGTCTGGGCACGGTAGAGGGCGTCGATCGGCACCTTCACCTCACCCATCGTGTCGTGCTCGATGCGGAACTGCTGTTCAGAGGACTGCTGCCCGGTGGGCTGCTGCGAAGAATCGGTCATGATTCCACTTTAGACGGTGGCGTGCTCCGCGAGCCGCCCGTCACGCAGGGTGACCGAGCGGTCCGCCACGTCCACGAACTCCAGGTCGTGGGTGACCACCACGGTGGCGGTGCCCCGCTCCCGGGTGAGGGTGGCGATCAGTTCCATGACCTCCGCCGAGCGGTGCTGGTCCAGGGCGGAGGTCGGCTCGTCCACCAGCAGCACGGACGGCTCACCCATCAGCGCGCGGGCGATGTTCACCCGCTGCCGCTGGCCACCCGAGAGCTGGTGGGGCCGCCGCTGCGCCGCGGAGTCCAGCCCGACGGCGGCCAGGGCCTGCCGTGCCGCGTCCCGGACCGCGCGGGGCCGGGCGCCGCGCAGCACCCCGACGAGCTGCAGCTGCTCGAGCGCGGTGAGTGACGGCATCAGCTGGGGCTGCTGGAACACCAGGCCGATGTGGTTCAGTCGCAGCCGGGCCCGCTCGGCCTGGCTGGCCCCGGTGATCTCGGTGCCGTCGATGGTCACGGTCCCGGAGGTGGGGGTCACCAGGGCACCGGCCACGGCCAGCAGGGAGGACTTGCCGGAGCCGGAGGGACCCACCAGGGCGAGCATCTGGCCCGCCGGGACGGTCAGGTCCACGGCGTCCAGGGCGTTGAGCGTGCCGTTCTCGCCGTCGGGGTAGGTCAGGGTGACGTCGGACAGGTTCAGCATGGCGGGTTCCTTCGAGATGAGCGGGCGAACGGAGACGGGAGTGAGGGGAGGTGGGACGGCAGGTGCTCAGCTGCCGCCGAGGGCCACGAGCGGGTCCACACGGCAGGTGCGCCAGACGGCGGCCACCGAGGCCACCAGCCCGAGGCCCACGGTGACGGCCACCGGGATGGCCACGGCGGCCGCGTCCACCTGCACGGGCACGACGCCGGCCGCCAGCGAGATCCCGCCCAGGCCCAGGGCGCCGCCCACGGCGGCCCCGGTCAGCAGCACGATCCCGGCCTGGGTGAGGGCGTCGGCCACCACCCACCCCGTGGTGGCACCGAGGGCCTTGAGCACGGCGATGTCCCGGGTGCGCTGGAGCGTGAACACGGCCATGAAGGCGGCGATCACCAGGGCGGAGATGCCGTAGAGGAAGGCCTGCATCATCACCAGCGAGCCGTTCTCCGAGGAGTAGGCGGGCAGCGCGGCCAGGGCCCCGTCCACATCCGTGGCCACCGTGGTGGTCTGGCCGGCCGCGGACGGTGCGTGGCCGGCGTCGTGCTCGGTGCCGGTGACCAGCACCGTGGAGGTGTCCTCGGGGGCGTGCGTCACGGCGGCCCAGGTGTCCAGGGGAAGGTAGAGCACGGGGGTGTGGGAGTACCAGCGGTCCTCGATGGTCCCGCCGATCGGGACGGTGCGGCCGTTGACGGACACCTCGTCGCCGGCACCCACGCCGAGCTGCTCGGCCGCGGTCCGGCTGATCAGGGCGCCGCCGGCCAGGGTGCCGGTTCCGTCCGGGCCGCCGGGGGCCAGGCGGCTGCCGTCCTGAAGGCCCATCAGGGTCACCGCGGATACGGCGGTGCCGGAGTCCGCGCGGGCCTGGCCCAAGCCCACGGGCTCGGCCCACTCGACCTGGGGGTCCTGGCGCCAGCCGTCCAGTTGGGCGGTGGTGACGGAGGAGGCCGTGAAGTCGGTCTCCACCTCGTCCGTGCCCTCCGCGTGCGCTGCGCCGAAGACCACGGTGACCTCGCTGCCCCCGGCCCCGCCGGCGGCCTCGTCCCAGGCCGTGACGGCGGAGATGTTCTGGTGCGCCAGGCCGTTGGTCAGGGCGGTCAGGAAGACCAGCAGCAGGGCGATCAGCCCGACCACCGCACCCATCAGGGTGAAGCGCCCGGCGGAGAAGCGGACGTCCCGCAGGGACAGGAACGTGGGAGAGGACACGGGAGGACTCCTTGGGTGAGTCGGTGGGGTGAAACGGTGTGCCGGACGGCTCTGAAGTCCGGCTGATCTCCAGCCTTCCGCCCGGGGCCGTCACGCACATCGACCACCCGGCCAGACCCGGGTCGACCCTTCGATTGATCCCCGCCGCTCCTTGACGGAGCGGGCCGGGCTACCCTGCACCCATGGGTTCCGCACGCATCTCCGCTCCGCCCGGGTCGCCGGCCGGTCCGCCCGCCGCGTCGCCCGCCGAGCGGGCCGGGCGTCCGCTGCCGAACCCGGCAGCGGACACCCGCATCCCGGCCCTGCTCGCCGCCATGCGGATCCTGCTGCACGTCACCGTGGCGGGTCTGCTGGTCATCGGCCTGGTGCGGTCCCTGGCCCCGGCCGTCCGCGCGGGGGACCACGGCGAGGTGTGGCGGATCGGCACGCTGGCCGCGGTGTTCGCCGCCATCTACCTGGCCGGGACGGTCGTCGAGAAACGACGCAGCGAGGGCCGCAGCGAGGACCGCGATGAGGGTCGCGGTGAAGGTCCCGCCGCGGGGCGGATCGAGGTGCGGGGCCAGTTCCTGTGGCTGGCCGCCGTCACCCTGGCCTGGCTGGGCCTGATGGCCGTGCACGTGGACTTCGCCTGGCTGGTCTTCCCGCTGTTCTTCCTGCACCTGCACGTGGTGGGCTCCCGGTCGGTCCCGGCGGCGCTCACACTGGTGGTGCTGCTGACCGGGGTGGTGCTCCTCGGGTTCTGGTGGCACGAGGGCACCCTGGGCCTCGGCGCCGTGGTGGGGCCGGCGATCGGGGCGGGGGTGGCCGTGGCCATGTCGGCCGCCTACACGCTGTTCTACGCCGAGGCCCGCACCCAGCGGCGCATCGCGGCCGAGCTGCAGGCCACCCGGGACGATCTGGCGCGCTCCGAGCGCCACGCCGGGGCCATGCGGGAACGCGAGCGCTGGGCCCAGGACCTGCACGACACCCTGGCCCAGGGACTGGCCTCCGTGGTGTTGCTCTCCCGCGCGGCACAGGAGCAGCAACCCGGCGAAACGCTGGCCGGCCAGCTGCGGCAGATCGAGCGTTCCGCCGTGGACAACCTGGCCCAGGCGCGGGCCCTCGTGGAGCAGCGGGGACCCGGGGCGGGGCTGACCGACGAGCTGGCCGCCGCCTGCCGCAGCACCCAGGACACCGCACGCTCGGCGGGCGCGCCGCTCACGGTGGACTTCAGCGGTCCTGGCGATGACCGGGGCCTGGGGGCGGAGGCGGCGACGATCGTGCTGCGGGTGGCCCAGTCCGCGCTCGCCAACGTGCTGCAGCACGCGGGGGCCCGCCGCTGCGTGGTCAGCTTCGCGGTCCACGGGGACGAGGTGACCCTGGACGTGTTCGACGACGGTGCCGGCCGCGGCGGCAACCCCGAGGGATTCGGCATCGCCACCATGCGCGACCGGGCCGCCAGTGCCGGCGGGACGCTCACGGTGGAGGACGCCTTCCAACCCTCGGAACAGCAGGACCATGGCGGCTCCACCGGCACCGTGGTCGCCCTCAGCCTGCCGCGATGGGGCACCCGAGGGGAGAGGGCATGAGCGAGGCGCCGCTGAGAATCCTGCTGGTGGACGACCACCCGGTGGTCCGAGCCGGACTGCGGGCCGTCCTGGAGTCCGCTGGCCGGCTGCGGGTGGCGGCCGAGGCCTCCACGGCCGCCGAGGCGCTCGCGGCCGTCGACCGGCTGGCGGCCCAGGGCGAGGGCCCGGACGTGGTGGTCATGGACATCGAACTGGGTCAGGGCCCCAGCGGCATCGAGGCCACCGAGCGCCTGGGCCGGACCCACCCGCGGCTGCCCGTACTCATCGTCTCCACCTATGGGGCGGTCTCGGACGTCCAGGCGGCGGTCTCCGCCGGGGCACTGGGCTACCTGCTGAAGGACGCCTCCGCCCAGGAGCTGCGTGACGCCGTCGCCCAGGCCGCCGCCGGGAGCCTGATCCTGCCGGCGCACCTCGCCCGGCGGGTGCTGGGCGGCGGGGACGGTGCCGAACCCACGCTCAGCCCGCGGGAGATCGACATCCTCGAGCAGCTCGCCCTGGGACGGACGAACCAGCAGATCGCGGCGGGCCTGTTCATCTCCCAGGCCACCGTCAAGACCCACCTGAACCACATCTTCGGCAAGCTCGGGGTGTCCAACCGCACCGAGGCCGTGACGGTGGCCCGGTCCCGGCACCTCATTCGGGGGTGAGCCGGCCGCGGGACCGGCCGGCCGGCATCGTGCCCTACCCGGCTGTCCAGCCGGCTGTCTCAGCCGACCGCTTCAGCCGATCTCGTCCGGGTCCAGGTCGCCGATGATCCGGACGGGGTTGGCGGTGCCGTTGTCCAGGGAGTAGGTCACGCCGATGATGGCGGTGCGGCCCTCGTCGACGGCCTTCGCCACGGACATCGAGGACTCCATGAGCCGGGCGCTGATCTGGCGCACGTTCTCCGCCACCGTGCCGTTGACGTCCTTGACCCCGGCGCGACGGGCGGAGATCACGGAGGGGATGATCCGCTCCACGAGGGACCGGATGAAGCCGGGGGGCATCTCCCCGGAGACGTAGGAGTCAACGGCCGCGGTGACGGCTCCGCAGCTGTCATGGCCCAGGACCACGATCAGCGGGATGTCCAGGACGTCCACGGAGTACTCGAGGGAGCCGAGGACGGCGTCGTCGATCACCTGCCCGGCGGTGCGGACCACGAACACGTCGCCCAGGCCCACGTCGAAGATGATCTCGGCGGCGAGCCGGGAGTCCGAGCAGCCGAAGATCACGGCGATCGGGTGCTGCTCGTTGGCCAGGGAGGTGCGGCGCGCCGCGTCCTGGTTCGGGTGGCTGGAGGTGCCGCCCACGAAGCGGGCGTTGCCGTCCCGCAGCAGCTCCCACGCGGCAGACGGGGTCAGCTTCGTGCCCGTCGGGGAGGTGGCGGCGGTCAGGTCGGTGCGGTCGGTCATGGGGTCAGCCTTCCTTGAGGTCTTGCTGAATGGCCGAGGCCAGGATGTCCAGATCTTCCAGGTCGCCCGAACCGCTGACCAGCACGGTGGTCCCGCCGACCTCCGCGACCAGGTGACGGTCGCCGTCGGCCGGCTCGTACAGGTCCCACCGGGTCCCGTCCACGGACCGGGTGCCGGTGGCCGGCGCGTTGTCCATCTGCTGGGACAGCCACGTCGGGTTGGACTGGGCGGTCTGCTTGAATCCGGCGAAGTCCTCCTCGGCCGTCAGGTAGCCGGCCTCCCAGAACTCCACCTGGTCCGTGCCGGCCGCGTTCCAGCGGGCGTAGTTGGCGCTCCAGCCCTCGGGGACCGCCGGTGCCACGGCGGTGAACCCGGCGGTGGCGGTGGCCTGCTCGGCGGTGGCGGCCACGTCCACGGTGGACTCGTAGTCCCGCTCGGCGTTGACCGGGTTCAGCAGCACCACCACCAGGGCGATCGCGAGGGTGGCCAGCACGGAGAGCACCATGGCCCGGGATGACTGGCCGGCCCGCTTGGCCTGGCTCTGCGTCAGGCGGGGTTTCGGAGCCGGGGAGCCGGCCGGATCCGCGCTGGGCTGAGGGGAAGTCACCGGACCATTCTGCCACTGCCCGGGACACTAGGATGGACGATGGAGAAGATCCCCCACAGACGGAGTATTTCGGTGACCACTGACCAGCCCGTGAACCATGACGTTCCGACCCAGCCGGCGGGGTCGCCCCACGCCGACCGCAACATCCTGAGCCCGAACCTGGCCGTCTCCGGCACCAAGCCGGACCGCAACCTGGCCATGGAGCTCGTCCGCGTGACCGAGGCGGCCGCGATCGCCGCCGGGCACTGGGTCGGCTACGGGGACAAGAACACCGCGGACGGGGCTGCCGTGGATGCCATGCGCGCCTTCATGGACACCGTGCGCATGAACGGCGTGGTGGTCATCGGCGAGGGCGAGAAGGACGAGGCGCCCATGCTGTTCAACGGCGAGCACGTCGGCGACGGCGAAGGCCCGGAGGTCGACGTGGCCGTGGACCCGATCGACGGCACCCGGCTGACGGCCATGGGCTACCCCAACGCGCTGTCCGTGTTCGCGGTGGCCGAGCGCGGCTCCATGTTCGACCCCTCGGCCGTGTTCTACATGGACAAGCTCGTGGTGGGGCCGGAGGCCGCGGACTTCGTGGACCTGCGCCTGCCGATCAAGCAGAACATCCACCTCGTGGCCAAGGCCGTGGGCAAGCCCGTCAGCCAGCTCAACGTCTGCGTGCTGGACCGGCCGCGCCACGAGAAGCTGGTCGCGGAGATCCGCGCGGCCGGGGCCCGCGTGAAGTTCATCATGGACGGTGACGTGGCCGGCGGGATCGCCGCGGCCCGCCATGACACCGATGTGGACATGCTGCTCGGGATCGGTGGCACGCCCGAGGGCATCATCACCGCCTGCGCCATCAAGGCCATCGGTGGCGTGATCCAGGGCCGGCTGGCCCCGGTCGATGACGCCGAGCGCCAGCGGGCCATCGACGCCGGCCACGACCTGGACGCGGTCCTCACCACCGACGACCTGGTCAAGACCGACAACGCCTACTTCGCCGCCACCGGCATCACGGACGGCGACCTGCTGCGCGGCGTGCGCTACTACAACGACCGGGTCACCACCCAGTCCATGGTGATGCGCTCCAAGTCCGGCACCGTGCGCGTGATCGAGGCCGAGCACCAGGCCCGCAAGTGGGAGCCCTGGATCGGCCCGGACGCGCTGCCGGTGCGCTGAGTTCTCCCCCTCGCAACTGGCGGTCGAATCCGGTCCACCTACTGGTGGGTAACCCGTGAAAACGGGCCGGATTCGACCGCCAGTTGTGGATTAAGGGGGTCAGGGGAGGGTGACCGCGAAGAGGGTCCCGGCGGCGGCCTCGTCCTGATCCGTCGGATGCGTCTGATCTGCCGGATGCGCCTGATGCACCGTGGCGGCGGGCTCGTCCGCCCCGAGGAACACCGACTCGCCGGGGGCTAGTTCGGCGGTGTCCGGGCCGGCGGAGAGGCGCACCCGGCCGGCCGTGCACACCGCGATCACCGGACCGCGGGCGGTCAGGGTGCGGCCCTCTGCGGCGGGCAGGTCCAGCCGTTCGACCTGGAACTCCTCGAAGGGCGGCCGGAACACCAGATGCCCCGCCCCGTCCGAGAGCGGGGTGCAGTAGGGCACGGGAACCGACTCGAAGGCCACGACCTCGCGCAGCTCCGGGATGTCCACGTGCTTGGGTGTGAGCCCGCCGCGCAGCACGTTGTCCGAGGCGGCCATGACCTCCACGCCCAGGCCGTACAGGTAGGCGTGCACATTGCCGGCCGGCAGGTGGATGGCCTGGCCCGGGGCGAGGTCCAGCCGGTGCAGCAGCACCGAGACGAGCACGCCCGGATCCCGGGGGTAGTGCCCGGCGATCCCCACGGCGGTGGCCAGGTTCAGGTCCTCGTCCAGCACGCGCGGGGCCTTCGCCAGAGCGGCGACGACGGCCGCCACCCAGGTGCCTGAGGCCCAGTTCCCGGCCGGGTCCAGCAGCTCGCAGAACACGGACTCGATCGCGGCGCCCTCGGCGGCGGGATCGCCGCCGTCCCCGGAACCCAGGAGCCGCTCGGCGTACCCGGCGACCGCGCGGGCCGGGGTGTCCGCGGGACCGGACCGGCCGGCGTCGGGTCCGCTGCCCTGGGACAGCCCGCTGTCCTCCGGCAGTTCCGGGTTCTCGGCCAGCACCGCGGCGAGCCTGGAGAACGAGGTGCCGGCATCCACAGCGGAGCGGAACCCGCACAGGGCCGCGAACGGGGTCAGGGCCACGACCATCTCGGGCTTGTGGTTGTCATCCTTGTAGTTGCGGTGCGGCGCCGAGGCCGGCACGCCCCCGGCCTCCTCGGCCGCGAAGCCGGCCTGCGCCTGGTCCAGGGTGGGGTGGGCCTGGATGGACAGCGGCCGGCCGGCGGCCAGCAGCTTCACGAGGTAGGGCAGGCGGCCGAAGCGCGCGGCCTCGCCCAGCAACGCCTCCGGGTCAGAGGCCAGCAGCTCGTCGAGGGGCACCGGCAAGGACTCGGGATCGCTCGCCGGGACGGCTCCCGCGGGTGCGCTGGGGTGCGCGCCCATCCACATCTCCGCCTCCGGCCGGCCGGTGGGAGCCCGGTCCTGGAACTCAGCCAGCAGGGTGGCCGAGCCCCACGCATAGTCACGGATGGGGGTGCGCAGCAGGTACATGCTCCCAGCCTATCGACCCACCCCAGACCACGCGGCGCAACGTTCTTGCATGTTGCATGCAACCCACTATGCTGACTGTTGTCCACACCACATTCGTTGCGCGAGTCGGTCGTTCCGGCCATTCGCCCCCGGCACGAGGGGAGCTGCTAGTGCACCAGCCAATCGATGGCCTCGGCGCTCCGAGCATCCGCGAAATCGGGCCGGTCTCGCGTCTCCTGGGTGATCAGCATGGTCGCCGTGTGGCTGATGTGCCGCGCCAGGGCCGAGCCGACCTCAGCGTCGCGTCCCTCGCTGAACGCCTCCATGATGTCCCGGTGATCCTCGAAGCACTCCTGCGCGGTGCGCGAGGTGGGTACGGTCCCCACGCCGGTCTGCAGCACGAAGTCGCGCTGTTCGCTGAGCAACTGGTTGGCCTTGTCGTTGCCCGCCCCGGCCAGCAGGGTGCGGTGGAAGTCCCGGTCTGCCCGGAGCACCAGTTCCGGGTCGCCGTCCTCCGCCGCGCGTCGAAAGGCCTCGTAGGACTGCGCTACAGCGGCGGCCGTGGCCGCCGTCTTCAGCTGCGTGGCGCGGCGTGCCAGGGGAACCTCCAGCATGAGCCTGATCTGGAATACCTCGATCAGGCTCTGGAGCGAGGTGCTGAGGATGCGTACCCCGCGGTTCCGCTCGATCTCGACGAGTCCGCGGCGGGCGAGCTCCTGCAGAGCCTCTCGGATCGGGGTGCGGGAGACGTTGAGCTGGTTGCCCAGCTCGGTCGCCGTGTACAGCTCACCCGGAACCAGATCACCGTTGACGATCGATGCCCGAATCGATTCCACGGCCTGGTCGGTCAGGCTCGCAGGCCGATGGACGGATCTCATCCCTCCAGTATGCCAATGCAGAGACCCCATAGATCCCATAGACCCCATGGGGCAGCAGTGCCCCGGTGCGCTGCGTCCCCATCCAACCCACAGAAAGCGACGGTCCAGTCATGACCTCATTCGCCGTCATCGGCGCCGGAATCATCGGTGCCGCGGTCGCCCGGGAGCTGACCCAACGGTTCCCCGACGACCACGTCACCGTGTATGACAAGGCGGACAGCGTGGCCTCCCACCAGACCGGCCACAACTCCGGCGTGGTCCACGCCGGCCTCTACTACCAGCCGGGCAGCCTGAAGGCCCGATTGTGCCGCCGTGGGGTCAACCTCCTGCGGGACTTCGCCCTGGAGCGTGGCGTGCCCTATGAGGAGTGCGGCAAGCTGGTCGTGGCCCTGGAGCAGGTCGAGGAGGATCGGCTGCGGGCCATCCACGAGAAGGCCATCGCCAACGGCGTGCCGGGCGTCGAACTCGTCGGTCCGGAACGGATCCGCGAGATTGAGCCCAACGCCACCGGCCGCCTCGCGCTCCACTCCCCGCACACGGCGATCATCGACTATGCCGCGGTGACCCGGGCGCTGATCGAGGACGTCCGTTCGGCTGGCGGGACCGTTCGCCTCGGCGCCGAGGTCACCGGGATCACCAACACCGCGGACAGCTGCAGCATCAGCACCCCGGAGGGCACCGAGTCCTTCGATTTCGTCATCGCCTGCGCCGGACTCCAATCGGACCGCATCGCTCGGATAGCCGGGGGAGATGCCTACCCGAAGATCGTGCCCTTCTTCGGGCAGTACTCGAAGCTGGCCCCGGAGTACCGTACCGTGCTCAACGGACTGGTCTACCCTGTGCCGGACCCCGCCTACCCCTTCCTCGGCGTCCACCTGACCAAACGCGTCGACGGGGAGATGCTCGTGGGCCCCAACGCCTTCCTCTCCTTCGGCCGGGAGAACTACTCGGGGTGGCGCATCGGCATCAAGGACAGCCTGGACGTGGTGGCCAACCCGGGGTTCTGGAAGTTCGCCAGCCGCAACATGTCGGCGGCAGTCCAGGAGTTCGGTGCCGTGGTCTCCCGCCAGAAGTTCCTGGCCGGAGCCGCGCGCTACGTGCCCTCCCTGGAAGGGGCGGAGTCCACGCCCATGACCCGTGGCATCCGCGCCCAGTCGATGGATGCGAACGGCGACCTCGTGGACGACTTCGTCATCGAGGACATCGGGCGCGCCACGCTTCTGCGCAACGCACCGTCTCCGGGAGCCACCTCATCCCTGGCCATCGCCGAACACATCGTCTCCGAGATGGCCGCGCAGCATCGGCTGGCCTCGGTCTAGGCACTCCCTCCACCAGCTCCTGAGGCCACCCGGCCCGGACGGAGCGTCCGCTCCATCACGTGAAAGAAGAGCATGACCACCCACACCACCACTCCCTCCCGACCGCCCGAGACAGCCGAGGAGGAACGCAGCCGCCTGCGCAAGGTGATGTCGGCCACCATCGTCGGAACAACCGTCGAGTGGTTCGACTTCTATCTCTACGCCACCATGGCGTCGATCGTCTTCGGCGCGGTGTTCTTCCCCGCCGTGGACAGCCAGCTCGCGACCCTGAGCGCCTTTGCGACCTTTGCGGTCGGGTTCATCGCCAGGCCGATCGGCGGCATCGTCTTCGGTCGGATGGGCGATCGCATCGGACGTAAGAAGACCCTGGTGGTCACCTTTGCGCTGATGGGCATCTCGACCTTCCTGATCGGCATCCTGCCCACCTACGCCGTGGCTGGAGTCTGGGCTCCGATCCTGCTGGTGATCCTGCGCGTGCTGCAGGGCATGGGCGCCGGTGCGGAGTATGCCTCCGCGGCCGTGAACTCCTACGAACACGCCTCGGCCGGACGCCGCGGCCGCCAGGGAGCCTGGCCGGCCCTCGGCCTGAACCTCGGCCTCGTCCTGTCCTCCGCCACCATCTTCGTGATGACCCTCAACGGCGATGAGTTCCTCATGAGTGGCGGCTGGCGCATCCCGTTCGTGGCCAGCATCATCCTCATCGGAGTGGGCATGTGGGTCCGCCAGTCCCTGCCCGAGTCGCCCGAGTTCGAGAACCGCGTGGAGAGGGTGGACAACAAGTCGACGTTCGGCCAGGTCTTCCGCGACCACTGGCGCGGCCTGCTGGTGGTCTTCGTCGTCGCCATCGGCTACAACGCCCTGAGCTACATCTTCAAGACCTTCTCGGTGGCCTACCTGGACGAGTTCCAGGGCATCAGTGCCAACACCACGTCCGGTGCCGTCATGGTCGCCGGGCTCGTGGCCATCGTGGTGGTGCCGATCTGCGGCGAACTCTGCGACCGCTTCGGCTCCAAGGCCGTCATCACCTGGGGCGGCGCCCTGTCCGCCGTCTTCGCGTTCGGGTTCATGGGGCTGCTGGGCGTGTCCACCACGTGGTCCGTGTACCTGGCCATCGGCATCGGCACGGGCATCCTGGCACCGATGATGTTCTCCGCGCAGGGATCCTTCCTGTCCCGTCAGTTCACCCCCGAGTCCCGGGCGACCGGTGTCGGCACCGCACGCGAGATCGGCACGGCCGTGGCGGGCGGTCTGGCTCCGCTGGGCGCTCTGTCCCTCGTGGTGGCCTCACCCACCAACTCGACCGTGGGGGTCAGCATGGTCCTGGTGGCCGCCGGCCTCCTCGTGATCCTGGGGGCCGCCTTCGATCAGGGTAAGAGGCACACCTCCGACAAGAACTGAGCCGCCCGGCCCGGAACAGGTCAACGCAGGGGCCCTCCAGCACCACGGTGCTGGAGGGCCCCTGCGTTGACTAGCGTGGCGTTGGCTAGCCCGCCACGCACAGGTGGTTGGTGGTGGCGGCGTCCTCCAGCAGGCCGGACTGGCCGGTGTCCTCGAGGTGCATGAGGTACTCCTCGGTGATCTCGCTGCCGTCCCGCTGGGTGGGCGGCGCCGGCCAGTCGTCCGGGTCGTTGCTGTCCGCGGTGGGGCCCTCGGACGCGGCGGGGGAGGACGCGGACAGGAAGCCCGCCGTGGCGTTCACGAACAACAGGGGCGCGGGGTCGGCGGGCCCGGCGGCCTGCGGCGTGCCGTCCTCGGCGAGCATCCCGTTGACGCGGGAGTGGATCTCGTCGAAGTCCGGGTAGGTGGTGAACCGGCCGTCCTCTCCCTCGAAGTCCGGCGGCCCGATGGTCAGCCGGCCCATGCCCTGGGACTGGCCCTTCGTGGCCAGGGAGACGAACGTCCCGAGCTGCTGGCCGGGAAGGCTGGTCTCCACGATCTGCTCGCCGGCGTCCAGGATGCCCTGGAACCGGGTGACCAGGGTCTGCGGGTTGAACTGGGCCAGCATGGCGGACTGGATGCACTGCTGGCGGCGGATCCGCGAGTAGTCGGTGGAGAAGTGGCGGGAGCGGGCGAACGCCAGGGCCTGCTCGCCGTCGAAGTCATAGGTGCCGGGACCCCACCAGGCGTTGCCCCACTCCCCGTCCGGCCGGGTGCCGCGGTAGGTGGTCCAGCCGCCCGAGGTGACCGTGACGCCGCCCATGGAGTCGATGAGCTGGGAGAACCCGCCCATGTCCACCATGGCGTAGGACTGGATCTCGAGTCCGAGGATGCCGCCGGCCGCGTCCATCATGGCCTCGGCACCGGGGTCCTCGGCCCCGGGGTAAAGGTCCTGGTGGTTCGCCATCACGTCCACGTAGAGGGCGTTGATGATGCACTCGTCACCGCAGTTGAAGCCCTGCGGGTAGGCCTGCCACAGGGGCGAGTCGGCGGTGAACCGGGCGTTCTGGAAGTTGCGGGGGATGGAGAACAGGATGGTGCTGCCGGTGCGGGCGTTCACCGAGGCCACGTGGATCGAGTCCGGGCGCAGACCGATGCGGCCCTCACCGGCGTCTCCGCCCATCAGCAGGAAGTTGTAGCGGCCCGCCACCGGCTCGATCGCCGGCCCGGGCGCGAAGATCTCGTTGAGCGCGTTGCGACCGGCGTTGACCGCATAGGAGCCGTAGCCCAGCACCCCGGAGGTCGCCACGAGCAGCAGCACCGTGGAGAACGCCAGCAGCGGCTTCATCCCGGGCGCCACGAGGCGCAGCCGCAGCAGCCGGAACGTGTCGATCCACAGCACCAGCCAGCCCAGGGCCAGCGCCGCCAGCACCACGATCCCGGCGAGCTGGACCCACGTGTTGGCCAGGACCTGCACCAGCAGCTCCCGCCGAACCACGAGCAGCACGAGCGCCACGACCGCAAGGACCCAGACGGTCAGGGTGACGCGCAGCGCGGCGCGGCCCAGCCCGCGGTTCCCGGCCACCACCTGGGCACCGCCGGGGACCACGAGCGTGAGCAGCAGCAGGATCCAGCCCCGCTTGGTCCGCTGGGGCGAGCCCATGGCCTCGGGGTGTCGCACGGGGTCCGTTCCGCCGGCGGGGCGGGGATGGAGCAGGGAGGGGCGGGCAGCCATCACGGGCGGTATCCGGGCCGGTCCACCAGGGACTCGCGCAGCCGGGCGCCCTTGGCACCCGCCGTGTCCCGCAGCTCCGCCGCGAAGTCGAGGAGCCGGGCGCGCAGCCGCTCCGCCTCCGGGTCCGTGCCCGCGGCGAGGATGCGCACCGCCAGCAGGCCGGCGTTGCGGGCCCCGCCGATGGAGACGGTGGCCACCGGCACCCCGGCCGGCATCTGCACGATCGAGAGCAGTGAGTCCAGGCCGTCCAGGGTCTTCAGCGGCACCGGGACGCCGATGACGGGCAGCGGGGTGGTGGAGGCGATCATGCCCGGCAGGTGCGCGGCGCCGCCGGCGCCCGCGATGATCACCCGGATCCCGCGCTCGTGGGCCCGCGTGCCGAAGTCCACCATCTCGTGCGGCATGCGGTGGGCGGAGACGACGTCGGCCTCGTACGGGATGCCGAATTCCTCCAGTGCCGCGGCGGCCGCCTCCATGACGGGCCAGTCGGAGTCGGAGCCCATGACCACGGCGACGCGCGCGGCGGTGGGGTGCGCTCCGGGAGTCTCCGGGCCGGCGTCGGGCCCTGCGGACTGGCGGGGGGATTCGCTGGGGGTCATGACTGCTCCTGGTGGCCGGCGTGGCCTGCGGGGCCCTCGCTGATGATCGCGGCGGCCCCCTCGGCGGCCCGGCGGGCCGCGCCGAGATCCTCCGGCCGAGCCGCGGTGACGTTGACGTGGCCGATCTTGCGGCCCGGGCGGACTGACTTGCCGTAGGCGTGGATCTTGGCCTCGGGGTGGGCGGCCATGGCGGCGGGGAAGGCCGCGTACAGGTCCTGGTTGGCCCCGCCGAGGTAGTTCTTCATCACGGTGAAGGCGCCGCGGGGCTCCGTGGACCCCAGGGGCAGGTCCAGCACGGCACGCAGGTGCTGCTCGAACTGTCCGGTGACCGCGCCGTCCATGGACCAGTGGCCGGAGTTGTGGGGGCGCATGGCGAGTTCGTTGACCATGAACCCGGGGCCGACGCCGGGGGTCTCGAACAGCTCCACCGCCAGCATGCCGGTCACGCCGAGACCGTCGGCCAGCGCTACTGCGGCGTCCTGTGCGGCGCGGGCGATCCCGGTGTCGAGGTCCGGGGCGGGGGCCGTCACCACATCGCACACCCCGTCCGTCTGGACCGACTCGACCACGGGGTAGGGGACGGTCTGGCCGGAGGGGGAGCGGGCCACCTGGGCGGAGAGCTCGCGCGAGAATCCCACCATCTCCTCGGCGAGCAGCGCCTCGAATCCGGTGGGGGAGACCAGCTCGAACCAGTCGCCGCACGACTCGGCCTCGGCGGCCGAGCGGACGACCCGCACGCCCTTGCCGTCATAGCCGCCCCGCGGGGTCTTGAGCACCACGGGCCATCCCTGCCGCTCGCCGAACCCGATCAGCTCGGCCACGGTGGACACCGCGGCCCACGCCGGGTTGGGCAGTCCGAGCCGCTCGCAGGCGGCACGCATCAGCAGCTTGTCCTGTGCGTACTGCAGGGCGTTGGGGCCCGGCTGCAGGTTGACGCCGTCCGCCAGCAGGGCCTCCAGGTGCTCCGCGGGGACGTGTTCGTGGTCGAAGGTGACCACGTCCGCCCCGGCGGCGAAGTCCCGCAAAGTCTGCAGGTCACGGTAGTCGCCCACCGTGTGCGGGGCCGCCGTGGTGGCCGAGACGTCCGGGCCCTCGGCCAGGACCTTCAGCCGGACCCCGAGGGCCGTGGCCGCGGGGGCCATCATGCGCGCCAACTGGCCGCCACCGATTACACCGATCACAGGAAAACTCACGGACCAAGGGTAACCAGCGCGGCCGCCCGGTCCCGGCAGAACCGCCCGGGGCCGTCCAGTTGTCAGGAAACGGGCAGAAATCCGGTCTACAGTGTGCGAAGGCATTTTCCGATTTCAGCCCCGCACTCTTCACGAATTCCGCCGCGCAACAAGGAGTCCACCAACGCCCATGATCAGCAACCTGTGGCAACGGTTCATGGCCCTGGTCGCCATGCTCTGGCGGGAGGTCGCCAAGTTCGGCGCGGTCGGAGCGGCCGCCTTCGTGGTGGACTCGGCGATCTTCCTGTGGCTGATGCACGGGCCCATGGAGGGCAGCAACGTCAAGTCCAAGCTCGTGGCCAGCGCGGTGGCCACGGTCTTCTCCTACGTGGCCAACCGATTGTGGACCTTCCGGCACCGGCGGCAGAACAACCTCATGCGCGAGTTCGTGCTCTTCGCCGTGATGAACGTCATCGGGATGGGTATCCAAGCGGGCTGTGTCTTCGTGGCGCAGTACTGGCTGGGGGTCACCTCCACCACCGGCATCTTCATCGCCGGCAGCGTGGTCGGCCTGATCCTGGGCACCATCTTCCGCTTCTTCGCCTACCGCTTCTGGGTGTTCACCGAGGAGCTGGACGCGGACCCCCGGTTCGCGGACGACCGCGAGCGCCTCACCGGAGAACTGCCCGTCATCCGCACGGAGGACACCCCGCGCCGGCACCGCCGGAGGCCCGGGGCGACGCCGGCCCCGGCCGGTCCCGTGGCGCAGGACTCCTCCGCGCCCTCGGCCCGCACGCCGGCCGAGCCGCGCTAGGCCGGGGCGCCCACGCCCTCGGCCTCCACCCTTCGGGTGGTGGCCGCGCTGAACGGCGCGGCGCGCTCCGGCACCAGCACCACCGGCAGGCCCCGGTCCCACATGCGCACGGCGGCGGTGGCGACCGTCCGGTCCAGCCGGGCTCCCGCTGCGGCCACCACGAGCCCGCGCTCCCGGCGGGACAGCCGGTCCTCCGTGACACCGGCGCCTCCCGGGGCCGCAAGGTCCTCCCACGCCTCGGCGAGCCCCGGGAGCCCCTCCGGGCCGCCGGGCAGCGGCAGGTGGCACTGGTCCGCCTGCATGCGCACCTCGGTGAGGAAGTCCACGGCGTGCGCGGGGGGCGCGGCCGCGGGCTGTGCAACGGTCTGCCCAGCGGCGTCGACCCCCGCCTCCGTACCCGCGTCCACGGTCCACAGCTCGGCGGGGTGCTCGGCCCAGTCGGCCGGTGCCGCGGTCAGGATGAGGTCGGCGTCACGTCCGGCGTCGTCCACCTCGACCGGCCCGCCGGCGAAGACCAGCCCGACGCCGGCCCGCGCGAGTCCCAGCAGCACGGCCAGGGACGTCCAGTCCAGCGGCAGGTCCACGAGCACCGTGGCGTCCGGACCGTGGCGCTCGGCCTCCACGAGGTTGGCGGTCTTGGCGCCCCAGTTGGCCAGCACCCGCCCGGAGAGCTCCACCCGGTCGCCGCCGCCGGCGTAGTCCACCACGGCGGGCCGCGGCGATGCCGCCAGGGCGGCGAACCAGTCGGTCCGTCCGGTGCCCCGGCCTGCGCCGCTACCGGGTAGATTCGTGCCGAGGGTGACCATGGAGCGTCCTTTCGCAGGGGCTGCCGCGGGGGTGGACCGCGGTGGCGGGGCCGGACCGCACGCCAACCTCGGCGTGTCGGCACGGCGGCGTGTCGTGAGGTACGGAGCCGTTCCCGCCCTCACATTGTGCCGTCCCGGCTTGACGAACCGCGAGTTACACCGGTGTAATTCATTTCGGAACGGTCATGGTGACCACGGCGCTTCCCACCGCCCACCACACGTTCCCCGCTGCCGCCGGTCCGTCCGGCGGTCTGTTGGTCCGGGCGCGCCCGGCGCCGCGGGGGATGTGGTCGGACGGCGTGTCAGGAGCCCTGCCCGATCCGCAGGCACCGGAACCTCCGGTGACGGGATGACCAGCGTGAGAACGGGGAGGAATCACATGGAGAACGCCCAGCGCCTCGACGAGGTTCACGAGATCGACGCCCACCGGAACGGTGCGGCCGGACAGCCACTGACGGAGGGCCTCCAGCCTGGCCGCGGCGTTCCCGCCGACTGGTTCCTCGATCCGGCCGATCCGGATGCCGCCCGCCGGCTGGAGGCCGGAACCTCCCTCGAGGATCAGGCCACGGCCTTCCTCGCCGACCACGACGCGGCTGAGGACTCGCCCGTCACGGGCCTCGGCGACGCCACGGTCACGGCCCTGCACCCCGGCACCGCGGACCCCCGCCGGCAGGGCGGGGAGCGCGCCGAGGAGTCGGCCGCCCAGTCCTCCGAGTGGCTGGGACTGCCCGGACTGGCCGATCCGCTGGACGTGGAGGGCGAGCTGGCCTGGCAGGTCGACGCCCTGTGCGCGCAGACGGACCCCGAGGCCTTCTTCCCCGAGAAGGGCGGGTCCACGCGCGACGCCAAGAAGGTCTGCTCCTCCTGCACCGTGCGCAGCGAATGCCTGGAGTACGCCCTCGGCAACGACGAACGGTTCGGCATCTGGGGTGGCCTGTCCGAGCGTGAGAGGCGCCGGCTCCGGAAGCGGTCGGTCTGATCTCCACGCCGGACACCCTGCCCGCCCCCGCCGCCCCGGACCACGTGGCCGAGGGCGTCACGGCCGTCCTCGTCGTGAACGGGCGGCCGGACCTGGCCGTGGACGCCGTCCAGGCAGTGCTCGCGCAGGAACGGCTCCCGGACCGTCTCCTGGCGGTCCTCACCGCGGAGGACCCCGTCTCCGCAACCCCAGGAACCGATCCCTCCTCCGGTTCCCCCTCCGAGGACCGTGCCATCGAGGCCCCCGCCCCCGGCACCGGTGACGGCCGCGCGGACCTCCTGCACCGCCTGGCGCGCCTGGCCGACGACGCCGGGCTGCCTTTCGAGTCCCAGGCAGCACCCCTGCACCGGATCCAGCTCCCGGCGGGCGGCGGATCGGGCTGGCTGTGGTGGATCCATGACGACTCCCGCCCCGCCCCCGAGGCCCTGCAGCGGCTGATGACAGTGGTGGAGTCATCCCCCTCCGTGACCATCGCCGGGTGCAAGCAGGTCGAATGGGGCCGTCCCCGGCACCTGCTGGACGTGGGACTGACCGTCTCCGGCGCCGCGGAACCCCTCAGCCTCGTGGAGCCGGGCGAGCTGGACCAGGGGCAGTACAACGCCCGCACGGACGCCTTCGCCGTCTCGGCCCCTGGGATGCTCGTCCGCACGGACGTCTGGAACCGGCTGGGCGGGACCGACCCCGCCGGTCCGCTGCCGGCCGCCGCGGTGGACCTGTGCTGGCGCAACCGGCTGGCCGGGCACCGCGTGGTGGTGGTTCCCGGGGCCCTGATCGAACACGACGGGCGCGGCGAGGGCCTCTACGCCGGGACCTCGGCCGAGCGCGAGGCCTCCCTGTGGCTGCGGCTGAAGCACGCCCGCCCCTGGGCCGTGCCGTTGCTCTGGCTCTGGGGGCTGATCACGGGGATCGGTGGCTTCGCCGCCTCCCTGCTGGCCAAGGAGCCCGGCCGGGGCGGCGCCCACCTGGCCGGCACACTGCGGACGCTCGTGCGCGTGGTGCCCCTGGCCGGATCCCGCCGGCGGGCCCGGCGGACGCAGGCCGCGCCCCGCTCGATCGTCGCCCCGCTCAAGGCCTCCCGCGCCGAGGTGCGCCACTACCGGCGGAGCGTGGTGGACCTGGAGTCCCCAGACGAGGTCATCGGCGACGGCACCGGTTCGACCCTGGCCCCCGGCGAGGCCACCGGCGGCCATGACGACTTCGCGGCGCTGGCCACCCCGGAGCGCAACTGGGTCGGCACCGGCCTGATGATCGCCCTGCTCCTGCTGGGCGGGCTGTCCCTGGTGGGCCTGCGCGAGCTGCTCGCCGCGCCGGCCCTCGTCGGAGGCTCGCTGCTGCCGGTGTCCGGCTCGCTCGCCGACCTCTGGCAGCACGCCACCGGCAGCTGGGCCCCCGCCGGGGCCGGTGCCCCCGTCCAGCCCGGCCCCTTCGGCCTGGCCCTGACCGTGCTCGGGGTCACCAGCCACGGCTCCCTGGCGCTGGTGTGGCTGACCGTCCTGGCGATGCCCCTGGCCGCCACCGGCGCCTGGCTGGCGGCCGGCGCCGTGGCCCGCGGCCGCGGCGTCCGCCTGCTCGCCGGCCTGCTGTGGGGGCTGTCCCCGGCCCTGCTGACCGCCGCCGGAGGAGGCCGCCCCGGCGCGCTGCTCGTCCACCTCGCCCTGCCCTGGCTGGCGCTGGCCGTCATCCGCGCCACCGGCTCCGCGGCGCTGCGGCGCCCCGACCCGGAGGGCACGTCCGAGGACCTGCCCGGTGCCCGGGTGCGCCCCGGCCACCGCGGCGTGGTCTCCTGGACGGCCTCCGGCTGGACCGCCCTGCTGCTGGCCGGCCTCGGCGCGGCGTCCCCGGCCCTGCTGCCGCTCCTGGTGCTGGCCGTCCTGGCCCTCGCGGTGCTCAGCCGCCGGCGCGGACGGGCCCTGTGGTGGACCCCGCTGCCGGCGGTGACGCTGTTCCTGCCCGCGGTGATCGCGCACTGGACGGATCCGCGGGCCGTGCTCGGCGATCCGGGCGTCCCGCAGGCCTACGACCCGGCCCCGCTCTGGCAGCAGGTCCTCGGCTTCCCGGAGGCCTTCGCCGCCGACTCCGGCCTGCTGGCCCTGCCCTGGCTGGACTCCGCCGTGCCGGGCGGCGCCGGCTTCCCCTGGGCTCTGGTGGCCGCGCTCGTCATCGGCGTCCCCGTGCTGCTGGCCGCCCTCACCGGCGCGTTCATGACCGGCCGGATCGGCGTGCAGGCGCGGATCGGCCTCGGCCTCTCGCTGCTCGGCGTGGCCGGAGCGGCCCTGGCGCCGCTGATCGCCACCTCGCTGGACGCCCGGGGCGATCTCGTGACGGTGTTCACCGGGCCCTTCACCTCCACGGTCCTGCTCGGGGTGCTGCTGGCCGCCGTGGCCGGGCTGAACGGCCTGCTGGGCCTGCGCCGCTCTCCCGGCGCCGTGCGGGACCGGATCGGCCCGCTGCGCCGCACCGGCGTGGTGGTCCTGAGCGGCCTGGCGATCTGCTCCGTCGCGCTCACCGCCACCGTGTGGGGCATCCCGCGGCTGCTGCCCGGCGCCACGCTGGACCCCGCCGTCGGCGCGGCCCTCCAGTCACGGACCGCGGACGGCGAGTCCGACCCCGTCCTGTCCACCCTGGGCACCGGCTCGGTGCTGCAGCCCAGCCCCACCCGGCTGCTGCCGGCCACCGCGGCTGACCAGGGGGCCAGCGCCCTGGCCACCCGGACGGTCGTCCTCGAGCGCACGGCGGACGGACTGCAGGTCAGCCTCGCCACCGGCGCCGGCCCCGCCCTGGACCGGCTCAGCGCCGGATGGACCGCCCGGTCCCTCACCGGCCCGGTGACCGGCCCGACGGCGGCCGCACCGGACCGCGCGGACGAGCAGCTGCGCAGCCTGGCGGCCCAGCTGGCCGCCGGGACCAACGCGGACCCCCGGCCGGTCCTCGAGGCCTTCGGCGCCGGATTCGTGGTGCTGCGCGACCCCGACGGGGGCGAGCTGGGAACGGCCGCCTCCATTGACGCCGTGCCGGGGCTGGCCCCCGTGGGCCTGACCGACTCCGGATGGCTGTGGCGCGTGGTCCCCGAGGACGACGGCGGCATCCCGGTGGTGGGGCCCCACGACCTCGAGGACCGGATGGGCTTCGCGGCCTCCCGCGTGCGGATCGTGGACGGCACCGGCGAGACGACCCACCTGGTGGCCCGGTCCGGAGCGACCGTGGACACGGAGCTGCCGGCCGTGGATGGGGCGGGGGACACCGCAGGCGCCGAGCAGAGCCGGCGGCTGGTGCTGGCCGAGCGGGCCGACCCCGGTTGGCAGGCCACCCTGGACGGGGAGCCGCTGGCGGCCGTGCCCGTGGACGGCTCGGCCTGGAACCAGTCCTTCGAGCTGCCGGAGCAAGGCGGCGAGCTGCGGGTCTGGCATTCCTCCCCGGCCGCGGCCTGGGCCTGGTGGCTGCCCGGCATCCTGCTGGTGCTGGCCGTGCTGCTGGCGATCCCCTCGCCGAGGAGTAGGAAGGTGGAGCGATGAGCCAGAACCAGGACCACGGCCCGAGCCAGCACCCGGAGCAGGAGCCCACCCGGGGGCAGCGCAAGGGCCAGCGGGCCGCCGAGGCGCGGGACCGGAAGCGCCAGGCCGCCCTCGAGGCGCACCAGCGGGGGATGGTCCGCAAGGCGCCGGTGGCCGCGGGACTGGCCGGGGCCGGCGTCGTGGTCCTGGTGGCCGCCGCCGTGACCGCCGGCAGCCTCGTCCCGCCCGCCGCCCCTCAGGTGGATGGCACGGCCGTCCCCGCCGCCCTCAACGCCGTGCCGGCACAGTCCGTGTGTGCGGGGCCGCCGCGGCTGCCCGCCGGGGCCGAGGACGGCACGGACACCCAGTTCAGCCCCGTCTCCACCTCGGCCGACTCGCGCCTGACCTCGGTGCTGCTGTCCGACCTGGCCGGACGGTTCCCGGGCAGCACCCTGGCCACCCTGCCGGCCACCACGCCGGGCGGAGACGGTGGTGACGGCGGCGCCGGCGAGCCGCAGGAGCTGACGGCATCGCAGCCCGAGGACCTCCAGCAGGGCACCCCGGCCACGTCCGGCGCGGACGGCGTCCCGGTCCGCGAGGCGGCCGTGGCGGACATCGCCTCCCCGGGCGGCGAGGCGGGGGAGCCCACGGCGGTGACGGTCGAGCCCATCGGCGGCCAGGCCACCCCCTCCGACGCCGTGTCCCTCTACTCGGCAGCGGACGGCGACCTGGCCGGCACCGATGCCAGTTCCTGCACCGCCCCCGCGCACGACCACTGGCTGGCCGGGGCCACCACCACGGTGGGCTCCACGGCCGTGCTGGTGCTCTCGAATCCCTCGGCCTCGGCCAGCACCGTGGACCTGGCACTGCACGGGGCGTCCGGCCCGGTGGAGGCACCCGGGACCTCCGGGATCGTGCTGGCGCCGGGCCAGTCCCGCTCGATCGTGCTGGGCGGACTGGCCCCGGACGAGGAGCACCTGGCCGTGCACGTCACCGCGCAGGGCGGGGCGGTGGGCGCCACGGTGCAGCAGCACCGGCTCTTCGGCATCACCCCCGGGGGCGTGGAGGTCATCCAGCCGACTGCCGCGCCGTCCCGGAGCGCGGTGCTGCCGGGGCTCGTGGTCCCGTCCGCGGAGGCCGCCGGGGCCGTCATCGGCCAGGACGGCTACGAGCAGGCCGGCCCCGCCGTGCTGCTGGCCGCCCCCGCCGCCGGGGCGACCGCCGAGATCACCGTGAGCGGCCCGGACGGGCCCATGGAGCTCCCCGCCGGCGGCGTGGTGGACGTGGAGGCGGGCTCCACGCTCCGCTTCCCGCTGGACGGACTGGACCACGACGTCTACACGGTCACCGTGACCGCGGACGCCCCCCTCGTGGCCAGTGCCCGCGGGCTCTCCGGCCAGGCCGAGGGGCCGGTCGACCTCTCCAGCGTCTCCGCCGTAGGGCCGCTCGGCCTGGAGCGGCTGGTGGCCCGTCCCACCGGGGCCGTGGCGAACCTCGTGCTCTACTCGGACGCCGGTGGGGCCGTGGAGATCACGCCCGTCCTCAGCGACGGCAGCCTCGGGGAATCGCGCGTGCGGGAACTCGGTCCGGAATCCACCCGGGCGGTGGCCTTCGACGACCTCGAGGACGGCGACGACGCGCAGGTCGCCGGGGCGCTGCTGGAGACCGCCGAGGGGCAGGTGCACGCCGGCGTGGACGTCCGCGGGGAGCAGGGGATCTCCGCGTACCCCGTGGTGCCGCAGCAGCAACAGGTCTCCGGCGTCCCGGTCCGCGTGGGGTACTGAGCGGGGTACCGAACGGGTGTGGCTCCGCGGCGTTGTGGCGCTGCGGGACCCGGTCCTACCAGTGGTAGTCCGGGTCCACGGCCTCCGGGGTCAGCCCGGTCAGCTCGGCCCACTGCTCCACCACGGCCCCGTACACGAGGTCCGGGAGCATCGAGGGGATCGGGCAGCGGGCCTCGATCGGGCGCCGGTGGATGGTGATGACCGCCGTGCCCTGGGCGTCCCGCCGGGTGGACCCGGTGGGATCGTCCACGAGCTCGGCGCCCCAGGCGCGCACCAGCTCGAGCCGGTTCTCCAGGTCCTCGGGGACCATCGTCGCCCGGAACCGGGCCTGCTCCACGGCCGGTCCGCAGACCTCGGCCAGCCGTGAGACGGCGGCGGCCAGGTACCCGGCGAAGGCCTCGTTGCGGGTGTGTGCGCCGGGGAGCCCCTCCGGGAGCAGCGGACCCCGCAGGCCGCGGCCGCGGCGGTTCCGCCGGGGGGAGCGGGTCCTGCGCCGGCCGTCCGCCTCCTGCGCCACACCCTGCTCCACCGTCAGGGGATCGAAGGACGTCATGGCGTCCATGCTAGTCCCCGCCGGTGCGCGTGGGTACTGGGCCGGACACGCGTCCTGGCGGCGGGCGGTGCGCGCCGAAGTGCGGCGCGGCGCGGTAGGGTGGTCTGCCGTGGGATCGATGCGCCAGTGCTCCAAGACCAGCTGCCAGACTGCGGCAGTGGCAACGCTGACGTACAACTATGCCGATTCCACGGTGGTGCTCGGGCCCATGTCCCGGTTGGCCGAGCCGCACACCTACGACCTGTGCGCCAGGCACTCCCACAGCATGACCGCCCCCAAGGGCTGGGAACTGCTGCGCATCGACCCGCCGGAGGGCTCGGCCCCGGCCGCCCGTCCCGAACCCGATGACCTGCTGGCCCTGGCCCACGCCGTGCGCGAGCCGTCCCCGCGCGCCGAAGCCGACCGGCCGGCGTCGGGCACCGGCTCCCGGACCGCACCGCCCACCACCGGCCGCCGCGGCACCGCTCCCGACGCCGGCCCCCGGCCGGAGGCGAACGGCTCGGCCGGGTCCATCAACGGCGAGGCCCCGGCCCGGCCCGGGCGGCCCACCCTGCGCGTACTGCGGGATACCGGCGACCGCTGAGGATTTCGCCGCCTGACGAATGCCCCGCCGGGCCTGCGCGCCTGATCTAGGCTGGGGAGCATGACTGAGAACCCTGCCGCCAGCTCCGCGAGCCCAGCCACCGATCCGGCGTACGCCAACCGTGTCACCGTCCCCGGTGCCACCTTCGACTTCGCCGTGCGGGACCTCTCCCTGGCGGAGGCCGGCCGCCACCAGATCCGCCTGGCCGAGCACGAGATGCCCGGGCTGATGGCCCTGCGGGAGGAGTTCGGGGAGTCCCAGCCGCTCGCCGGGGCACGGATCGCCGGTTCGCTGCACATGACCGTGCAGACCGCCGTGCTGATCGAGACCCTGCTGGCCCTCGGGGCGGAGGTGCGCTGGGCGTCCTGCAACATCTTCTCCACCCAGGACGAGGCGGCCGCCGCCATCGTGGTGGGCTCCGGGACCCCGGAGGCACCGGCCGGCGTTCCGGTGTTCGCGTGGAAGAACGAGACCCTGAAGGACTACTGGTGGACCGCCTCCCAGATCCTGAACTGGCCCGGTGCCGACGAGGATCCGGCCCTCGGGCCGAACATGATCCTGGACGACGGCGGCGACGCCACCCTGCTGGTGCACAAAGGCGTGGAGTTCGAGGCCGCCGGCGCCGTCCCGAGCCCCACGGCTGAGGACCCCGAGGAGTACCAGGTCATCCTGGAGACCCTGCGCGCCTCGCTCGCCACGGACCCGCAGCGCTGGACGCGCATCGCCCGTGAGCTGCGCGGCGTCACCGAGGAGACCACCACGGGCGTGCTCCGGCTCTACCAGCTGGCCGAGACCGGGCAGCTGATGTTCCCGGCCATCAACGTCAACGACTCCGTCACCAAGTCGAAGTTCGACAACAAGTACGGCATCCGCCACTCCCTGCCGGACGGCATCATGCGTGGCACGGACGTGCTGATCGGCGGCAAGACGGCCGTGGTCTGCGGCTACGGGGACGTGGGCAAGGGCGCCGCCGAGTCCTTCCGCGGCCAGGGCGCGCGCGTGGTGGTCACCGAGGTGGACCCCATCAACGCCCTGCAGGCCGCCATGGACGGGTTCCAGGTGGTGCGCCTGGACGAGGTGATCGATTCCGGGGACATCTTCATCACCACCACCGGCGGCAAGGACATCATCATGGCCGAGGACATGGTCAAGATGAAGGACAAGGCGATCGTCGGCAACGTGGGCCACTTCGACAACGAGCTGGACATGGCCGGACTGGCCCGGGTCCCCGGCGTGGTCAAGACGGAGATCAAGCAGCAGGTGCACGAGTGGACCTTCGACTCCGGGCGGCAGAACGAGCGCTCGATCATCGTGCTCTCGGAAGGCCGCCTGCTCAACCTGGGCAACGCCACCGGGCACCCGTCCTTCGTGATGAGCGCCTCCTTCACCAACCAGGTGATGGCCCAGATGGAGCTCTTCGCCCGGCACGGCTCCATCACGGGGGAGGAGTACGGCAAGCAGGTGTACGTGCTGCCCAAGGTCCTCGACGAGAAGGTCGCCCGGCTCCACCTGAACGCCCTGAACGCCCACCTGACGGAGCTCTCCAAGGAACAGGCCGAGTACCTGGGCGTGGACGTGGCCGGCCCGTACAAGCCGGATCACTACCGCTACTGAGGACCCCGCGGGCCGGGAAGGTCAGGTGAAGGGCAGGGCGTGGAGGCGCTCGGCGGAGGCCTCGGTCCGCTCCAGCCGCCGCGCCAGCATCCGGTAGTCCCGGTTGCGCCGCTCCGCCACCACGCCCAGCAGGAAGTCCTCCAGCGTGACCCCGGCCGGCGGGCCCGGGGCCACGAACGGCACCACCTGCGCCGTCAGCCGGCCGGCGGTCTGCGCCCGGACCGCCGGCGGCACGGAGCGGGCGTGGCGCAGGAACTGGGTCACGGAGGCCACGAGCGCGTCCGGCAGGCGGCCGACGTCCGCCACCTCGGCCCAGGCGCGCATGGTCTCCGGGACCGCGGGCAGCGGCGGGGGCACCTTCCGCTGGCGCTCGATGACCACCTGGGTGCCGGCGACCATGTCCGCCAGGCGCTTGCCGCGCTCGTTCAGCATGGACGCGATGAGGGCCACGGAGCCGAAGGACATCCACACCTCGAAGATCCCCAGCAGCACGCGGACGAGACTGTGGCGCAGGCGGATGGCGCCGCCGTCGTCCCTCACCACGCGCACCCCGAAGACCAGCTTGCCCAGCGAGCGGCCGCGGCTCAGGGTCTCCACGGCCAGGGGGACGCCCACCACCAGCCCGACCACGAGGGACAGGACCGTGGCCTGCGCCGCGGCCGGGTCCAGCGTCTCCAGGATGGTCTGCCCGAGCACCCAGAGGATCCCGAGGAAGACCAGCACCAGGGCGAGCGCGTCGATCAGGGCACCGGCGGCCCGGATCACGAAGGACGCCGGCCGCAATTGCAGCACCACGGCCTCACCGGTCACCACCGTTGTGCTCATGGTCGCCCAGCCTACCGGTAGCCTGAATCCCGTGGACCTGGACGCCTACACCTCCGTGCACCGCCCCACCTGGGAGCGGCTGGATGCCCTAGCGCGCACGCGCCGGCTGGACGCCGGCCAGGCGGACGAGCTGCTGGAGCTCTACGGGCGGGCCTCCACCCACCTGTCCATGGTGCAGGCCCACGATCCGGACGGGCCCCAAGCCGCCGGCCTGTCCATGGTCCTGGCCCGGGCACGCAACCGGATCACGGGCGCCCCGTCCAGCGCGTCCGCCGGCTTCTCCCGGTTCTTCCTGGAACAGCTCCCCGCGGCGTTCTACCGGATCCGCTGGCTCACCGTGATCCTCGGGGCCGCCTTCTGCCTCGTGGCCGTCTGGTTCGGCGCCTGGGTCAACGGCGAGCCCCAGGTGCTGGCCTCGCTGGGCACCGAGGAGCAGATGCGCGAGTACGCGCAGGAGCAGTTCACCGGCTACTACTCGGAGAACCCCGCGGCGTCCTTCGCCGGCCAGGTGTGGACCAACAACGCGTGGATCGCCGCGCAGGAGGTGGCCTTCGGGATCACCGGCTACTTCGTGCCCTACGTCCTGTTCGTCAACGCCCAGGGCGTGGGGATCTCCGGCGGGGTGATGGCCGCGCACGGCGAGCTGGACACCTTCTTCCTCTACATCCTCCCGCACGGCTTCATGGAGCTGACCGCCATCTTCATCGCCGGAGCCGCGGGCCTGCGGATCTTCTGGGCCTGGGTGGCCCCCGGGCAGCGCACCCGCCTGGACTCCCTGGCCGCGGAGGGCCGCTCACTGTTCACGGTGGCCTTCGGCCTGGTGATCGTGCTCGCGGTCTCGGGCGTGGTGGAGGGCTTCGTCACCCCCTCGGACCTGCCGCACTGGCTGCGGCTCGGCCTCGGCCTGGCCGTGCTGGCCGGCTACTGGACCTACACCCTCGTGCTGGGCCGCCGGGCGGTCGCCCGGGGTGGCACGGGGGACCTGGAGGCGCACGACGCCGGCGCCCGCCAGCTGACCGCCTGAGCCCACCTCGGGTGCCCCGGGCGTGGCCACAGGGGCCCGGGCGCGGCCCGGCACTAGTCTCGGGTACAGACACGGCGAACCACGCGCGATCAGAAGGCAGGACGATGGCTGGCAAGGACTTCCCACACGACGGAGCGGACGAGCGCCTGGACGGCACCGCGGACGCGAGCCGTCGCGCCGAGGCCAGCGAGTTCGAGAGCGGGCTGGACTACGGCGCGTTCATCGACGATGACGAGCCCGATGCCGCGCCCACCCAGCCCACCCAGTCCACCGACGAGATCCCGGAACCGTCGGGTTCGCATCAGGCCACCGCCCCCGTGGGCTCGGACGCCCTGGACGGAGCTGGCGACGACACCCAGGCCACCGAGGCGATCGACCGCGCCGCACTGGACGGCGACGCCGGGACCCAGTCAACGCAGTCGATCGACCGTGCCGAGCTGGATGCCTGGGCCGCCGGCGACGCCGCCACGGCGGAGGAACGCGCGGCGGCGCAGGACCGCCCGGCAGCCCGCGCCCGGGGGGAGCGGGCCGGAACCGAGTCGGCGTCCGTCACCGCCACGGCGTCCCCGGACCAGGACACCGCCGAAGGCCCCGCGACCCTCTGGGACGCCGGCTCGAGTGAAGCGGGAGCCCGCAGCGAAGCCGGTTCCGGTGCCGCCGCGGGAGCAGGCGCCGCGGGCCAGGCGGGGGCCACCGCCGCGCGGGCCGGCTCCGGTCCGGAGGACTACCGGGGCTTCGCCACCGGCGGGCCGGCCGCTGACGCCGAGGACCGCCGTCGGGACCTGCGCGATGCCGAGGCGCGCGCCCTGGCCCGTGACGAGGCGCTGGAGGGGCCCTCGGCCGGGCCGAAGGTGATGCAGGTGCTGCTGGCGCTGTTCTTCCCGATCGTCGTGCTGATCGCCGCTGTGCGGGCCGTGGCCTCGCCGGTCTTCCTGTGGATCGAGTACCACCGCCCGGGGTTCCCGGCCGACGAGCTGGGGTTCACCACCGAGGACCGGCTGACCTACGGCTCGGCGGGGATGGACTACCTGTTCAACGCCGCCCCGGCCCGGTACCTGTCCGACCTGCAGCACCAGGGCAACCAGCTGTTCACCGAGTCCGAGGTCTCCCACATGGCGGACGTCAAGCTGGTCATGCTCATCACCCTCGCGGTGGGCGCGGTGCTGGCCCTGCTGTGCGTCGTGTTCATGGTGGCCCTGGCCCGCACCGCCAAGGGCGGCATCCGCCGGGCGCTGTTCGCCGGCTCGCTGTGGATGCTCGTGGTGCTGATCGCCGTGGCCGTGCTGGCGGTGCTGGGCTGGGAGACGTTCTTCGCCGGCTTCCACAGCCTGTTCTTCGCGGACGGCACCTGGACGTTCCAGGCCACCGACGCCCTGATCCGCCTCTACCCGAACCAGTTCTGGATGGACGCGGGGATCGGCATCGCGGGCCTGGTGCTGCTCACGCTCATCGTCACCCTGGTCTGCACCTGGCCCACCCGCCGGCGCCGGCAGGACTCGCGACTGGCCCAGGCCGACCTCATCCGCCGCCGCAACGACTGGTACGACGCCCGGGACGCCTGAGCCGGACGGATGAGCCGGACACCCGGGCAGGGGGGACGCTACCTGCGGTACAGCTCCTCGATGGCTCCGGCGAAGTCCTGGATGACGGCCTTGCGCTGCAGCTTCTGCGAGGGCGTCACGTGGCCGGACTCCTCGGTGAGCTCGGTGTCCAGGATGGTGAACTTGCGGATGGACTCGGCCTGGGAGACGGACTCGTTGGCCAGGTCCACGGCGCGCTGCACCTCGGCGCGCACCCGCTCGTCCGTGCTCGCCAGGGTCAGGGACATCTCGCCGATCCCGGCAGCGTCGGCCCACTGGGCCAGCCCGTCCGGGTCCAGGGTGACGAGCGCACCCACGAAGGGCCTGCCGTCGCCGACCACCACCACCTGGGAGACCACGCCGGCGGACCGGACGGACTCCTCGAGCGGGGTCGGGTAGACGTTCTTGCCGCCGGCGGTGACGATGATCTCCTTCTTCCGCCCGGTGACGTAGAGGAAGCCGTCCTCGTCCAGCCGGCCGATGTCACCGGTGCGGAAGAACCCGTCCTCGTCGAAGGCGGCCGCGCTCGCCTCGGGCTGGCCGTGGTAGCCGTCGAAGATGATGGTGCCGCGGATCAGGATCTCCTGGTCCTCCGCGATCCGCACGGTGGTGCCGGGCACCGGCAGGCCCACGGAGCCCACCCGGGTCATCCCCGGGATGTTCAGGGTGGCCGGCGCCGTGGTCTCGGTCAGGCCGTAGCCCTCCTGCATCCCCAGTCCCGCCCCGCGGAAGAAATGGGCCAGCTCGGGGTTCAGGGCGCTCGCCCCGGAGACGGTGTACTGCGCGGCGCCGCCGAGGATGGTGCGGATCTTCGGGTAGACGAGCCGGTCGAAGAGGGCGTGCCGGGCCTTCAGCAGCGCGCCGGGCCCGGTGCCCTCGCCGCGGGCGGCGGCGTCCTGGGCCTGGGAGTACTCGATCGCGGTGGACCGGGCCGCCGAGAAGATCTTCTCGGTGCCGCCGGAGCGCGCGGCGGCGGCAGCGCCGGCGTCGAGCTTCTCGAAGACCCGCGGGACGGCGAGCAGCCAGGTGGGGTGGAAGGAGGCGAGGTCCGCGGTCAGGGTCTTCAGGTCCGAGGCGTGAGCGATCTGGATGCCGCCGACCAGGCAGATGTACTGCACCGCGTGGGCCAGCACGTGCGCCAGCGGCAGGAACATCAGGGTGCGCTGCTCGCCGCCGCCCACGATCTCCCGGGCGAAGGGCAGGATGTTGACGGCGCCCACGGCGAAGTTGGCGTGCGTGATGCGGGCGCCCTTGGGCTTGCCGGTGGTGCCGGAGGTGTACACCAGGGAGGCGACGTCGGCCATCGAGTTCGCGGTCCGGGCCGCCTCGAGCGCCTCGTCCGTGACATCCCGGCCGGCGCGGACCAGCTCGGCCAGGCCGGCGGCGTCCAGCGGGACCACGGAGACCTCGAAGCCGCCCTGCCCGGCGGCGCGCGTCACGGCGGTGCGGTGGTTCTCGTCGGCGGTGAAGACCAGGCGTGCCCCGGAGTCGGCGAGGATGTGCTCCACCTGGGAGGGGGAGGAGGTCTCGTAGACCGGGACCGAGACGGCGCCGGCGAACCAGATGGCCTGGTCGATCACGGCCCACTCGTAGCAGGTCGGGGCCATGATGCCCACCATGGACTGCGGGGTCACCCCGAGGGCGATCAGCCCCTTGGCGGCGGCGCGCACCTGCACCAGGAAGGAGGCGTAGGACACGTCCAGCCAGCCGCCGGAGCCGTTGCGCACCGCGTACGCGGGGGACTGGGGGTGTTCCGCGGCCACGGCGAGGAACCGGTCCGTCACGTTCGTCTCGGGAGGGAGGCTGGCGACCTGGTCCGTCTGGGCTTCCTGCATCATGGGGCTCAGCCTATCCGTTGGGATCCGCCTCAGATCCAGCTGCTCATCCACATCCGGGCCCGCCACTGCTCGTAGGGGATCATCTCCCCGGTCCACACGGGCATGAAGAACGCGCTCACGGCCACGGCGAGGGCCACGAACGCGAGGACCAGCACGGTGTTGCGGCGCCGGTTGGCCGGCCGGCCGAAGCGCATCAGATAGCCCAGGCACAGCGTGATCGCCAGGATCAGGAAGGGGGTGTAGGCGATCGTGTAGAAGAAGAACATGGTCCGCTCCGGCCAGAGGAACCACACGAGCTGGCCGGCGGCGTAGACGCCCAGGATGGCCCCGGCGCGCCAGTCCCGGCGGCCCAGCCAGATCAGCACGAGGGCCAGGACGGCCAGCGTGCCGGCCCACCAGATCACGGGGTTCGCCAGGTCGGTGATGGCCGCCGAACAGGTGTCCACGGGGCAGCCGCCCGCGCCGTCGTCGTAGCCCTCGTAGTAGAACGACGTGGGCCGGCCCATGAACGGCCAGGTCCAGGGGCTGGAGGCGTAGTCGTGACCGGAGGCCAGGCCCTCGTGGAACTGGGTGGACTGCCGGTGGTAGTCGGCCAGGGAGCGCAGCGGCCCCGGCACGAGGTGCTGCCACCAGGCCTCGGGCGGATGGGTCTCGTGCCACTGGCGGTTGTAGCCGTGGCCCGTCACGAGCCAGCCGGTCCAGGTGGCCAGGTAGGTCAGCGCGCCCACGCCGACCACCGCCACGAACGCGTACAGCCCGTCATGCGTGACGCCGGCCCGAAGCCAGTTCCGCACGCCGGCAACGCGCCGGGCGTTCATGTCCCAGAGGACCGTCATCAGCCCGAGGACGGCCATGAACGCCAGCCCGGAGAGCTTCACCCCGCAGGCCGCGCCGAGCAGGAGCCCGGCCACCAGGCGCCAGGGGCGCCAGCCCAGCCAAGGTCCGTATCTCATGAGGGATGGCGGCGGCGCCCCGCCGTTCCGTGCGACCGCGGCGCCGATCCGGCGCGCGAGCTGGCGTCGCCCGTCCACGCGGTCCAGCAGTAGGGCCCCGAAGGCGGCCAGGACGAAGAACGAGAGGAAGATGTCCAGCAGGCCGGTGCGGGACATCACCAGGTGGTGGCCCTCCACCGCCAGCAGCAGGCCGGCGATACCGCCCAGGAACACCGAGCGGAACAGCCGCTGGGCGATCAGGGCAGTCAGCAGCACGGACAGGGTGCCGGCCACCGCCGCGGAGAAGCGCCAGCCCGTGCCGTGGTCGGCGCCGAACACGGCCATGCCGAGGGCGATCAGCCACTTGCCCAGCGGCGGGTGCACCACGTACTCGGCCGTGTCCTGCGGCTGGGGGTCGCCCGCCACGAACTGTTCGTTGTGGTCCTCCGGCCAGTTCATCTCCACGCCGGACTGCAGCAGGGTGAAGGCGTCCTTGACGTAGTACGTCTCGTCGAAGATCAGCTGGTGCGGGTGGTCCAGGTGCAGGAACCGGAGCAGCCCGGCCAGCACCGTGACGGCCAGGGGCACGATCCAGCCCCAGTGCCCCGGGTGGAAGCGCTCACCGAGCAGGCGCAGCCGCAGGGCGGTGTCCGTGGAGGCATCGGCGGGGGCGCTCAGCCACCGGGTCGAGCGGGCCGGGGGCGCCGGCTGCACCGTGGGCACTGTGGAGGTGGACTGGAGCACCTTGCCATCGTACGTGGCACCCGTGGCCGGGCAGGGATACTGGGATCATGCGCCTGCTGTTGGTCCGCCACGGACAGACCCCCTCCAACGTCGGCCGGCACCTCGACACCGCCGAGCCGGGCCCCGGGTTGACCGAGCTGGGCCGGGAGCAGGCCCTGGCCCTGCCGGACACGCTCGGCGCCCAGGGCATCGAGGCGATCTACGCGTCCACCCTGGTGCGCACGCAGCAGACGGCCGCTCCGCTGGCCCGCTCCCTGGGCCATGAGGTGAGGATCCGCCGCGACCTGCGGGAGGTCCCCGCCGGATCGCTGGAGATGGCGAACGACGAGGAGTCCATCCAGACCTACCTGTCGATCGTGCTCGGCTGGGCCGGAGACGCCCCCGAGCGTCGCATGCCCGGCACCGAGCGGGACGGGCACTCGGTGCTCGGTGCCTTCGACGAGGTGGTCGAGGAGGTGGCCGAGACGGGGGTCGGGGTCGCGGCCCTCTTCAGCCACGGGGCGGTGATCCGTGCCTGGGCCGCCTCGCGCTCTGAGAACATCACGGCCGACTTCGCCGCTCGCCACCCGGTCTCGAACACCGGCGCCGTGGTGGTGACCGGCGAGCCGGGGCGGTGGTGGGCCGAGCAGTGGCAGGAACAGGCCCTCGGCGGCCCGGCCCTCGAGGACGAGGCCGCGGACGGTGCGGCGGCGGAACCGGTGGACCCGGAGGCGGTGCCCGGGGACTAGTTGCAGCATCTGCAACCAGTCGCGACCAGGGATCCATGACGGGGGCCCACTCCTGATTGTCGGGACGCCCAGCGCCGGGTAGTGACGGGTGACGCGTGCCCGGGCCGTCATCCGATTCCGCGCACTTCGATGGAGCCCGAGGCGTCGGGGTGCGCGTTGTCGGATGACAGCTGGAATGGCGGCTGGAATGGCGGCTGGGATGTCTGCTGGGATGACGGCTGGACCGGCCAGCTGTGCTTGACTCGTCCTCATGAGCGAAGATGCGGGCCCCGGCGGGCAGATCGTGCTGGCGGCCACCCCGATCGGCAATCTCGCCGACGCCTCGCAACGACTCAGGGACCTGCTGGCCACGGCGGACATCGTCGCCGCCGAGGACACTCGGCGCGCCCGCCATCTTGCCCAGGGCCTCGGCGTGCGGATCACGGGAAAGGTGGTCAGCCACCACGAGCACAACGAGCGGGAGTCCACCACCGAGCTGCTGGCCGCGGCCCGGGACGGCGCCGTCGTCGCCGTGGTGACCGATGCCGGGATGCCGCTGGTCTCGGACCCCGGCTACCGGCTCGTCTCCACTGCCGCGGCGGAGGGCGTGGACGTGACCTGCGCGCCCGGGCCGAGCGCCGTCACCACCGCGCTCGCGCTGTCCGGGCTGCCCACGGACCGTTTCGCCTTCGAGGGCTTCCTGCCGCGCAAGGAGGGGGAGCGGGCCCGGCTGCTGGGTGAGCTGGCCCGGGACGCGCGCACGCTGGTCTTCTTCGAGTCGCCTCGCCGGCTGGAGGCCTCCCTGGCCTCGCTGCGGGACGCCTTCGGTGCCGACCGCCCCGCCTGCGTGGCCCGCGAGCTGACCAAGCTGCACGAGGAGGTCGTGCGGGACGGCCTCGGGAACCTGGTTCAGTGGGCCGGATCGAAGGAGATCAAGGGCGAGATCGTCATCGTCACCGGCGGAGCCACCGCCGCGCCGGACACGGACACGGCCGGCCAGGTGGCCGACGTCGAGGTCCTGGTGGCCTCCGGCACCCGGCTGAAGGAGGCGGTCAACATCGTGGCCGGCGCCCGCCGGGTGCCCAAGCGCGAGCTCTATGAGGCGGTGCTGGCCTCCCGGCAGTGAAACCCGCGAACGAGGCCTCGGAATCAGGGCCGGCGTCGGCGTACCGTGGCGCGCATGAGCATCGCGCGCTATCCCAGCTTCGTCATCGACTGCCCCGATCCGCAGGCCCTCGCACGGTTCTACGGCGAGATCCTCGACTGGGAGGTGCAGGACCCCACGGGTGAGCAGGACGAGTGGGTCGACCTGCAGCCCGCCGATGGCACCAACGGCATCTCCTTCCAGCGGGTCGTGGACTACCGTGCTCCGGACTGGCCGGGGCAGGACCGCCCGCAGCAGATGCACCTGGATGTCCAGGTGCAGGACCTGGACGTGGGGGAGCGGGCCGTCCTCGAGCTGGGCGCGACCAAGACGGACGAGCAGCCGGGCGAGGGCTTCAGGGTCTTCCTGGACCCCGCCGGACACCCGTTCTGCCTGTGCCGGTCGTGAGGTGACGGTCCGGTGTTCATTCCCGTTGTCCCAGAGTCCGAGGCCACCGGGGTTCTCGCCGACTTCTACCGGAGGCACCGCGGATCCTGGGGCTTCCTGCCGGATTATGCGCAGGCCTTCTCCACCCATCCCGAGGTGGCCGCGGCGTGGGACCAGTTGAACCTGGCCGTGCGGGACGGCCTGGAACGGCGCCTCTACGAGATAGCGACCATCGCCGCTGCCAGGGCGCTTCGATCGAGCTACTGCACGGCGGCCCACACGAAGTTCCTGCGCGATGTCTGCGGGGACGCCCAAGCCGCCCGGGACATCACCGAGCAGCCCGACGGAAGCCGGCTGAGTGACCGCGACCGCGAGGCCTACGAGTTCGCTGGCCGGATCGCCACGGATGCGGCCGCGGTGGAACAGCGGGACATCGACCGGTTGCACGAGGCGGGCTTGAACGACGGCGAGATCGCGGGCATCGTCTTCACCGCCGCCTCGCGTTCGTTCTTCACCCGCGTCCTCGATGGGCTGGGCGCGAGGCTGGACGCGGAGACGGCGGGGCAGTTCTCGGCCGAGGAACTGGCATCGATCGTGGTCGGCCGGGGTGTGGCGGAAGACTGAGGCCCGGGCAGACGCAAAGAGACCCGCATCCGCTGCGGACGGTCCCGGCCACTAGGCTGGAGCGGATGGCACCGGCCCGGGCGTGGAACGCCCACACGGGTGCCGACCGATCCGACCGACCGGAAAGAGGCATTCCATGATCGCAACCACTGTCACCGCCGAACGCGAGCAGGAACTGCTGCAGTCCGTCCCCACCGGACTGCTGATCAACGGGGAGTGGCGAGACGCCTCCTCCGGCAAGACCCTGGATGTCCACGACCCGGCCACCGGCAAGGTCCTGCTGTCCATCCAGGACGGCAACTCGGACGACGCGATGGCGGCCCTGGACGCCGCAGCCGCCGTGCAGGGGCAGTGGGCGCTGACCGCCCCGCGCGAGCGCGCCGAGATCCTGCGCCGTGGCTTCGACCTCGTGATGGAGCGGGCCGAGGACTTCGCCCTGCTGATGACCCTGGAGATGGGCAAGCCGCTGGCCGAGGCCCGCGGTGAGGTCACCTACGGCGCCGAGTTCCTGCGCTGGTTCTCCGAGGAGACGGTGCGCCACTACGGCCGCTACTTCACCTCGCCCGAGGGCAAGAACAAGATGATCGTCACGCACAAGCCCGTGGGCCCCTCGCTGCTGATCACCCCGTGGAACTTCCCGCTGGCCATGGCCACCCGCAAGGTCGCCCCCGCCATCGCGGCCGGCTGCACCATGGTGCTCAAGCCCGCCAAGCTCACCCCACTGACCTCCATGCTGTTCGCCCAGGTCATGCAGGAGGCGGGCCTGCCCGCGGGCGTGCTGAACGTCGTCGCCGGCTCCTCCGCCTCGGCCATCTCCGGTCCGCTGATGAAGGACTCCCGCCTGCGCAAGGTCTCCTTCACCGGCTCCACCCCGGTGGGCGTGCGCCTGATGCAGGACGCGGCCGAGAACGTGCTGCGCACCTCCATGGAGCTCGGCGGCAACGCCCCGTTCCTGGTCTTCGAGGACGCGGACCTGGACGCCGCCGTCGAGGGCGCCATGGCCGCCAAGATGCGCAACATGGGCGAGGCCTGCACCGCCGCCAACCGCTTCCTGGTCCACCAGGACGTGGCCGAGCAGTTCAAGGCCAAGTTCGCGGCCGCCCTGAACGAGCTGAACCCGGCCCGCGGCACCGAGGCCGACTCCACCGTCGGCCCGATCATCGACGGCGGGGCCCGCGACGACATCCACCAGTTGGTCCAGGACTCCGTGGCCGCCGGCGGCGAGGTCGTGACCGGCGGCAAGCCGAAGGACGGGGACGGCTACTTCTACATCCCGACCCTGCTCTCCGTGGGCAGCGACAACCCGATCCTCTCCCAGGAGATCTTCGGACCGGTGGCCCCGGTGACCACCTTCGCCTCCGAGGAGGAGGCGATCGAGCTGGCCAACGCCTCCCAGTACGGCCTGGCGTCCTACATCTACACGAAGGACGTCAACAAGATGTTCCGCGTCTCGGAGCAGATCGAGTTCGGCCTGGTCGGCTTCAATGCGGGCGTCATCTCCAACGCCTCGGCCCCGTTCGGCGGCGTCAAGCAGTCCGGCCTTGGCCGCGAGGGCGGCGCCGAGGGCATCGAGGAGTACACCACGGTGCAGTACATCGGCATCGCGAACCCCTACGCCGCCAAGAAGTAGTCGCCGCACCCGGGCATCCCGCCCACAGCGCAGGGCCGGTTGCCTCCCCACGGAGGTGGCCGGGCCTTTCGCCGTGATGACCCGTGAACCGCCGTCATCGGGTGGACATCTCGTCACGGGACAGGATGACGAGATGTCCGGCAGATGACGAGGCGGGTGCGGGTGGTGGCGGCGGTCAGCGGGCACGGTGGCGGCACAGAGCGGCCGGGGCCAGCACTCAGCGGCGCAGGTGCACCGGCACCAAAGACCGCGGGAACCACCGGGCACGACGCCGGACGGCCGGCTCCGCGGCAGCCTCCAGTTCCGCGATGGTCGCCCGGACGGAGTCGGCCAGCGCCGGCTCGGCGCTCATCCCCAGTTCGGCGGACTCAGCCGGCCCCGTGCCCTCGGGCGCGTAGCGGATCCAGACGATGGCCTCCGCCACGGCGGGATCCGCCCCGAGGCGGGCGGCGAAGACCTGCTCCGACTCGTGCGGTGCGCGGCCGGGCCCCAGGTCCACGGCGGTGTCCTCCAGCTCGGCCCAGAGCTCCGGCACGGACCCGGACTCCAGCCGCCGGGCCCGCCGCCGGCTCCGCAGCCAGGCCGGGAGCGCCGCCACCAGCGCCACCAGGAGCAGCACCCCGGCCACCGTGAGCACGGTGGCGAGCGGCACCTGCGGGGCACCCGGGGCGCCGGATCCGTCGGTGGTGCCCGGGCCGGCGTCGTTGCCGGGGGTCTGCTCGCCCGCCGCGGCGGACGGTGACGGTGCGGTGTCCTCACCCACGGTGGGATCGGCCGAGGGGGTGGGGTCCGCGGCGGGGGACTGCTGGGCGTAGCCGGGGGTGCGGCCCACGGTCTGGGTGGGCTCGAAGGGGATCCAGCCGACCTGGTCGATGTACAGCTCCGGCCAGGCATGGGCGCGGTCCGCGGTCACGCGGTGCTCCCCGCCCGTGGCGGCCACCGGGGCGTAGCCCACCACCACGCGCGCCGGGATGTCCACGGACTGGGCCATCATCGCCATGGCGGAGGCGAAGTGGATGCAGTACCCGGCGCCGGCGGCCAGGAACTGCTCCGTCATCTCCAGCCCGGAACCGTCATAGCCCTGCTCCGAGGGCGCCGTCTCCGAGTACGTGAAGTCCTCGGAGAGCAGGTGGTCCTGGATCGCGACCGCCCGCTCCACGGGGTTGTCCGTGCCCGCGGTGACCTCCTCGGCGAGCTCCTGCACGGCGGAGCCCTCCAGCTCCGCGGTTCCGCCCCAGCGGTTGTAGACGCCCTGCGGCGCCACGGATCCGGCCCGGCCGGCGAGCTGCTCGAACGAGAGCCCCAGGGGCAGCACCAGGGTGTCGAAGGTGAGGTCCACGGGGGTGGTCGTCTCGCGGAAGGCGCTCGAGGTGGTCGGGTCCACCTGCCAGCCCCAGTCGCCGACGACGGGCTCCACGGCGGCGGTCTGGTCCGGGACCGGTGCCCAGTTCCCGGCCCACCCGTCCAGGGTCATGGACACCAGCTGCCCGTCCGGCGGGAGGCCCTCGGCCAGCGCGCCGGCGTTCTCGGCCAGGTGCGCGGCGGCGGGGTTGAAGCCGGTCGTGGTGGGGTCCCCGGCGTACTGCGGCGGGGTCGCGTCCCAGGGGGAGGCCATCACGTCATCCACCACGGCGGTGCGCAGGTAGAGGCCCTGGCCGTCCTCGGTCCGGTAGCTGATGCCCGCATAGCCGCTCCCGCTGCGCAGCTGCTGGCCCAGGTCCGCCGCGGGATTCACGGGTCCGGTGCCCTGCCCCAGGGTGAGGCGCTGGCCCTCCGGCGCGGCACCCGCGGTCAGCAGGGGCAGCCCCGTCTGCGCGGCGGCCAGGGTCAGGAGCCCGACGGCGGCCGCGGCCACCGTGCCCCAGCCCGCCGCCCAGCCCGCCCGCCGCCGGGGCACTCCGCGCGCCCCGGCGGGGCCGCCGTCGATTCTGGTGCGGAGGCCGGGGCCGGGGCTCGTGGCGGCGCTGGTCCCGGGATCGGCCGCGAGCAGGGCCAGCCAGGCCGCGGCGGCCACCGCGAGGGCGGGCCAGGGCGTGGTGCCCGTGGTGAGGGCGGCTGCCCCGCCGATCAGGACCAGGGGAGGCAGCCCGGCGAGGGCGGGGGAGCGCAGCCCGGTGGCGATGGCGTCCGTGACCAGGGCGGTCAGGGCCAGCACCGCCCCGAGGCTGGCGAGCAGCGCATCCGTGGAGGCGACCGGGATGACGTCCGTCCAGATGGTCTGGCGCAGGTCCTCGGAGGAGGTGGCGATCGCCTCCACCGTGGCCGGCTGTGGCACGAGCCCGGCCATCATGGTCTCCGGCCACCACTGCCGGCACCAGATCCACCCCGCGGCCAGCAGCCCCGCCGCGAGGGGGCGCAGCATCCGCGTGCCCAGGCTGCGCACCACCGCCGCCACGGCGAGCCCCCAGAGGGCGGGCCACGCCGCCGGGACGAGCCAGCCGGCCACGGGCGCCCGGAACGCGGCGTCCAGGGAGACGGCGGCGGCCAGGACCAGCAGCGCCACGAGCAGCGCCGGCAGCCAGACCGTCCCGAGCCGGGTACGGGCTCCCGGGGTCGGAGCCGGTGCCGGGCTCACCGGGCCGGCTCCGAGACGAGCCAGCCGCCGGACTCCAGCCGCCGCGCGACGTCCTGAGGGCCGGGCATCCCGAACAGCACGGCCACGCGCTGCAGGTGGTGCGGCACCGTGGCCAGCACCGGCAGGTCGCGGCCCGCCGAGTCGCCCAGCAGCACGACGACGGCCGCCGCCTCGGCCGGCAAGGCCGCCGGCCACGTGGCCTCCCGCGGGGACGCGCCGAGCACGGCCGAGGCCAGCTGGGGATCCAGCGGGTGGCCGTCCTGGTCCATCAGCAGCACCTGGTGGCCGGCGTCCTGCAGCCGCAGGGACAGCGCCGCGGCGGCCTGAACGGCCCGCTCGAACCCCGGGGAGGTGTGCCACGAGTGCCCGGCGCCGCCGTCCACCTCGTGCCGGCCGGAGGAGAAGGAATCGGCCCGGCAGTCCAGGACCACCACGGCCCAGGGATCATGGGCCCATTCCTCCTGGCGCACCATGAGCCGTCCGGTCCGGGCGGTGGCACCCCAGTGCACGCGGGTCAGGGCGTCCCCGTCCCGGTGTTCCCGGACCAGCAGGTCATCCGGGGCGGCCCGGCTGCCCAGCAGGTCGGCGGCGTCGTGCTCGCCCACCCCGGCCCGCAGCACCCGGTCGAGCTCCTCGTCCTCCAGGGGCACGGGCAGCACCTGGAGCCGGGAGGTCCCCGCCACCTGCGCGCGCGCCGACCACAGGCCGAAGGGTCCGTGCAGCCGGGCCAGGGCCGGCCCGAGGAGGTAGGCCCCGCGCGTCGGGGCCTGCCACCGGTATCCGGGGTCGGACGCGGATCCCGCCTCGGACGCCACCCCGGACGCCACCCCGGACCCCGTCCCGGCACCCGCCCCGGAGGCCGTCACGGGGCCGCGGCCGGGCACGGCGTCCACGAGACCGGGCACGTCCGGAGGGCCGAAGGTGACGAGCACGGAACCGCCCTGCGGCACCGCACCGGGGATGACGGAGCGCCGCACCCGGACGCGGCGGGCCAGCACGGTCCGCGCGAGGAGCACCACGGCGGAGGCCCCCACCACCACGGTCAGGAACAGCCCGAGGGCGATCGCCTCGCGCCGGCCCAGCGTCAGGCCGGCCAGCACCAGCACGGCGGCGGCCACCAGCAGGGCGAGGCCGCGGGCCGTGGGGCGGGGGCCGGCGGGACCGGCGGGGCTCCGGCCCCGGCCGTCACGGGCAGCCACGGGCCATCACGGTCCGGCGGGAACGGGGACCGAGTGCAGGATCCGCTCCGTGGCGGCATCCGCCTGGGCGGCCTCGTCCGTGGACCGGCGGCGCAGCATCAGCCGGTGCGGGAAGACCACGGGCACCACGGTCGCCACGTCCTGCGGGGTGACGAAGGCCCGTCCGCTGATCGCCGCCTCGGCCTTGGCCGCCCGCAGCAGCTGCAGCAGCGAGCGGGGGCTCGCGCCGACCAGGACCTCCGGGTGCTCGCGGCTGGCGCGGCCGAGGTCCACCACGTAGCGGGCCACCGGTTCGGAGACGTGGACGCGGCCCACGGCCTCGATCATCCGCAGCACCTCCTCGGTGGTCGCCACCTGCTGCAGCCGGTTCACGGGGGCGGAGGAGGGCAGGGGGTCCTGATGCGTGCGGAGCATCTGCAGCTCGGCGTCGGCATCCGGATAGCCCATGGTGATGCGGGCCATGAACCGGTCCCGCTGGGCCTCCGGCAGGGGGTAGGTGCCATCGGACTCCACCGGGTTCTGGGTGGCCACCACCATGAACGGCTCGTCCAGCCGGTGGGTGGTCCCGTCCACGGTGACCTGGTGTTCCTCCATGCACTCGAGCAGGGCGGACTGCGTCTTGGCCGAGGCGCGGTTGATCTCGTCCCCGATGACCACGTTCGCGAACACGGCGCCCGGGCGGAACTCGAAGGTGTGGCGGTCCTGGTTGAACACGGAGACCCCGGTGACGTCGCCGGGCAGCAGGTCCGGGGTGAACTGGATGCGCTTGACCGTGCCGCCCACGGTCCGGGCCAGGGCCCGGGCCAGCAACGTCTTGCCCACGCCGGGCACATCCTCCACCAGCAGGTGCCCGCCCGCGAGCAGGACAAGCAGGGCGGTGCGGACGGCTCCGTGCTTGCCGTCCACCACGGAGTCCATCGCGGCCAGCATGGCCCCGGCCGTGGCGGTGAGCCGCTCGCCTCCGGGGGCCCACGCGGTGTCCTGCTCCTGCTGCGTGACTGACGCGTCCACGGATCCTCCTGCGCTGGTGCGGGCCCCCTCGAATCCTCAGCCTACTGGTAGGATGGTCCGCGTTGCCCAGGCGAGGGAGCGTTCCGCTCCGTGATCGACGAGGCCGCCGTCCGGGATCCAGGCAGTCCATGCCGGGTCCGCGGCATGGCGATTTCTATGCGTTTCATCCCTGGAAAGCCCGCCGCCACCACCGTGGCCGCGGAAGAGGAGTACAGGAGGAACAACATGAGTGACCAGATCAAGATCCAGGTCGAGTTGCGCGAGGACTTCGGCAAGGGCGCGTCCCGCCAGGCCCGCCGCGCCGGCAAGATCCCCGCGGTGGTCTACGGCCACGGCGGCGATCCCGTGCACCTGCTGCTGCCGACCCAGGAGACCACCCTGGCCGTCCGCAACCCCAACGCCCTGCTGACCCTGGTCCGCGAGGGCCAGGAGCACATGGTGCTGCCGAAGGACATCCAGCGCAACTTCATCTCGCAGACCGTGGCCCACATCGACTTCATCGTGGTCCAGAAGGGCGAGAAGGTCGTGGTGGACGTGTGGGTCCACGTGGACGGCGAGGCCGCTCCGGGCACCACCTTCAACCTCGAGGAGGCCTCCGTGCCGGTGCTGGCCGATGCCACTGCCCTGCCCGAGAGCGTCACCATCGAGATCGAGGGCCGCCAGGCCGGTGAGCACATCTACGCCAAGGACGTGAAGCTGCCTGCCGGTTCCACCCTGGAGCTCGAGGACGACTACGTCATCGCCACCATCTCCGAGACCGTGGAGCAGGACCTCGGCGAGACCGAGGAGACCGAGGAGCCCGCCGTGGTGGGCGCCAAGGGTGGGGCTGCCGCGGAAGACTCCGAGGGCTGATCCTCCCCGTGGCATCGCAGGATACGTGGCTCGTGGTCGGGCTCGGCAACCCCGGGTCCGACTATGCCCGTACCCGCCACAACATCGGCCAGATGGTCATCGACGAACTGGCCGGCCGCTTCGGCACCGGTCTGTCCGCGCACAAGGCGGGCGCCGCCGTCGGGACCGCCCATGTCCGTCCCGGCGGGCCGAAGCTGCTGCTGGCCAAGCCGGCCAGCTACATGAACGTGTCAGGGCGCCCGGTGGGCGCCCTGGCGCGATTCTTCTCCGTGGATCCGGCGCACCTGATCGTCATCCACGATGAGCTCGACATCCCCTTCGACGCCCTGAAGCTCAAGGTCGGCGGCTCCGAGGGTGGTCACAACGGGCTGAAGTCCATCTCCCAGGTGCTCGGCACCAAGGACTATCAGCGCGTGCGCGTGGGCATCGGCCGGCCGCCGGGGCGCCAGCCCGCCGCCGATTACGTGCTCAAGCCCTTCTCCGCCGCCGAGCGTGAGCTGCTGCCCCTGCACCTGGACCGCGCCGCCGACGCCGTGGAAGCCCTCGCCGAGGGCACCCTGGAGCACGCCCAGCAACGGTTCCACCCCGCGCCGGCGCGCTGAGCCGACCCGGGCGTCAGCGGGCGAGGCCGGCCAGGAGCTGCGCCATGTGCCCGACCGCCGGCTCCAGCACCTCGGCCATGGCCGGGTAGGCCGCATCCTCGCGGCCGTAGGGATCCGGCAGGTCGATCGAGTCCAGCGAGCCGCGGATCGCCGGGCGGTGCCGGGCCAGGTGGCGCGCCAGGGACCGGACCCGCTCGGGCAGGGATTCGGAGGATCCAGTGCCCGACGACGGTCCGCCCCAGGCCGGCAGGGTCCCGTTCTGCAGTGCCTCGGCGGCCGCACCGAACTCGGTCATGGTGAAGGTCCGGTTCAGCGCGCCCGGGGTGTCCCGCAGGATGCGGGCGATGTGCTCCTCGGTGGCCGCGAGGATCAGGTCCGCCCGCTGCACCGTACGCGCGTTGAGCGCCGTGGGGGAGTGGGTGCCCAGCGTCTGCAGCCCCGCGGCACCCTGCAGCCCGTGGATCTGCTGGGGGACCGTGAGGCGGGGGTTGACCTGCGTGCCGGCCGAGACGACCAGGTAGCGGCCGGGGGCTTCCTGCTCCAGGCGTTGGGCCAGCAGGTGGTGCCCGTAGGCGGAGCGGCAGATGTTGCCCGTGCACACGAAGAGCACCGTGGCTTGCTGGTCGGTCATTCTGAGGAGGGCCTTTCGCAGGGGGAGGGGCGCCGTGGAGGGTCGGGCTCCGACTGTCCATGGTACTGAATGCCGCCAGCGGGGCAGGTGCGACCGAAGGCATCCCCGTCGGGGCCCCTTCCGCGGACACCTCACCGGATGGGTCTTGTGGGACACGGTCCCGTGGTGTTCTCGTATCTACTGGTCAGAGATGGAGGTGACCGTTGGGGGTTCCCCATACGGGCGCGGACTGTCGTCACCGTATGCCGAGGTGGTAGTTATTCGGGGGCAGTCCACGAGAGTCCTCATTGGCCGGGGCACCCACCCTTGTTAGCCGGATTGCGGTGGTGGAGGATGGGGCTGGGCCCCGATCGCGATTGCTCATCGAACGACCTCGGAAGGTCTTGGAGAAAACTCCACGTCATGTGGTTGATGTCCGCGATCAGCTCGGTCGCGACTTCTGGCGGGGCCGGGCGGTACGGCGCTTAGAACTGACCTGGCCACAAGTTCCCATCAGGAGATCATCATGGAGGCACTTGTTTACAACGGGCCCCACGACGTGGCGGTCGCTGACGTTGCCGATGCGCGTATTGAGCAACCCAACGATGTCCTGGTCAAGGTTACTGCGACCAACATCTGCGGCTCGGATCTGCACATGTACGAGGGCCGCACCGACTTCGAGGAAGGCCGCGTCTTCGGCCACGAGAACGTCGGCGAGGTCATCGAGGTTGGAGCCGGGATCGATAAGGTCGCGGTCGGGGACATGGTCTCGGTGCCGTTCAACGTCTCCTGCGGACACTGCCGGAACTGTGAGCACGGGCTGACTAGCTACTGTCTAGCCGCCAACGTGGAGGGCATGGCCGGCGGCGCATACGGGTTCGCCGACATGGGCGGCTGGATCGGCGGCCAGGCCGAGTACCTGCGCGTGCCGTGGGGCGACTTCCAGTGCTTGCGCCTGCCCGAGGACGCCCGCGAGAAGCAGAACGACTATGTGATGCTCTCCGACATCTTCCCCACAGGCTGGCACGCCGTGGAGATGTCGGGCCTGAAGGCGGGCGAATCCATAGTCATCTACGGCGCTGGCCCGGTCGGGCTGATGGCCGCCCTCTCCGCGAGCGTGAAGGGGGCGCTGAAGGTGATGGTCGTGGACCGCCATCCCGACCGGCTGCGCTTGGCCGAGCAGGTCGGGGCGATCGCGATCGATGATTCCAAGGGTGACCCGGTCGAACAGGTCATGGAGCACACCAAGGGCGTCGGTGCTGACCGTGGGGCCGAGTGCGTCGGTTACCAGGCCCACGATCCCCAGGGCAACGAGGACAACGCGGCGACCCTGAATAAGCTGGTCCCCTCAGTGCGATTCACTGGCGGGATCGGCACCGTCGGGGTGTTCATCCCCGAGGACCCAGGCGCCCCAGATGAGCTGGCCCAGCAGGGCAAGGCCCGCTTCGATTTCGGTAACTTCTGGTTCAAGGGCCAGCAGACGGGCAACGGGCAGGCCCCGGTCAAGCGCTACAACCGCCACCTGCGCGACCTGATCGCCGCCGAGAAGGTCACTCCCTCCTGGATCGTGTCCCACAACCTGCCCCTGGCGGAAGCACCGAAGGCCTACGAGCACTTCGACGCCCGCGAAGACGGCTGGACCAAAGTCGTGCTCAACCCCGCCTAAACCGGACCCATAATCGGGTGTCGGTGGGCCGATGCCGGGACCCCCACGGGGTGTAGAGGTAGACCAGAAGTGTGGGGAGTGTTATGAACACACACCACCTCGACATAACCCCGACGGCCCACATTCAGCAGCGGAAGGAGCGGACCGGTGACGACACAGCAGAGCCACACGCAGACCCCCGGGCGGGAGGTGGTGATCGGCGTGGTCGCCGATCCGGTGGCTACCCCGCTAAAGGTCGCGCAGCAACTCGAACAGGAACTACCAGGACTACTGGCCGAGCAGTTGCCGGATCGCCAGTGGAGAGTCGAGGTGCACCGTGAGCGGTTGCCTCCCAGCGACATGCAGCACTTCGAGATGATGAACCTCGCAACGGAGCACAAGCGGCAATGCGGCTGGGACTTCGCGGTGTGCGTCACCGATCTCCCGCTGGCCATCGACCGGCAGCCTGTCGTCGCTGATGCCAGTAGCAGTCGAAACGTCGCGGTGGTCTCACTGCCGGCCTTCGGCGCGATGGCATTGCGACGTCGAGTCCTGGGAGTGGTGGCACAGCTCATCGTGGACCTGCGCGGCGAGACAACCCCAGAGGAGGGCTCTGAGGAACATCGCCGATCCCGTCTGGGCGCACTGGGTGGGGCCTTCCGGCGGGTCACACCCGATCAAGACGGCATCGACCTGCGTATCCTCGCGAGTCGGGGTCGGCTGCGGCTGCTCATCGGAATGGTCCGGGATAACCAACCGTGGCGGCTGGTGTCGGGTCTGCGGGGGGCGCTGGTGGGAGCGTTCGCGTTCAGCGCTTTCTATTTGATCAACGCCACCCTGTGGGAACTCGCGATCACCATGGCGGTGTGGCAACTGGTCGCCGTGGCGCTCGCCTCGATCACCGTGATGCTCACATGGCTCATCGTCTATCATCACCTGTGGGAACGGGTGAGGAATCTACCGGCATATCAACGTGAGCAAGCGGTCCTTTTCAATGCTTCAACCGTGATAACCCTCGCCATCGGGCTGACGTGTGGCTACCTGGGGCTCTTCGTCCTCAACCTGATCGCCGCGCTCATCGTCTTCACCCCTGAAGTCTTCAGCCAGTACGCCGGACCTGAATACGGACTCGGAGAACACCTCCTCGTCGCCCTGTTAACGACCGCCGCCGCAACCGTCGCAGGCGCCATCGGCTCAGGCTTCGAAAGCGAAGAGTCGGTCCACGAGGCCGCTTACAGCTACCGCGAACGAGCACGCCGCGAAGCGCTGCGACGCTCACGAGAAGCCAAGGAAGATGATGAGACGTTGGACGAGACCACGCGCGAAGGATAATCGACTCAGCGAAGAGATCGACCAGGCCCTAAGACGAGGAAGGAAGCTGTGCAGCACGCGCCTCGTCCCCCGAGAATGCATGGACTTTCGGATCGCAGCAGAACAGAAAGCTGGGAGGGGGCCAGGGGCGTGGATATGACCAACATGCCTAGAGTGCGCGATCTGCTCTCCCCAATCGGCAGGGCTCCGGCAAAGTCATGTGAGGCCGAGAATGGTCAGTGGTCGGTGATAGTCGCGGGCTGCCCAGCGGAGGGCGGCGGCGATGTTGGTGTGACCAGCCAGGCGGAAGGCGCTGATGGCCAGGTTGCGCAGGCTGGCCATGACCTGGGGCGCAGCACCGGTGCGGACCTGGGAGCGGTCCTCGTCGTAGGTGACATCGCGGACCCAGTGGACTCGGTTCTCGATCTCCCAGTGCCCCCGCACCAGCGCGCCGAGCCGAGCCGGGCCGGCCTGGGCGGGCGCCAGGCTGGTGATGCAGTAGGCGGTCTCCTTCCGGATGCGCTGGCCGTCCAGGCCGCCGGTGTCACGGCGGATCCGGAAGACCTGCGCGGCATGGGGGAAGTCGATCCCGTCGCCGTCGGTGACCGGCATGGTCCGGGTGGTGCGCTGCTCGGTGCGTCCGTGACCACGCTCGGAACTGACGTCCTCGGCGGCGAAGGCGCGGGCCGGTCCGGATAGCGCCTGCTGGCAGGCGGCGAACAGGGTCGGCTGGTTGGCCTTGACGGTCAGCACGTAGTCGGCGCGCTGTGCCGTGACCAGGTCCTCGGCCGTGGCGCGCTGCGTGTGCAGGGCGTCCGCGGTGATCACCTTTCCGGTCAGGTCCACGCCCGCGAGCAGCGGGGCGAGCTCGGTGATCTCGTTGGTCTTGGCCGCCACGTCGCGCTGGGCGATCACGACACCGGCGTCGTGGACGACCGCGGAGAGCAGATGGGCCTGCTCGCCGTCGGCGTCGCGGGCGCCGCGGAGCGTCTTGCCGTCGACCGCGATCGCCTCCAGATCCTCGCGCACGGTGAGGTGCTCGGCGAGCCAGTCGCTGATCACCTCATCGAGCACGGCGGCATCGAAGGCTTGCAGCGTGCGCCGCAGTGTCGTCTCGTGCGGGGCGACATGGCGGCCGCGACCGAGGTGCCAGCGCGCGCCGAGGGTTGCCAGGATCCTTTGGGGCGCATCGGCTGCCCATTCCCCGATCGTGGTCAACGAGCGAGCACCGCAGGTCACCGCCGCCGCGGCGATCGCCAGAATCGCCGAGACCCGGTGCCGGACACCGCGGCGACGGCGGGGGTCAGGCAGCTCGGCGAACCGAGAACGCAGGTCAGCCAGCGACTGGACACAACGCGCAACGGGCATGGCAGAGTGGGACGACAACGAGGCTCCTGGAAAGACGTGGATCTTGGTCGATCACTCGTCCTACAGGAATCTCGTTCTATCTCAGCGCACCGACACGCCGACACCACCAGTCACGACTTTGCCGGGGCCCTGAACTACGGGCTCCTCTCCGGCACGCCAATTCACGGCAGTTGGGAATTTCCATCGCATGTGGAACTGAAGTATTTTCACCTGCGCCAGGATGCTCATAACAGCGACCCCGTGCAGTTCGCTCAGCGTTTTGAAGAAGTCTTCCGGCTCGTTGCGTCAGGTTTGCTGGCCACGACACCCGCCGCAAAATTTCCGCTCTCGCAGATCCGGGATGCTCTCGCTTGGAACTCAGCGAACCGCGGAAAAGTGCTCCTGGAAAGCAATGCCGAAGCGCCCCGGTAGAGGATCCCTCTGCGGCACGCCAGCCCACGGGATAACGAAGGGCTCCTGGCGTCACCGGAAGTCGTTCCCTGTTCGGACCCCTCCACAAGATGGCCAAGCTCATGACCAGTCCGCCGTTCCGTAGATAAAAACCCGCTGTTGAGACCAGCCCTGTTTCACTTGGGCGGTCTCGTCCTACAGTGTGGCAATGACCCAGCATGAGACGCCTGTGGGCGAAGCCGAGGGTCGGCCAGTTAAGAAGGGCCATTGGGAACGAATGATCGATTCGGGCTGGATATCGGTCATTGGCTTGCCGGTGGGGATCCTATCCGTCCTGATAAGTCGGGACGTCCTCACCGGGGCGATCATCGGTGGCGCCCTGAGCCTCGCCCTCACTGGCATCGTCCTATGGGCGCGCAACAAGCAGCGCCGCCAGCGGTTGACGTTCGTGGCCGCCAAGGACCGCAGCTTCGAGTGCTGGGTTCGCTATCCCGACGCGCGCCTGGATTCCCTCAATCACCGTTGGGCGTATGGGACCTCCACGGTGGAGGCGGGCACATTCACGTTCCAGCCCCTCGCGGGCCCGGACGGCCAGCCGGTGGGCCGCTCCTGAGTCTTCACCAATCTTGCCAGTCTTGGAAAGCGAAAGATTTCCGCCTCGGAGCGTCACGGGGCGAACCGATCCTGGCAGGGTCTCGCATGGAGCACCGATCAGGGCGTCATCGATCTCTTGTGTCCGGCGGAGGCAGAGTCGGTCCTGGCGGACGTGGGTTCCTGACCGCGGCACTGAGGGATCTCGGTGACGAGCATTCAAGTGCACTGAAGTTGTGTCACTCGGCGATCGCCAATCGGTCAGGGCCTATGGCTTCTTGAAGACATCGTGATCGCCGACTCGACGCCACCGGCAGCGCAACTCACCATCCACACTGACCAGCTCGAAGGTCGCACGTCCGTCTGGGCTGGCGAACGACCAGGTCATCTCCAAGACGCCCGGAGCAGACCGCACGGACTTGACGCGCAACGAGGCAGGCCACGGGGTGCTCGGATCCTTGGCGTAGGTATCGCACGCCGGCGCGAACTTCTCTCGGACGACGGATTTGAACGCGATGGCATGCTCGCGCTTGAGCCGCCGGTAGTCTCCGTCGAACGCCGGGGTGGTCTCGAACTTCACTCGGCTTCGAGCTGGTCGAGGTGGCCGAGGAAATCCTCGTTCGACTCGTGAACTGTTACGCGGCCGGCAGTGATGTGCTCGTCGACCTCGCGTTCACGCCCCTGCCATCGTTCGGTCCAGAACCAGCGCTGATCAGCTGGCACGGGCAGGGCGGCTCGCAACTCGATGACGCCGTCGGCGCGCTCGGTCATCTCCAGTTGAGCGCCCGGTTGGTCCAGGTGCAGCCGGCGTCGGACGTCGGCTGGCAAGGCGATCGTGCCCCGGCCCTGGACGCCGAGGTATCGGTGCTCCATCGAGGATGTCATGAGCACAGTTTACGCCGCAAAGCAGTAGAACGGTAAAACGGCATAGAAGCGTTGAGCGGGTATGCCAGCATGGAGTCCATGGCCTCTGAAGCATCCGCATCGTCCGCCGCTCCCAAGCCTGCCGTCCCCGAGGCCTACCGGCCGGTGCTCGCCGTCGAGCAGCCCGCCGAACCGGGCGCCGATGCAGGCGCGCCGGACGGCCCGGGGGGTGGCCGTCGTCGGGAACCGACGGAGGAGAAGTCCCAGCGCAAACGGCGCCTGGAGTACCCGCCGGCCCCCGAGCCGCTGGGGGTGCCTGTGGTGGACAACCACACGCACCTGGACTTCCGGGACGGACTGGTGGCGGTCAACGTGCACCAGGCCATGGACGCGGCCGAGGCCGTGGGCGTGGTCGGCGCCATCCAGGTGGGCTGTGACGTGGAGTCGGCCCGGTTCACCATCGAGGCGATCGAGGCAGAGCCCCGGCTGCTGGGCGCCGTGGCCATCCACCCCAACGACGCCGCCCGGCTGGCCGAGCGGGGACACCTGGACGCCGCGCTGGCCGAGATCGAGACCCTGGCCGCGCATCCGCGCGTGCGGGCCGTGGGCGAGACGGGCCTGGACTACTACCGGACCGGGACCGAGGGGGTGGACGACCAGCAGGAGGCCTTCCGCTGGCACCTTCAGCTGGCCCACCGGCTCGGCAAGGCCGTGCAAATCCACGACCGCGACGCCCACGAAAACGTGGTGCGCATCCTGCTCGACACCCCGGACCTGCCGGACCGCGTGGTCTTCCACTGCTTTTCCGGGGACGTCGAGCTGGCCCGGATCTGCAACGAGCACGGCTGGTACATGTCCTTCGCCGGCCCCGTGACGTTCAAGGCGAACGAGGCGCTGCGCGGCGCACTGGCGGAGGCCCGCGAGGACCTGATCCTGGTGGAGACCGACGCCCCCTTCTTGACCCCGCACCCCTGGCGCGGCCGGCCCAACGCCCCCTACCTGGTGCCGCTGACCCTGCGCGGCATGGCCGAGACCCGCGGGGTGGAGGCCGACGTCCTCGCCGCCGCTGTGGCGAACAACACGCGCCGGGTCTACGGCGACTTCTGACCAGCGCGTTCTCTCCGGAGGGGAAGTCTGGTCGGGGGCATCCGACGCGCCGGACCGTGATCAATTTGAGATCTTCGTTATCCTGCCGTTACAGTTGACCCTCAACTGGCCGGATCGGGCCACTCAGTGCGCCTGTGCCATCGGCCCTGAATCCCCGTGCCCGGAGATGACGACGTCTGGAACACCATGGCACGAGAGAAGAAGAACCGCCTGGCCCGAGGGATCGCCCAGATCCTGGCGCTGGCCCTCGTCCTCGGCGGGCTGGTGGCCTTCGTGGTCACCCAGCGCGGGGCCGAGGCCACCGCCTCCGCACAGCAAGCCGGCGACGTCGCCGCCGATGAGACCTCCGGCCCGGGCTCCGACCTCGAGAGCTCCGTCCTCCAGCTGGAGCGGGCCTCCCAGGTGACCGTGGACCTGCCGAAGGTCGTCACCGTGACCTCCGGTCCGTACACCCGGTCCTTCGCCACCCAGGCCGTGAACATCGAGCAGGCGCTGCGCGAGGGCGGGGTGCAGTTCGACGACGACGACACGATCACCCCGGCCCGCGACACCCCGATCACCGAGGACGTGGACGTGACCGTCCAGCGCGTGGACACCACCACCGAGACCACCACGGAGTCCCTGCCGTTCGAGACCGTCGAGGTGGAGGACGAGGACCTGGCCGAGGGCAGGACCACCGTCCTGGCCGAGGGCCGGGCCGGCGAGCAGGCCACCACCTGGACCGTCATCACCGTGGACGGCGAGGAGACCGATCGCGAGGCCACCGCCACCGAGACCGTACGCGAGCCGGTGCAGCGCCGCCTCGCCGTGGGCACCCAGGAGCCCGAGCCGGCCCCGGCGCCCGCGCCGAGCCGCAGCACCACCGAGTCCAGCTCGGAGTCCTCCTCCTCTGCGTCGGCCTCCTCCGCATCCCAGGCGACCGCCCCCACCTCCGGCGCGTGGCAGGCCCTGGCGCAGTGCGAGTCCGGCGGGAACTGGTCCATCAACACCGGCAACGGCTACTACGGCGGCCTGCAGTTCTCGGCCTCCTCCTGGGCCGGCGCCGGCGGCACCCAATACGCGCCGCTGCCGCACCATGCCACCCCGGCCGAGCAGATCGCCACCGCCGAGGTGCTGCGCGCCAACGGCGGCTGGGGCCACTGGCCCGCCTGCTCCGCGCAACTCGGCCTGCGCTAGGTGTACTCAGCCATTACGTTGGTGACAGTCGGTTGGTCGGTGGGTGTCCGCCGAGTGCGCTGTGGCTGCGTTCAGTGTTGTAGTACTTGAGCCAGGGGGCAAGGGCGGCTTGGCGTTCGTTGTTGCTGGTGAAGACCTTGCGGTAGGCCCATTCGGTGGCCAGGGTGCGGTTGAAGCGCTCGACCTTGCCGTTCTGCCAGGGGCAGTGTGGCTTGATGAACTTCTGCACTGCGCCGAGTTTCACGCAGGCCTGGTGGAACGCCGTTGATTTCCGGTAGGCGAACGCGTTGTCGGTGATCACTCGCTCGATGCGGGTGATGCCCTGGTCCGCGAAGTAGGCCGCGGCCCGGATGAGAAACCCGGCGCAGGTGCTACCTTGCTCGTTGGGCAGGACCTCCGAATAGGCCAGCCGTGAGTGGTCGTCGACCATCGAGTGGACGTAGTCGTAGCCGATGCCTCGGCCCCGGACTTGTTCGCTTCGCCTGTGGGCCCGCCAGCCCCCTCCGTCCGGGATCTTGCCGAGCTTCTTGACGTCGACGTGCACCAGTTCCTCGGGGTGGGCCCGTTCATAGCGCACGGCGGTGACCTTCGAAGACCGGATGACGTCTCCGGTCAGCGGGTCGCACCGGTCCAGCGGCGGGATCTGGCGGCGGGTGAGGATCCGGGAGATCGTCCGGGCTGGCACCCCGGTCAACGGGGCCAGCACGGCTGGGCCGGCCCGGTGCTGCCTGCGAGCAGCCACGACCCGTTCTTCGGCCCAGGCGGTGGTCTTGGTCGGCATCGTGTGCGGGCGCGATGACCGGTCGGCCAGCCCGGTCTCGCCCTCGGCGGCGTACCGGCCGATCCACTTGTAGACACACTGGCGGGAGACTCCCATCGCCGCGGCGATATGCGGGGGCCTGATCCTGTCCTGGTGGCGTTGGACGATCAATCGGCGGCCATGAACGGTCAGCCGGGTATTGCGGTGGGACACGGGAGCCTCCTGTGTGTTGGTGCAGCCTTCGACAAGCCACACCTCACCGGGAGGCTCTCCTCACGTCAACCCCGAACTGTCACCAACCTCATGGCCGGGTACACCTAGGCCCCGCCACCAGGCTTGACGCCGGGAGCACGCCGCCGGCACGCAGGACGGAACCGCAGCGCTTATCCCCAAGGGCCTGCCTTGGCGGGCCCTTGGCGTCCGGCCTCACCGTAGGATGGAGCGCGTGACCGCACCCGAGAACCCCCTGCTCTCCGCCGCTGACATCCGGCGGCTGGCCTCGGAACTGGACCTGCGGCCCACCAAGACCCTGGGCCAGAACTTCGTGATCGACCCCAACACCATCCGGCGGATCACCGCCGCCTCCGGGACCGGGGCGGAGGAGCACGTCCTGGAGATCGGACCCGGGCTGGGGTCGTTGACCCTCGGCCTGCTGGACGCCGCCGCGGCCGTGACCGCCGTCGAGATCGACCCCGTCCCCGCCGGCCGGCTGGCCCGCACCGCCGAGGAGTTCCGTCCGGGGGCGGCGGAGCGGCTCTCGGTGGTGCTGGCGGACGCGATGCAGGTGACCGCCGCCGAACTCGACGCCCTGCGGCCCGAGGCCGCCCCCGGCCCGCCCACGGCTCTGGTGGCCAACCTGCCCTACAACGTGGCCGTGCCCGTGCTGCTGCACCTGCTCGCCGAGCTGCCCACGCTGACGCACGGCCTCGTCATGGTCCAGGAGGAGGTCGCCGACCGGCTGGCGGCACCCCCGGGGTCCAAGACCTACGGGGTGCCCTCCGCCAAGGGCGCCTGGTACGCCGCGGTGCGCAAGGCCGGCACCATCGGCAAGAACGTGTTCTGGCCGGCCCCCAAGATCCAGTCCGGGCTCGTGGCCTTCACCCGGCGCCAGCCGCCCGAGACCACCGCGAGCCGCCAGGAGGTCTTCGCCGCGGTGGACGCCGCCTTCGCCCAGCGGCGCAAGACCCTGCGGGCCGCCCTGGCCGGGTGGGCCGGTTCCCCGGCCGCGGCCGAGGCCGCCCTGAGGGCGGCCGGCGTGGACCCCCGCGCCCGCGGCGAGGTGCTCGGGATCGAGGACTTCGCCCGCATCGCCGCGCACCGGCCCGCACCCACCGAAGGAACCTCTCAGTGAGCCAACCCGCCCCCTCCACCACCCGGCTGTTCAGCCACGTCACGGCGCAGGCCCCCGGGAAGGTCAACCTCTCGCTGCGGGTGGGGACGCCCCGGGCGGACGGCTACCACCCGGTGGCCAGCGTCTACCTGGCCGTCTCGCTGTTGGAGGAGGTGACCGCCACGCCCCGCCAGGACGGCGAGGTCACCGTGTCCCTCTCCGAGCACTCCAGCGCCTTCGTGGACCCGGCGGTGATCCCGGCGGACTCGTCCAACCTGGCCGTCCGGGCCGCCCTGCGCCTGCGTGAGCACCTCGGCCTGGACCCGCAGACCCACGGCGTGCACCTGGAGATCACCAAGCAGGTCCCCGTGGCCGGCGGCATGGGCGGCGGCTCCGCGGATGCCGCCGCCGCGCTGCTGGCCTGCGCCTCCCTCTGGGAGGCGGGCCTGTCCCGCCAGGCGCTGGCCGAGATCGCGGCGCCGCTGGGCGCGGACGTGCCCTTCTCGGTGATGGGTGGGGCCGCCGTCGGGCTCGGGGTGGGCGATGAGCTCACGCCACTGCTGGCCCGTCATCCCGTCTACCTGGTCCTGATCCCGGCCACCACGGGGCTGTCCACCCCGGAGGTCTACGCCCTGCTGGACCGGCTGCGGGACGAGGGGGCGCTGCCGGTGCCCGAGCGGGACCCCGAGGTGGACCGGGAGCTCGTGCAGGCCCTGACCACCGGCAACGCCGAGGAGCTGGCCCTGCTGGTGGCCAACGACCTGCAGGTGCCGGCCGCCACCCTGGTGCCCGAGCTCTCCGAGATGCTGGACCTCGGCCTCGAGGAGGGCGCGCTGTCCGGCCAGGTCTCCGGCTCCGGGCCCACCGTGATGTTCCTGGCCCGCTCCGCGGAGGAGTCGTTCCAGCTCGCGGCGCGGATCGAGGACCGCACGGGGGTGGCCGCCGTGGCCGTCCACGGGCCCGTCCACGGGGCCAGGGTGCTGTAGCCATGACCACGGCAGGCGTCGGGCGCGGCAATCGCGGGCGCGTGCTCGCGGCGCTGCGCGAACGCCAGCCGGCGAGCCGGGCCGAGCTCGCCGCCGAGACAGGTCTGAGCGTGGCCACCGTCGCCCGCATCGCCCACACCCTGACCGCAGCCGGCCTGCTCGTCGAGGAGACCGCCGTCGGGGACGGCGGCGGGCGGCCCCTCGGCCGCCTGCGCATCGACGACAACGCCGCCGAGGTGCTCGCCGTCGACGTGGCCGACCATCACACCACGCTCGCCTTCCTGGACCTCGGACACACGGTCCGCTGGCAGCGGCGCCTCGACGCGGGGCAGGGGCTCAGCGCCGACGAACGACTGCAGCACACCCTCGCCGCGATCCGCGAGGCCTGGCGGAGCGCGGGACGCCGGCGGGCGGTGGCGATCGGGGTGTCCATCCCCGGCCCCGTGCAGGCCGACGGCACCATCGACTTCGCCCCCTCGCTGCACTGGCACGGTGTGCCGCTGGGCAGCCTGCTCCGGGGCAGCTTCGGCGTGCCCGTCTCCGTGGACAACGACGCCAACCTCATCGCCGTGGCCGAACACGCCGCCGGCACGCGCAGTGGGGCCTCGAGCCTGGTGGCCCTGGCGGTCTTCGAGGGGATCGGCGCCGGCATCATCCAGTCGGGCACGCTCTGGGAGGGCGCGCACGGCGTCGGCGGGCAGATCGGGCGCATGCTCCTCGGCGGGGACTCGATCGACCGGTTCTACGTGGACTTCGGGGATCTGGAGTCCCAGCTCGGCAGCGTGGGGCTCGAGCGCCGGCTGCACGAGGCCGGCATCGACCTCGGTGGACAGGCCGAGGTGTTCGCCGCGCTGTTCGCCCACCTCGACGGCGAGGACCCGCGCCTCCGCGGCTTCGCCGAGCGGGTCCTCGACGAGTTTGCCGCCGCCCTCGCGAACGTCTGCGCCCTGCTCGACCCCGAGGCGATCGTGCTCGGCGGCCGGTTCGCCCCGCTCGCCGCCCGGCTCGTCCCGGAGCTCGAGCGGCGCCTCACCGGGCGGGTGCTCCACGTCCCCGCCCTGCTGGCGACCTCCACGCCCGTGGAGGGCACCCTGCTCGGCGCGGCCGTGCGCGCCTTCGCCGCCTACGGCCCGATCGAACAGCTGCTCGACGAGTCCTGAGCACGGATCGGCGATACCCCCTTCTCTCGCGGCCCCCGGTGTAATACTCTCTGTCCACGACTTATTCGCAGTCTGCGAGAAAGTCGGGACATGCATGCAAGGAGGCACCACCATGTCACGCACCCGAACCGCCGCCCTCGCGGCACTCGCAGGGATCGCGCTCATCACCACCGGATGTTCCACCGTCGGCGCACCGGGCGGCGAGGAGGAATCCGCACCATCGGCCACCGCCGAGGGACCGTTCACCATCGGCATCTCGAACGGGTTCATCGGCAGCGAGTACCGCACGCAGATGATCGACGACATCGAGGAGGCCGCGGCCGAGTACCAGGACGAGGGCACCCTCGAGGACCTCGTGCTCGAGAACGCCGATGTGGACGTCAACGGCCAGATCCAGCAGATCCGCAATCTCATCAACTCCGGGGTCGACGCCATCATCGTGGACCCGAACTCCGAGTCGGCCCTCGACGCCGTCTTCCAGGAGGCCACCGACCAGGGCATCCTCGTCTTCGCGATCGACCAGGCCGTGACCACCGAGAGCGTCTACAACGTGGGGATCGACCAGGGGCTGTGGGCCGAGACGAGCGCGGAATGGCTCACCGAACAGGTGGGCGAGGACGCGAGCATCGTGGCCGTCAACGGCATCTCCGGCCACCCCGCCAACGAGGCGCGCTGGGGCGCCGTCGAGGCCGTCTTCGAGGACGCGGGCGTGGAGGTGCTGACGACCGCGGACGGCGGCTGGGACCAGGCGACCGGCCAGCAGGCGATGAGCGACCTGCTCTCCACCTACGGCGACATCGACGGCGTGTGGACGCAGGACGGCATGGCCCTGGGCGTGCTCCAGGCCATCATCGCCGCCGACCGGGTCGACGAGATCGTCACCACCGGCGAGACCCGCAACGGCTTCATGCGGCTGTGGAGCGAGCAGTCCGACGACTTCGAGTCGATCGGCGTCACCAACCCGCCGGGGACCGGGGCGACGGCGCTGCACATCGCCATGGAGATGCTCGCCGGCGGCGAACTCGCCGAGGACGCCCTCGCGGACGGCCACAACATCGTCCTGGACCTCGAGGAACCCGTGACGAACGAGAACTTCGACGAGGCCTGGGCCGCGGTCCAGGACCAGCCAGACACCTACGTCTCCGACTCGATCCTCTCCCGGGAGGACGTGCAGGCCTTCTTCCAGTGACGACCGGCGAGAAGACCCCGGTCCTCGAGATGCGCGGGGTCTCCAAGCGCTACGGCGGGGTGCACGCGCTCGGCGGCGCCCGCCTCGCTGCCCGTGCCGGCGAGGTCCACGGACTCCTGGGCCCCAACGGCTCCGGCAAGTCCACGCTGAACAAGGTGCTCGCGGGGTCCGTGCGCCCGGACACGGCGGAGATCTCGCTCGGGGGCGAGCCGGTGCGGATCGGCTCGCCCCGCGCGGCGGCGGCGCTCGGGGTGGCCGCCGTCTACCAGCAGCTGAGCGTGCTGCCGGACCTCAGCGTCCTGGACAACCTGGTGCTCGGCGCGGAACCCACCAGGGCGGGGCTGCTCTCCCGGAAGGCCGCGGAGGCCCTCGCGCTGCCGCTGCTGGAGAGGCTGTCCGGGGCGCTGGGCGAGGTCCGCTCGGAGCAGCTCGCCGGCCGGCTCACGCCGAGCCAGCAGCAGCTGATCGAGATCGCCAAGGCGGTGCTGCGCCGGCCACGGATCCTCATCCTCGACGAGGCGACCGCCTCCCTGCACCGGGACCAGGTGCAGGTGGTCTTCGACCTCGTCCGCGAGCTGAGGGACGCCGGCTGCTGCATCCTCTTCGTCTCCCACCGGCTCGATGAGGTCATGGCGCTGTGCGACCGGGCCACGATCCTGCGCTCGGGCCAGACCGTCGCGACGGTGGACATCGCCGAGACCACGCCCGAGGAACTCGTGCGGACCATGGTGGGTGACGTCCAGGCGGCGGAGCGCGGCCACCGCGAGCTGCCCGAGGACGCGCCCACGCTGCTCGAGGTCGAGCACCTGACCGGCTCCGGCCTCGACGGCGTCTCCCTCACGGCGCGCGCCGGCGAGGTGATCGGCCTCGGCGGGCTGCAGGGCCAGGGCCAGTCGGAGCTGCTGCAGGCGCTCTTCGGCGCCGTGCGCGCCTCCGGGACCGTGCGGGTCGCGGGCCGCCAGGTGCGGATCGGCTCCCCGCGGGAGGCGCGCCGGCACGGCATCGCGCTGGTGCCGGGGGACCGCGGCACCCAGGGGCTGATGGCCGCGCGGCCCATCCAGGAGAACCTCTCGATCGCGAGCCTGGGGCTGCGCAGCGTGGCGGGCGCGCTCGTCCCCGCCCGGGAACGGGCCGCCGCCCGGCGCATGGTCGACGCGCTGCAGATGCGCATCGGCGGCCTCGACGACCCCGTCTCCAGCCTCTCCGGCGGCAACGCGCAGAAGGTGGTGTTCGGCAAGTGGCTGCTCACGCAGCCGCGGGTGGTGCTGCTCGACGACCCGACCAAGGGCGTTGACATCGGCGCCAAGGGCGAGATCTACCGCATCATCCGCCGGCTCGTGGCCGACGGCGCGACCGTCATCATCAACTCGAGCGAGGACCGGGAGCTCGTCACCGTCTGCGACCGCGTGCTCGTGCTCTTCGAGGGCCGGGTGCGCAGCGAGATCGTGGGCGAACAGATCACCGAGGAACGGCTCGTGGCCCAGGCCCTGCGGATCGGCGAGGGGGAGCAGGCCGCATGAGCGCCCCGCAGACCCAGCACGGGCCCGGACCCGGCACCACGTCCGGTGACACCCGCAGAACCCCCGACGGCGGCCCCCTCGCCTCGATCGGCGCCCGCCTGGGACGCCTCCGCGTGGCCAGCTGGGCCACGGCCGCGCTCCTCGTGGCCGTGCTCGTGGTCAACGGCATCCTGCAGCCCAACATCCTCACCGCCTACGGGATCACCTCGCTGGCGACCACGCTGCTGCCGCTCGTGCTCGTCGCGGTCGCGCAGGCCGTCGTCGTCATCGGCGGCGGGCTCGACCTCTCGATCGGCGCCATCGTGGCCCTGTCCAGCGTGGTGGCCGTCCAGGCGATGGGCGGCAGCGACGCGATGGTGCCGCTGGGACTGCTCGCCGCCGTCGGCACGGGCCTGGCCGCCGGACTGGCCAACGGCCTGGTCGTGAGCCTGCTGCGGCTGCAGCCGCTGATCGCCACGTTCGCCACCGGCTCCGTGTTCAGCGGCATGGCCCTGTGGGTGCTGCCGACGCCGGGCGGGCAGGTGCCGGGGTTCATGACCGGGATCTACCGGCAGGCGATCGCCGGCATCCCCGTCGCGCTGCTGCTGCTCGCCGCCGTGCCCGCCTCGTGGCTGCTGCTGCGCCGCACGCCGGTCATACACCACATCCGCGCCGTGGGGGACGGACCCTCGGCCGCGTTCGCCTCGCTCGTGCCGGTGCAGCGCACCCAGATCGCCTCGTTCGCCCTCGCCGGCGGCATCGGCGGGCTCGCGGGCCTGGCCGTGCTGGGCAACTCCGGCTCCGGGGACCCGTTCATCGGCGCCGACCTCGCCCTCAGCGCGGTCGCCGCCGTCGTGGTCGGCGGCGTCGCGCTGCGCGGCGGCATCGGCTCGCCCGTGGGCGCCGTGGCCGGGGCGATTGTGCTCGGCCTGGCCACGAACATCCTGTTCTTCCTGGGGCTGCCGACCGCCTGGCGGGCGCTCGCGAGCGGACTCGTCGTCATCGCCGCGCTCGCCCTGAGCGCCCTCACCGCCGGACGGGGGGAGAGATGAGGCAGCGCCTGCTCCGCATCGCCCGGGGCCCTGTGGTCATCGCCGCGGTTATCGCCGTCGGGCTCGTCGTCATCGGCGGCATCCTCCGGCCGGGCTTCGCCGACCCGGACCAGGTCGTGAGCATGCTGCGCATCGCCTCGTTCCTCGGCATCATCGCGATCGGCCAGACGATCGTGGTGCTCTCCGGCGGCGAGGGCATCGACCTCTCCGTCGGCACCGTCGCCACGCTCTCGGCCATCATCGCCGCCCGCGTCATGGACGGGGCGAACGCCGGAGCGCTGGGCGGCGTGCTGCTCGCCGTGGGCGTCGCGGCCGTCATCGGCCTGGTGAACGGCCTCGGCGTGGTGTTCCTGCGCATCCCGCCGTTCGTCATGACGCTCGGCATGATGGGCGTGGTCAGCGGCCTCATCCTCGTGGTCACCGGCGGCGTCGCGGACGGCCGCGCGGCCCCGGTGCTCATCGACCTTGTCTCCGGGCGCGGGGTGCTCGGCGTGCCCGGCATCGTGCTGCTCTGGATCGTCCTCACCGCGGCCGTGGTGCTGCTGCTGCGGCGCACCGGCTACGGCTGGAGCCTGCACGCCGTCGGCGCCAACCGGGAGGCCGCCCGGCTCTCCGGGGTGCCGGTCGCGCGGACCCGGGTGCTCGCCTACGTGCTGTGCAGCGCCTTCGCGGCCATCGGCGGCATCGCGATGCTCGGCTACACCCAGACGGTGTTCCTCAGCCTCGCCGACGGCCAGATGATGCCCTCGATCGCCGCGGTCATCATCGGCGGCACGCTCGTCTCGGGCGGCGTCGGCGGGGTCCTCGGCACGGGGATCGGCGCCGTGGTGCTCACCGTGCTGAACAGCCTGTTGACCACCCTCACCATCCCCGAGTCCACGAGGACCGTCGTGAACGGCCTCGTGCTCATCGTGCTGCTGGCCGTGTACGGCCGGCAGCGAAGACTCCGGGCCTAGCCCGGCAACGGAAGGACAACCATGACCCAGCGGACCGTGCTCGGCGTCGGCATCATCGGCGCCGGATTCATCGGCGGGTTCCACGCCCGCTCCTTCGTCGGCGTGCGCGACGCGGACATCGTGGGCGTCGCCTCCCGGTCGCTCGCCAGCGCCGAGGCCCTCGCCGCCGAGGTGCGCCAGATCGGCGTGGGGGAGGACCCGCGGGCCTATGACGACGTCCGCGCGCTTGTGCGGGACGAGCGCGTGGACGCGGTGTGGGTGCTCACGCCGAACGACACGAGGCTGGACGTGGTGCGGGCCGTGTGCGAGGAGGTCGCCGCGGGGGCCTCGCTGCGGGCCATCGCCGTGGAGAAGCCGCTGGGCCGGACGGTGGCCGAGGCGCGGGAGGTGCTGCGCCTGATCGAGGAGGCGGGGCTGTTGCACGGCTACCTCGAGAACCAGGTGTACTCGCCGGCGATCACCCGGGCGCACGGGCTGCTGTGGGACCGGGGCGCGCGCTTCGCGGGCAGCCCCTACCTCGCGCGCTGCTCGGAGGAGCACTCGGGGCCGCACCAGGGGTGGTTCTGGGACGGGGTGCGCCAGGGCGGCGGCGTGCTCAATGACATGATGTGCCACAGCGTCCAGGCGGGCCGGTTCCTGCTGACCCCGCCCGGCGTCAGCGCCTCCGAGTGGTTGCGCCCCGTCTCGGTGAGCGCCAGCATCCAGAGCCTCAAGTGGACCCGTCCCGCCTACGCCGAGCGGCTGATGGAGCTCTACCCCGGCGCACCCGACTACCGCGAGCGGCCGAGCGAGGACTACGCCCGGGCGGCCTGGGAGTTCGTGAACGGGGACGGCGAGACCGTGATCGTGGAGGGCACCACCTCCTGGAGCTTCGTGGGCGCGGGCCTGCGGCTCTCGTTCGAGCTGCTCGGACCCGAGTACTCCATGCAGTCGGACACCCTCTCCACCGAGTCGCGCGTCTTCCTCTCGCGGGACATCCGGCAGGCCGCGGGTGAGGACATGCTGGAGAAGCAGAACGCCGAGCAGGGGCTGATGCCGATCGTCAGCGACGAGGCCGTCACCTATGGCTACACGGGCGAGAACCGGCACCTCGCCGCCGCCTTCCTGCGCGGGGAGCAGCCCACGGTCTCGCTGCGGGACGGCCTCGAGGTGGTCGAGCTGCTGATGGCCGCCTACCGCTCCGCGGAGACGGGGCAGACGGTGCGCTGGCCGGCGGACGTGGACGGGTTCACCCCCGCCGTGGCCCGCGGCGCCTGGAGCCCGCACCGGTAGCACGGGCCGCGGGCCACTAGAGTGAGGTGAATGGCCCATCTGCTCGGCGCCGAGAACATCGGCATCTCCTTCGGCACGCGTACCGTCCTCGACTCCGTCTCGATCGGCGTGGACGAGGGGGACCGGATCGGCCTCGTCGGCCGCAACGGTGACGGCAAGTCCACCCTGATGCGGATCCTGGCGGGACAGCAGACGCCCGACGACGGCCGCGTCACCCGCCGCGGCGGCACCACCCTGGGCGTGCTGGACCAGCGCGACGACCTGGACCCGGAGGACACGGTCCAGCGGGCCGTGGTGGGGGACGCGGAGGACCATGAGTGGGCCTCGGACCCCAAGATCCGGGACGTGATGGGCGGGCTGCTCGGCGGGCTGGACTGGTCCCGCACGGTGGGCACCCTCTCCGGGGGCCAGCGCCGCCGCACCGCCCTGGCCCGACTGCTGGCCGGCAGTGACGACCTGATCTTCCTGGACGAGCCCACCAACCACCTGGACGTGGAGGGCGTGGCCTGGCTGGCCGAGCATCTCAAGACCCGCTGGCGCGCCACGGACGGCGGCCTGCTGGTGGTCACCCACGACCGCTGGTTCCTGGACGAGGTCTGCACCCGCACGTGGGAGGTCCACGACGCCACGGTGGAGCCCTTCGACGGCGGCTACGCGGCCTGGATGCTGGCCCGCGCCGAGCGGGACCGCGCCGCCGCCGTGATCGAGAACAAGCGCCAGCAGCTGGTGAAGAAGGAGCTCGCCTGGCTGCGGCGCGGCGCCCCGGCGCGGACCTCCAAGCCCAAGTTCCGCATCGAGGCCGCCAATGCGGTGATCGCGGACGTCCCCGAGCCCCGGGACTCCGTCTCCCTCTCGAAGATGGCCACGGCCCGGCTGGGCAAGGACGTGCTGGATCTGGAGGACGTCACCTACTCCGTCCCGGTGCCCGACGGCGGCGGGCGCCGCACGCTGTTCGAGGATGTCACGCTGCGGCTGGCCCCGGGCGAGCGCGTCGGGATCGTGGGCGTCAACGGCGCCGGCAAGTCCACCCTGATGCGCCTGCTCGACGGCCAGCTCACCCCGGACGCCGGCCGGGTGCGGCGCGGCAAGACGGTGCAGACCGCCATCCTCACCCAGGACGTCACCGAGCTGGACGAGGTCTCCCACCTGCGGGTGGCCGAGGTGATGGCTCGGGAGGGCAACACCTTCCAGGTCGGCGGCAAGGACGTCTCCCCGGGGCAGCTGCTGGAGCAGCTCGGCTTCGGCACCTCCCGCCAGTGGACCCCCGTGGCCGACCTCTCCGGCGGCGAGCGCCGCCGCCTGCAGCTGCTGCGGCTGATGGTCGGCTCGCCCAACGTGCTGATGCTGGATGAGCCCACCAACGACCTGGACACGGACACCCTGGCCGCCGTCGAGGACATGCTGGACGGCTGGCCCGGCACCCTCGTGGTGGTCTCCCATGACCGCTACCTGCTCGAACGCGTCACCGACCACCAGCTCGCCCTGCTCGGTGACGGCCGGATCCGGGACCTGCCCGGGGGAGTGGAGCAGTACCTGCGCCTGCGGGCCGGACAGGACGGCGGCGGCACCGGCTTCGGCGGGACGGGCACCGGTGGCACTGGTGGCACCGCCGCTGGTACCGCGGCCGACCGCCCCGGTGCCGGGGCCGGCGTTGGGCAGGAATCCGGCGGAGCCGCCGGGGACGGCACGGGGCCGAGTGAGGCCGAGAAGCGGGCCGCCCGCAAGGAGGCCGCCAAGCTGGAGAAGCAGCTGGCCCGGATGACCGAGGAGGAGGCCAGGCTGCACGAGCGAATGGCCACCCTCTCCGCGGCCGGTGACTTCGGCGCCCTGGCCGAGGCCAACGCCCAGCTGCAGGAGCTGCACGAGCGCAAGGACGAGGCCGAGATGGCCTGGCTCGAGGCCGGCGAGGTCGCCGAGGGCTAGCCGGGAGGCACATCACCCGTGCCCTCCGTGCGCGACTGGGCGGGCTGACGTTCGGCATCCTCGTCGACATGGCGGCGGCCTGGCTGCGGGCGCGGGGTCTGCGCACCGCCCTGGCCACCGCCGCCCTGGCGGGCGTCGGCGTCGGCGAGAGCGTCTACGGACTCACCGTCGTGGCCGACTCCACGAGTCCGGTGTACTGGAGTGCCATCGGCCTGGGTGGGGTCGCCCTCCTCACGGTCATGCTGGTCCGCCGGATCCGGGGACCGGTGCCCGTACTCTGCGCCGTGGCCGGCACGGTGGCGGTGGCGGCGGCCTTCCTCGTGACCTACTCCTGGATCGGTGGCGCGTGGGGAGGGATCTGAACGGCGGTCCGGGTTCCCACGTCGGACGCTCGAGGTCTACCCCTCCAGGGTCATGGTGGTCCACGGCATCCGGTTGGTCATCTCCGTGGGCTCCTCCTGGCCCTGCCAGCGCGTGGTGTTGATGGTGGGGAAGGCGCCGTTGAACCAGGCCAGCGGGGCGTAGTACATCATCTCGTTGGCGCGGTCCTGCAGGGCCGTGAGCGCCGCCCCGCGGTCGGCCTGGTCGGAGACGGCCAGCGCCTCGGCGGCGGCCTCGTCGATCTGCGGGTCGCAGAGGCCGGAGGGGTTGGCCGCGGCGGCCTTCGCCTCGTTGCACTCGTACCAGCGCACGATCCCGATGGAGGGGTCAGCGCCCACGGTGGAGCGCAGGAACGCCAGGTCGAAGTCGCTCTCCGTGTAGACCTTCTCCGTGAACACGGCCCCCGAGGTGCCCTGCATCTCGAGGCCGATGCCGACCTCCTCCAGCATGGACTGGGCCATCTCCACCGTGGCCGCCACGTCCGAGAGCTCGTTGATGTAGCGCACGTTCAGGGTGAAGCGCATCCCGTCCGCCCCGCGCTCGAGGCCGGCCTCATCCAGCGCCTCGTTGATGGCGTCCACGTCCCGTGGGAAGTCCCGGGAGAAGTCCACGTTCGGACTCACGGCCCAGTCCAGGGTCTCGGGGAAGAACCCGTTGGCCGGGGAGCCGATCCCGCTCAGGGCGGTGTCCACGATCGCCTGGCGGTCCAGCGCGGCGAAGACGGCGGCGCGGACCTCCGGGTCTTGAAGGTTCTCGCTCTTCGCGTTGAACATCACGGTGACGAGCTGGGGGAAGTTGCTGTCCTCCAGCAGCAGCGTGTGGGGGTCGTCGCTCACCCGGTCCTGCTGGGACACGTCCACGGAGGCCTGGTCCACCTCGCCGGCGAACAGCGCCTCGGCGCGGGCGTTGGGGTCCGTCATGATCGGGTAGACGGCCCGGTCCACCTGGACCTCGCCGCCCCAGTAGTCGGGGTTGGCGGTCAGGGTCACCTGCTCTCCGGAGCTGTAGGAGTCGAACACCATGGGGCCAGTGCCGATGGGCTCCATGTTGGCCTGGTTGGTCACGTAGTCGGTGCCCTCGTAGACGTGCTTCGGGACCATGAACTGGGCGGCCACCGTCTCCAGCAGGGGGCCGAACGGCTCGCTCAGGTGCAGCACCACGGTGTGCTCGTCCATCACCTCCGCCGAGTCCAGCCGCTCGCCGATCTGCGCCCCGAAGGACTGCAGGGGCACGATCTCCTCGAAGTTGAAGGCCACGTCCTCCGCGGTGAACGGCTCGCCGTCATGCCAGGTGACGCCCTCCCGGAGTTCCAGAGTGAGGTCCAGTCCGTCCTCGCTGAGCTCCCAGTTCTCCGCCAGTCCCGGGGACATCTCGAAGTCCTGGGAGAGGAAGATCAGCGGGTCCAGGATCTGGGCGCTGAACATGGAGGGGGTGGCGCCGCTGATCAGCTGGGCGTTCAGGCCCATGGGATCATCGGCGATCGCCTGGACGTAGACGCGCTCTTCGCCCCCGCCGCCTCCTGCAGTCTCTGCCGTGCCGCCGCTGCACGCGCTCAGGGCCAGGGCGCCGGCCGCGAGCACGGCCAGCAGGCCGGTCGATCGCTTCGGTGTGGTTCGCATGGGTGCTGCCTTTCAACGGTGGACCCACGGGAGATCCGTGGGGGATGGGTGCGTGAGGGTGTCGGGCCCGGTGTCTGGGCCGGTGTCAGGGAAGAGCGGGGGCAGCGGCGAGCAGCTCCCGGGTGTAGGGGTGGGAGGGGTCGGAGAAGATCTGGTCCTTCGGGCCGTGCTCCACGATCTGCCCGTGGCGCATGACGTACACGTGGTCCGCCACCTTGGCCACCACGGGCAGGTCATGGGTGATGAAGACGTAGCCCACGCCCAGCCGGTCCTTGAGGTCCGCCATCACGGCGAGCACCCCCGCCTTCACGGAGGCGTCCAGGGCGGAGACGGCCTCGTCGGCCACGATGATGCGGGGGTCCAGGGCGATCGCGCGAGCGATCAGCACGCGCTGGCGCTGGCCGCCGGAGAGCTCGTGGGGGAAGCGGTCCAGGTAGTCCGCGGCCGGCGCCATCCCCACCAGTTCCAGGACCTCGGCCACGCGGCGGCGCGTCTCGGCCGGCGTCCGGGCCATCCCGTGCAGCCGGATGACCTCCCCGATGGCCCGGGAGACGCGCTTGCGGGGGTTCAGCGAGCCGGCCGGATCCTGCAGGACGGCCTGGACGTTGCGACGGTAGGCCCGCTTCCCGGCGCGGTCCATGGAGCCGACCTCCTGACCGTCCAGCCGCACGGAGCCCTCCGTGGGCTCCAGCAGGTCCAGCAGGATGCGGGCGAGCGTGGACTTGCCGGATCCGGACTCGCCCACGATCGCCACGAACTGGCCGGGGCGGGCCGTCAGGGTGGCGTTCCGCACCGCGTGGACCGGCGCGGAGGTACGGCGGGAGCGGAAGGTCTTGGAGACGTCGAGGGCCTCAAGTTGCACGGGATGCCTCCTGGGCGAAGCGCTGGCGGGTCTGAAGCGGGATGGAATACAGCGCCGTGTCCGCCTCGGTGAGGCTGCGGACGCTGCGCAGCAGGGCGCGGGTGTACTCGTGCTGCGGCTCGGCCAGGACGCGGGCCGTGGGGCCCTCCTCCACGATCCGCCCGGCGTACATGACGTAGACCCGGTCCGTCATGCCGGCCACCACGGCGAGGTCGTGGGAGATCAGCAGCAGGGAGGTCCCCAGCTCGGCCACCGTCTCGTCCAGGGTGCGCAGCACGTGCTGCTGCACCGTGGCGTCCAGGGCCGTGGTGGGCTCATCGGCCAGCACCAGGGACGGTTCCTTGGCGATCGCGATGGCGATGAGCACGCGCTGACGCATGCCACCGGAGAGCTCGTGGGGGAAGGACGCGGCCACCTGGGCAGGATCCGGCAACCCGGCCTGGCCCAGGAAGCGGTGCACGGCCTCCTCCCGGGACGCCCGCCCGTCGGCCCCGCGCTGCCCGGGCCCGCGCCGGGCCGGGATCGACTCGGCCACCTGCCGGCCGATCCGCATGGTGGGGTTCAGGAAGGTCAGCGGGTCCTGGAAGATCATCCCGACCGTCCGCCGCCGTACCTCGTCCCAGGCCTGGGCGGGAGCGTCGACCATCTCCTGCCCCCGGACCCGGATGGATCCGCTGACCCGCACGCGGGGGGAGGTGGGCAGCAGCCCGGCGATCGACCGGCCGGTGACGGACTTGCCGGAGCCGGACTCGCCCACGAGGCCCACGCGCTCGCCGTCATGGACCACCAGATCCACGGAGCGCACGGCCTGAACCTCGCTGTGCTCGCCGGTGGGCAGCACCACGTTCAGCCCGGCGAGTTCGATCAGGGGCACGGCCCCGTGTCCGGTGGAGCTCATTTCACCCTCCCGACGGTGGGGTTGTAGGCGTCGTTGAGCGCGTCACCGAGCATGTTCACGGCCAGCACCACCAGGAAGATGCACAGGCCCGGGGCCACAGCCAGCCACCAGCCATCCCGCATGTAGGCCTGGGCCGAGTTCAGCAGGGCGCCCCAGGACGGGTTGGAGGGGTCCCCGATGCCCAGGTAGGCCAGTCCGGACTCGATGAGGATGGCCCGGCCCACCGTCATGGAGGTGGCCACCAGCACGGGCGGCAGGGCATTGGGCAGCACGTCCGAGACGATGATGCGCAGGCTGGAGAACCCGGCGGCCCGCGCCGACTCCACGTAGCCCAGCCGGGAGATCCGCATGGCCTCCGCCCGGACGATCCTGGCCACCGCCGGCCACATGGTGACGGAGAGGATGGCCACGATGATGAAGACGTTGGCGCCGAGCAGGGCCGCCGCCACGAGGGCCAGCACGATCCCGGGCAGCACCTGGAAGAACTCGGCCAGCTTGACCATCAGGGTGTCCATCCACCCGCCGTGGTAGCCGGCCAGCCCGCCCACCACCAGGCCGATGCTCATGCACAGCACGGCCACGCTGAAGCCCACCAGCAGGGAGACCTGGCTGCCGTTGACCAGCCGGGCCAGGTAGTCCCGGCCCAGGTGGTCCGTGCCGAGGGGATGCGCGGCGCTGGGCGCCAGCAGCTCGGCGTTGCCGGTGGCGGAGGGGTCGCCCACGAACAGCGGGCCGAGGACCGCCATCAGGACGAACACCCCCAGCAGGGGGATGAACACCCGGGTGCTCGGCTTGCGCAGGAACACGCGCCAGGCGGAGCGTTCGGCGCCGCCGGCACCCGAGGGACGACGCCGGCCGGCCGGCTTCCCGGGGCCCGCCGGGGCGACCGGTGGAAGGGCCCCGACCCCGGCGGGCTCGGAGGCCGGCGGCGGCTCGGGCGGCCCCGCGGCGGGGACCAGGGGAGTCTCTTGCTGGGTCATGCCGTGGCCTCCTGGGTCTGGCGGTTCCGTTGCGGGGAGAACTGGGCCCTCAGACGCGGATCCACCAGGCCGTACACCACGTCCGTGAGGATGTTGACCGCGATGATGACGACCGTCAGGACGATCACCACACCCAGGATCACCATGTTGTTCTGCCGGTTGATGGCGTCGATGAACAGCAGGCCCATCCCGGGCCAGCCGAAGACGCGTTCCACCAGGACCGAGCCGGCCAGGATGTAGCCGAGGCTGTAGCCGGAGACCGTGACCATGGGCAGCAGGGCGTTGGGCAGGGCGTGCCGCCACAGCACGTGGGAGGAGGACAGGCCCTTGGACCGGGCCGTGTCCACGAAGTCCTGCCCGAGGGACTCGATCATGGACGAGCGCATGATGCGGGTCTTGTACGCCAGCTCGCTGGTGGCCATGGTGATCACGGGCAGCACGAGGTACTCCAGCCCGATGCCGGGCTGCCCGTAGGGACTCTTGCCCTGGGTGGGGAACCAGCCGAGCCAGATGGAGAAGACCAGGATCAGCAGCATGCCGAACCAGAAGTTGGGCACGGAGAACAGCGCCACGGCACCGCCGGAGATCCCGCCGTCCAGCCACCGCCGGCGGGTCCGTGCGGCGAGCGAGCCGAGGACGATCCCGCCGAGGGTGGAGAGCACGAACGCGGGCACCGCCAGGGCGAGGGTGTTCCCGGCCCTGCTGAGGATCAGGTCCAGGACCGGCTCGTTGTTGGTGCCGAAGGAGAACCCCAGGTTGCCGGTGAACACGTTGCCCAGGTAGAGCACGTACCGCTCCCAGACCGGCTTGTCCAGGCCGTAGGCGGCCATGATCTGGGTCCGGAAGGCCTCGGAGAGGGGGACGTCCCCCACCAGGGTCTGGACCGGGTCACCCGGGGCCAGCTCCAGCAGGAAGAACAGCACCGTGATCACGGCGATGAACAAGATCAGGGAAGACAGCAGGAGTCTTCCGTAGTGCATCAGGCGAGCCTTCACCGGCACCTCCTCGGCAGCGTGGGGTCGCCCTCAGTCTGCGGGGGGTGTGACGTGGAACACGGGCGCCCTTCCATGCCGTGGAAAGAGCGATTCGAGGGGACCGGCCGGTGCCGGGCCGGCCCTAGACCAGGCCGGCGTGGCTGCGGTTGAAGGCGATGGTCCGGGGGTCCAGGACGGGGCGTTCCACCCGGGCCCGGGCGATCCGGCGGGCGGTGGCCAGCAGCAGGTCCTTCAAGCCATGCGGCTCCGGGTGGACGCGGGCGTAGATGGCCCCCACGGCCACGTCCACGGCACCCAGTGCGTCCGGCACGGGGGCCGCCATGGAGCCGGCGCCGGGGGCGAGGGCGCCGTCGATCCGCAGGAATCCGTCCCGGCGTGCTGCGGCCATCCGCTCCCGGATCTCCTCGGGGCGGGACGGGGTGAACTCGGTGTAGCGCTTGAGGGGACGGGACAGGTAGTCCTCCTGGAAGGAGGGGTCCGCGAAGGCCAGGAGCAGCTGCCCCGTGGCGGTCACGTGCAGCGGCAGCCGCCCGCCCATCCGGTTCTGCCCCGTGTAGTTCGGGTGCGCCCTCAGCGCCTCCAGGTACATCACCTCGTCCCCCTCCCGCACGGAGAGGTTGACGGTCAGCCCGGTGCGGCGCTGCAGGTCCACGAGGTGCGGCAGGGCCAGCTCGCGGATGCGCAGGTCCTCCGTGGAGGCGCTCGCCAGCTTCAGGATCTTGCGGCTGAGGCGGTACCGCCCCTCCTCGTCCATCTCCAGGCCGCCCCAGTCCAGGACCTCATGGGCCAGCCGGTGCGTGGTGGTCAGGCTGAGGTCCGCCCGCCGGGCGATCTCCGTCAGCGTCAACGGCTCCCCGCGCTGGGCGAAGGCGTCCAGCAGGGACAGGACCCGGGCCGCCGCGGTGCGCTTGGCGGATCCGGGGCCGGTGTCCTGCAGCCTGCTGCGCACATTCTGGATGTCGACGGATGATGTCTCGTTCATCGCGGGTCTTTCCTCCGGTGGCCACCGGACCTCGGAACCGCCGGCGGGTGCGCCAAGGCTACCGGCCGGCGTCGTGCCCGAGGCCGGGGTTCCGCCCCACGAAAGCGAACCGGGCCCGCCGCCCGGCCTGCGCCGCCACCCAGCATCACGTCCGGCGTGCCGTCAGTGGACGGGCAGCGCCCGGCCGGACCACGTGCTGAAGGTGCGCACCACCATGGAGATGGCGGCGTTCGGGGAGCCGGCCACCACGATCGGCAGGGTGGCCGGGGCGGCATCGGTGAGCGCCGGGTGGAAGTGCTCCGGCGCGAACGGCCCGAACGGGCGGTCCCGCAGCCCCTTCCCGGCCTGGGAGAGCTCGGCCTCCGTGTGCCCGGCGTGCTCGGCGAGCCAGCCCCGCACGTCCTGCCGGGACATCCCCGCCTCGGCCAGGGCATGGGCGTGGGCGGGGTTCATCACGAGGACCGCCGCCCCGCTGCGGAAGATCCAGGGGCCCATGCGCTGCAGGGTGTCGGCGAAGTCCGCCAGGAGCTCCTCGGCGCTGTGGAAGGAGCGGTTGTCCAGGAACTCACTGGTGCGGACCAGCACCACGCTGGCGGCGTCCTGGCCGGCCGGGACGCCGGCCTCGGCGCTGTGGGGCTCCCAGGGGGAGGACTCCTCGTCCTCGCCGATGCACTGGGTCCAGCGCCCCGGGACGCCCTGCGTGGCCTGTTCGAGCTCCTGCGGGATGATCCCGAAGCCGTTGCGGACCGTCAGGCCGAGGGCGCGGGGGATGGTCATGTTGGCCCGGAAACCCGGGCCGAAGACCCCGCCCGCGGAGTTGATGTCCAGCCGGTGCCGGACCGGGCCGTTGACGATGACGAGGGGGGAGGGCCCGCTGGTGGACTGCCAGCCGCCGCCGCGGGCGGCGCGCTCCAGAGAGAGGGCCTCCCACGCGGTGAGCACCACGGGCAGGTACTCCGGCCGGCAGCCGGCCATGGCGGCGTGCAGGGCCACGTCCCGGACGGTGGCCTGGCGGTCCACCTGGGGCAGCTCGGCCAGGACCGAGTCCGGGTCGCGGTCCGTGTGGCGCAGGAAGTCCTCCACCACCTCCGCCGTGGCCGGGAGCACGGGCAGGCCGTCGGACCAGCCGCGCTCGTACAGGTACTCGGCCGTGGCGCGGGACGCCGCCGCATCCAGCAGGGACTCCGGGACGGAGGTGCCGTCCGCCCCGGGGCCCCCGGGGCCCCCGGGGCCCCCGGGAGTCCCGGGGACTGTCAGGTCGATGCTCATGCGGCCGCGCCGGTCAGGTGGGCACCGATCCTGGCCGCGAGGTCCCGGCCGCGCTCGGCGATGCCGTCCGGCGTGAGGTTGGCGATCGGATGGGGCATCAGCAGGTAGGGGAAACCGGACTGCCCCTTGAGCCTGGCCATCGCCCGGGAGGTGACGTCGAAGGCCTCGGTGCACACCACGGCCACGGGCAGGCCGCGGGCCTCCAGGGCGATGCCGTCCGCCACGGCCGCCGCGCTGCAGGAGCCACAGTCGCCCACGCCGATCACCACCACGTCGCAGTCCCGGACCAGCCGCTCCTCGAGTTCCCCCTCCAGGGGCATGGCGAAGTTCTGCTTGGTCAGGCGGACCAGCTCGATCGGCCGCCGCCCGGCAGGCTGTTCGGCGTGCTGTTCCACCAGCGCCGCGCCCACCGCATCCAGCACCTCGGCCGCGTGGCGCTTGGTGTTCTCGAGTAAGCCCACGCGGAGGCCGGCGAGTTCGGGCACCCGGGGGGCGCCGGTGGGCGCGGTCCCCGTGCCGATGGTGGTGCCCCTGGTGTCGCTGGTGGTGATCGTGCTGGACCTGCTGATGGTGGGGTCAAGGATCCCTGCCGTCATGGCACTCCTCCGTTCTGGCGGCACGCGTCGCGCCCTGTGGGGGACACTCTGGCCGGATCCAGGCCGTGGGGTGGGCGCGCTTCCACGCGGTGGAATGGGGGCCGGGGCGGAGGAGGCGGAGTGAATGCCGCGGGGCTGCCGGTCACTGTGGAACAATGGGTTGCCGGCCCGTGCGATGCCAGGTCGCCGGCCGATCCGCCCTGGTGTAACGGCAGCACGCCAGCCTTTGGAGCTGTGCAGTATAGGTTCGAATCCTATGGGCGGAACTCCTCTTGATATCCCTGACGATTCTTAATATTCCTGACGATCTGCAGCCAACCCTTCCTTTGGGAACCAGCAGTCTCTACCATTTGGTGATTAGGGAATCCCCTCCCTGTGATCTGATCGCACTCAGTGTTCTGTCAGGAACTTCCCCGCCTCGGCAGGCCACGATTTACGTCAAGGGCCAAGGGTATGCAATCGTCTCCGTCTCTCACCGCACCGCCACATTCCATTCCCCTCACCTCGAGTGAGCCGAACACCGTCCATGAGGTCATCTCCGGCCTCCCACACCCCACGCGCCCTGAGGCGCTGTCCGTTCCGGTGATACCGGCACTGGACCTGTCCTGGCTGGAATCCGGCGCCGATGGGCGGTGGATGGACTCGCCGGCCGAGGCCAACCTCGCCCTCGAGTCGATCTTCGCGGGGGATGGCGCCGGCGGGGCCATCCTGACCGGCGAGCTCGGCGACCGCCGCGAGACCATCGAAGCCGCGCTGACTACCGTCCCGGCGGACCGGGCCGTGTTCCGGCTGCACGGCAGCGCCTTCGCGGCGGCCACCCCCTACGGGGCCCTGGCCATCCTGCTCTCAGGGCTCCACGAGGCCCCGCCGGCCCACCCGCACGGCATGATGCGGGTGCTGTCCGACTTCCTCCACCCCCAAGGTGCGGACCCGGCCATCGTGATCGTGTCCCAGCCGGACCAGATCGATTCCGGCACCATCACCGTCCTGGCCCAGCTCGCACAGATGCACCACATCACCTTGGTGGTTCACTGCGAGCGGTCCAGTGATGTCCCGATCGACCTGGCCGCGCTCCGCAGGCTCGGGACCCTGACCGGGATCACCGTTCGACCCCTCACCCCGGCGGCCGGCCAGAGCCTCGTGGAGGAGGTGGCCGGCGGGCCCGTGTCCCGCTTCGCCGTGACGGTCCTGTGGCAGCACAGCGCCGGATCCGTGCAGCGCCTGCGGCAGCTGACGCGGGACTGCATGACCTCCGGCAAGCTGCGGCGCAGCGGCGCGGACTGGGTGCTCGACTCGGGACCGCTGCCGCGCTCGTCCACGGGCGAGGACCCGTCCGCCATGCTGCGCGGACTCCCCGTGCGCCAGCGGGCGCTCCTGGAGATGCTGGCCATCTGCGGGCCCATGCGCGTGGGGGACCTCATCCACACCGGGTACGCCGCCGAGCTCGATGAGCTGGAGGAGTCCGGTGCCCTGGAGATCCTGAACGAGCACAGCGGCCGGGTGGCCCAGATGACGGCCGTGCAGGCCGCCGAGACCATGGCGGCGATCGAGCCGGACCGTCGTCGTGAGCTCGCCGCGACCCTCGAGATGCTGGATCCGGGATACCTCAGCGTACTCCGGGCGGCCCAGGACTTCGTGGCTATCGGGAACCCGACCGAGGCCGTGGCCCTGTTCTTCGACCAAGACAGTGGTCCCGCACAGCGGCTCCAGGCGGCCTCGGTAATCGGTCGGCAGCATCTGGCGTGGGCCGAGGCCCGGGCACGGCTCATGGTGGGGGACCTGGAAGGGGCAGAGCGAGTTCTGGAGAACTCCCCGGAACGCGGGACGGCGGCGCTCTTGGTCCAGGCCGCGGCCCTGGCCGCGGTGCGCGGAGACGTGCGCCGGGTGATGGAGTTGCTGGACACCCTCCCCGAGGACCGGCAGCCGGCGTCGCTGGATGAGGGCGGCGCCGTCTTCACGGGTGAGTCCATCCGGTGCCGAGCACGGGTCATCCGGGCCGAGGCCCTGGCCCTCGCGGATGACCAGGCCGGCGCCCTCAGGGTGGTGATGGAGCTGGATCGGGAGCTCGCCGGCTTTAAGAACCTGGGCATCATCAACGACGTGATCGGCCCCTTCGAACGAGCCGTGCTCGCCGAATCCATGCTGACCGTACTGGCTGCATGTGGCCAGCTGGACCGCTGCCGTGAGCTCGCCGAGACGGTCCTCGCAGGGCGGCACGGCAATCCCTACGCGGTCCAGTACGCCGACCTGGTCCTGGCCGTCCTGGAGGTCATGGGCGGGGTGCAGGACCGCGCCGCCCAACGGGCGGCCACGGCGGTCGCGCAACTGGAGCGGCTTGGCCGACCGCAGGACCTGGAGACGGCGCTGGCCGTCCAGGCATTCTGCTCCGATGTACCGGACGGGCCGCGCGGGACACAGGGTCCCGAGGGGGTCGCCTCCGCCCGCGTGCTGGAGTCCCACGCCCAGGAGTTCCGCCGCAGCCATGAGAGCCAGGCGCTCGGACGCCTGGGGTGGATGGCGGAACTGCTGCTGGCACGGTCTACGGGTCAGATCCACTCCCCCCAAGCGCGGACCGCGCGGCTCGTGGCCCTCGCCGACCGTGCGGCCGCCGGGGGACTCTACTCGGTCGAGTTCGCCGCGGTGTCCGGCGCCTTCCACTTCGGTGAGACGTGGCTGGCCCCCCGGCTCGCCGAGACGGCCGCCTGCACCCAGACCGTCGCCTCGGCGCCGCAGTTGATGCTGGCTCGTTCGGTGCTGGAGGACGATCCGGAGCTATTGTTCCAGGCCTTGGAGATGCTGGCCCTGGCGGGGTACGCGGGGTACGTCGAACCGGCCTCCTCCCCGATGGTGCGGGATCTGAGCGCCGCGCAGCTCCGGCGGCTCACGGACGCCGCCGGAGCCAGCCGCCGGAGCAATCCGGCGGCGGAGGAACCCGAGGGGGAGCCGTCGTGGATGGTCGAGCTGACGCGACGGGAGAAGGAGATCTCCCGCCTGGTGGTGGCCGGCAAGACCAACGCCATGATCGCCCGGATCAGCGGGATCTCCATTCGGACGGTGGAGGGCCACCTCTACCAGATCTACGCGAAGCTGCAGCTCAAGGGTCGCGCCGAGCTCTCACGGCTGGCCGCAGCCCACACCGCGCAGCGGCATCGGGTATGACCACTTCGGAGGCTGGGAGTCAGGCGCCGCCGGCCCGGACCGTCCGGGGCCTCCACCTCGAAGCGCTCGTGGACGTACTACGGGGGAACCGGACGGCCGGGGCGGCGATCCTCGGCGGTCCGGGTATGGGCAAGTCCTCGTTGGTCCAGCACGCCCTAAGAGTCTCCGGCCGGCTCGAAGACGTGCAGACCGTCCAATGCAGCCCAAGCCTGCGGGAGGTGCCGTACGGCGCGCTGTCCCCCCTGCTCATCGGACTGCCCCGTCTGGATACCCCGGTGGAGGTGCTGCGTGCCCTGCAACAGGGGCACCCCTCACCGGTGATCGTGGTGGTCGATGTCCAGCACCTGGACGCCGCCAGCGCGTTCGTGCTGGCCCAGCTCGTCCAGAACCGGGCCGCGACCCTGCTGGCCATGGGGACCGGTCCGCTCGATCGCGCCTCCGGACTGGCCGCTCTGGCGGACACCGGGGTGTTGCGGACCATCCATCTGGAGCCGGCCGACGTGGACCGGGTGCGTCGGCAATGTGAACACGTACTGGGAGGACCGCTGACCGCGGGGACAGCCCGGACCATCCACGGCATGACCGGCGGGAACCCGCGGCTGACCAACGCCTACCTGGCCTCCGCCCGGGACCAGGGAATGCTCGTTCGGGCTCCGGGCGGGGCGTCCATGCCCGGGCTGTCCGCGCCGTGGATCCTGCTGCGAGCCGCACCGGAACCGGACGGGCGCCTGATCGACACGGTAGACGCGATGCACGAGGCACTGCAGCCGGGCGAACGAGAGACGCTGGAGCTGGCCGCCCTGACCGGCGGGGTGCCTCGGTCCCTGCTACGGTCCATCGCCGGGGAGCACGTCCATGACCTGCTGGAGGCCGGATTCCTTCGGGAGGAGGGCTCCGCCGAGACGGTCGGCCTGGCTGCGGCCATTCATGCCGAGGTCCTCCGGGCGAACATCGCCCCGGGGAGGAGCTTCGAGCTGTACAAACGCTGGGTCGCCGCGGGTGGTGACTCGGACCAGCACTGGACGGCCCGCAGCGTGTTGTGGGCCCTGGAATGCGGTCAGAGCGTACCGGCCCAACGGCTTCTGGACGCCAGTTATGGGGCGTTACAGGTCAAGGACTGGCCCACGGCCCGCGCCCTGGCGTCCCACGTAGCCGTGTCCCGGGAACCGCGAGCGGCGCTGTTGCAGGCCGAGCTGATGTTGTTGGGCGGACGGACCTGGGCCGGACGCAGGGACCTGACAGACCTCGCCGTGCGGAGCACGGACCAGAACCTGAGGATGGAGGCCGTATCTCTCCTGGCCATGAGCTTGGTCAATACGGGCGAGGCCCCCAACCTCTGGTCCGCCCTGCCGCCGCTGTTGGCTCAGCTTCAGGAACACCAATCGGAGGTAGTGGACCGCCCCCCGGCCTTGACCCGACTGATCAAGATGGTCGCGGACCGTTCCACCGACCTGCGCCGCCCCCAGATAGTCGACCACCTACAGGAGGTGGTCGATGATCCGGACACCCGTGAGTTCACCCGAGCCACCCTGCTGCTTATGCAGGCTGAAGTGCTGACCATGGCGGGGGAACCGAACGCGGCCATTCGCGCCGCCGAACGCGCCCACCTGACGGCATTGACGTATCCAGCCTTCTCGGCGCGGTTCGGTCTTCAGGCCGTGGCCGTCCTCGTGTTCAGCCACGTCACCGCCGGATCCACGGAACGGGCGCGGGAGCTCCTGGAGGAACAGCTGCACCTGGAACCGCGGCGGTGGCACCAGCGCTCCGGCACCCTCCTGGCCCTGTGGCACATGGTGGAGAACGTTGCGGGGACGCCATCGGACGCTTACCCGTGGATCGCGGACGCCGTGGTGGAATTGCGTCAGCACGATCCGCTCCAAATGCTGCCGCTGGCAGAGGCCATGCTGGCTCCTCGATGGGCCGTCGCGACAATCGGCATGCCAAGCCCCACCGCCGAGGAACGTGCGGCACGAGACCTCTCCGGCCCGGAGCCCTGGTGGTTGATGTCCCTGGCCATGTTCAGCATCGTCGAGGACCGCCACCCGGATCTCAAGGGGGTGGGCCGCCCGCTGTGGCGCCGGATCCTGGACGATCCGCGGCTGCAGTACCGTCCGGTGGTCCGACGAGAGATCCTGCTGTGCCTGGTCATGTTGCGGGAACCGGCGGACGTGGGGGATGAGCTGCTGCGGGAACTCCACGAAATGGCGAAGTCCACGGCCGGACCTCGGGCCGCGGCCTTCGCCCGTACGCTGGATCCTGCGCTGGCGCGGGATCCCCGGCTCCTGGCGGAGGCGGCCGAGCAGTCGGCGTCGGTGGGAGACATCCTGCCAGCAGCGTTCGCCTGGACCCAGGTGGTGCTGCTCCACCACCACGCGGGTGATCTGCGCCGCCGCGGTGAGGCCCTGCGCCACCTCAAGCAACTGCAGCTACGGGCAGGCGTCTCGTTCCCGCCCTACATCTCCGGGGCCCAGGCCCTCGGCGAGTTGACGGCGCGCGAGCGGGAGATTGTGGCGCTCGCCGCTCAGGGGCTGAGCAATGGCGAGGTCGCGGAGCGACTCTTCGTCTCGCAGCGCACCGTGGAGGGCCACCTGTACCGGGTGTTCACGAAGCTAGGGATCGCTGACCGCTCGGAACTGAAAAACCTGCAGTACTGAGCGACGACAAGACCTCCCACCCTCTCCGGAGGAAGGGCCGCCCCTTTCGAGCCACCTGATCCACACGGAGCAGGTGGCTCGAGCCTTCCCCGCGATGATCCGTCTCTGTGATTGACACGAGTACCTCGGACGGTATGGCTCCCAAACAGCACGGATACCCGACAGGACTTCGTCGTTCCGGGTGCGCATAAGGGATCAGGGGGTCGCCAGTACTCGGACCACGTGGGGTAATCGAGTACCCGACTACGGGTGTGGAACCTGTCACGAAAATCTACGCTCAGGGGTGTCCGAACGGGCTGTCATCCCCGACAGCCCACCTCCGGGACCAGCACTCTCATGGGCAGGTCCTCCGCCAGCACGGGTGGGAGATTGACATGCAGTTCTACCTCAACGACGCGCGCCCGCACGGGCCCGCACTGTGACCATGTCGCAGTCCGATGATCGACTGATCACATTTCGGCACCCTTACCTCCTGGAGGAGCCGGTCCCGTCGCAACGTCCTCGTGACGGACGTGGGCGTGGCTGCTGTGGTTTCAGCAGTGGCGGGGCCAGCATCATCGGTGAGTTCCACGGAACCCACCGCGAACGAGGATGCTGGCCCGCTCGTCAAGCTCAAGGACGAATCGCGGCGCACCCGCATCGAGAGTGTTTTGCGGTGATACTCACCGGACGAGCCCCCTCTGTTCTGGAATGCCATGAGGAGGAGATCCCCCTCATGGGCACCGGCCCCCGCTGCCGGACGAGGTTGCACGTTGCGCCGATCATCGGGGGCATGGACTCCACATCAAACCCGGGTTCACCGGTCTTTGGCAGATCGACGGACGCCCTGACCTGGGGTGGAACGAATGCTCCCGCCTCGATCTCTACCACGTCGAGAAATGGACCGTCACCAGAGATCTGCAGACCTTGTGGCGAACCTCCAAAGTCATAATCGAGCCCGAAGGAGCGCACTGATGAGTGTCACCGTCGATTCCACCGTCCATCCCGCCCTGCGCGTCGCAGTCATCGGTGCCGGGTACTGGGGCCCCAACCTGGCCCGCAACTTCGCCATGAGCTCGGACTGGGACCTCGTGGCCATCTGCGACATGGACGCCGGGCGCGCGGAGGAGCTCTCCCGCAAGACCGGCAACCCGGCAGTGGTCACCTCCGTGGACGAGCTGCTGGCCCGGCACGATGTGGACGCAGTCGCCATCGCGACCCCGACCCACACCCACCATGCGATCGCCCTGCAGGCGATCGAGGCCGGAAAGCACGTAGTGGTGGAGAAGCCGCTGGCCGACACCACCGAACGCGGCCGGGAGATAGTGACCGCCGCCCGGGAGGCCGGCACTATCCTGATGGCCGACCACACCTACTGCTACACCCCGGCCGTTCTGAAGATCCGCGAGCTCATAGCGTCGGGAACGCTGGGCGAGATCCTTTATGTGGATTCGGTCCGGATAGACCTCGGGCTCATCCAACCGGATGTGGACGTATTCTGGGACCTTGCCCCGCACGACCTGTCCGTCCTGGACTTTATCCTTCCAGACGGTCTGCAGCCGCTGGCCGTTTCCGCCCTGGGCGCCGACCCATTGCGATCCGGTAAATCCTGCGTTGGCTATCTGGCCCTGCCCTTGGCCAACGGCGCCCTGGCTCACGTCCACGTCAACTGGCTCTCCCCGACTAAGATCCGGCAGATGGTGATCGGCGGATCCAAGAAGACCCTGATCTGGGACGATCTGAACCCGCAGCAGCGCCTCAGCATCTTCGACCGCAGTATGGACCTGGGACGCCAGGAAGACATCCTCGGCGATCCCGCCTCCCGCAAGGGCGCCGCCGTCGCCTACCGCCTCGGAGACACCTGGTCCCCGGCTCTCTCCGAGTTTGAGCCACTGGGGCTGATGGTGTCCTCGTTTTCCGAGGCCATCCGGAGCCGCCAGCCGGCTCCCACGGACGGCAACTCTGCGCTGCGGGTGCTGTCTGTCCTGGAGGCCGCCAGCGACTCTCTCGCCGCTGGCGGCGCCAAGGTGTCTGTCGGCAACTCGGTGTCTGCGGGCCTCGTCCCGGATCCATCCCCTTGGGCCACGCGATGAGCATCGCCCAGATCACCGGCACGTCCGCCCTGCGGGGCGGACGCTTTCTTGTCACGGGAGGGACCGGGATGGTCACTTCTGCGGTCGTAGACCAACTGTCGGCCTCCGGCGCACAATGCGTGACCGTGCTGGACAACCTGCAGCGCGGACGCCGGTCCAACATCGCCGCGGCACTGGACTCGGGCCGGGTGGAACTGGGCTGGGATCTGCCCATCGAGTTCGGGCCGGAGCGGGCCGTGAACTCGGATGTCCGCCGGCTGGCGGACATCTCCGCCGCGGATCGCGACCTCGGCTTCCGCGTCAGCATCGGATTCGACGAGGGCCTGCGCCAGCTCGTCGAGTGGTGGGGCCCCCTCCGCGAGGAAGTGGCCGCCGGCCGCCAACTCATCACCACCGCTGCGGTCGTCACCTGATCCGGCCGAGCCTAGAACGAGAAAGCAGACGATGAGCAGAATCAGCGTGATGAAGCCCTGGCTGGGCCCGGAAGAGGCCGAGGCCGTCGCCCAGGTCATCGCCACCGGCTGGGTGGCCCAGGGGCCCCGGACCGTGGAGTTCGAACGGGCCTTCAGCGCCACCCAAGGTGTGTCCCACGGCGTGGCCACCTCATCCTGCACGACTGCCCTGCACCTGGCGCTCCTGGTGGCCGGGGTCCAGATGGGTGACGACGTGATCGTCCCGTCCCTATCCTTCATCGCCACGGCCAACGCTGTGACCTATCTGGGGGCCCGCCCGGTGTTCGCGGACGTGGACCTCGTGACCGGCAACGTGACGGCCGAGACCCTGGACGCCGTCCTGACGCCCCGGACCACGGCCGTGATCGCGGTGGACCAGGGCGGCATGCCACTGGACCTGGAGCCGATCCGTGAGCTGTGCGATCGGCACTCCCTGGCCCTGATCGAGGACGCCGCCGGCGGCGCCGGATCCACCTACCGCGGCCGGCCCGTGGGCACGGGAGCGGACATAACGGCGTGGTCCTTCCACCCCCGCAAGATGCTCACCACGGGCGAAGGAGGCATGCTCACCACGGACAACCCGGAGTGGGCGGCCCGGGCACGCAGGCTACGGGAGCACTCCATGGACGTCTCGGCCGCCGAACGGCATACTTCCGTGCTGCCGGTCCAGGAGGGATATCCCGAGGTGGGCTACAACTACCGGATGACCGACATGCAGGCGGCCATGGGACTGGTCCAGCTGGGCAAGCTGCCGGAGATGGTCCGCCGACGCCGGGCGCTCGCGGACGACTACCAGGCCGTGCTGGCGAGTCTGCCGGGCCTGCGCTATGCCGTGGATCCGGAGCACGGTACCTCCAACTTCCAGTCCTTCTGGGTGGAGGTCCTGCCGGACTTCCCGTTGGGCCGCGAGGAACTGCTCGAGTGGCTGGCCGCGGACGGGATCTCCTCCCGGCGGGGGATCATGGCGGCCCACCGGCAGGGGGCCTACGCGGGTCACTCGGGCCTGGTGCGTCCCCTGCCCATGACCGACCGGCTGACGGACAACACCCTGATCCTGCCGATCTTCCACACCATGACCGAGGCCGAGCACCGGAGGGTGACGGACAGCTTGCGGGCCGCCGCCGAGTCCCCGCGGAACATGCGCGATCACGCCTCCCTCAATGGGAGTGGATGACCATGGCCGCTGTGGCCGGCTCGCCACGGCAGCGCATCAAAGGAGGAACTGTGGCATGACACTCAGCAGGATCACCGACGTGCCTGTCGAGGCCACATCAATTCCCGCCGTGGACCTCGGTGCGCAGCAGCGTGAGATCGACGAGGAGGTCCAGGCGGGCCTGCGCCGGGTCTTCGACACTACCGCATTCATGGACGGTCCAGACGTGAAATCCTTCGAGCGCGAGTTCGCCGCTTTCATCGAGGTCTCGGACTGCGTGGGCGTCGGCAACGGCACGGACGCGCTTGAGCTGGCACTACGGGCCGCGGGTGTGACGGCTGGGGGTGAGGTCATCCTCCCGGCGAACACCGTCCCGTCCACGACCGAGGCGGTCAGCCGCATTGGTGCCGCTCCCGTCCTCGTGGACGTCGATCCGCGGTACCTGCTGATCGATCCGGAAGCTGTCGCCGCAGCCGTCAATGGCCGGACCCAGGCCATCGTGCCGGTGCACCTCCACGGGCAGACCGCCTTCGTGGAGCAGCTCCGTCCGGAGGCGGAGAGGGTCGGCGCGGTCATCGTCGAGGACGCGTCCCAGGCCCAAGGGGCCTTCCGGCACGGGCGAATGGCCGGCAGTCTGGGGCTGGCTTCCGGGACCGGGTTCTCTCCGGGGCGTAACCTCGGGGCGGCCGGGAACGCCGGTGCCGTGCTGACCGACGACGCCGGCTTGGCGGCCCGGGTGCGCAGCGAGCACGTTGGCCCACAGCAGGACCGGCACCGTACAGTCGGCATGGACTCCCGCCTGGATTCGGTGCAGGCCGTGGTCCTACGGGCCAAACTGTCCCGCCTGGAGCGGTGGAACGGACTGCGACGGGCCGCTGCGGACCGTTACACCGAGTTGTTGCGGCCCCTGGCGGCGCTAGGGGCCGTATGGTTGCCGTCTGAGGCCCAGGGCAACTATCACGTATGGCAGTTGTATACGGTCCAAGTGGAGGACCGTGACCGCGTGCTGGCCGAGCTTCAAGAGGCCGGGATCGGGGCGGTAGCGCACTACCCCGATCCCATGCACCCGGCCGGTGCAGTCCATCAACTGGGCCTGAGGCATGGCGCTTTCCCCATTGCCGAGGCTGCGGCGGATAGGTTGCTGTCCTTGCCGATCTTCCCGCACATTACGGAGGAGCAGCAGGAGCGTGTCGTCGACGTGCTGGTCCGCTCGTTGCTCACCGTGCGGCAGTGACGCCGAGTCGTCGACCGTGAAGAAGCTTCCAGCCATCGAAACCTTTAACCGGGAGAAGGCAGTGCGATGAGGGTTTTGACGTATCCGCTTGAACTCAGCATCGGCGGGAGCCAGGTGACCGCCATCGAGCTAACTGTTGAGATGCAGCGGCCCGGGCACGCGGTGGCTGTCTATGGCCAGAGCGGCACCCTATCTGAGCGCATTCGAGAACTGGACCTGGAATTCATCGAGTCGCCGCGGGTTCGCACGCGACCGACGCCGTCTATCGTCTCGTCGCTACGGCGAGAGTTGACTCGACGCGGCACAGAAATTGTCCACGGTTATGGGTGGCCCCGACCCTTGAAGCGACACTCGCCCGCCGTGGGACCGGGGCCGTCCCCGTCTCGACGGTGTTGTCGTTGCCCGTCGCGCCCTTCATCCCGATCTACGTACCGTTATTGGTGGGAACGGATCAGACGAGGGTGGCCGAACTATCATTGGGACGTCGGTACGTCGGTCTGATGGAGCCGCCTGTCGATGCCCGGATGAACTCCCCGCACGCGAGCCTTCCCCTCCGTGCATTCTGCCGACCTTGGAACCTGGACCCGGACGCTTTCACCGTCGTGGTGGTCTCCGGGATGGCTCACGGCGCAAGACTGGAGAGGGCCATGACGGCCATCAAGACCGTTGGCCAACTCAGCCGTAAGCACCGGGTCCAGCTTGTCGTCGTCGGTGGGGGCGAAGCACTCGACACGGTCCGAAAGCGTGCGCAGCAAGTCAACGCGGAAGCCACCAGTACCGCAATCGTGGTGACCGGAGAGATGATCGATCCGAGACCGGCCTATGAGGTTTCAGATGTAACACTGAGCATGGCCAGTTCCGTCGTCCGGGCCATGGCCTTCGGCACGCCTGTCATTGTGCAGGGGACCGGGAGGTCTTCGAGCCACTGACCGCGGACACCCTGCCATTCTTCCTCCAGCAGGGGTGGGACGGGCACGGGCCAGCTCCGGCGGGAGCGTTCGCCCGCCTGTACTCGCTGCTCACGGCCCTGCTGAAGGATCCAGGTGAGCGCCGCAGGCGGGCGGAGTTGTCCCTTCGGGTGGCCCGTGAGCGCTTCAGCCTGACCGGCGCCGCCGAACGCCAATTGGACTTCTTCGAACGCGTCCAGCGCACGTCCGCCAGACCGAGTGCGCGGACTGCCTCCTCGGACGCGCTGACGGCGAGGAGGTTTCTGCGCCACCAGATGAGGAACAGGATCGATCGGTGGCCCGGCCTTGGCGCAGTTCAGGACCTCCACCGCCGGGCGACCACGGCCACCTGAGGGGAACCCGTCCGCGTTACCCACATTCGACTTCGTGCGGGGTTTCCGGTTCGGTCCGCTCCCACCCGACGGTCTAGACTGGCCCGCGGCGGTTAACCACCTCTCGGTGCGCCAACACCGGACGATCGAAGCAGGAGTGCAGATCCTTGACCGAATCCCCCGTGACACCCGCAGGGCCGACCGGACCGGCGGCACCGGCAGCAGTCATCGTCCTCGCCGCCGGCGCGGGAACGCGGATGAAGTCCAAGACCCCCAAGATCCTGCACCAGATCGGCGGGGCCTCCATGATCGGCCACGCACTCGCCGCGGCCGCCGCCCTGAATCCCCGGGAACTGGTGGCCGTGGTCCGGCACCAGCGGGACCTGGTGGCCGATCACATCCTGTCCCTGTCCGAGTCCCTGGGCACCACCCCGGTCATCGCGGACCAGGACGAGGTGCCGGGCACGGGTCGGGCCGTGCAGTGCGGGCTCGAGGCCCTCGCTGCCGCGCCGGCCGCCGGTGGCATCTCCGGAACCGTGGTCGTCACCTACGGGGACGTCCCCCTGCTGACCACCGAGCTGCTGGCCGAACTGGTGCAGACCCACGAGGCCGACTCCAACGCGGTCACCGTGCTGACCGCCCTCCTGGCGGATCCCACCGGTTACGGCCGGATCCTGCGGGACACGGACGGCTCCGTGGCCGGGATAGTGGAGCACAAGGACGCCACGGACGCCCAGCGGCAGGTCAACGAGGTCAACTCCGGCATCTACGCCTTCGACGGCGCCGTGCTGACCACCGCGCTGGCCCAGGTCACCACGGACAACGCCCAGGGCGAGATGTACCTGACCGATGTCCTGCAGATCGCCCACGCCGCCGGCGGCCGCGTCGCCGCGGTGACCACCACGGACCAGTGGCAGGTGGAGGGCGCCAACGACCGCGTCCAGCTCTCCCAGCTCGGCGCCGAGATGAACCGCCGCACCATCGAGCGCCACCAGCGCGCCGGCACCACCGTCCAGGACCCGGCCACCACGTGGATCGACTCCACCGTGACGCTGGAGCCGGACACCACCATCCTGCCCAACACCCACCTGCAGGGCTCCACGCACATCAGCGAGGACGCCGTGATCGGCCCGGACACCACGCTCGTGGACACCAGGGTCGGCATCGGCGCCACCGTGACCCGCACCCAGGCCAGCGGGGCCGTGATCGGCGACCGGGCCGGCATCGGGCCCTTCACCTACCTGCGCCCGGGCACCGTGCTGGGCGAGCAGGGCAAGATCGGGGCGTTCTACGAGACCAAGAACACGGTGATCGGCCGCGGCTCGAAGCTGTCCCACCTCGGCTATGCCGGGGACGCCGAGATCGGCGAGTACACGAACATCGGCTGCGGCAACATCACCGCCAACTATGACGGCGTGAACAAGCACCGCACCGTGATCGGCAGCCACGTGCGCACCTCCTCCAACACGGTGTTCATCGCGCCCGTCAGCGTCGGCGACGGGGCCTACACCGGCGCCGGCGCCGTGGTCCGCAAGGACGTCCCGGCCGGAGCGCTGGCCCTGACCGTGGCCCCGCAGCGCAACGCCGAGGGCTGGGTCGAGGACCGCCGCCCCGGTTCCCCCGCGGCCGAGGCCGCCGCCCAGGCCCGCCTGGGCCATCCGGACACCACGGAGACGCCCGACGCCGGCGCCTGAGCCCGGTGTCCACCTCACCTTTCCCTCCCTCCAGACCCCACCGGCCGGCCACCCCACCGAGAATCAGGACGTACACATGAACGAGATCACCCAGCACAGCGAGAAGAAGCTGGTTCTGGCCGCCGGCCGGGCACACCCCGAGCTGGCGGCGCAGGTGGCCGAGGAACTCGGCACCGAGCTGCTGCCGATGAGCGCCTACGACTTCGCCAACGGGGAGATCTACGTCCGCTCGGGGGAGTCCGTGCGCGGCAAGGACATCTTCGTGCTGCAGTCCCACCCCGCCCCGCTGAACAACCACCTCATGGAGCAGATGCTCATGCTGGACTCGTTCAAGCGCGCCTCGGCCAAGCGCATCACCGTGGTCTCGCCGTTCTACCCCTACGCCCGCCAGGACAAGAAGGGCCGGGGCCGCGAGCCCATCTCCGCCCGCCTCGTAGCGGACATGTACCGCACCGCCGGCGCCGACCGCATCATGAGCGTGGACCTGCACACCGCCCAGATCCAGGGCTTCTTCGACGGCCCGGTGGACCATCTGTTCGCCGTGCCACTGCTGAGCGACTACATCCGCACCAAGACCGAGGGCGAGGAGCTCACCGTGGTCTCCCCGGACACCGGCCGCGTGCGGGTGGCCGAGCAGTGGGCCGAGCGCCTGGGCGGCGCCCCGCTGGCCTTCGTGCACAAGTCCCGGGACCTCACCGTGCCCAACCAGGCCGTCTCCAAGCAGGTCGTCGGCCAGGTGGAGGGCCGCACCTGCGTGCTGATCGATGACATGATCGACACCGGCGGCACCATCGCCGGCGCCGTGCGCGTGCTCAAGGAGGCCGGCGCCAAGGACGTCATCATCGCCGCCACCCACGCCGTGTTCTCCGACCCGGCCGCCCAGCGCCTGGCCGAGTCCGGCGCCCGCGAGGTGGTGGTGACCAACACCCTGCCCATCCCGGCGGAGAAGCAGTTCGAGTCCCTGACCATCCTGTCCATCGCCCCGCTGATCGCCCGCGCCATCCGCGAGGTCTTCGAGGACGGTTCCGTCACGAGCCTGTTCGACGGCCACGCCTGAGCCGGCCCGCCTCCGGTCCCGCCGTCCCTCCGCGCCGCGCCTACACTACGTCCATGACGTGGATGGTGACCGGCGGGGCCGGCTATATCGGTGCGCATGTGGTGGAGGCCTTCCGGGCCGTGGGTCTGGAGACGGTGGTGGTGGACAACCTCTCCAGCGGGCACCGCGGCTTCGTGCCGGATGATGTCCCCCTGGTCGAGGCGGACCTGAACGACCGGGCCGCCCTGGAGGGGGCGTTCGCGCGGTACCCGGTGGCCGGGGTGGTGCACATCGCGGGGTACAAGTACGCCGGCGAGTCCGTCAGGCGGCCGCTGCGCGCCTACCGGGACAACGTCACCGGGATGGTGAGCCTGCTGGAGGCGATGGAGGGTGCCGGCGTGGGGAACCTGGTGTTTTCCTCCTCGGCGGCGACGTTCGGCACGCCGGAGGCCGAGCTGGTGACGGAGGCCAGTGCCACGGTGCCGGAGTCTCCCTATGGGGAGTCCAAGCTGATCGGTGAGTGGCTGCTGGCGGACCAGGGGCGGGCGGTGGGGCTGCGGCACACCTCGTTGCGCTACTTCAACGTGGTGGGCTCGGGCACGGACCGCATCGCGGACACGAGTCCGCACAATCTCTTCCCGTTGGTGTTCGAGGCGTTGGTGGCCGGCCGGACCCCGCAGATTAATGGCGGTGACTACCCGACGCCGGACGGCACGTGCGTGCGGGACTACGTCCACGTGGCCGATCTGGCGGCGGCGCATGTGGCCGCGGCGCGTCGGTTGGCGGCGGGGGAGTCCGTGGAGCCGGTCTACAACCTGGGTTCCGGGGCCGGGACGAGCGTGCGGGAGATCATGGACGCGATGGCCGCGGTGACCGGGATCGACTTCACCCCTGAAGTGCGGGATCGACGCCCGGGGGATCCGGCGCGGATCGTCGCGGACGGTTCCCTGGCCGCCCGGGACCTGGGCTGGACCATGCGGCACTCCGTGCGGGACATGGTGGCCTCGGCCTGGAGCGCCCGGCAGGCCGGAGACCGCGCAAAGAGCTGATACGGGTACCCCGACGGTTGGACCGCCGGCGTTGGGTACGGCTTCACGGATGGATTGTCAGCGGCACCGGCACCCCTGAGGACCTCGACGACCACAGCGAAGGCAGCCACCGTCACGGATCTGAACGGGGACGGGGACCTCGACATCGTCACAGCCAACACCCATGGCAATTACCCTGCCGGATCGGTGGCGACCTCGCTGACGGTGCTCCTAGGAAACGGTGAGGGTGGATACGGGGACCCGCTGAGCGTTCCGGTTGGCCTGACGCCGTTTGCCGTGCATGCGGTTGATCTCGACGCCGATGGAATCGTGGAACTGTTGACGGCAAACTGGCATTCGGGTGACGTGGCGGTTCTCCGCAACGCCACGGAGTGAGGGGTATCCGGGATCCAGCCCACGCGCGGTTTCCGTTGCGTGCGCTGGCCCCCTTACTTGCCAGTGACGCCGGGATGCTCGGCTACATCAGAGGTCGAGACCTCAGCTGTCTCGGTATTGTCATGCCGAGGGGTGGGCGCGAAAATCGGGATGATAGGCGGAACGATCAAGGGCGGCATGGTGTCCGGCGGGGCCAAGCTCATCACCAGGGGACCCACGTAGTTGGCAAAGGGCCAGCCCATACCTTCGTCAGTCGGAAGGTTCCAGTTAAACGCGCCCCGAAGCTGGGGATGACGAGTGGCCAAGGTTTTCCATGCTCTCTCGACGGCGGCATGGGTGGAGTAGTTCGCCGCGCTTGCCACGCCGACGCCGACGCCGACGCGGCTGGAGTCACCCATGGCAGCCACCCACTCGTTGACGGATTCGACGATGTAGGCCTCATCGGCCAGCCCGGGACCGTCGTAATACTGCGGACTGACTAAGTCCAGGACTCCCGCGTCCATCATTGCCTTGCAGTGCCTGACATCTGCAGGACGCCACGGAGCGGGCGGACTGGTGATCGCGAAGCTGTGGCCGTACGTGGCCTTGAGCTGCTGAGAGACCCAGATCATCTGGTCGGTGTTGGGCTGCTGCTCACCCTCGTAGGTGTTCCAATCGAGACCGTCGAATCCGCCGAGGTCGGCATGGATGCGCTTGATACTGTCCAGGAACGTCTGGGCGCGGGGCCAGGTGGACAGGTCGACGTGCTGGCGTGAGCCGCCGACGGTGAGGATCGCTGTCCGGTTCCTGCGGAACTCGGCGAGATCCTCGATGAAATGGGTAGCCGCTCCACGTCCATCTCCGACAGCGTTCCACTGGACGGCTCCGGTAGTTCCGGGAGCCCCTCCGACGGGAGTGGCGTGAAAGAGGAACACCGTGTTGTACTGCGTGGGAATCTCGGTCAGCCGGAGGGGGGAGCCCCAGGACGTCCAGTATCCGGCGACCACTCGCCGTGGAAGGGGAACCATGATGTTGCTCCTGAACTCCGGGATGCTCTGGTCGTAGGGGTAGCCCGCTGGGACGGGCTGGTGGCGAAGGTCTCCGTGGCGCCGCGGCCCCTGAACCTCATGGTCTTCAGGGTGCGGCGCCGTACGCAGGACCCCCGCCGTCCAGGCCACGCCATAGAGGAAGGAGCGTCGGGTAATCATGAGCCGGACCCTGCCGCCCTTCCTGGTCTCTCACGGATATCAGATGTCGTCGCCCTTCCCGCAGGCGATTCCGTCGCCGTTGGAGTCGAGCCCGAGTGGGTCTCCGACCGTCTCGATGCCCCGGGGGATGAGGTCCCGGACGTCATTGCAGTTGTAGAATGTGGCCATCTCCATGCCGCTCATCCCCGCGTGGCCGGCATGCTCTTTCGCAAGCCGCGGAGGGACAGGCGGCAGACAGACCCCTCCTGCGCCATAGCCCGGCACGCATCCACCGGCCATGGCCGTGTCGGACACATCGTCGGGGTCCAACCCTTTGCCCTGGTCCGAGGTCATCTTGATGCCTCCGGCCTGTTCCGGCTCGGGCTCGTTGACCTCCTGCGCTTCAGGGGCGACCGCGGCGATCGGCACGTTGGCCTCGTCGACTTCAGCATCCGGGCGTGCGTCCGGTGCCTCCACCGGAACCTGATCGGCTGTGGTTCCCGCCGTCGCCGAGGGCTCAGCGCATCCCGTCAGCAACAGCAGTATGCCTGCCATGGCGAGTGCGGCACGCTGGGTTCTCATCGGACGTTCACCATCTTGGCGACCGAGGGGACCCCGTCAGCGTCCAGGACCGTGAGCATGTACGGCCCGGGCGGGAGGAGAGCGGGATTGGACGGGACGCTGACCCGGCGGGTCTCACCTGAACCGCTGATCGGCAGGTCCACCAGCCGCGCGTTCGTATCCGTCTGGTGGGTAGCTGAGCCCACGGCCGTGAGTGAGGCGCTCACCACCTCACCGGTCACGCCCAGGTCGAAGGTGTCACCGTATCCGACGTTCCCGGCGGCCTGCGTGATGGTGGGGCGATCCCCCTTGAACAGGTATCCCGGCTCGTAGACCGAGACCTTCATCTCGAAGGAGCCGTCGGCCGGATTGGAGCCGAAGACCGCGACCCGGCCGTCCATCAGGACCAGGGAGGACGAGTGGTAGTTACGGCCGATGGGATCCTCCGCCACGGACGTCCACTCGTTGGTCGCCGGATTGTAGTTCGCCGCCCGGAGCACGTTGCCCGCGCGCGGCCCGGTGCTGCCATTGGAGGCGAGGACGGTCCGGTCCGGCAGCGTGGAGAGGTTGACGTACATCCGGCCCTCCGGCCCGGGCAGACTCGGTCCCGGCACCCAGGCGGGGGTGTCCGAGTTGAGGTTGATGAGGTCCACGCTGTTCGTAGCCCCACCGCGGTCGGTCGATCCGCCGCCGGCGATCATGAAAGTCTGGTTCTGAGCCGGCGGCAGCAGCACGGAACTGGCCTGGTCTCGCAGCTGCCGGTCACGCAGGCCCGGGACGTCTCCGCTGGTGCCGTTGCGCCAGTCGTGGATGACCGATCCCGTGGAGGACGGCGAGGAGCCGAACGTGTAGCCGCCCGTGAAGAACAGGTTGCCGTTGGCCATGAGAAAGAAGTGCGGATAGGTGCCCCAGTACCGATTGGTCTGGGTGGTCGCCGAGGCCGGCAGCCACTTCTCCGCCCTCGAGTCGAACATCTCGACGGCCGTCGAGACCTTGGCCTTTCCGTCCCGATTGTCATAGCCGCCGACCGACCAGATGTTGCCGGACTCCAGCTTCGTCAACGTCGGGTACCAGTGCCCCTCGATGGTGTCGTTCACCGCCGAGTAGCTATCATCGGCGGGATCGAAGATGTAGGACTTCTTGGACCCCACGTACCCGACGGCGTTCTTGTGCCCGGCATAGCCCTCGGTGCCACCACTGATCAGCACCCGCCCGTCCGGCAGAGTGACGTGACCGGCACAGAACATGTCGTAAGGGACGGGGATCTCCTTGTAGGTCCCGTCATCCGGGTTCCACACCGCGCTCTTGAAGGTGCCGGCGTCGAAGTCGCCGGTGTCATTGCCGGACCCCGCCAGCAACAGCACCCGGCCATCGCTCAGCAGCGTCGAGTGGATGGCCCGGGACGGCAGCGGATTGTCCTGGACCGACCACCGGCCGGTGGCCGCCAGCCCGGTCTCCGGCGGGTCGGTCGGTGACGGCGTGGTCGTCGGGGTGGGCGACGGCACGGGCGTGGTTCCGCCCGGCAGAGTCACCTGTGCACCGACGGGAGCGTTGGCCTCCAGCCACCGCTCGGAGGCACCGTGTCCGGACAGTACGTAGCCGCCGCTGGGGATGGCCATGCCCTCCTTGCGCTTGCTCACCGAGGTGATCCTGCCGTTGCTGCCGACGGCGACCTCCGTGCCCCACATATTCGCCGGGCTCTTGGTGCCGGTGTAGCGCACTAGGAAGTCGGCGGCTCGGGGGATGTTCGTCCCGTCCAGGGCGCGGCGAGCCGACCCGATCTGCAGCTCGTCGGAGGCAGGCGGAGTCGTGGGCGTCGTAGTCGGCGTGGGAGTGGGCGTGGGCGACGGAGACGTTGAGGTCCCGCCCAGCTGGACCTGCTCCCCCACCTCGGCATGCGTGGTCAGCCACGCCCCGGAGGCGTCGTGACCGGACAGCACATAACCCCCGGGCGGGATGTCCATCCCCGCCTCGTAGCGTGAGATGGCGGTGATCTTGCCGTCCCGGTCCACCGCGACCTCGATGCCGTAGGGGTTCGCGGGACTCTTGGTCCCGGTGTACCTGATGAGCTGGTCGGTGCTGCGGTAGACGTTGGTGCCGTCCAGCTTGCGGGTGGCGGTGCCGATGCGGACGTGGCCGTCCGGGACCGGTGTCGGCGTCGCAGTGGGCGTGGCGGTGGGTGTCGCCGTCGGCGTGGCCGTCGGGGTGGGGGTCGGCGACGGCGTGGCCCCGCCGAATTCCAGGGTGACGTCCGCCGCGTCGCTACGCCCGGGAGGGCCTCCCCAGGTCCGGACCCATTCCTCGTCCAGTACATGGGCCTCGATCTTGTATCCGGGGGAGTCGGGAAGCGTGTAGGTCCGGGTGCCGGGGAGCTCATAGGCTCCGTCACGGGTGGTCATCCGCTGGGAGACCTTCCACTCGCCACGCCACGTCCCATTGCTCGTACTGCCGCTGGACGGGGCGGTGGCCTCGTCGAGAAGGATTTTTCCCTCTCCGTTCTCCGGCACCTGCCGGGTGAAGTCGGGGTGGTATAACCACCATTCCACCTTGACGATGGGTCCCCTCGAGGCTTGTGTGACACGAGCGGTGGCCTCGAGTTCGACGTCGCCGCTGAGCTTCGATCCCCCAGCGGGCGCGGGCATGGTGACCGCAACGCACTGTGTACCCCACACACAAGGGGCCGCCACCGCCGAACTCACCCCGCCCATGCTGACAGTGCCGATCACGATCGCCATGGCGAGTAGCCTTCTGGACTTCTTCTTCTGCTTCACTCGGCCGCACTCCTTGATGCATCGGTGGTGGTGGTTCAATGGCGGGAATAGATGAGCCAGCGGTCATCCGGGTTGTGGGGGGACGCGGGGAACGGTTCGAAGGACAGCGAATAGGACGGGCTGCTGTCTAGAGCCTCCAGGAACACTGCCTGGAGCCCGTCCTGCTCTGCATTCCCCACACTGGATGTTCGGAGGATCACCGACTGGTAGCGCTCGTTCTTCACGGCATCCCGGACAGCGTCTTCACCGCCGTAATAGAGCTCGAAGGTGGTCTCCCACGAGACGTCGGGGATCGCCCGGGTGTGGTAGTCGATCGAGTCTGTGGCTGAGCTGATGTACAGGCCCGGCTGTGGGTCGGAACTGATCGCCTCGACCACGCCGGCCACGTTGGGCCAGCGGTACATGGAGTCCGCTCGGACGAGGGGGAACAATGCCATGATCATGATCGTGAGGACCACGGGTGTGACCATCAGCGGATAGCGGGAGACGCGCGCCAAGCTCCAGCCGATCGGCAGGGAGAGCATCAGCACGGAATAGGCGAGGTGCTTCTCGAAGGAGACGGCCTCTCCTAGGATCATCTGGCCGATGGGCAGCATCATCGAGGCCAGCACCAGGCCGAGGCCCAGGACGGGCAACCGCCACCCTCTCTCGCGGAACATCAGGAACAGTGCGAGGGCGGCGAGGAGGATGAGGAGTCCCAGGTGATCGGTGAGGAGTCCCAGGAGTTCGCCCGTTCCGGTGGGGGACAGTGCCTGACGCTCGGTGGTGGTGAATGCGAGGTCGCGGCCGATGTCCGCGCCCCAGAACATCCACACGGTGGCCAACGAAGCGACTACGGCCCCCGTGGCAATGCCCGCGCGGAGCATCCCCCTCGTGCCGAAGACCAGAGTGGCGGCCAGAACCACAGGTATGAAGACCCCAGCGGTGTACTTGGTCAGCGCGGCTAGCGTGAGCACTGCAGCCAGCAGGACCGCTGAGGGGATTCCCGAACGGGTCAACCCGACCCACAACCCCAGGGCGAGCATGGCGATGACGAGGGCGTCGAAGGTTCCAAGCCAACCCATGTAGACCACCGGGCCGGACAGCAGGAAGGTGGCCGCGGTCAGGAGGCCGCCCCGCTGGCCCCAGAGGTGCCGCGCCGTGCTGTACATCAGGAATGCCGCACTCAGGATGCACGTCAGACTGAAGACCCTGACCAGATAGAGCCCGCCCATCGAATCCAGCAGAGCGGCCAGGACCGGGTAGAGCGTGGGTAGCCCGGAGAAGAACGCGCCGGCGTCGCCCAGCGGCTGCCCGTCGAACCAGTGGGCGAGATAGGAATGACCTGCGTTGATGTACAGCGCTTCGTCGATGAAGGCGGTGTTGCGCAATCGGATCGCCAGTATCGCCACGTAGGCAACGACGATCCCCAGGAGGACCCAGTGTCTCTTGAGCCTGAGACGTCGTCTCGGACTCCGTTCCGCAAGGTCGACCTGCGTGGCCTCTGGTCGGGTCAGGGTCATGGTGCTCATGGTTTGGCTTCCTGCTCGGTTGCACGCGCGCGATGGGTGGTGCCTATGTTGGAGGGCAATTCTTCGTCGACCGTAGTGACCTGGCCGAAGCACAGCCCCTGGTCGTAGTAAGACCGGATGATCTGGGGTAGCGCCTCCACGGTCGGCGGCTTGCCGTCGTGCATGAGGAGTATGCCGCCGTCGGTCATGCCCTGAGACTGCTCGATCACCTGTTCGGCGGAGGCAGCCTCGTAGTCCTTGGAATCGACAGTCCACAGGACTTCCGTCATGCTTCGCTCCTCGGCGCCCTTCCGTATCTCTTGGTTGGTACCGCCGTAGGGCGGACGGAACAGCGTGTAGCTGTGGTCCACCAGATCGCGGTGGACCACGGTCGCCGCGTCGATGTCGTCCAGGGCCTCGTCCAATGGGATGGTCAGGAGTTCGGGGTGCGTCATCGTGTGGTTGCCTACCTGATGGCCTTCCCGGATCTGCCGCTCGACGAGTTCCGGCATCTTCTTCTCCTGCAAGCCGAGGTTGAAGAAGGCCGCTGGCACGTCGTAGTGGCCGAGGATGTCCAGCAGGTCCTTCGTGACCTGAGTGGGGCCGTCGTCGAACGTCAGCGCGACGTACCCGCTGCAGGTCGCCGGGGCGTTGAGCTCGGGGAGGTGATCGACGTCCACGGCCTGGACCGTACTTTCCGCTCGGGGGATCGGGGTGGGATGGACCGTGGTGGTACTGCTGCATCCGGTCAAGACCAGGGTGGCCAGCGCGGCGAGGGATACGGTGGTGGTGCGTTTGCGCATGGTGACTCTCTCCGGGGATATGGCGGCCTCGATGTCCGAGGCCGCCATGATCCTCAGAACTCCTCCTTGGGCCTCAGTCGTGTCAAGACGATGCCTGCCATGATGAAGGCGACACCGGAGACGATGATCCAGAACACGTCCAGGCCAGTCGCGGCAAGTGCGGTGGCTGCTACGCCTGAAGCGGCGACATTCTCTGTTGCTCCGTACATTTCTCTTCCCTCCCCTCAGGTGATCCAGACGCGCGCGTTGCGGCGCACGGCATTGAACAAGGCCCGCCAGTAGACGATGAACATGGCGTTGTCGTAGACCCACAGGGGGACGAAGAGGATGGCCGTCCGCAAAGAGGGTTTGTCCTTGAGGCGGACGGCCACGACGATGTTCTCCGCCATGAAGATGGGCAGGAGGAACCAGTACAAGGGGTTCGGTGCGACGTCCCACAGGAGCCAGCTGAGGACCAGCGCCAGAAGGGCCATCGGGAAGAGCAACGAGGAGAAGAAGGTGAAGGCCACGCCTCCCCAGGTGAGGCGGGTGATCCTGTTCCATCCGTACAGCCAGAGTGATTCCATGGCGCCCCGGTACCAGCGCAGACGCTGAATCTCGAGCATCTGGATCGTCGGCATGATGTCGGTGACCACCGGGCAACGGCTCGTGCTGGTGCAGTCCATGCCCAGATGCCTGATGGCCAGGGTCAGCTCGTAGTCCTCGGTGAGTGAGTCCTCCATGTAGACGGTGCCGGCCGCGCCGGGCAATGATTTCCCGCGCGCGGAGGCAATGGCTCGGAAGGCATGCACCGGGAACACGGCTGCGGCTCCGGATAGGACATGGACCTTGCCGCCTTGCCGTCCCATGAGCCTGGTTCCGCGGGCATACTCGATGGCCTGAGCCCGCTCGATGAAGTTCGTGGGCGTGCGGGCCACGATGCAGCCGGAGACGCCGCCCAGGTTCGGTTTGACGTCGAAAGCCCACAGGGCGTTCTTGATGAAGTCGGTGCTGAGCTCGCCGTCCGCGTCCTGAGCGAGGATGTAGTCCTCGTCCTCGAGCAACGGCATGACCAGCGCGAGCCCTTGGTTGAGAGCCCCCGCCTTCTTTGCCGTATTGCCGATGGTCTCCACCACTTGCGCGCCGGCCTCACGGGCCAGCTGGACGGTGTCATCCGTGCAGTTGTCCGCCATGACGATGACCAGAGCCGGCTGAATGGACTGAGCGAACTGACTGCGAACGGTCTTGACAATCCCCTCTTCCTCATTGTGCGCCGGGATGAGGGAAATAATCCGCGGCCCCGGTCGGTCCAGGCCGGAAAGGTCCAAGCCTGCCGCCTCGGCTGTCGCTGAGGCCGGGGTGGTGTCTTGGTCGGTGGGTGCTTTAACTGTCAGTTGCACGACGATCCTTCGTGTGAGTACTCGGTGCAGTGGTCGCAGCCGAACTTCTGCACCACTTGCTTGGCATGGGGCTCTTCTGGAAGAGCGGAGGTCTGGTTCGAGGCAATGGCCTCGGGGACGGTAGTCATGCGGCCCGCTCCTCTGTCCGGTGAGCCGTCCTGGGTGGACTGATCTCAGGGCGGTTCCGATAGATGACGCTGGACGTGAACGCGAAGCGGAGGACGAAGGCGACCGCGAGCGTGGCGGCTTGGGCCACAATGCTGTTGATCTGCAGCTGAGAGACCAGGAGCATCAGCACAGGGATCCGGAGGAGGGTCTCAATGTTGTTGAACCCGAAGCTCGCCAGCAGCCGGTGCATGAAGGGACGACTCCCGAGCCGGTCGTGGAACACCAACCGCTCATGGAGAAGGAAGTTGCTCAGGATGGTGAGCTCGGTGGCCACGATCGACGCCGCGAGGTAGTGCGCGCCGACCCCCAGCAGGGCTGCCATGATCAACAGGTTCAGCACTGCACCGAGTGCGCCGACTGACGCGAACGTGATCACCCTTCGCACCGATGGACGACGGAGGAAGCGGGAAGTGATGTCTCGAGCTGATCCTGCGGATCCTCCGACCGAGGCAGACTGCGGTCTCGGTGGGGCGACGGCGGTAGGGTTCAATGGCGGACTCCTCGATGACGGTGATTCCAGCAACCCCTGGTGATCCCGGAGTGGTACTGATCGCGGCGACTCCGGCCCGTTGACCGGCTCGGAGCCCTGCGTGATTCATCTCTGCCTTGGGTGGCGTTCCTAGGTGAGCCGCATGCAGGAGGACATCGTTCGGTGTCCTACTGCAGACCAGTGGAGTGACGGGACTCTGTGGGCTTGCGACATCGGCTCAAACTCTAGGAACGGGCCCCAACCCCGGCACGCGTGGTCAACACCCGTATCCCGTTCTGAAGACACGCGCTTGTTTGCCGGACTACTCAATCGAGGTTCGGACAGTGTGCTGGGCGTGCGAAAGCACACTCGGGCCGCGGTCGTGGACCGATTGAGGCGTGTTTGCGCAGCACCGAACAGGCGGTGATGCAGGCCAGAGATGCAATCCCAGTGATGCAGGCCGTGAAGGTCATCTTGACGCAGTGAATTGCCTGCGGAGCGTGTGGACGGGCGTCAGAGTAAGATGCACATGCAGGTGTAGTCGCCGGTGCAGGTGGGCAATGAGTACATCTTGGAGGACTCGAGCAGGCGGTGGCGGATGAGCGACGCCCGAAGGTTCGTGGTGTTGCACCGGTACGCCTGAAGCGACCTCGGTGTCCTGTCTCGCCAGGTTGGTTAACCGGTCTGGGTGGGGCTCCTGCCAGGGCGGTGTGTCCGCGTCGGTGATTCTCGTGGTGGAGGAACTCGTCGAACATCTCGGACCGCTGGGTCTCTGAGGTGTAGGGACAAGCGTAGGCCCATTCCTCGAGCAGGGTCCGGTTGAACCGCTCGACCTTACCGTCGGTCTGCGGCCGGTACGGGCGGGTCCGCTTGTGCCTGATGCCCTTACCCAGAGCGGAGCGGAAACTGGAGCCGCTACGCACCCGTAGCGGGTCAGGATCCGGTGCGCGGTGGCCGGACGCAGCCCGAGTCGGCAGGCGATCCTGGCCGGTCCCCACCGGCGGGCCATCCGTAGTAAGAGAACGCGTCCTCCGGTGCCCCGGCCAGCGAGATCGGGGCACCGGGACGGCCTGCCGGGTCTGCCGTGGGCCCTGTAGCGGTCGGCTCAGCGCCGGGCCGTGTCACTGAGACCCCGAACCGCTCTACGGGTCGTATTGAACGATGGCGGCCGACGCCGTCGTCGTGCACGGGACGTGCCACTGGGACATCGGGGGACGGACGTCTCTTCCCGATCTCTCGGGACGGGTCGATCGGGTGGCCCGCAGCGGGACCATCAGCTCTAGCGGCCGGCTACCGCCCCAGCCAGGACGCCACCTCGCGGGCCTGACGCCCCAGCACCTTTCCGACCCGGGGCTCGCCGGCCTGGGCGATCTTGCCGCCCACGAGGGGGATCCGGCACTCCACCGCCCCGGTCACGCGCACCTCGGTACCGCCCTCGGTGGGCAGCAGCAGCTGCTCGGCGGTCGCGGTGGTCTTGGCCGCGGCCACGGTGACCACGAGCTGGCCGGTGCGGGAGCCGTCCGCGGCCGGGGCGGACCACGTCTCGTGCTGCTCCAGGCTCAGCTTGTCCCCGAGGAACTTGCCGGCGAACTTCTGCACCGCGTCCGGCAGCCGGTTGACGGGCACGGAGCGCACCATGGTGACGGAGACGGGGCCCGTCAGCTCGCCCTGGCGCTCGAACGCGACCAGCGCACCACCGAGGCCCTCGGTGACCTTGCGGTTGAAGGCCTCGTCCACGAGCGCCGCGAACACGTCAGCCGGCGGGTGGGAGATGGTGGTGGATTCCTTGAACGCCATGGCGGGGTTCTCCTTCTGCGGCTGTCACTGGGGTGGTCGGTGGATCGGTCGGTCGGGGTGGATCCGCCCGCGGCGGACACCACGTCAAGAGCCTATAACGGGCAACTATGCTGGGGTGAATGACGACCCCCCACCCGCTGGCCGGGATGTTCGGCGCCCTGCTCCAGGACGAGGCCATCGCGGCGGCCACCACCTCCGCCGCGCGCACCGGAGCGGACCGCACGGAAGACCTGGAGATCTCCCTGCCCGACGGCGCCCGGGCACCTCTGGTGGCCCTGCTCGCCGGAGCCGGTGCGGATGGTTCCGGCCAGGGCACGACGCCGGTCACAGGCCTCTCCCGCCCGGCCACCCTGCTGGTGGTCACCGCCACCTCCCGGGAGTCCGAGGACCTCGCCGCCGACCTGGCCGCGTGGATGGATCCTGCGACCGTGGCGCACTTCCCCTCCTGGGAGACCCTGCCGCACGAGCGGCTCTCGCCCCGCTCGGACACCGTGGGCACCCGGCTGGCGATCCTGCGCCGCCTCACCCATCCGGGTGAGGACGGCCTGCCCCCGCTGGCGGTGCTGACCGCGCCGGTCCGCTCCGTGCTGCAGCCCATGGTCGCCGGGCTCGGAGACCTGGAACCGGTGCGGATCGCCGTGGGGGAGGACCATGACTTCGACGCGGTGGTCCAGTCCCTGGCGGACGCGGCCTACTCGCGCGTGGACATGGTCTCCCGCCGCGGGGAGTACGCCGTCCGCGGCGGGCTGCTGGACGTCTTCCCCCCCACCGAGTCCCACCCGCTGCGCATCGAGTTCTTCGGGGACGAGGTGGAGCAGATGCGCTACTTCTCCGTGGCGGACCAACGGTCCCTGGAGGACACCTCGGGGGACGGCACCGGCCACCCCACCACCCTGTACGCACCGCCCTGCCGGGAGCTGCTGCTCACCGACTCCGTGCGCCGCCGCGCGAAGGGGCTGATCCCCTCGCTGCCCGGCGCCGTGGACATGCTGGAGCGCATCAGCGAGGGCATGGCCGTGGAGGGCATGGAGTCTCTCGCCCCCATCCTGGCCGACGGCATGGTCCCCCTCGTGGACCAGCTGCCCGCCGGCTCCCTGACCGTGCTCGTGGAACCCGAGAAGATCCGCCACCGCGCGGACGACCTGCTGAACACCAACGAGGAGTTCCTGCAGGCCGCGTGGGCCACCGCCTCCATGGGCGGCGCCGCCCCCGTGGACCTCAGCACCGGGGAGGGCCAGGCCGGGGCTGGCGGCTTCGCCACCCTCGCCGAGACCCGCACCGCCGCCCAGCACCGCTTCCAGGGCTGGTGGCAGCTGACCAGCCTCGGCACGGACGTCGAGCTGCTGCCGGACGCCTCCGCCCTGCGCACGGGGCTGGCCGAGCCCCAGGGGTTCGCCGGGGACGTGGACGCCATGACCGCCCACGTCGTCAGCCGGTGCCGGGACGGCTGGCAGGCCGTCGTCGCCACCGACGGCGCCGGCCCGGCCCGCCGCCTGGCCGAGCTGTTCGGCGAGGCCGGACTGCCCGCCGTCGTGGTGGACGCCGTGGGCGGAGATCCGCAGCCCGGGCAGGTGACCATCACGACCGCCGTCGCCGGTTCCGGGTTCACCGTGCCCAGCGCCAAGGTGGCCCTGCTGACCGAGCAGGACCTGTTCGGCCGCAACCGGGTGGCCGGCGCCCGGGGTGCCACCAAGACGCTCGCGCGCAAGCGCCGCAACGCCGTGGATCCGCTGGCGCTCACCGAGGGTGACTACGTGGTGCACACCCAGCACGGCATCGCCCGGTTCGTGGAACTGCAGCGCCGCAAGGTCGCCGCCGGATCCGTCACGGGCGGTGCGGGCGGCTCGGCGGCAGACTCCTACCGGGAGTACCTGGTGCTGGAGTATGCGCCCTCCAAGCGCGGGGCCCCGGGGGACCGGCTGTTCGTCCCCACGGACCAGCTGGACCAGATCTCCCGGTACGTGGGCGGGGAGGCACCGAGCCTGTCCAAGATGGGCGGCTCCGACTGGGCCTCCACCAAGTCCAAGGCGAAGAGGGCCACCAAACAGATCGCCGGCGAGCTGATCCGCCTGTACTCGGCGCGGATGGCCTCCCGCGGCCACACCTTCGCCGCGGACACCCCGTGGCAGCGGGAGCTGGAGGAGTCCTTCCCGTTCATCGAGACCCCGGACCAGCTGACCACCATCAACGAGGTGAAGCAGGACATGGAGGCGGCCGTGCCCATGGACCGGCTGATCTCCGGGGACGTGGGCTTCGGCAAGACCGAGGTGGCGGTGCGAGCGGCGTTCAAGGCCGTGCAGGACGGCAAGCAGGTGGCCGTCCTGGTCCCCACCACGCTGCTGGCGCGCCAGCACACGGAGACCTTCACCGAGCGGTTCGCTGGCTTCCCCGTCCGGGTCAAGCCGCTGTCCCGGTTCCAGAACGCCAAGGAGTCCAAGGAGACCCTGGACGGGATGGCGGAGGGCTCCGTGGACGTGGTGATCGGCACCCACCGGCTGCTCTCCAAGGAGGTCCAGTTCAAGGACCTCGGGCTGGTGATCGTGGACGAGGAACAGCGCTTCGGCGTGGAGCACAAGGAGGCGCTGAAGACGATGCGCACCAACGTGGACGTGCTCTCCATGTCCGCCACCCCCATCCCGCGCACCCTGGAGATGTCCCTGACCGGCATCCGGGAGACCTCCACCCTGGCCACCGCGCCGGAGGAGCGCCACCCCGTGCTGACCTACGTGGGGCCCAAGACCAACCAGCAGGTCACCGCGGCCGTGCGCCGCGAGCTGATGCGCGAGGGCCAGGTGTTCTTCGTGCACAACCGGGTCTCCTCCATCGACAAGGTGGCCGCCGAGATCCGCGAGCTCGTGCCCGAGGCCCGCGTGGTGGTGGCCCACGGCAAGATGGGCGAGGCCCGGCTCGAGCAGGTCATGGTGGACTTCTGGGAGCGCAAGTTCGACGTGTTGGTGTCCACCACCATCATCGAGACCGGCCTGGACATCGCCAACGCGAACACCCTGATCATCGACCGCGCCGACGCCTACGGGCTGAGCCAGCTGCACCAGCTGCGCGGGCGCGTGGGCCGCGGCCGGGACCGGGCCTACGCCTACTTCCTCTACGACCCGGAGAAGTCCCTGAACGAGACCGCCCTGGAGCGGCTCAAGGCCGTGGCCGCGCACAATGAGCTCGGCTCCGGCATGCAGCTGGCCATGAAGGACCTGGAGATCCGCGGCGCCGGCAACCTGCTGGGCGGGGAGCAGTCCGGGCACATCGCCGGGGTCGGCTTCGACCTCTACCTGCGCATGGTCGGGGAGGCCGTGGCGGACTTCAAGGGCGATCAGGACACGGCCCCGGCCGAGGTCAAGGTGGAGCTGCCCGTCAACGCCCACCTGCCGCACGACTACGTGCCGGGGGAGCGACTGCGCCTGGAGGCCTACCGCAACCTGGCCCAGGCCAATGACGACGCGGCGGTGGACGCCGTGGTGGAGGAGCTCAGGGACCGCTACGGCGAGCTGCCGGAGGCCGCCGAGAACCTCGTGGCCGTGGCCCGCTTCCGCAACGCGGCCCGCGCCGCCGGCGTCACCGAGGTGATGCTGATGGGCCCGAACGTGAAGTTCGGCCCGGCGGAGCTGCCCGAGTCACGGGAGATGCGCCTGAAGCGCATGTACAAGGGTGCCTCCGTGAAGCCGGCCCTCAAGGCCGCCTTGATCCCGAGGCCCAAGACGGCCCCCGTGGGCGGCAAGGACCTCGTGGACCTGCCCCTGCTGGACTGGGCCGCCCAGGTGCTGAAGGCGATCTTCCTGCCGGACACCGCGGCACCGTAGGGCGGTGCGTGGTGCTTGCAGGGTGTGACCGGTGATGACCATCGAGGAGACTCCTGGGCGCCGGCACCGCCGCCCACGGCCGTTGGGGGGACTTCTCCTGCTCGGGTTGGCCGCTGGTGCGCTGGTGCTCCTCGGGCAGGGCCTGCTCAACGGCCTGGGGACGGGGGAGGGCCCGCTGCGATGGAACCCGGAGTGCACGGTCCAGACCTCGGACGGGGAGGTCGGACTCGACCGCGACGAGGCGAAGCTGGCCACGACCGCTGTGGCGCTCTCCGCCCGCGGGATGGAGGCACCGGACACCTCCGGCCTCGACGAGGTGGTGTTGCAGCGGCTGGCCGAGGGCCCGCCCGCGGATGCTGGAGCGAGCCTGACCTGCCGCGGCTCAGCGGCCGGTGACCTGCCGGTCCAGCAACCGACCGGCACCGGCCTGACACCGCGGGCAGAGCGGCTGCGGACGTCGATGGCCGAGGTGTTCGGTGACCTGAGCCTGGGCGGGTTCGAACCGGGTGGCATCGACCAGGGGCACCAAGAGGGGTCGACGCACTACGAGGGGCGCGCCATTGACGTCTTCTTCCGCCCGGTGGCCGAGGAGAACCGGCGCGAGGGGTGGCTGCTGGCCCACTGGCTCGTCGCCCATGCCGGGGACCTGGACGTCCAGTACGTCATCTTCGACGACCGGATCTGGAGCGCCCACGGTGCACGGGGGCAGTGGCGGGACTACGAGGCCGCTGACCCCGGCAACGAGATCCTGCGCCACCTCGACCACGTGCACGTGGACGTGCTGCGCGGAGACGCCGGCTGAGCGGCGACGGCGGCCCCCTAGCGGACCGCCTGAGCCTGCCGGCGGGCGCGCCAGCGGGTCCACCAGTCCGGCGCCGGCACCCCGGACAGCCAGGGCGCGAGGGGCGTGGCGTTGAGGGCCAGCCCCACGGCCCAGCTGATGAGCACGGTGAGGACGAACTTGGCGCCGTCGTCCAGGATCCCCACATCCACGAGGGTCTGCAGCAGCCAGCCGTGGAACAGCACCACCACGGTGCCGGTCCGCACGAGCGCGTTGACGGGCCGGGCGGCGCCCTGCGCCAGGCGGTTCACCACGGTGCCGAAGACCAGCACGAACCCGGCCGCGGTCAACGCCCCCACCACCGGGGTGAGCAGGAAGTCCCCGAAGCCGGAGAACTTGATGTTCAGCGGTTCCACGCCGAGCGTCACCGCCAGCAGCCCGACGGCCACGCACACGGCCCCGATCAGGGCACGGTTCCGCCTGATACGGGGCTGGATCGAGTACCGGAACAACTCGCCGGCCAGCACGAAGAACAGGCACGGCAGGGCCAGTCCCGCCCCGAGCGGGGTGCGGCCGATCGGCCCGTCCGGGAGTAGGGACAGGGCCAGGCCGAGCACGGCGATGCCCCAGGCCACGGCCACGGGGAAGCGCTCGAGGAACCGGCGCAGCAGGGTCACGAAGAACAGCACGGAGATGAACCAGAACGCCCACCACGGCGGGGTCTGGTCCGAGCCGCCGTACCAGCCGTTGGCCATCAGGGGCCAGAACTCGCCGGGGGTGTCCCGGGTCCAGGCCCAGGCGGCCACGCTCATGATGACGGCCCAGATCAGGTAGGGCACCGCCAGGGTTCGCCACCGGGCCTGCACCTCGTGGCCGAAGGCCCGGCCCCGGGTCCAGAAGTAGCCGGTGAGGAAGAAGAACAGCGGCATCCGCCAGATCTCCAGGTACTCGCTGCCCACCAGCCGGGGGCCGTAGGAGTGGCCGGCCACCACGGCCACGATGGAGACGATACGCAGAACGTCCACGCCGGTGTTCCGGCGTGGACGTTGCCTCAGCGTCTGGGCGGCAGAGGTGTTGATGTGGGGGATAGGGCGACCCTCAGGGATCAGTGGCCCGCGCGGTGGGAACCGGTGGCCTCCACGTGGATGGCCTCGTGGTCCACCGAATCGCTGCGGCCGAGCAGCTGCTGCGGGATGAGGTAGGTGAGCACGGCCAGCACCATGGCGATGCCGCCCGGGATCCAGACGCTCTCCAGGCTCCACCAGCCCATGGCGTACAGGCATCCCAGGAAGAGCAGGAAGCACACCGCGGTCATCAGCAGGTTGCCCCAGAAGCGTCCCTGGCCCGAGTGGTTCGTCGGCTTGCCGTTAACAATCACGTGTGTCTCCTCATGCGGTGGCACCGGCCGGTGCGTCGGCGGGTGCCCGTGGTGCGTTGGTGCGGGTATCTAGCTGGCCTTCAGGATAGCAAGGGCAGAGCTGGCACCGATCCTTGTGGCGCCCGCGGCGATCATGTCGAGGGCGTCCTGGCGGGTGCGGACCCCGCCGGAGGCCTTGACCCCCACCTCGGGGCCCACCACTCGGCGCATCAGGGCCACGTCCGCCACGGTGGCCCCACCCGTGGAGAACCCCGTGGAGGTCTTCACGAAGTCGGCGCCGGCTGCCACGGCGGCGCCGCAGGCCAGCTCCTTGGCGGCGTCATCCAGCAGGCAGGTCTCGATGATGACCTTGAGGATCGCCTCCCCCTCATGGGCGGCCTCCGCCACGGCGCGGATGTCCTCCACCAGGGCCTCGCGGTCCCCGGCCAGGGCGGCGGCGATGTCGATGACCATGTCCACCTCGTGGGCGCCGTGGGCCACGGCGTCCCGCGTCTCGCCGACCTTGGCCGCCGTGGTGGTGGCCCCGAGGGGGAAGCCGATGACGGTGCACGTCAGCACGCCCGAGCCGGCCAGGGCCTCGGCCACGGTGGGCACCCACACCGGGTTCACGCACACGCTCTTCACCTGCGCCTCGGCGGCCTCGGCGCACAGCGCCAGGATGTCCTCACGGGAGGCCTGCGGCTTGAGCAGGGTGTGGTCGATGTACTTCGCGAGCTCGGCGGTGTCCATGCCTCCAGCCTAGTGTCCCAGGGCCGCGCCGATGGACGCGGAGAGCTCGGCCAGGGCGGCGGCGGCGTCCGCCCGGACCCCGGGCAGGTCCGCGGCGGCGGAGACCGGCCGGACCACCTCGAGGTAGCACTTGAGCTTGGGCTCGGTCCCGGAGGGCCGGACGATCACCCGGGAGTCGTCCGCCGTGATGTACATCAGCGCGTCGGTGCCCGGCAGCCCGCGGTGGCCCTGGGTCAGGTCCACGGCCTCCACCACGGGATGTCCCGCCAGCGCGGCCGGCGGGTCCAGCCGCAGCCGGGTCATCATGGAGTCCAGCAGGGACAGGTCCGCCACCCGCACCGAGAGCTGGCCGGTGGCGGTGACGCCGAACCGCAGCGCGATCTCGTCCAGCGCGTCCAGCAGGGTCCGGCCCTGGTCGGCCAGCTCCGCGGCCAGTTCCGCCGCCACGAGCGCCGCCGTCATCCCGTCCTTGTCCCGCACCGAGTCCGGCGCGGTGCAGTACCCGAGGGCCTCCTCGTAGCCGAAGCCCAGCCCCGGCACCCGGGCGATCCACTTGAACCCGGTCAGGGTGGTCTCGTGCGGCACATCCTCCTCGGCCGCCACGCGGGAGAGCAGGCGGGAGGACACCACGGAGTTCGCCACCACGGCGCCCGCCGGCCGCAGCCGGCCCATCAGGTGGCGGCCCAGCAGCACGCCGACCTCGTCACCGGTGAGCATCCGCCAGCCACCGTCGGAACCCTCCGCGGCCGGGTCCGGGACAGCGAGGGCCAGCCGGTCGGCGTCGGGGTCGTTGGCGATCACCAGGTCCGCCCCCCGCTGACGGGCCGCGGCCAGCGCGAGGTCCAGGGCTCCGGGCTCCTCCGGGTTGGGGAAGGCGACGGTGGGGAAGGTCGGGTCCGGCTCGGCCTGCTCCGGGACGGTGTACGGCCGAGCGAATCCCGCGTCCTCGAAGAGGTCCGGCAGCACCGTGCCGCCGACCCCGTGCAGCGGCGTGTAGACCACGTTCAGGCGCCGGTGGGCGGTCTTCTCGGGGTTGAGCACCCGGCAGGCCGCCAGCCGGTAGGAGGCCGCGACCCCCCGCTCCGCCACCGTCCAGCCGCTCTCCGCCAGCGGGATCGAGTCCACGGGGGCCTCGTGGTCGATGCACGCGGCGATCTCCCGGTCGCTGGGGGCGGTGATCTGGGCTCCGCGGCCAGCCTCGTCCGTCATCCGCCCGCCCAGGTACACCTTGTAGCCGTTGTCCGCCGGCGGGTTGTGGCTGGCCGTGACCATCACGCCGGCGTCCGCGTCCGTGTGCCGCACCGCGAAGGCCAGCACCGGGGTGGGCAGGGCGGCCGGCAGCAGGATCGTCTCCACTCCCGCGGCCGTGAAGACGGCCGCGGAGTCCAGCGCGAAGGTCCTCGAGCCGCGGCGGGCGTCATAGCCCACCACGACGCGCGGGCGGCGGCCCGCGCTGTCCAGGCGCCCGAGCAGGTAGTCGGCCAGTCCGGCGGCCGTGCGCCGGATCACGGCGCGGTTCATGCGCGCCGGGCCGGGGCCCTCCTCGGCGCGCAGGCCGGCCGTGCCGAAGGCCAGGGGGCCGGCGAAGCGGGAGGCCAGCGACGCGGCGGCCGCGCCGTCCCCGCCCTGCGCGGCGGCGATCTCGGCCTCGAGGACCGCACGGTCGCCGTCGTCGGGATCCTGGCGGGCCCACTCCACGGCGGCGGCCAGCAGCGCGGGATCGAGTTCCTGGGTGTCAGTCACGAGGGTGCCTCTCCGGGGTGTCAGATGCGGTCGATGATGCCGGCCAGCAGGGCGGAGATGTGCGGGCCGGCGTCCCGCCCGGCCTGGACGACCTCGTCGTGGCTGAGGGGTTCGCCGCTGAAGCCCGCGGCGGCGTTGGTCACGAGGGACATGCCGAAGACCTCGAGGCCGGCGTGCCGGGCGGCGATCGCGTCCAGGGCGGTGGACATGCCCACCAGGTCGCCGCCGATGGCCTTGGCGTAGCGGACCTCGGCCGGGGTCTCGTACTGGGGGCCGGGGAACTGGGCGTACACGCCCTCGGGCAGGGACGGGTCCACCTCGCGGGCGATCGCCCGGATGCGCGGGGAGTACAGGTCCGTGAGGTCCACGAACTCGGCGCCGACCAGCGGGGTGGCGCCCGTGAGGTTGAGGTGGTCGGCCACCAGCACCGGGGTGCCCGGGCCCCACTCGGGCACCAGGGAGCCGCAGCCGTTGGTCAGCACCACGGTCTCGGCGCCGGCGGCGGCCGCGGTGCGCACCGTGTGGGCCACGGCGCCGGCGTCGCGGTGCTCGTAATAGTGGGTGCGGGAGCCGAAGACGAGGGCCTGCGATCCGTCCTTCAGGCGCACCGAGCGCACCGTCGGGTTGTGGCCGGGCACCGAGGGCGCGGCGAAGCCGGGCAGCTCGGCGGTGGGGACGGTGCGGGTGGTCTCGCCGATCAGCTCGGCGGCGCCGCCCCAGCCGGAGCCCAGCACCACGGCGATGCGGTGCCGGGCCACGCCCGTGGTCTCGGCGAGGGCGGCGGCGGCCTGGCGGGCCTCGGCGAAGCCGGGATGGTCGCCGGTCAGGGGGGAGTCCTGCGGGGACCCGGTGGCGGAGGAGTCAGTGTCAGTCACGCTCCTCAGCTTAGAGGGGTGGAGAACGTGAGGTGGAGAAGGCGGGCGCACGGTGGCTGCGGCGCATTCGGCCCGGAGGTGCCGCGTGCCAGAATGGGGGCGTGACCTCCACCCCCCTGCACTCGCGTCCCCGTCCCTCCCTCACCATCATCGGCGGTGGCCCCGGCGGCTACGAGGCGGCCATGGTGGCCGCGAAGCTCGGGGCGCAGGTGACCGTCGTCGAGTCCAAGGGCATGGGTGGGTCCGCCGTGCTGACGGACGTGGTCCCCTCCAAGACCCTGATCGCCACGGCGGACTCCATGCGGCGTGCCGGGCGGGCCCCCGGGCTGGGCGTGGACGTCGGCGACCGGCCGGCCTCCGCGGACATGACCGTGGTCAATCAGAGGCTGCTGGACTTGGCCGCCGAGCAGTCCCGGGACATCCACCGCGCCCTGGAGCGGGTCGGCGTGCGGGTGGTCATCGGCCACGGCCGCCTGGCCGGTCCGTCCACGGTCGAGGCCGTCACCGCCGACGGCACCGAGACCATCGAATCCGAGAACATCCTCCTCGCCACCGGGGCCAGCCCCCGCGAACTGCCCACCGCCATGCCGGACGGGGAGCGCATCTTCAACTGGACCCAGGTGTACTCCCTGACCGAGGTGCCCGAGCACCTGATCGTGGTCGGGTCCGGGGTGACCGGTGCGGAGTTCGCCTCCGCCTACAACCAGCTCGGCGCCAGGGTCTCCCTGGTCTCCTCGCGAGACCGGGTCCTGCCGGGCGAGGACCCGGATGCGGCCTCCGTGCTGGAGGACGCCTTCGTGGAGGACGGCGTGAACGTGGTCGGCAAGACCCGCGCCGAGTCCGTGGAGCGCACCGAGAACGGCGTGCGCGTCCAGCTCTCCGGCGGCCGCGTGCTCGAGGGCAGCCACTGCCTGCTGGCCGTCGGCGGCATCCCGAACACCGCGGACCTGGGCCTGGCGGAGGCCGGGGTGGAGCTGACTGAGTCCGGGCACATCGCGGTGGACGGCGTCTCCCGCACCTCCGCGCCGGGCATCTACGCCGCGGGGGACTGCACCGGCGTCTTCGCCCTGGCCTCTGTGGCCGCCATGCAGGGGCGCGTCGCCGTGGCCCACCTGATGGGGGACGCGGTCAAGCCCTTCCAGCCGCACCTGGTGGCCTCAAACATCTTCACGTCCCCGGAGATCGCGACGGTGGGTGTCACCGAGGCCCAGGTGGCCTCCGGCAAGTACCAGGCGGACATCCTCAAGCTGGACCTGGCCACCAACCCCCGGGCCAAGATGCAGAACGTCACGCACGGCTTCGTGAAGATCTTCGCCCGCAAGGGCTCCGGCACCGTGATCGGCGGCGTGGTGGTGGCCCCGCGTGCCTCCGAGCTGATCTATCCGATCGCCCTGGCGGTCAGCCACAAGTTGCACGTGGACGACCTGGCCAACACCTACACGGTCTACCCCTCCATCTCCGGGTCGATCTCCGAGGCGGCCCGCCGCCTGCACGTCTACCTCTGATCGCCTGACCCCAGCGTTTTGAGGGCAGGAATCACTAGTGATTCCTGCCCTCAAAACGAGGAGAACGACGCCGGCCCGGCACCTACCGCAAGGATCCTGCGGTAGGTGCCGGGCCGGCGTCGGGCGTGGGGGTGTTCCGGTTCAGGCGTCCAGGCCGCGCACCGTGTCCAGGGACTTGGTCTTGGTCTCCGGCGCGATGATCAGGGAGATCAAGGTGAGCACGGAGGCGAAGGAGAGGTAGTAGCCCACGTGCGCCACCGAGAAGTTCAGCACCAGCCACTGCGCGACGAAGGGGGTCAGGGCGGCGCCGAGGATCGAGGACACGTTGTAGGCGATCCCGGAACCGGTGTAGCGCGTGTTGGTGGGGAACAGCTCCGGCAGCACCGCGGACATGGGCCCGAAGGTCAGGCCCATCAGCGTCATGCCGACCATCAGGAACACCATCATCTGCGTGGTGTTCAGCCCCGCGCCCTGGCCGATCGAGTCGGCGGACAGCCACCAGCCGAAGGTCAGGCCGAACAGCACGAGCAGGGCCGAGATGACGATCAGGGTGGGCTTGCGGCCGAACCGGTCCGCGAGCCATCCGGAGACCGGCACGAAGGCCGCGAAGAACAGGATGCCGATGAGCTGCAGCACCAGGAAGTCGGCGTAGGGCACGCCCAGGCCGCTGGCCTCCGGAGAGCTGATGGAGTAGGACAGGATCCATGTGGTCATCAGGTAGAAGAGCACATAGGTGGCCAGCATGATGAAGGTGCCCAGGATGAGCTCCCGCCAGTTCTTCTGGAAGACCTCGCCCAGCGGGGCCTTGACGCGTTCGTCGTTGTCCACGGCGCGCTGGAAGACGGGGGTCTCCTGCAGCTTGAGGCGGACGTAGAGGCCCACGGCGACCATGAGCAGCGAGAGCAGGAACGGCAGGCGCCACACCCAGGTCAGGAAGGCGCCGTCCATCTCCGGATTGGTGGAGTCGTGGTTGAAGGCGAGGGTCAGGATGAGGAACAGGCCGTTGGCCAGCAGGAAGCCGATCGGGGCGCCGAGCTGGGGCCACATGGCGGCCCAGGCGCGCTTGCCCTCCTTGGCGGTCTCGGTGGCCAGCAGGGCCGCGCCGGACCATTCGCCGCCCAGGCCCAGGCCCTGGCAGAAGCGCATGATCGTCAGCAGCGCGGGGGCCCACAGGCCGATCTGGTAGTAGGTCGGCAGCAGGCCGATGAGGAAGGTGGCGATGCCCATGGTCAGCAGGGAGCCGATCAGGGTGGCCTTACGGCCGATCCGGTCCCCGAAGTGGCCGAACAGGACGGAGCCGATGGGGCGGGCCACGAAGGCGGCGCCGAAGGTGGCCATGGAGGCCAGCAGGGCGGCGCCCTCGTCACCGGCCGCGAAGAAGATCAGCGGGAAGACCGAGACCGCCGCGGTGGCGTAGACGTAGAAGTCATAGAACTCGATCGTGGTGCCCATCAGGGAGGCGAGCACCACGCGGGAGCGGGGGACGCCCAGCTCGGCGGAGCCGTCGTCCTTCGCGGCAGCGTCGGCCTTCGAGCCCGAACGGGGGCCGCCGGAGGACAGGTCTGTGGACATGGGTTGCTCCTCAGCAAGGGTCATGGTGACTGTTGCCGCTGACTGGTCCGGCGGCCCGTCCAGCGTAGCGGTGACGTCCACCATGCAAGAATGGTGTCCGCATGGTGGACATCCCTGGACAGGAGGCGTCCGGTCAGGATGTCGTCCGGGACGCACTGGACTGCCCCGCGGCCCGGTCACGCCCCGTCCCCTCGAGCCACGGGGCCCGCACCTGACCCGAGGACTGGACCTGGGCGATCGTGGCGGTGCCCATCAGCATCATCGCCGACTCGACCTCCCGCGCCAGCAGCTCGATGGCCCGGGCGACGCCCTGCTCGCCGCCTGCCATCAGCCCGTACAGGTACGCGCGTCCGATGAGCACGAAGTCCGCCCCGAGGGCCAGCGCCGAGACGATGTCCGCGCCGGACATGATGCCGGAGTCCAGGATGACCTCGACGCCGGTCCCGGCCTCCGCGCGCACCTCACCGAGGGCCTTGAGGGACACCGGCGCGCGATCCAGCTGGCGCCCGCCGTGGTTGGAGACCACGAGCCCGTCAGCCCCGGCGTCCAGGGAGCGGCGGGTGTCCTCGGCCGTGAGGATGCCCTTGACGAACAGCTGTCCGGGCCAGACCGAGCGGATCCACTCGAGGTCCGCGATGGACAGGGTGGGATCGAACATCCCGTTGATGATGGTCGGCAGGTCAGCGGCCGTGTCACTCAGCGAGGCGAACGTCAGCGGGTCCGTGCTCAGGAAGTTGAACCACCACTCCGGGCGGTAGGAGGCATCCAGCACGGTGCGCAGCGTCAGCTGGGGTGGGATGGTCATGCCGTTGCGCACGTCCCGCAGCCGCTGCCCCGCCACGGGGGTGTCCACGGTGACGAGCAGGGTGTCGAAGCCGGCTGCCTCGGCTCGGCGCAGCAGGTCCAGGGACCGCTCCCGGTCCTTCCACAGGTAGAGCTGGAACCAGCGGCGCCCGGCGCCGGAGACCGCCGCGACCTCCTCGATCGACCGGGTGCCCATGGTGGACAGGGTGAACGGGATCCCGGCCGCAGCGGCAGCGGAGGCCCCGCCATCCTCGCCCTCGGCGTGCATGAAGCGCGTGAACCCGGTCGGGGCGATCCCGAAGGGCAACGCCGAGGCCCCGCCGGCGATCGTGGTGGACAGGTCCGCGGCCGGCGTGGAGTGCAGGATCCGCGGCAGCAGCTCCGTGGCGGCGAAGGCCTCCCGCGTGCGCCGGGCCGTCAGCTCGGAGCCCGCGGCGCCGTCCACGTAGTCGAACGCGGCGCGGGGGGTGCGGCGCCGCGCGATCCGGCGCAGGTCCTCCAGGTCGGCGGCGGCAGCCAGGCGCGCGGCACGGCGGTGGACCGTGGGCGGGCGGAAGCGCATCAGCGGCAGCAGCTCGGAGGGCTGGGGCAGGCGGCGGGTCAGTCGGGGCACGGGCTCTCCTTGCGGTGCGGCGGCGTTGCTGTCCAGTCGGAGATGACGGCTCAGTCGGAGATGACGGCTCAGTCGGAGATGACGGCGATCGCCGCGCCGGCCGTGACGGTGGCCCCCGGCTCCGCCATCAGCTCGGTGACCGTCCCCGACTGGTGCGCGGTCAGCGGCTGCTCCATCTTCATGGCCTCCAGCACCACGATCAGGTCGCCCTCGGCCACGGTGTCCCCGGCGGAGACCGCGACCTTAACGATGGTGCCCTGCATCGGCGAGGTCAGGGTGTCCCCACTGGCGCCAGTGGCGGTGGCCCCGCGGGAGCCGCGGGACTTGCGCTTGCGCCCGCCTGATTTGGCGCCCGTGGCCACCGTGGAGATGGCCCCCAGGATGGCGGGCAGGGTGACCTCCACGCGCTTGCCGTTGACCTCCACGGTCACGGAGCGGCGGTCGCCGTGCTCGGCCCCGGCAGCATCGGTGGAGTCGGGCGTGCCGGCGAACGGGGCGATCGTGTTCTCGAACCCCGTCTCGATCCAGCGGGTGTGCACGGTGAAGGGCGTGCCGTCCACCGGGGCGAAAGCCGGATCGGCCACCACGGCGCGGTGGAACGGCAGCACCGTGGGCATCCCGGCCACCTGCATCTCGGCCAGGGCGCGCCGGGAGCGTTCCAGGGCCTGCTCGCGCGTGGCACCGGTGACGATCAGCTTGGCCACCATGGAGTCGAAGGCGCCCGTGATGGCCTCGCCCTCCTCCACGCCGGTGTCCACGCGCACCCCCGGCCCCGAGGGCAGGCGGAAGCGGGTCAGGGTGCCGGGGGAGGGCATGAAGTTCCGGCCGGGGTCCTCGCCGTTGATACGGAATTCGAAGCTGTGCCCGCGGACCTCCGGATCGTCATAGCCGAGTTCCTCGCCCTGGGCGATCCGGAACTGCTCGCGGACCAGGTCCAGGCCCGTGACCTCCTCCGAGACGGGGTGTTCCACCTGCAGGCGCGTGTTGACCTCGAGGAAGGAGATGGTGCCGTCCGCGCCCACCAGGAACTCGCAGGTCCCGGCCCCCACGTAGCCCGCCTCGGCCAGGATGGCCTTGGAGGACTCGTAGAGCCGTTGCTGCTGCTCGGCCGTGAGGAACGGCGCGGGGGCCTCCTCCACGAGCTTCTGGTTGCGGCGCTGCAGAGAGCAGTCGCGGGTGGAGACCACCACCACCGTCCCCGCCGCATCCGCCAGGCACTGGGTCTCCACGTGCCGCGGTGCGTCCAGGAAGCGCTCCACGAAGCACTCGCCCCGGCCGAAGGCCGCCGTGGCCTCGCGGACCGCGGACTCGTACAGCTCCGGGATCTCCTCGCGGGTCCGGGCCACCTTGATGCCGCGTCCGCCGCCACCGTGGGCGGCCTTGATGGCCAGGGGCAGTCCGTGGGCGTCCGCGAAGTCCACCACTTCCTGGGCGGACACCACCGGGTCCGCGGTGCCCGGGACGAGGGGGGCGCCGACCCGCTGGGCCAGGTGCCGGGCGGAGACCTTGTCCCCGAGCTGCTCGATCGCCTCAGGCGGTGGGCCGATCCAGACCAGTCCGGCCGCCTGGACGGCGCGGGCGAAGTCGGCGTTCTCGGACAGGAAGCCGTAGCCGGGATGCACGGCGTCCGCCCCGGAGGTCTTCGCCGCCGCCAGGATCTTGTCCACCACGAGGTAGGAATCGGCGGCGGAGGCACCGCCCAGGGCGATGGCGTCATCTGCCATGCGCACGTGCAGGGCCTCGCGGTCCGGCTCGGCGTAGACGGCCACGGCGCTCAGCCCCTCGTCGTGGGCCGCACGGATCACCCGGACGGCGATCTCCCCGCGGTTGGCCACGAGTACCCGCGAGAACGGTCGGGGTGTGGTCGTGGCGTTCGGCGTCGGGTGGGACATCGGGGAGGGACTCCTTCACGAGCTTCGGTGCAAGCGGTCTGCGGGCCCGGCCGCGGTACGGGCCGGGGCGAGCCCACCCGCCGAGCCTAGACGCGCCCGTGGGGTTCCTACAGGATCCGGGGCCTTTTCCCTGCGCCGCGGCCCAGGGATTGTAGGAAGCCCACAATAGCCGTCGGCCGCCGGGACGGCGAGGGGCCTGGGCGGGGGACCTCAGCGGCACACGGCGCGCCGGCGGGAGACCACGGCGAAGATCATCACCGCCAGTCCCACCACCGTCAGGCCCGCCCCCAGCAGCGCGGGTGAGCGGTAGCCGAGGCCGGCATCCACCACCACGGCGCCGAGGATGGCCCCCAGGGCGTTGGCGAAGTTGAAGGCCGCGTGGTTCATGGCAGCGCTCACGGAGGGGGCGTCGCCACTCTCACGCAGCAGCCGGACCTGGAGTGCCGTGGTGAACAGTGAGCCGGCCACTCCGAGCAGCAGTACGCAGGCCACCGCCACGGCCGGCACCTGTGCCAGGGCGGCCAGGACCAGCAGCACGACCCCCAGGGCGGAGATCCCCAGCAGTGCCGAGCGTTCGATCGAGCGGTCCACCAGCGGTCCAGCGATCAATGAGCCGACGGTCATGCCCACGCCGTAGCAGGCCAGCACCCACGGGATGGCGGAGGCGGGCAGTCCGGCCACCTCGGTCATGGTCGGGGAGATGAACGTGTAGACGGCGAACATGCCGCCGAAGCCGATCGATCCCGCCACCAGGGTGATGATCACCTGGGGCCGCTTGAGGGTGCCCAGCTCCCGGCGGATAGACGGTGCCTGCGCGGGGGCGCTGCGGGGCACCAGGCACAGGACGGCCGCAAGGGTCACCATCCCGATCAGGGCGACCAGCCCGTAGGCGGTGCGCCACCCGAACTGGGCCCCCAGCGCGGCGGCCGCAGGCACCCCGACGATGTTGGACACCGTGAGCCCGAGCATCACCCGGGCCATGGCGGTGGCGCGACGGTTCGGAGAGACCAGGGTGGACGCCACCACGGCGCCGATCCCCAGGAAGGCGCCATGGGGAAGACCGGTCAGGAAGCGAGAGGCCAGCATGACCGGCAGGCTGGGGGCCAGGGTGGAGCCGATGCTGCCGATCACGAACAGCAGGGCCAAACCCAGCAGCAGCCTCTTGCGCTCCATCCGGGCCGTGAGGGCGGCGATCAGCGGTGCGCCGACCACCACGCCGATGGCGTAGAGCGAGACCGCGTGGCTGGCCTCGGTGATGGAGGCGTCGAACCCCGCGGCGATGTAGGGCAGCAGGCCCATCGTCGCGAACTCGGCGGTGCCGATCCCGAAGGCGCCGATCGCCAGCGAGAAGATCGCCAGGCGAGCGGTGGCCACGGGGACCGGTGCGGCCGGCGTGGGCTGCGGCGTCGGCTCCGCAGGCGGTGGCGCGGCGCCGTGGGCGGCACCGGTGGCGGACACCTCGGTGGTGCGGGTCACGGTCATGGCGAACTCCTGGTGGGTACTGATGGGGCACGGGGAAGACGCGAAGGAGGGCGACGAAGAATCGTCGCCCTCCTTGGCTCAGCGGGGTGACCCGCAGATGCCCCACGCTAGACCGGAGGCCGGTGCCGATGCACGCCGAGAGGCCGCCCAGCGCCTGTGAGACTGCGCACTGCCCGGGCGGCCCGGATCAGCTCTGCCAGAGGCTGGTCAGGGACACGCCCAGGTCCGCGAGCAGGGTCCGCAGCGTGGACACGGACAGGCCGATCACGGCATTCGGGTCTCCGTCCACCGCCGTGACGAACGCGGCCCCGCGGCCGTCGATCGTGAAGGCCCCGGCGCACTGCAGCGGTTCGCCGGTGGCCACATAGGCCACGACGTCGGCCTCCTCCACCTCGGCGAAGGTCACCGAGGCGCTGGCCAGGGCGCCGACGGCCGGCCGGGAGATCGCCGAGCCGCCGCGGGTGTCCACCACCCAGTGCCCCGTGTGCAGCTGTCCCGTCCGGCCGGACTGCTTCCGCCACCGCTCGAGCGCCACCTCCGGTTCCCACGGCTTGCCGTAGGCCACGCCGTCCAGCTCGAACACCGAATCGCACCCCACCACCAGCGCCCCGGCCGCGTCCGCGTGGACCGCGACGTCCTCGGCCTTGGCCCGGGCCAGCAGCTCCGCGGTCTCGGCCGGGCCGGCCAGCGGGTTGGCGGCGGCGATGGCATCCTCATCCACCTCGGAGATCAGCACGGTGAAGGGGACCCCGGCGGCCTCCAGGATGCGGGCGCGCGCCGGGGAGGCGGAGGCCAGCACGAGGCGAGGTGCCGCGGGACCCGCCGGGCCGGCGTCGTGCCCCTGCCGTTCCGCACTCAGCTCAGCGCTCACGCGAGCGCCGTCCGCAGGGTGTCCAGCCCCATGGAACCCAGCCGCAGGGCGCGCGTGTGGAAGGCCTTGAGGTCGAAGTCCTCACCGGCCGAGGCGGCCCGCGAGGCGTGCTCGGTGCGGATCTGCTCCCAGATGCGCTGGCCCACCTTGTAGGCCGGCGCCTGCCCGGGCCAGCCGAGGTAGCGGATGAACTCGAAGCGCACCTGCCCGGGGGTGTCGTTGAGGTGCTTGTTCAGGAACGCGAAGCCCTGCTCCGGGGTCCACACGCCGCCGCCCTCGGACTCGGGCGCCTCGAAGCCGCAGTGCACGCCGATGTCGAACACCACGCGGGCCGCCCGCATCCGCTGGGCGTCCAGCATGCCCAGGTGGTCGCCCGGGTCGGCCAGGTAGCCGAACTCCTCCATCAGCTGCTCCGCGTACAGCGCCCAGCCCTCCCCGTGGCCGGAGGTCCACAGGGCGTTGCGGCGCCAGTCGTTCAGCTCGTCCTGGGCGAGCATGGCCGTGCCGATCTGCAGGTGGTGGCCCGGGACGCCCTCGTGGTAGACCGTGGTCTTCTGCTCCCACGTGGTGAAGGCGTCCTCGCCCGGCGGCACGGACCACCACATGCGGCCGGGCCGGGAGAAGTCCTCCGAGGGGCCGGTGTAGTACACCCCGCCCTCCTGTGTGGGGGCGATCATGCACTCCACCCGGTCCATGGGCGCGGGGATCTCGAAGTACCGCGTCATGGACTCCAGGGCCTCGTCGGTGACCTGCTGCATCCATTCCCGCAGGGCGTCGGTGCCCTGCAACCGGCGGGCGGGGTCGGTGTTGAGCACCTCACGGGCCTGCTCGATGCTCGCGCCGGGCCTGATCCGCTCCGCGTCCTCGTGCTGCGCCGCGATGATCCGGGCGAGCTCCTCCTGGCCCCAGGCGTAGGTCTCCTCGAGGTCCACCGTGGCGCCCAGGAACTCCTGCGAGTACAGCGAGTACAGCTCCTTGCCCACGGCGTCCTGCTCCGGGGCGATCTCGCGGAGGTCGTCCCTGAGGAAGGAGGCCAGCTTCCGATAGGCCTCACCCGCGCCGCGCGCGGCGCTGTCCAGTTGGGCCATCAGGGAGGAGGGCACGACGCCGGCCGCCTCCGCGCGCTCGATGAGTCCCGGGAAGAAGCCCCCGGCCTCCGAGTGCGCCTCGGCCTGCTCGATGACGACGTCGATCTGGCGGCGAGCCGCGACCTGGCCCTCGTCCCGCGAGGCGCGCAGAGAGGCGGCGTAGCCGGCCAGGGCGTCCGGCAGATTGGCCAGCCGGCCGGCGATGTGGGCCCAGTCCTGCTCGGTCTCCGTGGGCATCAGGTCGAAGATGCCGCGGATCTCCTGGGCGGGGGAGGCCAGGTTGTTCAGCTCCGTCCGGCCGGTGGCATGGAGCCGGCGCTCCAGTCCGATGCGCTCGCGCAGGGCCGCCGCGGTGACCCGGTCCACCTCGTCGGTGGGCTCGAGTCCCTCGAGGTCCGCGAGCAGCCGTTGGTTGAGGTGGTCGTCCTCGGCCGTGCCGGCGGGGGAATAGTCCGAGTACTCGGTCTCCCGGCCCGGGTGGCCCAACGCGGTGGCCTCCTCCGGATGGAGGGCGAGGGTGTCGGCGAAGTAGCGGTTGGCCAGCGCGTCGATGTCACTGGGCGGGCGGGTCTGACGTGCGGAGTCGGTCATGACAGCACACTACTCGGGGTCCTGGACACGCTGCATCGGCTCTGGGCCACTTGCGCGGAGGTCCGGCACGGAGCAGGGTGAAGCCATGTTCGAGGGCTTCACCGCGGAGATGGTCGATGCCGGGCCGTTGAGGCTGTTCGTGCGCCACGGCGGTTCCGGCCCGGTCATCCTGTTGCTGCACGGCCATCCCCGGACCTCCTCCACCTGGCACCTGGTGGCTCCGCGGCTCGTGGAGCTGGGGTTCACGGTGGTGTGTGCTGACCTGCCCGGCTACGGCCGCTCGGGCAAACCGACGCCGACGACTGATCACGTCCCCCACTCCAAGCGGGCCGGCGCCAGGCTGTTGCTCAGGGCCATGCACGAGCTCGGCCACGACCGCTTTGCCGTCGCAGGGCACGACCGGGGCAGCTACTACGCCCTGCGGATGGCGTTGGACCACCCGGACCGCGTCACGCGCGTGGCGCTGTTGGACTGCCTCCCCATCAGCGAACACCTCGACCGCACGGACGCCCGGTTCGCCACGGCCTGGTGGCACTGGTTCTTCTTCGCCCAGCCCGAGGTGCCGGAGCGGGTCATCACGGCCGACCCGGCGGCCTGGTACCACGGCGACCCCGACTCCATGGGCGTTGAGAACTACGAGGAGTGGCAAGCGGCGATCCGCGACCCGGACGTGGTGCGCGGCATGCTGGAGGACTACCGGGCCGGCCTCACCGTCGACGCCGACCATGAACGGGACGACCGAGCCGCCGGCCGACGCATACGACAGCCGTTACTCGTGCTGTGGTCCCTCCGGGACGACCTGGAGGACCTGTACGGGGACCCCCTGGCCATCTGGGCGGACTGGGCGGACCACGTGACCGGACACGGCATCGACTCCACCCACCACATGGCCGAACAGGCTCCCGAGATCCTGGCGCGGGCGCTCGGTCATTTCTGCACCGTGAGCGGCGACGACCCGAGCTGATGAAGGGTCAGCTTTCGGGGAAGCCCTGGAGGTCGCGGCGCATGGCGGCGGTGGTCCGCTTGAGGCGGAAGCCGAGGCGCTCGTAGAGCCGGGTCGCGCCGGTCGGGCTCGAGGAGTCCACGTCCAGGTCGATGAGGTCGTAGGAGCCCGTCTCGATGGCCAGGGCGATGGTCCTGGCGAGGCAGGCCGCGGCCAGGCCCCGGCCACGGGCGGCGGGTACGGTGCCGACGAGATTGACGTAGAGCTCACGGTCGACCCACTGTCCACAGAGCACGTAGGCGAGCACCTCCCCGGACCGATCATCGACGGCGAGGGTGGAGACGTCATGGCGGTTGGAGCGGGAGGTCCACCGTTCGCGCCAGCTCTCCTCGGAGGTTGGGGCGGATCCCCAGTGATCGCGGAAGGCGACGTCGTGCGAAGAGTGCACGGGCGTTTCGTCCGCCGGCACGGGGCTGCGCAGGGTCACGCCTTCCACGGCGGGCGGCTCCGGTGCCTCCCTCAACTCACGGGTGAGGGCGTTGAAGTACCGCGCGACCGTGTATCCGCGCTCGAACAGCAGTGCGCGTGCCGAGGACCCCTCGGTCTGCCCGCCAGCGCTCAGGTAGCCAGGCTGCTCGGGATGCATGGCCGCGGCGCGATCCCGGGCCCGGATCTCGAGCCGGTCCATCAGCTCCGTACCCAGCCCACGGCCGCGGTGGTCGGCGTGTACGCCCCCCTCGACGAAGGTCCGGACCTGACCCTCATGGCTGAGGTTGGAGCTGCAGTGGGCCAGTCCGAAGGCGACGACCTGCTCGCCGTCCCACACCGCCCAGGTGTCCTCAGCGGGATCGAGCGACGTGGACTCCAGCTCCTCGCGCAGATCCTCTGCAGCCAGGTACTCCTCGGTGCCGTCGACGTCGGCGAGATGGTTGACGAGCGCCGCCCATGAGGTCGCGTCGGCGGTGCTCAGTCTCGTCCACCGGTAGTCGGTCATGGGGACACCTTTCTCCTCGCTGGGCCGGTCATCCACCTGCCGACCTCAGCGCACAGTAGCCCACCGTGGGGGGCAACCTGTACCGGATGCTCGCCGGTCCACGCCGCGAGGTCAGCCAGGGCGCGGCAGATCGCCTCCGAGCGTGAGAGGTGCTCTCGCTGGGCTAGCCCCATGGTGGGGCCGAGGTCCTTGACCAGCAGGTGATCGCGTTCCGTCTCATGCCGGACCGCTCCCTCGGCGGTGATCCAGTCGTATCGACTGACATCGATGACCCCCGTGGGGTGGTAACCCAGGCGGCGGTACAGGCGCTCTGCGTCCGGATTGTCCTCGGCTACGCCGACCGCTATCTGGTCCCGGCCGGCCTGAGATGCGAGAGCCTCCGCGGCCGCGATCAGGGCACTGCCCACTCCTTGTCCGCGGTACTGGTCACGAACCTGCAGGTGATTGAACTCCACTGCACCGGGGTACGCGGTCCGGGCGTTGAGCCCGATGCAGCCACCGCACTGCAGTACCCCAGATCCCAGGGGCTCCTGATCCTGCCACGCGACCAGATAGATGGTTTGGCCGTCCCGCTGGTGATCGTGGTGCCTCTCGTGGAGATCCCCGGGAGTTCTCCATCGCGAGCACAACACACTCAGGTCCGCGTCGGTGCAGGGGCGAATGATCATCTCCCCATTCAACAGGACGCGCCCGCCAACGGATCGGCTGACAGGACCGGCCGGTGCGTACTCCATGTGAAAGGAGACTCTGCTGAGTCGGCTGAGGACGGTCTTCCAAGCGAGACGGATACCCTAGCGGGTCTGAAAGGATGTGGTCATGCGGACCCATGTCGGCCTCATGCGCGGCATCAATGTCGGAGGGCACAACCGGTTGGCGATGTCTGATCTGCGCGAGATTGTGGCGGGGCTCGGCTTCAGTGATGTCGTGACCTACATTCAGAGCGGGAACGTGGTGTTCAGCAGTGTTGAGACTGATGGCACAACACTCTCCACCAAGCTCGAGCAGGCAATAGCTGATCGGTCAAGCGTGCGAACGGGTGTCGTCGTGCTTTCTCGCCCTCGGCTGCGGTCAGTGGTGGCGGACAACCCCTACCCGGGAGAGACCAACCCGAAGTTTTTGCACGTGGTGTTCCACAGGGATCAGATCAGTCCCGCCACAGCCGAGACCGTGACGGCAGCTGTGCGGCGAGCCCGAGACAGGGGCAGTCACGACGAGGCCACCGTGATCGGCCGCTCCCTGTACCTGCGCACTCCAGATGGCCTAGGCCGTAGCGTGCTGGCGGCCGAACTGTCCCGCCCGCCGGCCGCCACGGCCATAGAGGCGGTCAACACTATGCGCAACTGGGCGACAGCGACTCGGCTGATGGCGCTTCTCGACGACTGACTCGCAACACCCGCTTGCCAGAGTGCACCGGATGCATGAGTACGACGCGCAGCCGGGATTGAGGTAGGCCTCTTCGAACCACGATCGGCATGGGGGACTGGCGGGTCGCGATCATTCGTTCTGCCAGCGGACCTCGCCGTCCTCGACCACGGAGGTCGGTCGCAGACCCTGCTTGCGGGCAATGGCCGCGGAGGCCGCATGGTCGGGGTGGATGTAGGCAACATAGCGGTCCACTCCGCTCGCCGTCAGCCACACGATCATTGAAGCAGTGGCCTCCGTGGCCAAGCCACGGCCCTGGAATGCTGGCGAAATCACCCAGGCGATGTTGGCCTCGAGTACGCCCGCCCGACGCTCGACGGTGGCCTGCATATACCCCACAGCGCGCCGCGGCCTGCGGAGGCAGACGACCCAGTTCAGCCACCACTGCGCATTGTCGTCGGAGTGGCCCAGCGATTGCACGCCGTAGAGCCTGTGCAACTGCTCCAACGTCGGTGGCGTACCACCGATGAACTCGTAGATCGATGGGTCGGCCAGGACAGGAAGCATCTCTGGGGCGTGCTGGACGGTGAGTGGGTCGAGGACAACGCGCTTCGACTCGACACGTTCGATAGCAGGCCAGTTCATGGCCCGATCCTCGCACGGTCTCGGGTAGGCACCAGGGGCCGACCTGTCCCATTAACGGATGGTCTAAGGACGTGGTTTGAAGATGGCCCCCGTGAGTGGCGCAACGGCGAACCACTCGGAGTCTTCCCCGCCGGGGGCACATGCGGCATTGTCGGATCTCTTTTGCTCTGCCGTCAGAGCCGCAGCAAGCTCCGCGAAGGCAGCGGCGGCCCGCGGATTGAGTGCAGGGTGCGCCCCACGGAACCGGCGCGGCAGTACGCCTGGTTCGTAGGAGCTGAACTGCACTTCGTAACCGTCACCTAGTTCGTCGGCCACCCGCTCGGCCAGACGGTTGCCCTCCGCAGTGAATTGGCGGGCCAATTCTGCTGACTTCCAGTCCTCATCGGGCGTCAGCGAGTCATAGTAGGACTGTTCCCAATCCTCTAATTCGCGGACCAGCCTTTCAGTGAGGCCGGATTCGTCGTACGGTATGGGTCCCCCAAACCACAGAACGGTATCGGCGTAGTCCGGGAACACCCGCACCATCCGAGGCTGGTCCTCGCTGTCGTTCATATCGTGACGCTACTACGGGGAGGCGCGAATAAACCTTGCCTAAAGGGGTGTCCCAGACGAAGCTTCTTCGTCGTCCCGCATAGGGAACGACTCACGGCACTCGTTCGAAGGGACCTGTCGAGGGGCATATGGGCGACCCTTCGCACCCGTAAGGGGATCCCGATACGACATCGCACCGTCGCCCATGTGACCCTTGGAAGCACCTCTTCACTGCCGCCGTAGGTCGTTCGCCTTACGGGGAGTCGCGGAGTTCCGTTTCGGAGCTCGCGCTCCCACCGAGGCGGCCCCAGCTAGGCTAGCTGCTCGAACACGCCAGCGCCGGGGATGATCCGGTGGTGTAGAAACTCAACCGGTTCGGGCGCAACATGCGTCGGTTGCTCGACCTAATCGACCACCAAGAATTCCAAGGGGCCCATTTCCGGTCCTTGACCGAGGGAATCGCCACCACCGGGCCGATGGGCAAAGCGATGCTCACCGTGAAGTCTGCCTTCGCCCGACTTGAACGCGATCAACTGGCCGAGCGAACCAAAACCGGCATGCCCGCAATGGGAGGCCGACCTGCCGTCATGCCGGAGGCTCTTGGCCGGGGCCGTTGTGGTGTCATCGGTGTGTAGATCGAGGTCGAAGGCCATCTGACCGGCCTGGATCTTCTCCCGGCCGACCTGCTCCAGCGCGGCCAGGGTCACCTCGTCATGAGCCGAGCCGAGTTGCTCGAGGATCTGACGCACCCCATGACGCTTCTCGACGAGCTGGACCGCGGTGGCCCCGGAAGCGGTCTTCACCCGCCGGATGTACATCCAAACAGCCTAGAACCTCGGCCGCTAGTGCCCCACTCCCGAACCAAGAACCCCGGAAACACCAGGAACTAGGCGCCTAAAACGGCCGAATCACTGAAGAGTGAGCCAAGTCGGGTGGCAGTGAAGGGGTTCCGACGACCACTGGGACAGGTGGCACGAGAGGACTTACTCCCGACTCCGGTGGCCCGGCCGTCGGGGAACACTCCGGAAGATCACATGAGGAAGAAGCCAGGGCGCACCAGAGTGACCGACTTGGCGATCATGGCGGAGAACGACTTGATCGCCACGGGCGGCCGACCGACTGGGGCCCTACGCCCCAGCTATCCGACGGTGGGAGCAACTACGAGCACCAGCCCCTGCCCCTACCGAACTGACCGCCAAGGGTAAGCACCGACTCAACGCACGGTTCGCCGAATGGATGATGGGTTGGCCCGCCGGCTGGGTCGACCTCCCCGGGATCAGTCGCAACGACCAACTCAAAATCATCGGCAATGGCGTGGTTCCCCAACAGGCGGCCGCGGCACTGGACCACATGCTCGCCACCACCGCCGCCTTCGGTGGGGGCGGCGGCGTGAGCGGCACGGCAGCCAAGAAGATGCGCATCAGCGTCCGTGCCGCAACACCACTGGTTAGCGGCGAATCATCCACTCGTACCCATAGATAGGCGTGGGCCCTGAAGTGTCCACCACGTAATCGCAGTTCCTCAGAATCGTGTAGGAGACGCCCTGCATATCGAGACTCAGTCGAAGATCCGCGAAGTGGATCTGGCACGTCTTCTTGGACGAGTAGAACCTGTCGATCACTTCCGCCTGTGCCGGTGCAGCGCCAACAATGCCGGCACCGCCGATCAAGCCTACAGCCAAGGCAGCCCCCGCAATGCGCTTCGCGATCGTCTTCATAACCCCTCCAAGAGTCGTTCTCGGCGCCCCATCAATCTGACAGGGCCTATGCCGAATACGATCCCATTCCCGCAAAGGCCCGACAACCAACGCCGCCCGATAGAGGTACCCATTCCATGAAGACGCCACGCGCCCTACAGGAGTCCATCGGATCCACCAGTCAGTGCACCGCCATAGCTGATTACTGCTCCTCGGCAGATTCGCTCGCCAACTTGCGAGCTTCTTCCGCCAGATTCTCGATCTTCTCATTCAGTAGTGCAATAGAAGCGACGTGCTTCAGGCGTTCGACCTGCGATGCATTCGGCCAATCAGCCAAGTTGAGGCAAAGCCTTGACAGCAGCGATCTGAACTGGCGCTCGAGTCGAACGGCGTCTTCCCTGACAGCGTTCGCCTTTTTCACAACATCGATCGAAAGCCACGCTCGACTGATTCTGTGGGGGCTCGTCTTCAATGCGGTAGCGAGTTCGATGCCATCACCTCCTACCAGTTCCAGCCTTGTCTGCGCAGAGCTAAGGGCGGAAAAGGAGACCTGGCTGTCTCTCGCTTCTTTAAGGTCGTTTAGGGCAACTGGCCAGATCGCAGCCACAAAGTCGGCGATGGCGTCGTTCTGCCGTGTCTTAGCAGCCTGCTTAGCATTCTGCGCACCCGTCATACGAACAACAAGAAGAGCAACCAAGCCGCCGATCACGGCAGCGACAAATGAGCCGATGACGCCACTCCACAGTTCGGCCCATGACGCCGTATCGATTCCCCAAAGCACCCCCAGAGCTTATCCGGCGCGACAGTCATGAGGCACACCGTTCTGGCCCCGGCGCCTTCACCATCGAGTGCCTCTGCGGCAAGGCGTACAGCCCCACGAAGGCTGACGCCCGCCGACTCCGCCGCGACATCGACACCTACAGCACTTCCACCACAACGTCCGGTTCTACGTATGCGCCCACGGCGGCTGGCACTGGACACGACGAATCGACTGGAGGCCCTAAGTGGCTTGGTTCAACGCTGACGACAAGATGCACTCACACCCCAGGGTCAGGTCCGCAGGACTCGAAGCCATCGGCCTCTGGACCGTGGCCGGCACGTGCTGCACCGACTACCTCACCGACGGCCACGTCACCGCCTGGTTCGTGGACTCCTGGCCCAAGGGCAAGAACCTGGCCGGCCGACTCGTCAAGGCCAACCTCTGGGAGGCAGTAGAGGAGGGCTGGCAGTTCCTCTCCTGGGCTGAAAACCAGCGCACCAGAACAGAGTGGAACGCGACAAGGCCGCCGCGGTGAAGCGCAAGGCCGCATGGGCCGCACGGCAAGGGAAGAACGCCGAGGACACCGGGTGAAGAACGCAGATTGCACAGAACCAGACCCCCCCCGCACACACATGGGCCAGAACATCGACGGAACCGACACGGAACGCCGTTCCACAACCGTCCCGAACGAAGACAGAACACGAGTGGAACAAGAGACCAAGACCAAGACCAAGACCAAGGTTCAGCCTCGGATGTCCACCAGAGGGCTAAGACTTCGGTATGGAGTAGGCGGCTCACGCCGCTTTGGCAGCGACTCGGGTTATACGCCACTGTCCTGATCATCTGCCTTGATCAGTGGCTCGTACTCGAAACTGCGCAGGTGGCTGGTGGGCCCGTACCCCAGGTCTCTTCGCACCGCATCCACGTACGCCGCCTCGGCGTCAACCCGCTTCGGGAGCAGGTGTGGATGGTGACATCTAGAGATGTACAAACCCGCAGCTTCCACGACGTCATCAGGGCCGATAAGGTCCACCACGGCCGACACGCTGTTGAGCGACTGGTAGGCGCGAGTGCGGCGAGCGTCAATGTTATCGAGTTCGCGATTGTAGTCGTCGACATCCTCATCAGTGGGCGTCTTCGAGTCAAACTCTCGCTTCCGCTTGGCAAGCAGCCGATTCTCGTGCTCAATGTCGGCGGCCTCCGTGCATGCCGCAAGCAGTTCGGCATATGCCACTCGCTTGTCTTGAATAAACCGAAGTCGGTCTTCACGCTGACGCGCTGCCCTGGAAGAAAGCCAGTCGAACAGCATCTTGAGGAGTAACCCCACAACGACGCCAACCAAGCCGATAGTGCCGGAGAACCACCAAGGGGCGAGTTGCTGAGCCGAGTCGTCCATGTGCACAGTCTTCAGCAGGCCACGGCTCGGCGCCTGCGCGACTCGCGGCACAAGCGCGCTGGTCGCGCCATCAGAGGACGTCTCGAAAGAGGAACCCCCACCGGACGGGCCTGTGGCTGACGCGGGCGAATAGGAACACCCGCGGCACCGTGTCCCGTAAGACCCGTCCGGTGAAACGTCCGGCGAAGGGACCCTGTCCGGTACTGGCGGAGCGTTGAAGGCGATAGCCCGTTCCTCCCGGTACTCCACCCGCGTCCAAGGCTTCGTCCAGCAAGGTCCGGTCGAGGGCGACGGTGCTCTTGATCGTCACCACTAGTCCTCCGTCCGGGCGCACCAACGACTTCTGCCCGCAAAGCGCTGGTCAGCGCTGCCCGGCGGCGTGCTTCCAGGAGCCGGATCCGGGGCGGGCCCACAGCCCGAGGCGGCGCCGGCGGTCCAGGGTGCGGTCCCGGTCGGTGCGGCCGGCGTTCTCCCGGCGGTGCTGCTCGGCCTGGACGGCCACGGCCTGCAGGACGGCGGTCAGGGCCGCCGTCTCCTCCGCGTCGAGAGTGCCCTTGACCACGAGCTCGGGGTTGTCGGGATGCATGGTCTCCTCCTGGTTCACTGACGGCCCACCGGTCACAGCGGGATGTTCCCGTGCTTCTTGGCGGGGCGGGACTCGCGCTTGTGGAACGTGGCCCGCAGGCCGCGCACGATCTGGGTGCGGGTCTCGGCGGGGGTGATCACGGCGTCCACGTAGCCGCGGTCGGCCGCCTGGTAGGGGTTGAGCAGCTCGGCCTCGTAGTCCTGGACGATCTCGGCGCGCTTGGCCTCCACGTCCCCGCCGGCGTCCGCCACGGCCTTGAGGTCCCGCCGGTAGAGGATGTTGACGGCACCCTGCGCCCCCATCACGCCGATCTGGGCGGTGGGCCACGCCAGGTTGAGATCAGCGCCGAGCTTCTTGGAGCCCATCACGATGTAGGCGCCGCCGTAGGCCTTGCGGGTGATGACGGTCAGCTTCGGCACGGTGGCCTCGGCGTAGGCGTAGATGAGCTTGGCTCCGCGGCGGATGATCCCCGAGAACTCCTGGTCCGTGCCGGGCAGGAAGCCGGGCACGTCCACGAACGTGAGGATGGGGATGTTGAAGGCGTCGCAGAACCGGACGAAGCGGGCCGCCTTCTCCGAGGCGTTGATGTCCAGGGTGCCGGCGAACTGCATCGGCTGGTTCGCCACGATCCCCACCGTTCGGCCCTCCACTCGGCCCAAGCCGCAGATCACGTTCGGGGCGTAGAGCTCCTGGACCTGCAGGAAGTGGGCCTCGTCCACCACGTGCTCGATCACGGTGAGCATGTCATAGGGCTGGTTCGCCGAGTCCGGGATGAGTGTGTCCAGCTCGAGGTCCTCCGCGGTGACATCCAGCTCCTCCTCGAACGGCTCCACGGGGCCTTCGGCCAGGTTGTTGGCGGGCAGGAACTCCAGCAGCTCGCGCACGTACTCCAGGGCGTCCTCCTCGTTGGCGGCGAGGTAGGAGGCGGTGCCGGTCACGGTGTTGTGGGAGGTGGCCCCGCCCAGGGTCTCCATGTCCACGTCCTCCCCGGTGACGGTCTTGATCACGTCCGGGCCGGTGATGAACATGTGGGAGGTCTTGTCCACCATGATGATGAAGTCCGTCAGGGCGGGGGAGTAGGCCGCGCCGCCGGCCGAGGGGCCCATGATGAGGGTGATCTGCGGGATCACGCCGGAGGACATCACGTTGTTCCGGAAGATGTCCGCGAACATGGCCAGGGAGGCCACGCCCTCCTGGATCCGCGCCCCGCCGCCGTCGTTGATGCCGATGACCGGGCAGCCGTTGCGGGCGGCGAACTCCTGGACCTTGACGATCTTCTCCCCGTTGACCTGGCTCAGGGAGCCGCCGTAGACCGTGAAGTCCTGGGAGTAGACGGCCACCAGCCGGCCGTCGACCGTCCCGTGGCCGGAGACCAGCCCGTCCCCGACCGGCTTCTTCTGCTCCATGCCGAAGGCCGTGGTGCGGTGCACGGCCAAGGCATCGAACTCCACGAAGGAGCCCGGATCCAGCAGCAGCTCCACGCGTTCGCGTGCGGTGTGCTTGCCCCGGTCGTGCTGCTTGTCCACGGCAGCCTGGCCGGACGGCAACGCGGCCTCGGCCCGGCGGCGGGCCAGATCCTGCAGTTTGCCGGCCGTGGTGGTCAGATCCGGTTCGGTCACAGGTCCTCCGTCGGGATGGCTTTCGGGGTGAAGCGCGCTTGGCACTTTCATACAAGCGGCGCCGCGGTGCACGCCGGGTGCAACCCCCAGATGACCACGGACCAGGCCCCAGTCTAGTGTTGCGCCCCGCCCTGGTACTTGTAGGAACCGCACAAAGCTGGTCCGGATCGGCACCCGAAGGATCCAGACGTCAAGACCGCAGCCCGGTCGTCGAACAACTCGGCCGTTCACCGGACGGCCAGTTTGAGGCGCTATACCTGACCTATGGCCCCCTCACCGACCCCCGCCCCGCGCGTCACCTGGCTGGAGCACACCGGCTCGACCCAGGACCACGTCCTCGCGGCGGCCGCCGAGCAGCCCGACCGCTGGCCGCACCTGTCCGCGGCGGCCACCCTGGACCAGCGCACCGGCCACGGCCGGCGGGGCCGCGGCTGGACTACGCCCCCCGGGACGGCACTGGCGGTCTCCGTGGTGCTGCGTCCGGACCTGGACCTGGAGCACTACACCTGGGTGACCCTCGTGGTCGCCGCCGCCACGAGCGGCGAGCTGCAGGCCCGCGGGGTCCCGGCCCAGGTGAAGTGGCCCAATGACGTGCTGGCCGAGGACGGCCGCAAGCTCTGCGGCATCCTCGCCTCCGTGCTCCCGGACCGGTCCGGGCTGGTGCTGGGCCTGGGGCTGAACCTGGACTTCGGCGCCGGCGGGCCTCCCGTGGAGACGGCCACCTCGGTCGCCGAGTGGGTACCCGCCGGCACCCTGCCGGCAGCGCAGGAGCTGCTCGACGCCGTGCTGACGGCGCTGTCCGCGAGCCTCGAGGCGTTCGGCCGCGCCATCCGCGAGCGCCCCGGAGAGGTGGACGGCAAGCACCCGGCCGCGGCCGACGTCGTGCGCCAGGTGGCGACCCTGGGCACCAAGGTGACCCTGCACCTGCCGGACGGCTCCACCCTGGCGGGGACCGCCCGGGCCCTGGGATCCGGCGGCACCCTGCTCGTGGAACCCGCCGACCGTGGGAAGATGGACACTGCGGTGCCCGGCGCCACCCGGCGGGGTGAGCTGCTGGAGGTGTCCGCGGCGGACGTGGTGCACCTGCGCCGCTGAGAACGCCGCTGAGCATGAGAGGTCGGTGACGAGGTGGGGCTGAGACTGGCACCCGGCGAACAGGTACGCGTGCGCACCCGCTCGCACCCGCGCGCGCTGACCGGACCCATCCTGCGCCTGATGCTGATCGCCCTGGGCACCAGCTACGTCCAGGGGCTCCTGGCCCGGCCGGACCTGCCGGACCTGGTGGCCGGGGCCCGCAGCTGGTTCGTGGGCCTCGTCTGGATCCTGGCCGCCGCCGCCCTGTTCTTCGGCTGCCTGCGCCCCGCCTGGCGCTGGCTCAACCGCCGCACCCTGCTCACCACCCGCCGGATCATCCATCGGGCCGGCATCGGGGCGTCCCGGGAACGGACCCTGCACCTGCTCTCTGTCCACGATGTCCGGATGCGCCAACGCCGCCGGCAACGGATCTCCCAGTCCGGGGACCTGATCGTGGACCACGGCTCCGGGGGCTCCTGGGTGCTGGCCAACATGCCGGAGGCCGTGCGCTTCCGGGAACTGATCCTGCTCGAGGTCGGCGCGCTGCGCCGGGAGGTCTCGCTCCAGGGCGGCGCCCCCCAGGCTCCCGCGCCGGCGCCGGCGCCGGGGCCGGCACCCGCCCCCGTCCGGGCGGAACCCCACGGCCTCCTCGGCGGAAGGGGACGGGCCTACCGTGGCTGACGAGACCACACCGATCGACGACTGGGACGAGCTGCCCGAACCGCTGGACCTGGACGCCGGGGACAGCGACCTGGGGGAACTCCTCCAGGGCCTCCGGGGCACCACCGGCACCGCCGACCTTGCCGATCCCGCCGGCGCCGTCGAGGGGCCCGACGCCGGCCCGGCCCCCGTGCCGATCCCGCGGACCGCGCAGATGGAGACGGTGACCCCGCCGGACCAGGACCGGCCGGTCCGGAAGGCCCCGCCGCCGGACACCACCTCCACGGCCGCCCTGGCCCTGCAGGACGCGAACGACGCCAGCACCTGGACCCAGGCGATCTCCACGCTGGAGAAGGAGCTGCTCGGCGGCTCCCGCACCATGACCCGGCGGGACATGGCCAGCGAGCTCGGCGTCTCCCTGATCTCCGCCCGCAAGCTCTGGCGCGCCCTGGGCTTCCCCAACGTCAAGGACGAGGACAAGGCGTTCACCCAGCTGGACACCGACGCGATCGGCACCATGATCGACCTGGTCCGCCGCGGCATCCTCAACGAGGAGACCGCCATCTCCCTGACCCGCTCAATCGGCCAGATGACGGACCGCATGGTGGTGTGGCAGATCGAGGCCCTCGTGGAGAACAAGATCAGCGAGGGCATGACGGACCCGCAGGCCCGCCGCGAGGTGGTGCGCATGCTGCCGGAGATCATCGAACCCCTCGAGGAGGTGATGGCCTACTCCTACCGGCGCCAGCTCAACTCGGCCCTGCAGCGCCTCACGGTCCGGGTGGAGGCCGGGCTAGCGGCCAGCGCCGTGGGCCGTGACGGCTCCGAGGACGACGCCCCCCTGCCGCTGGCCCGTGCCGTGGGCTTCGCGGACATGGTCTCCTACACCTCCCTGTCCCGCCGCATGAACGAGCGCACCCTGGCCCAGATGGTGCAGCGCTTCGAGTCCAAGTGCGCGGAGATCATCTCGATCGGCGGCGGCCGGCTGGTCAAGACCATCGGGGACGAGGTCATGTTCAACGCCGAGACCCCGGAGGCCGGCGCCCAGATCGGCCTGGCCCTGGCCAAGGCCATGTCCGAGGACCAGGTGTTGCCCTCCTCCCGGGTCTCCGTGGTCTGGGGCCGCGTGCTCTCCCGGCTGGGGGACATCTACGGACCCACCGTGAACCTGGCCTCCCGGCTGACCGCTCTCGCGGACCCCGGCTCCGTGCTGGTGGACGCCATGACGGCCATGGCCCTGGAGGGGGACGAGCGTTTCGTGCTGGTCCCGCAACCGCCCCAGATGGTCCGCGGCTTCGGCGAGATCCGCCCGTCCATCCTGATGGCCGGCACGGGCAACGGACTCGTGGTGGACTGAGCCGGCCCCCGTCGGCCCGGCCCTCGCAACCACCCCACATGGGGAGTTCTCCCCATCGGTGGCGGGACCAAAAAGGGTTTGTGCCGTGAGCGGAACCGCTAGACTCGGTCGGGTGGTTGCCGCGCCGTACGCGCGCGGCGGACCGGGTGCATTCGCTGACGGGGGAAAACGTGGGGACTGGTTTCGGAGCAGGGCGTCAGGGCGCCCTGAAGGCAACGGCATTCATCGGCGTCTCCGCAGTGGCGCTCACCGGCGCCATCCTCTACCCGGGCTTCCAGACCGCAGACGTGGACCTCAACGACGGCGGCGTCTGGGTGGTCAACCACGAGGAGAACAAGGTAGCCCACCTCAACTACCAGTCCCAGACCCTGGACGGTGGCGTGGCCACCACCATGACCGAGTACGACCTGGCACAGCACGCGGACCGGGTGTACCTGCGGGACCTGGAGATGGGTGCCGCCACCGCCGTGGACCCCGCCGCCTTCGTGCTCTCCGACGAGACGATGTTGCCGGCGAACTCCTCCTTCTCCTACGGCCAGCGGATCGTGGCCGTCTCGGACGCCGAGCGGGGCCGCGTCTACGCCGCCACCACGGAGAACCTCGGTGCCATGTCCTCCGAGACCGCGGACCCCCTGTACGAGGCCGAGGGCCGCGTGCTCTCCGCCGTGGGCCGGGATGACACGGTGTGGGTCGCCGACCTGGACGCCGACCTGATCAAGGGCTTCCGCCCGCTGACGGACGAGGAGCTGCGCGAGCAGGCCAGCCGGACCGAGGCCGTCGGGGACGGCGAGCAGGCGGAGCAGGAGCCGGAGGACTCCTCGGAGGAGAACGACGGCGGCGCGGAGACCGACCCGGCCGGGTTCCGGGAGATCTCCTCCACCGAGATCGACGGGCTCTCCGGCCTGGCCGAGCCGCAGATCTCGGCCGTGGGGGAGACGGGCGTCGTCTTCGACGCCGCCTCGGGCACTCTGGTGACCTCCGAGGGCAACTCCTCGGCCGTCGTCGACCCGGGGGAGGGCAAGCTCCAGGCACCGGGTCCGGACGCGGCCGGGGCCGTCGTCGCGCTCGCCAACAAGACGGCGACCGTGCCGCTGGGCGGCGGGGAAGCGCAGTACGCGCCCGTGGAGGAGACCGGCAGTCCGATCCAACCGGTGCGCGTGGGCACCTGCACCCACGCCGCGTGGCAGGGCTCCGGGATCTACCAGCGGGACTGCGACGACGACGCCCGGGACACCACCGAGCGCATCCCGGAGATGCCGGCCGAGGCCCAGATGGTCTTCCGGGTCAACCGGGACGTGGTGGTCCTCAACGACGTCTCCCAGGGCAACACCTGGCTGGTGGCGGACGGCATGAAGATCGTCAACAACTGGTCCGACCTGGAGCCGCCGAAGGGCGAGGGCGAGCAGGAGGAGGAGGAGTCGGACGAGATCACCGACTCGATCGAGCTGCCGGACCGTCAGGAGGAGAACCAGAAGCCGGTGGCGCAGGACGACTCCTTCGGCGTCCGCGCCGGGCGCACCACCGCCCTGCCGGTGCTCTTCAACGACGTGGACCCGGACGGGGACCTGCTGACCGCCGAGCTCTCCGGGGACCAGCCGGAGACGGGAACCCTGCAGCAGATCTACGACGGCACGGGATTCCAGATGGTGGTCCCGGAGGACGCGTCCGGCTCCTCGAGCTTCACCTACACCGCGGACGACGGCCGCGGCGGCACGGACCAGGCCCAGGCCACCGTGCGGGTGGTCCCGGAGGACGAGAACTCCAAGCCGGAGCAGCAGCGGGTGACCACGCTGCGGGTCCAGGCCGGCACGGAGGTCTCGCAGAACATCCTCACCGACTGGCAGGACCCGGACGGCGACGACCTGCAGCTGATGGGCGCCGTCTCCGAGGACGGGGACGTGGTCCGGGTGCGCCCGGACGGCGTGCTGACCTTCGAGGACGTCGGCAAGACCGACGGCACCAAGGAACTCGAGATCACCGTCTCCGACCGCCGCGAGTCCGCGACCGGCCGCGTGGTGGTGGAGGTGCTGCCGAAGGGGGCCGCGCCGCCCATCACGGCCACGGACCACGTGACCGTCAACGTGGGGGAGGAGGCCACTTTCTCGCCCCTGGAGAACGACTTCGACCCCACCGGCGGAGAGCTGCGGCTGGCCCACGTGGACCCGGTCTCCGGGGCCGAGGCGGAGATGAACACGGACACGGGCACCGTGTCCTTCCGCTCGGACCAGGAGAAGGCCTTCTACCTGAAGTACGTGGCCACCAACGGACCCTCCTCCGCGCCCGGGCTGATCCGGGTGGACGTCAAGGACCCGGACCAGAACACCGGTGCGCCGGTGGCCGTGCGTGACGTGGCCCTGCTGCCGGCCAACGGCGAGGTGCTCGTCAACATCCTCGGCAACGACTCCGACCCCGAGGGCGGCGTGCTGGTGGCCCAGCAGGTCGACGTGCCGGACGACGCGCCGTTCAACGTCTCCGTGGAACGCAACGCCGTGCTGCGCATCACCGACCAGCAGGGCATGACCGGGCCGGTCACCTTCTCCTACACGGTGACGAACGGCTCGGCGGCCTCCCAGGGTGAGGTCACCGTCATCCCGATCCCGGCCCCGGAGAAGATGGAGCCGCCGCGCCCCAACCCGGACACGGCCGTGGTGCGAGCCGGCGACGTGGTCACCGTGCCCGTCCTGGAGAACGACGTGCACCCCAACAACGCGGAGATGACGCTCGAGCCCGAGCTGGCCGAGGGCGTGGACCCCGCCGACGGGCTGGTGTCCGTCTCGGACGACCAGATCCGCTTCCGCGCGGGCGAGGAGGCCAAGACCGTCTCCGCCGTGTACACCGTGTCCGGACCGGACGGCCAGCAGGCCTCCGCCCGGGTCACGTTCCACGTCAACGCGGCCGACCTGGAGAACAACTCCCCGCCGTCCCCGGAGACCGTGGAGGGCCGGGTGTTCTCCGGCGAGACCGTGGCCATGCCGGTCCCGCTGGACGGGATCGACCCGGACGGCGACTCGGTGTCCCTGGTGCAGCTGGAGACCCCGCCGACCAAGGGCTCGGCCAAGGTCACCGCGAACTCGATCGAGTACACGGCCACCGCCGGCTCCACCGGCACCGACGTGTTCACCTACGTGGTGGAGGACCGCCTCGGGGCCCGCTCGACCGGCACCGTGATGGTCGGCATCGCCCCCGTGGCGCAGGAGAACACCCCGCCCGTGGCGGTCAACGACTCCATCCGGGTCCGCCCAGACCGCCCGGTGGCCGTGGACGTGCTGGCCAATGACACGGACGCGGACGGTGACGAGCTGAAGTTCGTGGACACGCTGGAGGCCACCGAGGGCTCCGATGCCGCCCTGGTGGACGGTCGGATCCTGCTGACGTCCCCGGCCGAGGCCGGCTTCACCTCCGTGCGCTACACGATCACCGACGGCCGTGGCGGCCAGGACACCGGGACCCTGACGGTCGAGTCCGATCCGGACGCGCCGTTGCGCGCCCCGATCGCCCGCGACGACCGCGTGTCCTTCCAGGAGACCGTGGACCGGGACGAGGTCACCGTGGACCTCCTCAAGAACGACGAGGACCCGGACGGCACCCCGGACGACCTGGTGGTGGACCTGCCGGACAACCCCGAGGGCGTCACGCTCACCGGGGACCACCAGCTGGTGGTCCCCGTGCAGTCCAACCCGCAGCTGATCACCTACCGGCTCACCGACGCCGACGACCTCTCCGCCTACGCCTTCGTGATCGTCCCCGGCGCCGGCGAGGCCCGCCCCACCCTGCGCTCCGACGCGCCGCTGGAGGTCACGGCCGGCGAGGAGCTCCCCCTGGACCTGGACGAACTGGTCGCGGTCCGGGACGGCACGTCCCCGCGGCTCACCGAGGAGTCTAAGGTGGCCTCCACGCCGGAGTCCGTGGGCGGGCTGGTCAGCTCCGCCACGGATCTGGTCTTCACGGCCCCGGCGGACTTCTCCGGCGCCGCCTCGGTGACGTTCGAGGTCACGGACGGCTCCGGGCCGGACGACCCCGAGGGGTTGAAGGCCGTCCTCACCCAGCCCATCACGGTGCTGCCGCGTCCTGACGAGAACAAGCCACCCGTCTTCCAGTCCAACACCCTGGAGGTGGCCGCCGGGGGTGATGCCGCCCGCCTCGACCTGGCACAGGCCGCGTCCGACCCGGACCCGGACGACGCCGAGAACCTCACCTTCGCGGTGGGGGAGTCCTCGATCGAGGGCGTGGACGTGAACCTGGAGGGCTCGGTCCTCACCGCCTCCGCCGGTGCCGACACCCCCAAGGGGACCCGCGGCACCGTCCAGGTCACGGTGACGGACGGCAAGTCCGACCCCGTGCCCGCCCAGGTGACCATCACCGTGAACGCCTCCGACCGTCCGCTGGCCGTGGCCAATCCGGACACCGTGCCGGATGCCCACCAGGGCCGGGCCGAGACCGTGCCCGTGCTGGCCAATGACGTGAACCCCTTCGAGGGGGAGGGCGCGTTGACGCTCATCAGCACGGAGATCTCCGGTGGTTCCGGTACCGCCGTGACCTCCGGTGACAGCGTGGTGGTTACCCCCGGCGAAGACCTCGTGGGGCAGATGACCGTCCAGTACACCGTGCAGGACATGACCGGGGACCCCGACCGCCAGGTCCAGGGGACCATCACCCTCAACGTCAAGGGCGCACCCGAGGCCCCCGGCGTCCCGCGCGTGGACTCGGTGGGCGACTCCGAGGTGGTGCTCACCTGGGACGCCCCGGCCAACAACGGCGCCGCCATCACCGGATACACCGTGACGGCCGACGGCGTGAACCAGGACTGCGCGGCCACCACGTGCACCATCTCCGGGCTGACGAACAACCAGGAGTACACCTTCACCGTCACGGCCACGAACGAGGTCGGCGAGTCCGATCCCTCCGTGGCCTCCGCCCCGGCCCGCCCGGACGTCGAGCCCGAACGCCCGGCCCCGCCTCAGGGCACCGACGGAGACCGGAAGATCGACCTGACGTGGACCGCACCGGTCAACCGCGGCTCACCCATCACCTCCTACACGGTGGAGATCTCCCCGGCCCCGGCCAACGGCGTGTCCCAGAAGTCGGTCTCCGGCACCTCCACTACCTGGGAGGGGCTGACGAACGGTACTGCGTACCAGTTCCGGATCCAGGCGGTGAACGACGCGGACCGGCCCAGCGAATTCTCCGGATGGTCCTCCTCGATCACCCCGGCCGGCATACCGATGCAGCCGTTGGCGCCCTCGGCCTCCCGGGCGGAGTCCGCGGTCAACGGCGGCGTGGCCAACGTGAGCTGGAAGGCGCCGAACGCCAACGGCGCCACGATCAGCGGCTACACGCTGAACGTGTATGAGGGGGGCTCCTTCCTCAAGTCGATCAACACCAGCGGCACCTCGCAGCAGGTCACCGGCCTGAAGACGACCGCCTCCTACACGTTCTCTGTGGAGGCGACCAACCGGGTCGGCACGTCCGAGGCCTCGCCGCGGTCCACCGCGGTCACCCCCTATGGGCGCCCGAAGGCCCCCTCGACGCCGTCGATCGACGCCACCGGTGCGAACAACCGGATCTCGGTCGACTTCAACCCCGGATCCGCCAACGGCTCACCCATCACGGGATACCAGTACCAGGTCAGCGGCGGCAGCTGGCAGTCCCTGGGCGGGCCGGGCAGCACCATCAACGTGGGCAGCAACGGCAAGAACGTGACCGTGAAGGTGCGGGCCCTCAACGCCGCCGGCGCCGGTGATCCGTCGAGCGCCTCCAACCAGGAGAGCGCCTACGGCCCCGTCCGTGATGCCTCGAACATCAAGGCCTCCGGCGGAGAGAAGAAGGTCGACTTCAACTGGGGCTCCAACGAGTCGGCCTACGCGAACGGCCGCCCCGTCACGGTCACGGTGTCCATCTCGGGGTCCGGGAACACGCCGAACGACGGTTCGCAGAGCGTGAGCACCGGCTACTCGGAGCAACGGACCATCACGGTCACGGCCACCCCGAGTGAGGGCCAGGCGAAGTCCTGGACGGGCAGCGCGACCTCCGACCCTGCCCCTCCGCCCCCGCCGGACCCGAAGGTGATCCTGCGTCCTGGCTCTCCCGTCAGCGAGCCAGGGTGCAACATCGACTGCCGGAGGTTCGATGTGGAGGTCCAGGACTTCCCCGCGGGCAACCACGAGGTCCAGTGCTGGACCAGCAACGGCGGGGCCCACCGTTTCAACAACAGCACCCACTCGATCTCGGTGCCGGCCAGCGGCAACACCCGCAAGATGATCAACTGCTGGCACGGTGGCTGGCCGAGTCAGCCCGGGATGCGCGTCTGGGCCAAGGTCGGCGGCGTCGACTCCGGCCAGATCCATCCCTGGTAGACCCCACAGTGTCCAGCCGTCCCAGATCGACCACCGAGCCCTCTGAACCACCACGAAAGCGAGCAACACCCATGACCATGACCACCGAACAGGCCGAGTGGTTCGCCGGGACGTTCGAGAAGATCTCGGACAACATCGGCCAGGCCATCCTGGGCAAGGAGGACGTCATCTCGCTGGTCCTCACGGCCATGCTCACGGATGGCCACGTCCTGCTGGAGGACGCCCCCGGCACCGGCAAGACCATGCTCGCCCGTTCGCTGGCCGCCACGGTCAAGGGCACCCACTCGCGCATCCAGTTCACCCCGGACCTGCTGCCCTCGGACGTCACGGGCGTGACCATCTACGACCAGAAGTCGCAGGAGTTCGAGTTCCACCGGGGTCCGATCTTCGCGAACATCGTGCTGGCGGACGAGATCAACCGTGCCTCGCCGAAGACCCAGTCGGCCCTCCTGGAGGTCATGGAGGAGGCCCGCGTGACCGTGGACGGCGTGACGTACACCAACGAGCGCCCCTTCATGGTCATCGCCACCCAGAACCCCATCGAGCAGGCTGGCACCTACAAGCTGCCCGAGGCGCAGCTGGACCGCTTCCTGATCAAGACCTCGATCGGCTACCCGGACCGGGCCTCCACCGTGGAGCTGCTCTCCGGCGCCGCCCAGAAGGACCGCTCCGGTGCCCTGTCCCCGATCATCACCACCCAGGCGATCCGGGACATGACGGAACTCGGCACCACGGTGCACGTGGACGGCGCCGTGCTGAACTACATCGCCGAGCTGACCGAGGAGACCCGCACCGCGGAGGAGACCCGCCTGGGGGTCTCCGTGCGCGGCGCCATGGCGATGGTGCGGGCCGCCAAGGTGCGCGCCGCCTCGCAGGGCCGGAACTACGTCCTGCCGGACGACGTCAAGGACCTGGCCCCGGACGTGTGGACCCACCGCCTGGTCCTGGACCCGGAGGCCGAGTTCGCCGGTGCCACCCCGCAGGCCGTGCTCACCCGCGTCCTGGCCACTGTGGGTGCCCCGCAGCACCGCTCGGCGCCGGCCGCCGCCATGGCGGGCGTCTCGGCGTCCGGCAACGGCCCGTCCGCCGCGGACGAGGCGACCGAGGACACCGTCCACCGCGGCGGCTCCTCCGCCACCGGCGCCTGAGGGTTCACCGCACCACATGAGCACTGAGTCATCACCTCGAACGCGCCGCTCGCAACGGTCGCAGCCGTCCCCGGGGTCCCCGCAGTCCCAGCCCTCGCGGCGGAGGCGGGGGGCCTCCGCGGCCGGCGAGAGGGCCAGCCGGACCTCCGCCCAGCTGCAGGACCGCTGGCGGCGCCTCCGCGAGTCGACGGCCGTCACCACCGAGCCGGCCCGTGAGGCCGCCACCACCTGGTGGGGCCGCAGGGCCCGACCCGTCCTGGACGTGGTCTCCCCGCTGGGCTGGCTCGTGCTGTCCATCACCGCCATCTCCTGGTTCGTGGGGCTCGCGTTCGGGTGGGCGGAGGCGCTCATCGCCGGGCTCGTCGGGGTCTTCCTGCTGCTGCTGGCCATCGGGTTCATCCTGGGCCGGTCCTCGTACCGGGTGGAGCTGGACCTGGCCCGCTCCCGCGTGGCCGTGGGGGACCGCGCCGTGGGCGCCATCGAGGTGACCAACACGGCGGACAAGGCGCTGATGCCCGCCGCCATGGAGCTCCCGGTGGGCCGGGCCACCGCCGTGTTCCAGCTGCCGCGCATGCGCCCCGCGGCGGTGCACGAGGACCTCTTCACCATCCCGACCAACCGCCGCGCGGTGATCACGGTGGGGCCGGTGCGCTCCGTCCGCCAGGACCCCCTGTCCCTGCTGCGCCGGCAGCTGAAGTGGACCGAGCCGGAGGAGCTCTTCGTCCACCCCCGTACCGTGGCCCTGCAGGGGTCCTCGGCAGGGTTCATCCGCGATCTCGAGGGCCTGCCCACCCGGGACCTGTCCAGCGCGGACGTCTCCTTCCACGCCCTGCGCGACTACGTCCCGGGGGACGACCGCCGCCACATCCACTGGAAGACCGTGGCCCGCACCAACAAGCTCATGGTGCGCCAATTCGAGGAGACCCGGCGCGCGCACCTGGCGATCGCCCTGTCCACGAACACCTCCGAGTACGCCACCGAGAACGACTTCGAGCTGGCCATCTCCGTGGCCGCCTCCATCGGGCTGGAGGCCTTCAAGGAACAGCGCCACCTCTCCATCCGGACCCATGCGGGACCGGTCCACACCGAGACGGGACGGAACATGCTGGATGACATGACGCGGATCGAGGGCAGGTCGCTGCGCAAGACGAGCGTGGACGTCTCCCGCGAGACGGCGGACCATGTCCCCAACGCCTCCGTGTTCTTCCTCATCACCGGTGACCAGCCGAGCGCCGGCGACCTGCGCCAGGCCACCAACAACGTGCCCCCGGGGGTGCGGGCCTTCGCCATCCGCTGCGCCCACGGCCTGGAGACCCAGCGCGCCAACATCGGGGACCTGACCGTCATCTCGATCGGCGACCTCAAGGACCTCGGCCTGGCCCTGCGGAAGGCGGCCGCATGATGGCCCGCGGCAAGCGCACCGAGACCCGCCCGGCGGTCCCCCAGCGCCCGAAGCAGCCCCGCCAGCGGGGACTGCGGCTCGGCTTCTCCTGGTCACAGGTCGGCGTCGACGCCGCTGTGCTCGTGGTCCTGCTCGGCCTCGGCGTGCTCGGCTTCCATGACACCTTCGCGGGCGGCTGGCGCTACCTGGTGGCCGGCTTCGGCGGCATCGTCCTGGGCCTGGGTCTCGCCCTGGCCAGCGCCCACCTGCGGTGGAACGTCTGGAAGACCTCCGGCGCGGCGATCCTCGTCTACCTGGTGTTCGGCTTCGCGCTGGCCGCCCCCGTGGAGGCCGCCGCCGGGTTCCTGCCCAGCCTGGAGTCCCTGATCGTCCTGGTCACCGGCCCCGTCACGGCGTGGAAGGACATCCTCACGGTGGCCGCCCCCGTGGGCATCAACGGCGGCATGCTCGTGGCCCCGTACCTGTCCGGGCTGCTCACGGCCCTGGTGGCCGGCGTGCTGGCCTGGCGGGTCCGCCTGCCCTACTGGACCATCATCCCGGTCCTGGTGATGACCGCCGTCGGGATCCTGTTCGGCACCAAGGACGCGCCCATGGCCCTGGTGCGCGGCATGGTGCTGGTGATGGCCTCCGTGGCCTGGCTGGCCTGGCGCCACCACCGGATGCGCGTGCAGGGCACGCAGGCTGACGCCTCGGCAGAGACCACCACGGTGTCCAACCCGGCCACCGCGCGCAGGATGCTGTGGCGCCGGCTCGGGATGGGAGCGGCCGTGCTGGCCGTGGCCGGCCTGCTCACGTCCGCGGCCTCGCCGCTGCTGCTGCAGGGACAGGACCGCAAGGTGCTGCGGGACGTGGTGGATCCCCCCATCGAGCTCTTCGACTACCCGAGCCCGCTGATGAAGTTCCGCCAGTACGTCAAGGACCAGCACGAGGAGGTGCTGTTCACGGTGGACGGGCTGCCGGAGGGACAGCGGGTCCGGCTCGCCGCCCTGGACGCCTATGACGGCATGGTCTACACCGTGAACCCGCAGTCCGGCGGCAACTTCTCGCCCGTCGGTGACGCCTCCAAGCTCACCGGCACGTCGGACACCGAGATCCCGAACCGGTCCACCGGCACCCTGGACATCTCCATCGAGACCTACAACGGGGTCTGGCTGCCCGGCGGCGGCAAGCTCAGCGGCGCCGAGCTCCAGGGCCCGCGCGCCGACCAGCTCTCCCAGTCCCTGTACTACAACGACGGCAACGAGACGGCGCTGTCCACCATCCCGCTGCAGCAGGGCGACTCCTACACCGCGGACGTCGTCTTCCCGGTGCAGGTGCCACCGGAGGACCTGGAGGGCCAGGACTTCGGGGAGATCGTGATGCCGGAGCTGACCGGCGTGCCGCAGATCGTCCCGGAGAAGGCCGCCGAGCTGACCGGCAACCAGGACCAGCCCTTCGCCATCGCCAGCGGCCTGGCCTCCACCCTGCACGAGTCCGGAGCGTTCTCCAACGGCCGCGAGGGCGAGGTCACCTCACTCTCCGGCCACTACGCCGGCCGCGTCACCCAGCTGCTGGACGCCGAGCAGTGGATCGGGGATGACGAGCAGTACGCCGTGGCCATGTCCCTGATGGCCCGTTCCCTGGACATCCCCACCCGCGTGGTGATGGGCTTCTACCCGGAGAACTACCCCGAGGGCGGCGGCCCGATCCAGATCAAGGGCAAGGACGTCCACGCCTGGGTCGAGGTCAACTTCGAGAACGTCGGCTGGATCGCCCTGGACCCCACCCCGGACAAGGACAACGTCCCCACGCCGCCGCAGCAGGAACCCCAGTCCACGCCGAAGCCGCAGGTGCTCCAGCCCCCGCCACCGCCCCAGGAACAGGCCGACCTGCCCCCGGACACGGCGCCGGAGCCGCAGGACGCCGAGCAGGAGGAACGGTCCTGGTGGGACCAGTGGGGCCAGCTCGTGATGATCGTGGCCTACTCGTTGATCCCGCTGATCATCCTGCTGATCCCGTTGATCGTCATCGCCGTCCTGAAGGGGCGCCGCCGCAAGCGGCGCCGGGCGGCGGACACCCCCGCCGAGCAGGTCTCCGGCGGCTGGTCCGAGGTGCTCTCCCTGGCCACGGACCTGGGCTCGGAGCCGCAGCGCTCGGGCACCCGGCGTGAACACGCCGGGCAGCTGGCCGGGACGTTCCCGGCGGCGGCCGCGGGCACCACGCTGTTGGCGCGCCGCGCGGACCAGGCCGTCTTCGGGCCGGGGGAGCCGAGCGAGGCACAGGTGGCCGACTACTGGGCCCGCGTGGACGAGAACCTCACGGGCATGCGGGCATCGGTGGGCGGCTGGGCGCGCTTCCGGGCCAGGTTCTCCCCGCGTTCGCTCGTGCTCGAGGCCCGATCCAGGCGCCGGCGGCGCCGGCAGGAGAAGAGGCTGCAGCGCCAGGCCACCCGGGAGCGCCAGGCCGAACGCCGCCGCGGCGACCGGACCGCCGAACGCCAGACCCGGGCCTCCCGGCGTGGCGACGGCAGCCGATCTGTCCGTACAGTGGACCAGCAAGCCCGCAAGGAACAGGAATAAGGTACCCCGTGCAGAAAACGCTCAACCTGGTCAATGCCCCGGCCGGCAAGCGGTTGGCGGCCTGGCTGATCGATCAGGTCCTTCCGGCAGCCGCCGTGGGCATCGTCACCGGTGCCACGTTCCCCGCCGTGCTGAGCTCCTCGGGCGTGGCCCAGCAGGAGGCCCTCGCCACCTACACGCTGGCCATGCTGGTGACCTCCGTGGTGACGCTGGCCTACACGGTGTGGCTGTGGGGCTGGCAGGCCTCCGCCGGCAAGACGCCCGGCAACCTGGTCCTGGGGCTGCGGGTGACCTCGGAGGAGGGCACCAGTGCAGGCTGGGGTCCCATCTTCCTGCGGTGGGTCATCATCGCCGTCAGCGGGCTCGTCCCGGTGGTCGGGCCCGTGCTGATGCTGCTGTCCAACCTCTGGGACACCAACCACCAGCGCCAGGGCTGGCATGACAAGGTCGCCCGGACGCTCGTGGTGGATGTCAACGCCGGGCGCAACCCGCTGACCACCGGCGGGCTCTTCGGCCCGTCCACGTTCGCCCCCGGCACCCTGCAGCCCGGAGACCCGGGCCACCCCGAGACCGGCGTCTCCGTGCCGCCCGCCTCACGGTGGCCCGCCTTCAACCCGGCGGTCGCCGCCGGGCCCATCACCTCCGTGCCCGGTGCCCCGGCGGCCGGGCCGCAGCAGCCGGTCCAGCCGCAGGCCGCATCACCCGGCCAGGCCCCGAGCGCACCGGCACCGCAGCCGGCCGCCCACGCGCCCGCCGCGCCGGCTGCGCCGTCCCCGAGCCCGACGCCGGCCCCCACCGCCGCGCCGTCGGCGCCGGGGACCTCCGGTGCCGGCCGGTCCTCCTCCGGATACCAGGAGAGCCAGGTCGTGGTGGTCGGTGGCACGGCCGAGGCCGTGGACCCGGACCAGGAGATGGGCTCCACCCAGCTGCGCAGCCGCCGCTCCGCCGACCCGTCCGCCGTGAAGCTGCGGTTCGACGACGGCCAGCACCACGTGCTGGCCGGCTCCGCCCTCGTGGGGCGCAACCCGGCCTCCGCGGCGGGGGAGAGCGTGGACCTGCTCATCCCGTTCGCGGACATGGGCCGTTCCGTGTCCAAGACCCACCTGCACCTGATCGTGGACTCGACCGGCGTGTGGGTGACGGACCGCAATTCCACCAACGGCTCGGGGGTGACCCCTCGCGGGGGCGAGCGCCAGCGCCTCGAACCCGGGCAGCCGGTCCTGGCCCCGGTGGGCGCCACCGTGCACTTCGGGGACCGCTCCTTCACGGTGTCGGCTGCATGACCTTGGAGACGACCGAGGACGCACCCCAACGACCGTTCCGACTGAACTACGGCTTCGGTTCTCACCGGGGCCTGCGCCGGCAACTGAACGAGGACTCGCTGGTGGTCACGGGCAACCTCTTCGCCGTGGCCGACGGCATGGGCGGCCATGAGGCCGGAGAGGTCGCCAGCAGGATCTGCGTGGAGACCCTGGCCGCCGGGGTCAAGGAGGTCCGCAACGACCTCACGGCGGATGAACTGCAGCAGCTCATGGTGACCGCAGATGACGCCATCCGCCGGGTCGGTGGCTCCCGGGCAGGCACCACGCTGGCCGGGGTGGCGATCGTCCGGGAGCTGCAGGGCCTGTACTGGATGGTCTTCAATGTGGGGGACTCGCGCACCTACCGCCTCTCCGAGGGGGAGTTCGCCCAGATCAGCGTGGACCACTCCGAGGTCCAGGAGCTGGTGGACGAGGGGTACCTGAGCGCCGAGGAGGCACGCCACCACCCCCGCCGGCATGTCATCACGCGGGCGCTGGGGACCGGGGAGGCATCCGAGGCCGACTTCTGGATGCTGTCCGTCCATGATGGGGACCGCCTGATGATCTGCTCGGACGGCCTGACCTCCGAGGTCTCCGATGAGGACATCCGCCAGCAGCTGGCGGACCGGCACTCACCGCAGGACGCGGTGGACGTCCTCATCCGGCTGGCCCTGGACGGCGGGGGCCGGGACAACATCACCGTGATCGTGGTGGACGTGGAGGACACCGACGCCGAGGGAGAACGGATCACCACCTCCCCCCGGCCGGAGGAGGGGGACGAACACCAGACCACGCGGCCCCGGTTCGACGGCGGCAGCGGCGGAAGGATGGTCAACGGCGGGCGCGTGTTCGGCATGGACGGCCCGGACGGTGAGCCCGGGACTGACGCTGGCGCCGGGGCCGAGGGGAAGGACGACGGACGATGAGCCAGATGGTGCGAGTTCGCTACAGCGCGGGAGGATGGCTCGGCCTGGTGCGGGGGCGGTGCCTCGTGGCGCTGCCCGCGGACGCCAGCGAGGAGACGGCTGCCGTGGTGTGGGACCTGCTGGCCGGGGCCCCGGGCGTGGAGCAGGTGCTCGCCACGGTGCTGTCCGGCCGGTTGGACCTGACGGGACTGCCGTCCTTCGCGATCGTGTCCTTCCGTGAGGGCACCTCGGTGCACGCCATCCTGCGCGGTGAGGTATCCCTGCGGATGACCGGCACGTCCGGGGGCGAGTCCGAGCTGAACGGCACGGGCGTGGCCACGTGGAACGAGCGGGTGTTCCGGGACATCGGCGCGTTCGAGCTGCTCGTGGACGACACCGTCTCGGATGTCGAGAACCTGCCCCTGGAATCGGGAGCCGTCCGGCTGGGCTCCCTGCACGCCGACCTCGCGACCCTCAGCCCCGACCACGGCGTGGCCGGCGAGGCGCCCACGCCGGACGAGCCCGACGCCGAGGATGCCCCCGAGCCCGAGCCCGAGCCGGAGCCCGAGCCCGAGCCCGAGCCCGAGCCCGAGGCCGAGCCTGAGTCCGAGCCCGCCCAGGACAGCGCAGCGGGGGAGGAACCCGAACCCGAGCCGGAGGAGCAGGGAACCCCGGAGGAATCCGAGGAATCGGAGGAGCAGGATCCGGAGCCCGCCGCAGACGATGTCACGGACCAGGACGTCACCATCGCGCCCGAGACAAGGACCGAGCCCGCCTCGGCCCCGACCGTTGACCAGGAAGCGGCCGAGGAAGCCGCCGAGGGCGCCGACGACGGCAGCACCGGGGAACCGGGGGACGCAGAGGACGTCGACGAGCAGACCATCGCCAGCGCGCCCGCCAGTTCGCCCGCCGGCCCCGCCTCGGGCCGCGAGGCCGCCACGGGGCAGTCGGCACGGACGGCCAGCTCCGTGCCGGGTCCCCAGGAACTGATCGACTCGGTGCCGTGGCTGGCAGCGGCCCGGAAGGCCGTGCCGGCACCGACCTCGGAGTCCCAGCAGGGACCGGAGGCGGCCGAGGGGTCGATGGTGGAGGTCCCCGCCGACCTGAACATGACGGTGGCGCCGGCTCCGTCCTTCGAGGACGACGGGGAGCACGCCGACGGGCCGGTGGAAGCCCCCGGCCCCGATCCCACGGACGCGGAGGATGCGGACGACGCGGACACCGTGTTGTCGCCGTCCGCCCCCGGCCCGGCGTCCGTCCCGGCGCGGCCAGAGCCACCGGCCGGGCCGCCGTCGGGCCCGGGTGTGGCCGGCCCGCCGGTCCTCGCGGAGGAGGACCACGACGGCGAGACCGTCATGAAGTCCGACCTGGCGCCGGAGGACCTGGCCGCCGCTGCGCCCACTCCGGTGCCACCGCCGTCCACCGGTCCCGTGGTGCTGGCCCGGCAGTGTTCCAACGGCCACGCCAACCCGCCGACCAACGCGACGTGCGGGATCTGCGGGCAGTCGCTCAGCGGTGAGGCCCAGCAGGTGCGCCGCCCGTCGCTGGGCCGCCTCCGGATGTCCACGGGGGAGGTCGTGGAGCTGGACCGCCCGGCCGTGGTGGGCCGCCAGCCCCAGGCCCACCGGGTCGGCTCCGGCACCATGCCCCGGATGGTGCAGGTCCGCAGCCCGAACGGGGACATCTCCCGTTCCCACTGCGAGGTGGTGCTGGAGGGCTGGCACGTGCAGTTGCGGGACCTCAAGGCCACGAACGGCACGGTGCTGATCCGTGAGGGTCAGGCACCGCGGCGGCTGGGCCAGGGTGAGTCCCTCATGGTCCTGGACGGGGATATCGCCGACCTGGGTGACGGCGTCTCGCTGCGCTTCGAGGGGCTGCTGTGAGCGCAAAGCGTCCACCGGCGCCGCCGCCGCACATCGGCGGTTTCCGGTACGTCAGCCTGCTCGGCTCGGGCGGCTTCTCGGACGTCTACCTCTACGAGCAGGATCGGCCCCGGCGCAAGGTGGCCATCAAGGTCCTGCTGTCCGGGCTGAAGACCGAACGGGCGCGCAAGTCCTTCGAGTCCGAGGCCAACCTCATGGCCCAGCTGTCCTCCCACCCGTACATCGTCACGATCTACGAGGCGGACATCACCGAGGACGGCCACTCCTACCTGGCCATGGAGTACTGCTCCCGGCCGTCCCTGGACGTGCGCTACCGCCGCTCGCGGCTGGGCGTGGATGAGGTGCTGGCGCTGGGGATCCAGGTGTCCTCCGCCGTGGAGTCGGCCCACCGCGCGGGGATCATGCACCGGGACATCAAGCCGGCCAACATCCTCACCACGGACTACAACCGTCCGGCCCTGACGGACTTCGGGATCTCCGGGACCATGGACATGCTGGACGACGACGCCGGCATGTCCATCCCGTGGTCCGCCCCGGAGGCCTTCGCCGGCGGCAGCCCGGACGGCTTCGCCATGGACGTCTGGTCCCTGGGCGCCACCCTGTACACGCTGCTGGCCGGGCGCTCCCCGTTCGTGCGCCCGGGGGCGGACAACTCGCAGAAGGAACTGATCTCCCGGATCGCCAAGGCCCCGCTGCCGCCGCTGAACCGGGCGGACATGCCGGCTTCCCTGGAGCTGGTGCTGGCCACGGCCATGGCCAAGAACCCCGGCTCCCGCTTCCCCTCCGCGCACTCCTTCGCGCTGGCCCTGCAACGCGTCCAGACCGAGCTGGGCCTGTCCGTCACGCCCTTCGAGGTGATGGACGAGTCCGGTTCCCTCGAGGCCGAGGACGAGGAGACCGAGGAGGGCGGCGACGCCACCCGCGTCCGGCAGGTCGTCTCGATCGACCCGGACCGTGGCTCCACGAACACCTCCCGCCACTTCCCGCCGATGCCCCCGCCCTCCGCGCCGGGGCGACCGGCGGACGAGGTGGAGGACGCCACGGTCATGCGCCCGGCCCCGGGCGGAACCCGGGGCGGTATTCCGGGCACGACGCCGGCCGGGGCCTCCCCGGACGACGACCCCACCATCATGGGGGGCCGGGTGGGCGGCGGGTGGGCCGGCTCCCGGGTCCCGCAGCGCCCCGCCCGGACCTATCCCGACGCCGGCGGCGAATGGGAGCCGGATGGCACCACCGCGCACCGCGTGGAGGAGAGGACGGGGTCCTCACCGGCCGCGGCGTGGATCTCGGAGAACAAGGTCGGGATCATCGCCTCGCTCGTGGTGCTCGTGCTGGGGATCGTGGGGGCCGTCTGGCTCGCCAACAACCTCGCGGTCCAGCCGCGGGAGGACCCGGATCCCACGTTCATCAGCGGGTCCCCGGGGCTGCCGGTCCCGGAGCCCGAGGACCCCGTGGCCGCCGCGGAGGGCGTGACCGCCAGCGCGGAGGCCGGGGAGGCCGTCTTCACGTGGGAGAATCCGGACCCGAAGGACGGTGACACCTACATGTGGCGGACCACCACCGCCACCGGCAAGGGGCGGATCACCACGGCGGACGAGGCCACGGCCAGCACGCCGGTGCTGGACGGGGACCGGACCTGCATCGAGGTGGTCGTGATCCGATCCAACGGCAAGCAGTCCGATCCGACCGTGGGGTGTCTGGAATAGACCCTGTCTCAATACGGGTCCCCACAGGTTTGACGGGCATCATGGGACTGTGACGATGAATCAGGGGGAGTGGTCATGAGCGTGGAGGAACAGGATCGGCCGGACGGGCCGCCCGGGGACGGCGGCGCGGCCGGAGAGGCCGGCGGCGAGGGCGCCGGCGAGCTCTCGATCGACTTCGTGGGCGAGTGGTACGAGGTCTCACCGGATGCCGTCTTCACCATCGGCCGGGAGGGCGACCTCGAGATCGACGACAATCCCTACCTCCACCGCCGCTTCATGGAGATCCAGCGGATCGGCGGCCTGTGGTGGCTGTCCAACGTGGGGACCATGATCTCGGCCACCGTGGCGGACTCCTCCGGGGGCATGCAGGCCTGGGTCTCACCGGGCTCCCGGATCCCCCTGGTGTTCGGACAGCTCAACGTGGTCTTCACCGCCGGACCCACCACCTACGAGTTCTCCGTGCACCTGCGGAGTCCGTCCTTCCTGCAGCAGTCCAACGGCAACGACGCCGTAGGGGACACGACCATCGGCCCCGTGGTCTTCACCCCGTCCCAGAAGGCCATCATCGTGGCCCTGGCCGAGCCGATCCTGCGCCGCGGCGGCACCGGGTTCTCCACCGTGCCCTCCTCGGCCAACGCCGCCAAGCGCCTGGGCTGGCCGCTGACGCGCTTCAACCGCAAGCTGGACAACGTGTGCGACAAGCTGGACCGGGTGGGCGTGGCCGGACTGCGCGGCGGCGGCGGCAAGCTGGCCACGAACCGGCGGGCCCGCCTCGTGGAGCACGCCGTGACCTCCCATCTCGTCACCCCGGACGACCTGCCCCTCCTCGACCAGGCCCTGGGGGACGAGGACTGAGCTCCGGGCCGTCTCGACCGTCGGGACCTCAGCCCAGGACCATCGGGAGCAGCGAGACGGCGAATCCACACAGTCCCGCCCCGGCGAGGACGCCACCGAGCGCCAGGCACACGCTGGTGATCGGCCTGCGGGCCTGTAGCCGCATGCGGTACGGATCCCGGTGGCTCACGAACGCCGTGCAGACGTCCCGGCCTCCCAGCAGGGCGCGTTCGGCAGCCCGCAGAGTCCGTTCATGGAAGTCCCCGGCCGCGAACCAGCGGGCGGCGGACCCCCGGAGGCCGTGGACGACGACGATCTCGGTGGGCACCCACCGCGCTTCGCCCGAGCGAAGCAGGGCACCGACCAGCAACAACGGCACCCCGGTGATCAGCCCCACCCAGGAGAGGAGTTCGCCGGCCATGCCGGCGCCTTCGACTCCGTTCACCGGTCCGCGACGGTCGGGGTGGGCAGGACCTTGCGCACCACGTCGGCCAGGGTGATCACCCCGATGAAGCGGTCCTGGTCCATGACGGCGACCAGGTGTTCGCCGGCCCGGCGGATCTGGGCGAGGGCATCGTGCAGCGCCGTGTCCGCGGACAGGATGAACGCCGGCCGGGCCAGCTCCCGGACACCGCGGTCCGAGGGCTCCAGCAGGGTGTCGCGGACATGCACGACCGAGGGAGCACCTCCGTCGGGGTCGTCCACCAGGATGCGGAGATGACCGGATCCGATGGCGGCGGCCTGGAGGTCGGCGACGGTGGCCTGAGCGGACACAGACGTGGGACGAGCCCCGGGTCTGATCAGGTCCGCCACGGTGGTGTCCTGCAGGTCCAGCACGCCGGAGAGCTGACCGTGGAACCGGGCGTCCAGCGCCCCGGCGGAGGTGGAGTGCTCGACCAACTGGCGGATGGTGTCCACGTCCTGACCGCCGACCGCGGCCCGGTCCACCGGGGTGACGCCACTGGCGGCCACGAGCCGGTTGGCGAGGTTGTTGACCCAGAGCAGCAGTGGCCGGACCAGCCAGATGTAGGCCCTCGTCGGGAGGGCGGTCACCTTGGCCGACGTCTCCGGGTGGGCGATGGCCCAGGACTTCGGCGCCATCTCTCCGACCACCAGGTGCAGGAAGGTGACGATCAGCAGGGACAGCAGGAAGGCGGCGGCGCCGGCGACCTGTGTGGGAATGCCCCAGTCGGTGAAGACGGGCCCCAGCCAGGCATCGACCGCTGGCTTGGTCACCGCGCCGAGGGCGAAGGTGCACGCGGTGATGCCCAGCTGGGCGCCGGCGAGCATGATGGTCAGCTCATCGACACTGCGCAGCGCTGCCCGGGCCGGGCGGCTGGTGGCGGCCTCGGCCTCCAGACGGTGACGGCGGGCCCCGAGGAGGGAGAACTCGATGATGACGAACAGGGCACTGAGCGCGATCAGCGCCACGGTGGCCACGATGACGATCACGGGGTTGCTCATCGGTCCTCCTCCGCCAGGTCACGGCCCGTGCCGGAATCCCGGGGTTGTTCCTCGAAGCCATCGGGGCCGTCGGTGTCCTGCAGGAGCCGGACCACCAGGTCGCTTGGCACGTGCCGGGTCACTTCGACGACCTCCACGCGCAGGTGTCGGCGCACGGGCTCCTCGAGTCCGAAATCCCGGGGGTCGCCGGGCAGTTCGATGGCCACGGCCTGTCCGGGCCGGGGCAGCTCGCCGAGTTCGGCGATGACCAGTCCGGAGACGGTCTCGAAATCCCCGTCCGGCAGGGGGTATCCCACGGCGCGCTCCAGCTCGTCCACGTGGACATCACCTGCCATCCGCCAGGCACCATCCCCTTCGGCGACGATCTCCCGCGCCGGGGCCGGATCGTGCTCGTCGCTGAGTTCACCGACGAGTTCCTCAGCCAGGTCCTCCACGGTGATCACCCCGGCGAATCCGCCGTACTCGTCGATCACGCAGGCCAGCTCGTTGCGGGTGCGCGCCAGTTCCCTCAGGGCGTCCGGCAGGGGCATCAGCGTCGGCACCAGCAACGGCTGGCGCATGATGGAACTGACCGCTGCCGTGTCCTCGGCCGGCCGCTTCAGCACCTCGGTCAGGTGGACCACCCCGACCGGCTCATGCTCGGCGGAGATCACGGGATACCGGGTGTGTTCCCGGGCCATGAGGACCCTGACGTCAGCGATCGTGGTCTCGGTGGTCACGATGCCCACCTGCGATCGCGGGATCATGGCGTGTTCGACGTCCTGGTCGGGGAAGTCCAGCACCCGGTCGATCAGCACGGAAAACTCTTCGGGCAGGTCCCCGCTCTCGCGGGAGTCGGCCACGATCCGGTCCAGGTCCTCGGCGGTGGCCGTGGTGTCGACGTCATGGACCGGCTCGATCCGCAGCATCCGCAGCAGGCCGTTGGCGGACTTGTCGAACACGACGATCATCCATCCGAACACGGCCAGGTACACCCGGGTGGACCGGGCCAGGGCCCGCGCCATGGGCTCGGGGTTGGCGATGGCCAGGTTCTTCGGGTACAGCTCGCCGAAGATCATCTGCACCACGGTGGCCAGGGCCAGGGCCAGCACCGTGGAGACCGAGATGCTCACTTCCGGGGGAATCCCGATCCCGCCGAGCAGCACGCCCAGGGACTGGCCCACCATCGGCTCGGCGACGTAGCCGACCAGCAGGCCGGTGACAGTGATGCCCAATTGGGCTCCGGAGAGCATGAACGAGGTGCGCCGGGTGATCTTCAGGGCACTCTCGGCCGCGGCGTCCCCGGCCTTGGCGCGTGCCTGCAACCGGACCCGATCCACCGACATGTAGGCGAACTCCTGGGCCACGAAGTACCCGTTGGCCGCGATGATCACCCCGATGACCACGATGCCCCCCAGCAACAGCAGGACGGCTTCAATCATGGCCGCCCCCTAACCGCACCGGCGCAGTCGGCGTCAACGCGACGCTGCGGGGCTGAGAGAGAGGGAATGGACGAGGGGCAACAACTGTCGCCCGGGTCGTCGGGCGACCCGGTGCCTGGCAGAGAGCGGCTCATGCGCGGATTCACGTACTCCGTGGTTCGATGAAAAGCGGGATGATATCATCCTACTGGCCTCGGCCATCGCGTGCACCACGCCGGTGGAACCCATCAACGCGGCCTTTCTTCCCTGGCACGTGCCCGCAGGGCAGCACGTTGCTGCCGGCATCATCTATCCGACTCCGGTCAAATCTGGATCGATCACGTCAGCGAGTCACCAGCCGATCTGCTGTCGGTGAGCTGGATGGTGGTGAGGCAGGTGGCCGCCTCGTCGTGGGTGGAGAAGGCGCCCTGGCTGCTGAACCTGTCGTAGGTGATGTCCATGGTGCCGCTGATGCCTGGGGGGAGCCAGAAACCGACGAAGCCGTTGTCGAAGGTGGTGCGTTGCCCGTCGGCGAGAGCTTCACCGGTGACCTCGTCGAGGATGCGTACCGCGATCTGTTCGTCGGCCAGTTCGCCCTGGCAGGTGGTGAGGGAGTGGTGAAAACACTCGTGGGTCTGGTCGAGATAGGGGGCCAGCGACAGGTAGAACCGGTCCTGCGGGAGCGGGATCGCCAGCTCCTGCTCCGCGTCGGCGAGCAAGAGGTGATCTGCGCGTACCGAGGCCAGCAAGTCGGTCGGGCGTTCGGCCACCGGCATCTGGTCGAGGTGATCGACGATGTCCACGGCGTCCATTCCTGTCAGGTCATGTCTGGACAGGAAGCCGGACGCGTCTGCAGCGGCGGTCGAGGTGCTGGACGGTACCGGGACGGCGGGCGGGGTCCGCGGGGTGCAGGCCGTCAGGGCTGCGGCCCCGAGGAGGCCCAGGCCTCCGATCATCAGGTCTCTACGGGTCAGGGTGGTCATGGGTCCTTTCCGCCCTACCGACACGGTGAGGCCTCATTCCATTCTCCGGAGGTCTCGGAGGGCACCAGACCAGGCGGGTTGAAGATTTCGCGAAGATTCCCGGCATTCCGGTGGCGGGGTGGTCGGGAACCCCTCGTGGCGGGCCACACTGGGGGCATGGATGCTGACGTGGCTGCCCCTGGACCGGTGGGACGAGTGCTCGTGGTCGATGACGAGAAGCCGCTGGCGGTGATGGTCGCCACCTACCTGTCCCGCGCCGGTTATGCGGCCAAGGTCGCCCATGATGGCCCCTCCGCACTGGAGGCGGTGCGGAGCATCGTGCCGGATGTCATGGTGTTGGATCTAGGCCTGCCTGGGCTGGACGGGATCGAGGTGTGCCGCCAGGTCCGAGGGTTCTCCGATTGCTACGTGCTCATGCTCACCGCCCGTGGGGACGAGCCGAACAAGCTGGCCGGTCTGGCCGCCGGGGCCGATGACTACATCACCAAGCCCTTCAGCGTGCGGGAACTGGTGGCCCGGGTGGGTGTGGTCCTGCGCCGACCCCGCGCCGCGGTCACCGGAATGGAACCGGCCCGGGTGTTCGGGGAACTGGAGGTGGATGTGGCCGGTCGCGAGGCCAGGGTGGCCGGGGAACCCGTGGCGCTGACCCGCACTGAGTTCGAGCTGCTGGCAGTCCTGGCCATGCGTCCTCATCAGGTGCTGACCCGCCGCCAGCTCATCGATATCGTCTGGAGCCCTGGATGGGTGGGCGATGAACGGCTGGTGGACGTGCACATCGCCCACCTGCGGCGCAAGCTCGGCAACGCACCAGGCATCCGGTCGGGGGAGCACATCGACACCGTGCGTGGGGTCGGCTATCGGATGGCCGCTCGATGAGTCTCCGGCCATCCGGAGGCCTGGCGGCCCGATTCTTCACCGCGCAGGTGTTTGTCGTCGCTGCCTCGCTGGCGGCCGCGGTTCTGGTGGCCTCGTGGGTGGGCCCGCAGATCTTCCACGACCACCTGGTGATGGCCGGACTGGTTGAGCACTCCACCGAAATGCTGCACGTGGAGCAGGCCTACCGGGACACCGGCCTGGTCACCCTGGCAGCGGCCCTGGGCACCGCGCTGGCCTGCACCCTGGCGGTGACCGTGTTCCTCACCCGCCGACTCCGGCAGCCCTTGGGAACCCTGACGCAGGCTGTGAAGGCCATGGCCCGGGGTCGTGACGATTCCCGGGTCCCGGAACTGGGCGCCGGGACTGAGGTCGACGAACTCGCCGAGGCCTTCAACACCATGGCAGACCGCCTGGAGCGCACCGAGCACACCCGACGCCGGATGCTCTCGGATCTGGCTCACGAGATGCGCACCCCGGTTTCGGTGCTCACCGTCTACGTAGATGCCCTCCAGGACGGGGTGACGCACTGGGACGAAGCCACCAGCCAGGTCATGGATGAGCACCTGCGGCGGCTGACGCGACTGGTCGAGGACATCAATGAGGTCTCCCGCGCCGAGGAGGGCCGGCTCGACCTGGACCGGACTGAAGGACCGGTGGCCGGGCTGCTCGACACTGCCGCCGATACCCACCGTGAGGCCTTCGCCGCCCAGGGCGTCACCCTGCAGGTCCGCTACGATCCCGCGGCCGGCGTCGTGGACGTGGACCGCCAACGCATCGGGCAGATCCTATCCAACCTGCTGACCAACGCGCTGCGTCACACGCCGCCGGCCGGGACGGTGACCCTCAGCACCTGCGCCGGCCCCCGAAGGCAGGTGACCATCAGCGTGGAAGACTCCGGCTCCGGCATCGGCGCCGAGCACCTGCCCCACCTCTTCGAGCGCTTCTACCGGGGGGACACCGCCCGGGACCGGGACCACGGCGGCTCCGGGATCGGGCTGACCATCTCCCGGGTGCTGGCCGAAGCCCACGGCGGGACACTGACTGCTACCTCGCCCGGACCAGGACACGGTGCGGTCTTCACCCTGGAGCTGCCGACCCGAGAGAAGACTGGAGCAGGCCCGAAGGGCCTAGGTCCGACCGCGTTGCCAAATACCCCCCAGGGGTATAGAACTGGAGGGTGAGGTGGCACCCAGACGGCCCTCTGCGCCGGATCCGATCGAAGGAGCTGATCATGACCGCTGAACCCCGTGACCTGGGGCCGGACCACGCCGATCATGCCGATGCTGACACGCACGGCCAGGCGATGCCGCAGGGGCACGTGCATTCGGCCGTGGACGCGGAACGCCAGGTCCACGACCACGGAGACCATGCAGGGCACAGCGTGGCGATGTTCAAGCACCGCTTCTGGTGGTCCCTGGTGCTCTCGGTCCCGGTGGTCATCTTCAGCCCGATGGTCGCTGACCTACTGGGCTACCACCTCCCGCAGTTCCCCGGCTCAGACTGGATTTCCCCGGTGCTGGGTACGGTCATCTTCGTCTACGGCGGCGCTCCCTTCCTCAAGGGTGGGCTCAGCGAGCTGAAGTCCCGGCAACCGGGCATGATGCTGCTCATCGCGATGGCCATCACCGTGGCGTTCTTCGCGTCCCTGGTCACCTCCCTGGGCGTCGGCGGCTTCGAGCTGGACTTCTGGTGGGAGCTTGCCCTGCTGGTGACGATCATGCTGCTGGGCCACTGGATGGAGATGCGCGCCCTCGGCGCGGCCTCCTCCGCCCTGGATGCCCTGGCCGAGCTGCTGCCGGACGAGGCCGAGAAGATCCCTGACGACGGCGGCGCGCCCGTTGAGGTGCCGATCGCCGAGTTGGCCGTCGGGGACACCGTCCTGGTCCGTTCGGGCGCGCGGGTCCCGGCCGACGGACAGATCATTCAAGGCAGCGCCGCATTCGACGAGTCGATGATCACCGGCGAGTCCCAGGCCGTGGAACGGGGCACCGGGGACACCGTGGTGGCGGGGACCGTGGCCACCGACAACACCGTCCGCGTCCGGATCAACGCGGTCGGGGCGGATACTGCCCTGGCCGGGATCCAGCGCATGGTCGCCGACGCCCAGGGCTCGTCCTCCCGGGCCCAGGCGCTGGCCGACCGAGCCGCGGCGCTGCTGTTCTGGTTCGCCCTGGGTGCCGGCATCATTACCGCCATCGTCTGGACAGCACTCGGCACCCCGGACGAGGCCGTGGTGCGTACCGTGACCGTGCTGGTCATCGCCTGTCCCCACGCCCTGGGTCTGGCCATTCCTCTGGTCATCGCCCTCTCCACCGAACGCGCGGCCAAGGCCGGGGTCCTGATCAAGGACCGGCTCGCACTGGAGAGAATGCGAACCGTCGACGTCGTGCTCTTCGACAAGACCGGCACCCTGACCGAGGGCGCCCACGCCGTCACGGGTACCGCTCCCGCGCCCGGGACCTCCGAGGCGCAGCTGCTGGGACTGGCAGCGGCGGCTGAGGCCGACAGCGAGCACCCGGTCGCCCGGGCCATCGTCTTCGCCGCGGCCCACCACCCCGAGGCTTCGGTCCTGGGGCTGCGCGGTACCGACTTCTCCTCGGCGGCTGGCCGCGGGGTCCGCGCCACCGTGGACGGCACCGAGGTGATGGTCGGCGGGCCGAATATGCTGCGCGAGCTGGGACTGTCCATGCCCGATCAGGTGCAGGCCGACGTCGACGGCTGGGTGCAGCGCGGCGCCGGGGTGCTGCACGTCCTCCGGGACGGGCAGGTCATCGGTGCCTTGGCACTGGAGGACCGGGTCCGCCCCGAGTCCCGGGCCACGGTGAAGGCGCTGCAGGACCGCGGTGTGAAGGTCGCGCTGATCACCGGTGACGCGACTCAGGTCGCCCAGACCGTGGGGAGGGAGCTGGGCATCGACGAGGTCTTCGCCGAGGTCCTACCCCAGGACAAGGACACCAAGGTCACCGCCCTGCAGTCCCGCGGGCTCAGCGTGGCCATGGTTGGCGACGGCGTGAACGATGCCCCGGCCCTGACCCGCGCCGAGGTAGGCATCGCCATCGGAGCCGGCACCGACGTGGCCATGGAATCGGCCGGCGTCGTGCTGGCCGGCAGCGATCCGCGGGCCGTGCTGTCCATGATCGAACTCTCCCGGGTCAGCTACCGCAAGATGATCCAGAACCTGGTCTGGGCCGCCGGCTACAACGTCATCTCCGTGCCGCTGGCCGCCGGTGTGCTCGCCCCGATCGGCTTCGTGCTCTCCCCGGCCGTCGGCGCGGTACTGATGTCCCTGTCCACCATCGTGGTGGCCCTCAACGCCCAGCTGTTGCGCCGCATCGACCTCGACCCGTCCCGCCTCGCCACGATCAGCGACCAGGACCGGCGCACCGCGGAACGGGAAGCCCTGCCATCCATCCTCTGACCCGAGATTCCCCCACACTGAGGAGAGAGACACCATGAAGCGCACCACCACCCTGACCGGTCTGGCCCTGACCGCCGCCCTGGCACTGACCGCCTGCGGCGGCACCGCCGAGGACCCCGACGCGTCCACCTCGGCTTCGGCGACCAGCACCGGGACCGCCAGCGCAGCGGCCTCACCGTCCTCCACCGGCTCGGCTTCCGAGGGAATGAACGGCGGGGGGATGCACCACCATCCCGACGGCGGCCCTCCGCCTGCGGGGATCGAGCCGGCAGCCGGGCCCGCGTACCCCGTCGGCACCACGGTGACCCTCACCGCCGACCACATGCCCGGCATGCAGGGGGCCGAGGCGACCATCACCGGGGCCTTCGACACCACGGCCTACTCCGTGACCTACACGCCCACCACCGGCGGCGAGCCCGTCGTCGACCACAGGTGGGTCGTCCACGAGGAACTCCAGGACCCCGCGGAGCCGCCTCTGGAGTCGGGCACGCAGGTCGTCCTGGAGGCCGAGCACATGGCGGGCATGCAGGGGGCCGAGGCCACGATCGAGAGCTCGACCGACGAGACGGTCTACATGGTCGACCTGACGATGGACGGCATTCAGATGACCAACCACCAGTGGGTCGTCGACAGTGAGATCCAACCCGCCCGGTGAACCTACCCGGAACGGTGCCTGCCCCGCGTCCAGGACGCGGGGCAGGCACCGTTCTTGATCAGTCGAGTTCACCTGGGGTATCTCCTCGAGGCCGACCGGTCCATGGCGGACCGACAATGTCTCAGCCGAGGGAGGCCAGCAGCTCGGTGCAGGCCTGCTCGCAGCGTCGGCACGCCTCGGCACACACCTCGCAGTGCTCATGCATCTCCCCATGCTTCTCGCACTCATCGCCGCATGCCTTGCACGCGTCGCGGCAAGCCTCCAACAGGGCACGGGTGACCTCGGCATTGTTGCCGGTCTGCCGGGACAGCACCCGGCCCGAGGCGGCGCAGATGTCTGCGCAGTCCAGGTTCAGCCGAATGCACCGGGTCAGCTCGGCCACCATGTCCTCGGCCAGACAGGCGTCCGCACATGCGGTACAGGTCTGTGCGCACTCGAAACAGGCCTCGATGCACTCGGCCAACTTCTGCCGGTCAATGTTCCCCACATCCTTCGGGTACGTCTCCAGCATCGAACTCACATGATGCGTCATAGTCTCCTCCTTCATCGATATCTGCCACACGAACCGGCCAGACCCGGTCCGCCTGTCATCGACCGTAGGCCGCGGCTGCCGGACGGCTGAAGAGCTCATCGGTGAAGGTCACGTGAAGACCCGCGCCCATGAGCATCCCGTGGTGGGCCCGCCGAGTCAGGGGGTCACCCCTGAGGTCGCTGGCATGACGTGGATCGTGGCCCGTTGCAGGTGGGGGACGCTCTGGCGCAGGCTGGTCTCGACCGTGTCGGCGATGCGGTGGCCGGCCTCGACGGTCAGGGCCCTGTCCACGCAGATGTCAAGGTCGGCTTCGAGGTGGTGGCCGCTCCAGCGCGCCCGCGCCCGATGCACGGCCACCACGCCGGACACGGCTGCCGCGGTCTCCTCCACCTGGTCCAGGGTGCCGGGGTCGATGCCGTCCATGAGGCGCCGCAGCACCGTGCGCATGGAACCGATCAGTACCGCGACGACGACCGCGGCGATGGCCAGGCCGACGAGCGGGTCGACCCACGGCAGACCGAGCCAAGCGCCGATCACCCCGAGGACCACGGCCAAGGAAGTCAGGGCGTCGGTACGGGCGTGTTGGCCCTCGGCGACCAGTGCGGCGGAGCCGATGCGTCGCCCGGCGCGGATGCGGTAGACGGCCACGACCTCATTGCCGGCGGCCCCGACGAGAGCGGCGGCCAGGACCCAGCCCAGGTGCGTCATGTCCCGCGGCACGGTCAGAGCCCGGACGGACTCCCAGACGATCAGTGCAGCGGAGAGGGCGACCACGGCCCCGATCAGCAGGCCCACCAGATCCTCGGCCCGGCGGTACCCGTAGCTGTAACGCCGGGTCGGGGCACGGCGGCCGAGCCGGAAGGCGATGATCAGCGGGATCGTTGTGGCCAGATGCCCCAGGTTGTGCAGTGTGTCGGCCAGCAGGGCCACCGATCCGGAGAGCCAGACGATGACGATCTGCAGCAGCGCGGTCCCGCCCATCCCGGCCAGGCTGAGCCACGCGGCCCGGATCCCGAGGGAGCTGGCCTGTTCTGCGGTCTGGATCGCCTCGGTGTGGTCGTGGCTGTGGGGCATCAGGGCGTGTCTGACCCGTGCCCAGGCACCCCTGTGGCCGTGCCCCGGGAGGTGACGGCTGACGTCGTGGTGGTCATGGTCATGCGGCACGTGGTGCGCGCCGCCCGGTCTGCGGGAACGCTGGGGAGGATTCACCAGGGAATCGTACCTGCGCATCTATGCAGGTAACAACACAGGGGTAGGATGGGCCTGTGCATGGCCAGTTGGTTCACCCCACCCCCGATGACGAGCATGCCCGGATTGCGGCTGAGACCTTCCACATGCTCTCCGATCCGACGCGGGTCAAAATTCTCTGGGCATTGTTCGAGGGGGAGTCCAACGTGAGCTCCCTGGCGGAGCTGGTCGGGGCCTCATCCACGGCAGTGAGCCAGCACCTGTCCAAGCTGCGCCTGGCGGGGCTGGTGCACAGTCGGCGCGAGGGCACCTACGCGTACTACCGGGCGACGGATGCTCACGTGAACCGCCTGCTGGCCGAGGCCCTGTCCCACGCCGAGCACCGTACCGGCACTGCCCCGCCACCGGACCCGCACGGCAACTCGGAAGCGGCGGGCGGGAGCTGAACAGCCCAGGCCGGCGGGTTCAAGGGCGAGGTCTTGCGGTCTCCAGGCCGGTACGGTAGGCCTGAGCCATGCGCGAGAGGGAAGGACCACGCCACAGGGCGGTCTTCCGGTGGCTCACGGGCGCCTTCTCGGGAGCCGTGCTCCTGGCCGCGTCCGCCTGCAGCCCGGCAGGGGACGGAGGGTCGGGAACGCAACCGATTCCGCACCAGCAGTTCGTCAGCCGTCCGGACCTGATGCCCCCGGCCGTGACGATCACTCACGGGCCGGCCTGGTCGGAGCACCACGGTGACGCGGACGAACTCATCTTCCTGACCCCGAACTACGGCTCGGAGACGCCTCAGGACGGCTCGATCATCCTCGACGCCTCCGGGGAGCTCGTGTGGATGGACCCGGCGGAGGACGACGACCCCGGGGACAACTCCTTCGACCTGCGGGTCCAGGAGTACCGGGGCGAGCCGGTGCTCACGGTCTATGAGGGCACCAGCGACGGCGGCATGGGGAACGGGGAGTTCATCCTCCGGGACGGCTCCTATGATGAGGTCGCCCGGGTGACGACCGGAGGCTCCCTGCGGCCGGGGCAGGCCGACTTCCACGACTCCACCATCACGCAGGACGGCACGATGCTGCTGGCCGCGTACGAGCCGGCCGAGGCCGACCTCAGTGGGCTGGGCGGCCCCGAGGACGGCCACGTCCAGGACGCCGTGATCCAGGAGATCGACATCGCGACCGGTGAAGTGCTCTTCGAATGGAGCGCCCTCGACCACGTGCCCCTCAACCAGACCATGCTCGACTTCGCCGAGGAGCGGGACGAGGTCGCACGGGAGGCCGAGGAAGCCGAGGACGGCGAGGAGGCGGCCGAACTGGGCACCCAACAGGAGCCCTTCGACTACTTCCACATCAACTCGATCACGGAGGACCACGACGGCTCCCTCCTGGTCTCCGCGAGGCACACCCACGCGGTGTACCGGCTGGACCGCGCCACCGGCGCGGTGGACTGGACGCTGGGCGGCTCGGTCAGCGACTTCGAGTCGGCGGACGGCGCAGCCTTCACGTGGCAGCACGATGCCCACCGGGCGCCGGACGGCACCCTGACCCTGCTGGACAACCACGCCCACGGCGGTGACGACGACGAGTCCTCCCGCGGGCTGCGCCTGAGACTGGACGAGCGGGCGATGACCGCGGAGGTGGCCGCCGAGTACCTTCCGCCCGCCGAGCGCGTGGCCGGCTCCATGGCCAACGCCCAGCAGCTGGCCGACGGGAACATGCTGATCGGCTGGGGCGCCCGCCCCCACTACTCCGAGTACACGCCCGCCGGCGTGCTCATCTACGACGTCTGCCACGGCGATGAGTGCATGGGGGACGACTTCGAGGGCGGTGGGGGCAGCTACCGCGCCTACAAGGCCGACTGGGTGGGCCACCCGGCGACGGACCCGGACGTGGTGGTCCAGGACGGTGGCGAGGAGAACGACGGCGGCCCGGTCGCCTTCGTCTCCTGGAACGGCGCCACCGAGGTGGACCGGTGGCGGCTGGTGGCCGGCGACGACGAGTCCGGCGCCACCGAACGGGTCACGGTGGACCGGGACGGCTTCGAGACCGCCATCCCGGTCCCCGCGGATGCCGCCGACGCCCCCTACACCGCCGTCCAGGCCCTGGACTCCGCGGGCAAGGTGCTCGGCGTCGGCGCCGTCAGCTGACGCGGCCCCCGGACCTCACCCCTGGACGGCGTCCACGGATCGGGAGGCCAGGACCGCCTCGTAGAGGCGCTCGTGCTCCGCGGCCAGGTCCCGCCGCTGGGCCTTCCGCTCGGCGACGGATGGTGCGGGCCACGGACGGTGGCGGTACAGGAGGTGCACGGCGTCGCGCAACGAGGCCGCGTCCAGTCCACGCTCGTCGTGGGCGTACTCGACGACGGAGGGGTGCTGGTCCCGGTAGTGGCCGCAGCTGGGGGCGATGACCGAGGTCCCCACGTCGCGGCATGCCTCGAGCCACCCGGAGTGGGTGCCGAAGCGGTAGGGCAGCACCGAGACATCCAGCGAGGCCAGGTAGCCGAAGAAGGCCCGCTCGTCGTAGTAGTCGTGGACGTCCAGGACCCACCGCCCGTCCGCGTGCCCGCCGCGCAGCAGCGCGTCGAGGTCGGCCCGGTAGTCCGTGGACCCGGGGTCGAGGACCTCGCGGTGGAGGTTGACCACCAGTTCGGCAGGTCCGAGGCCTGACACCGCGGCGGCCAGCGGCTCCACGATCCCGGGATCCATGTTCTCCCGGAGGCTCTTCAGGTGGACGCCGATGCGGAAAGGAGGGGACGCCGAGGGCGGCTCGGGGCCGGTCCCCATGCGGAGCCGACGGCCCTGCAGCCTCTCCATGGTCGGGAAGTCGACGACGTGGGGGTGCGGCAGGACGATCGCGTCCACGCCCCAGCGCCGGCGGATCTCCGTGGCGGCGCCCTGCGTCAGCGTGATCACCCGGTCCGCGGCCGGGACCAGCAGGTCCAATTGAGCGTCGTGTGCCTGCGGGTCCCGGTGGTGTGGGTTGCGCAGGTCGTGCGCGGTGTAGACCAGCGGCTTGCCGTGACGGCGCAGCTCGTCGATCAAGGCCGCCAGGTCGGCGGGGGAGACGGCGTCGAACCCGAAGTGGACGTGCATGAGGTCGAAGTCGGTGTGGTGCTGCGCCACCCACTGCGCCGAGAGCATGGCAGGGGCCACCACCCGGACTGCGTGAACCTGCTCCCGCCCGCGGGGTCCGGGTCCGGCAGCCGGCGGACGCGGGTCGGTCGTTCCCCCTCCACCGCCTCGAGGTGGCGGATGTACACCTGGTTGTAGGGAATCGAGGCGACCCGTAGGGCGTCCCCGGAGAACCTGCCGTCCATATCCCTCATCTCCCTCTGCTCATAGGCTGTCGAGCATAGGCCACGGAGACCGGCGGGCGTGCCCGGGGCTAGGCTGGACCGGTGAGCACCGAGCAGACCAGCCCCGGGGATCCGGGCGTCGATCCCCACGTCGATTCAGCCGTCCAGCCCGGCGCCGGCGACATCCCCCCGGAGGCGCTGCGGGAGCAGTACGAGCACCTCCAGGACGAGGTCCGCCGGCACCGCACGGCGTATTACCAGAACGACGCCCCCGAGGTCTCGGATGCCGAGTACGACGCCCTCTACCGCCGTCTCGAGGACCTCGAGGCGCTGCACCCGGAGATCGTCTCCAACGACTCGCCCACCCAAGAGGTCGGCGGCGAGGTCTCCACGGCCTTCGCCCCGGTCACGCACCTGGCCCGCATGTACTCCCTGGACGACCTCTTCTCCATCGAGGAGCTGCGCGCCTGGTACGAGAAGACCTCGGCGTCCATCGAGGCCATCGCCCCCGGCGCCGCCGAGAAGGGCATCCGCTGGCTCGTGGAGGTCAAGATCGACGGACTGGCCGTGAATCTCCTCTACCGTGAGGGGAAGCTCGTCCGAGCCGCCACGCGCGGGGACGGCACCACGGGGGAGGACGTCACCCACAACGTGATGACCATCCGGGACATCCCGCAGCAGCTCGCCGGCTCCGGCTGGCCGGACGAGATGGAGGTCCGCGGCGAGATCTTCATGCCCAGCGCGGATTTCCGCGCCTTCAACGAACAGCGGGTCGAACAGGGACTGGACCCCTTCGCCAACCCCCGCAATTCCGCGGCGGGCTCCCTCCGGCAGAAGGACCCGGCCGAGACGGCCAAGCGCCCGCTGAGCATGTTCGTGCACGGCATCGGCGCCCACACCGGCCTGCAGGCCGAGTCCCAGCACGAGACCTATCAGCTCCTCGCCGAGTGGGGCCTGCCCACCAGCCCGTACACCAGGATCGTGGATTCCCTCGAGGGCGCGGGCGGCAAGGACGGCAAGCACGGCGACGGCGGCATCCTGCAGTTCATCGAGGACAACGGGGCCCAGCGTCACGGCCTGGTCCATGAGATCGACGGCATCGTCGTCAAGGTGGACTCGTTCGCCCTGCAGCGGGCACTGGGCCACACCTCGCGGGTGCCCCGCTGGTCGGCGGCCTACAAGTACCCGCCGGAGGAGGTCCACACGCGCCTGCTGGACATCAGGGTCAACGTCGGCCGCACCGGGCGCGTGACCCCCTACGCCGTGATGGAGCCCGTCCTCGTCGCAGGGTCCACCGTCTCCATGGCCACCCTGCACAACCAGGACGTGGTCCAGGCCAAGGGCGTGCTGATCGGGGACACCGTGGTGCTGCGCAAGGCCGGGGACGTCATCCCGGAGATCGTCGGCCCCGTGATGCCGCTGCGGGAGGGCAGGACGGTCGGCGATGGCCCCGGCGCAGATCTCTACCCCTTCACCATGCCCTCCGACTGCCCGTCCTGCGGCACCGCCCTGGCCCCCGCCAAGGAGGGGGACGTGGACCTGCGCTGCCCCAACGCCCGCTCCTGCCCGGCCCAGCTCACCGGCCGGATCGAGCACGCAGCCTCCCGCGGGGCCTTCGACATCGAGGCGCTGGGCGAGGAGGCCGCCCTCTGGCTGACCAACGGCCCCGGCCCGGACCCGGCCGAGAACGGCGAGAGCGGCCACACGGTCCACCCCGAGGGACCCGGCGTCATCACGGAGGACGCCGAGCTCTTCGACCTGGCGGACAGCCGCGAGAAGAACCTGAAGGACCCCTTCGATCCGGACGACCTGTCCGCGTTCCAGTCCCGGCTGCGCGAGGTCATGGTCTGGCGCGAGAAGCGGACCAAGGATCCGGAGACGGGCAAGCCGATGCCCTCGGGCCAGTGGGAGCTCAGGCCCTACTTCTGGACCCAGGGCACCGCCAAGAAGCCCTCCGAGCCCACGGCCAACACCCGCCGGCTCTTCCAGGAGTTGCACAAGGCGAAGTCCCAGCCGCTGTGGCGCGTGCTCGTCGCGCTGTCCATCCGGCATGTGGGCCCGACGGCGGCCCGCTCCCTGGCCACCGCGTTCGGCTCCCTGCAGGCCCTCCAGGCGCTGGCCACCGAGGGGGCCGGCGGATCGGAGTCCGACGAGGGCCGGGCCGCCGCCCAGCAACGGCTGGCAGACGTGGACGGGGTCGGGCCGATCATCGCCGAGGCCGTCATCGACTGGTTCGCCGAACCCTGGCACCGGGACATCGTCGACCGCTGGCACGCGTCCGGCGTGGTGATGGAGGACGAGCAGGACGAGGACACCCCGCGCACCCTGGAGGGGTTGACGATCGTGGTGACCGGGTCCCTCGAGGGCTTCAGCCGTGACTCCGCCAAGGAGGCCATCATCATCCGCGGCGGCAAGGCCTCCGGCTCGGTCTCCAAGAAAACCGACTACGTGGTGGCCGGGGAGAACGCCGGCACCAAGCTGGACAAGGCCGAGTCCCTCGGGCTCACCGTCCTGGACGAGGAGGGCTTCCGGACGCTGCTCGCCGAGGGGCCGCCGGCGCCTCAACCGGAACCGGAGGCGGAAGCGCGGGAGGACGAGTCGTGAGCCAGGGACTGCTCGCGGTGGCCCGCGCCGCGGCCCGAGCCGGTGCCGCGGTGCTCGCCGAGAGGACCCTGGGCCCGACGCCGGCCACGCGCGCCGCACTCGGAGCCGAGACCAAGTCCTCGGGCTCGGATTGGGTGACGGACTACGACCGTCGGGCCGAGCAGGCCGTGCGCGAGGTCATCACGGCGTACCGCCCGGACGACGCGATCTCCGGGGAGGAGTACGGGCACACCGAGCCGGCGAACCCCTCGGGCTTCCGCTGGTCGATCGACCCGCTGGACGGCACCACCAACTTCATCCGGGGCATCCCGCAGTTCTGCACCTCGGTGGCGGTCGAGGGGCCGGTGGAGGCCACGGCTGATACCGCGGGCAGCGCAGACGGGGACCTGCGCTGGTTGGCGGGGGCCGTCGTCGCGCCCGCCCTGGGCCGGAGCTGGTACGCCGCGGCCGGCAGCGGCGCGTTCTCCACCGTGGACGGGCCCGGGGCAGCGGCAGATCCCGTCCGAATCCACGGGCCGATCGCGGGGCGCTCCGGCAGGCTGCTGGCCACGGGCTTCGCCTATGCGGGGGAGCGCCGGGACTTCCAGCTGCGGGCGCTGGCCGAGCTGATGCCCCACTTCGGGGACGTCCGGCGGATCGGGGCGGCCGCACTGGACCTGTGCCTGGTGGCGGACGGCACGCTGGATGCCTACGCCGAGTTCGGGATCCAGGAGCACGACTGGGCCGCCGGCGCGCTCATCGCCGAGGAGGCCGGGGTGCCGGTGCGGCGGCCGGGTTCCGGGGACGGCGCGAACCACCCGGACTGGACGGTGGCGGGGGTGCTGGATCCGGCGTGGGCGGCCGGCGAGCTGTACCTGCCGAGGCCGGCCCCGGAGAACGCCGTGGGAGACTGAGCCCATGCGCCAGCTGTTCTCCAAGCCGTGGTTCCTGCCCGCCCTGATGCTGGCGGTCGGGGCGCTCTTCGCCTTCTGGGGGCTGATCGGCCGAGGCCCGCTGAACTACGTGGCCGCGGCGATCCTGCTGTTCTTCGCCCTGCGCTTCGTCTCCACCACCCAGGTGCAGTCCCGGCCCGTCTCCGGGGTGGACGAGCACCTCGCCGCCGGGGGAGTGGTGGTGTACTGGCGTCCCGGCTGCCAGTTCTGCGCCCGGCTCATCCGTGAACTGGGCTCCGAGGAGCGGTACGTGCCCTATTGGGTGAACATCTGGGACGATCCCGCGGCGGCCTCCCGCGTCAGCCAGTACCACCAGGGCAACGAGACCGTGCCCACCGTGGTCACCGCGGACGGGCACTTCGTGGCCAAGGACGCCGAGACCTATGACCGGGCCAAGGCCGTCATCCGCCGAGCCACTCCCGTGGACTGACCCCGACCACCCGGCACCGGGCCCGTCCGCCACGGTGATGAGGGGTGGACCGGCCAGTCAGGTGGGCAGCAGCTCGGTGATGAGCTGCTCGATGCGGGCCTTGATGTCGTCGCGGATGGGCCGGACGGCCTCCAGCCCCTGGCCGGCCGGGTCTTCGAGCTGCCAATCCTCGTAGCGCTTGCCCGGGAAGATCGAGCAGGCGTCCCCGCAGCCCATGGTGATGACCACGTCGGAGTCCTGCACCGCCTCGGTGCTGAGGACCTGGGGGCGGTTGGCGCCGATGTCGATGCCTTCCTCGGCCATGGCGGCCACGGCGGCCGGGTTGACGGTGTCCGCCGGCTGAGATCCGGCCGAGCGGACCTGGATCCGGTCTCCGGCCAGGTGGGACAGGTAGGCCGCGGCCATCTGGGAGCGGCCGGCGTTGTGCACGCAGACGAAGAGCACGGAGGGCGTGGACTGGTGTTCAGCGGTCATGCGGGGAGCCGATCTCTGGAGGGGGAGGCGGGTGCGGTCGGGTCGCCGGGGAAGAGCCGGCGGCCGGCCCAGAGGCAGACGTAGATGAGGCCGACGAGCACGGGGACCTCGATGAGCGGACCCACCACCCCGGCCAGGGCCTGGCCGGAGGTGACACCGAAGGTGCCGATGGCCACGGCGATGGCCAGCTCGAAGTTGTTGCCGGCGGCGGTGAACGCCACGGTGGTGGACTTGGCGTAGCTCAGGCCCACGGCCTTGGAGGCCAGCAGGGAGATGCCGAACATCAGCACGAAGTAGGCCAGCAGGGGAAGCGCGATGCGGGCCACGTCCCAAGGGTTGGACGTGATGGCCTCGCCCTGCAGGGCGAAGAGCAGCACGATGGTGAACAGCAGCCCGTAGAGGGCCCAGGGGCCGATCCTCGGCAGGAAGGTCTCCTCGTACCAGGTGCGGCCCTTGGCCTTCTCGCCGACGTGGCGGGTCAGGAAGCCGGCCAGCAGGGGGACCCCGAGGAAGACCAGGACGCTGAGGACGATCGCCCAGACGGAGAAGTCGGTGGAGGTGGTCGGCAGCCCCAGCCAGGAGGGCAACACCTGCAGGTAGAACCATCCCAGGGCCCCGAAGGCGATGACCTGGAAGACGGAGTTGATGGCGACCAGCACGGCGGCGGCCTCCCGGTCACCGCAGGCGAGGTCGTTCCAGATGAAGACCATGGCGATGCAGCGGGCCAGGCCGACGATGATCAGCCCGGTGCGGTACTCGGGCAGGTCCGGCAGTAACAGCCAGGCCAGGGTGAACATCAGGGCCGGGCCCACGAGCCAGTTCAGCACGAGCGAGGTGGCCATCAGCCGGCGGTCCCCGGCGACCCGGTGGGTCTCGTCATAGCGGACCTTGGCCAGCACCGGGTACATCATCACCAGCAGGCCGATGGCGATCGGCAGGGAGACCTCGCCGATCGTCACCGCCTCCAGGGTGGTGTTCAGGCCGGGGATGAACCGGCCCATCAGCAGGCCCACGGCCATGGCCACCAGGATCCAGGCCGGAAGCCAGCGATCCAGGAAGGACATCTGACGGGCCACCGGCGGTCGGTCGGTCACCGACGCGGTGGTGGTGGGACTCGGGGAACTCACGGTGCGGCCCGCTTTCATATCGATCAGGGTCGAAATGAAGGCTAGCGGGACACATCGATGAACGTCAATGTAAGATGGGGGACATGGCCATGACCACCTCCTTGAACCTTGTGGACGTCCCCGCCCTCAGTGACCGCCAGAGCCCTGCCGGGCCTTGTGAGGACTGCTGCTCCCTGGCGAGGGGACCGCTGGACGTGGACGACGCCCAGCGTTCGGCGGAGCGGTTCAAGGCGCTGGCCGACCCGATGCGACTGCGGCTGCTGTCCCACGTGGCGGCGCAGGGCTGCGATGCGGTCTGCGCGTGCGATCTCACGGAGGAGCTGGGCATCAGTCAGTCCACCGTCAGCCACCACATGAAGAAACTGGTCGACGCCGGCCTGCTCATCCGCGAGCAGCGCGGCAAGTGGGCACACTACACGGTGGTACCGGAGGCCTTTGCGGCGCTGCGCGGTCTGCTCGAGCTCGGCTGACCGCAGCATGTAGTACATCGGATCGTGTACAGTCTCCGCCATGACCCCCGTCACCGGCAGCCATGCCACCGCACTGGCCCAGCTGGGCCACGCCCTCTCGGACGGAACCCGCACGCGCATCCTGCTGGCGCTGCGTGAGGGCCCCGCCCGGCCCTCCGACCTGGCTCAGCAGCTCGACGTGTCCCGTCAATCGATGTCCAATCAGCTCAGGTGCCTGCGCGGTTGCGGACTGGTTGAAGGTTCCTCCGAAGGCCGTAGCACCTGGTACCGGCTCGCCGACCAACGCATCGGATCCACCCTGGGTGATCTGCTGGAACTGGTCGTGACGGTGGACCCGAACTGCTGCACCCCGAAAGGCTGCACCTGCCGATGACCACCCCGCTCAGCGCGTCCCGGCCCGCCTCCCTGGTCACCGCGGAGCGGCGGGCCGTACTGCACCGCCGCATCCGGTGGATTGTGGCCGCCACCATCACCTACAACGTGATCGAGGCCGTCGTCGCGTTGTCCGCCGGGGCGGTGGCCTCGTCCTCGGCGCTGATCGGCTTCGGCCTCGACTCCATCGTCGAGGTCCTCTCCGCTGCCGCCGTGGCGTGGCAGTTCGCCGCCCCGGATCCGCGGCGCCGCGAGAGGGTGGCCCTGCGGCTGATCGTCTTCTCCTTCTTCGGACTCGCGGTCTTCGTGTCCGTCGACGCCGTGCGGACCCTGCTGGGCGCCGCCGAGCCGGAGCACTCCCCGGTGGGCATCACCCTGGCGGCCGTCAGCCTGGCCATCATGCCGCTCCTGTCCTGGTTCGAGCGGCGCACCGGGCGGGAGCTGGGCTCCGCCTCCGCCGTGGCGGATTCCCGGCAGACCTTGATCTGCGCCTGGCTCTCGGCGGTGCTCCTCGCCGGACTGCTGCTGAACAGCCTGCTGGGCTGGGCCTGGGCCGATCCGCTCGCCGCCCTGGTGATCGCCGCCTTCGCCGTCAGGGAAGGCGTCGAGGCCTGGCGCGGGGATGCCTGCTGCACCCCGGTGTCCCTGTTGACGGCGGAGGTGGAAAGCCCTGGGCGGGGCGAGGAGGGCCAGCACGGGTCCTGCTGCGGCGCATAGGGTGAAGGCATGAATGCCGGCACCTCCGTGCAGCTCCTCAGCGAGGACAATGCCGAGGCCGTCGCCTCCGCCCGGCCCTCCTGGGCCGACGTCGTCCCCTCCTGCCTGGAGCGGAGTCGCCATGGCACTTCGGTAACCTTCGTGGCCTTCCGGGGCGGCCGGCCCGTGGGGCTGGCCGATCTGGCCTGCGGGGACGTGCCGGAGATCAAGAACGTCGGAGTCCTGCCGGACCTCCGTGGCCAGGGCGTCGGCTCAGTCCTCATGGCGGAGATGGAGCGGTGGGCGGCCCGGGGCCATACCGGGGTCACCCTGCGGGTCGGCCTCGAGAACGACGATGCCCGGCGGCTCTATCTGCGCCTGGGGTACCTGCCCACTGGAGAGACCAGCACGGTCAGCTACGAATACCTGGACGACGACGGCCAGCTCCGGACCGCGACCGAGACGGACGCTTGGATGACCAAAGGGCTCGCTTGACCCCGGCCCACCATCCCGCGGTCAGTACCCCTGGGCGATCCGCGTCAGCTCGGCCGGGGGTTCGGTGCCCTCGGCCTGGTAGCCCTTCAGGAGCCGCTGGGCACGGTCCCTGCGCAACTGCGCGCTCGGATCGAGGGTGCCCTGCCGGCTGGCCGAGCCGGTGACGTAGGTGGCCATGTAGGCCAGTCGCCAGCGCAGCCGGAAGCCGAAGCCCAGGCCGGTGCTGTCGGAGGTCACGGAGTACGCCTTGCCGCTCATGGTGCTCGCTCTCTCAGGTGTCCTCGCCGCCGCGCCACGGGGCCGGAGCGATCAAAATAGTTAGTGTGCTATATAAGTTACACGACGACGCCCTCCCGGGCATCCCGGGGCGGCGTAGGATCTCTGCCGTGCCGCCTGAAGATCCTGAGACCGCCACCAACGCCGACCCCACCGCCGACCTGCATCCGGCCCTCCGCGCCGCCGACTGGCCCGAGCCGGCCTCCCGGGTGGAGGGCGTCACCGTCCGGGACGCCGTGGAGCGAGACCACGCCGCCATCGCCCACCTCACGGTGACCTCCTATGTGGACGGCGGCCACATCGACCCGGCAGACGAGTACATCGGGAACCTCGAGGACGTGGCGCACCGGTCCCGTCAGGCGCGGGTGCTGGTGGGCGAGGTGCAGACCGAGGAGGGCGCCGTCGTCGCCGGTTCCGTGGTGTTGACCCTGCCGGGGATGCCGATGTCCGAGACCGCGCGCGAGGGAGAGCTGGAGTTCCGCATGCTCGCGGTGGACCCGCGCGTCCAGCGCCGCGGGGTGGCGCGCGCGCTGGTGCGAGCCACGATCGACCGGGCCGAACAACTCGAGGGCGTGGGCGCCGTGGTGCTGACCACCATGAAGACCATGACCGGGGCACACCGGCTCTACGAGTCCGAGGGGTTCACGCGGGTACCCGAGCGGGACTGGCGGCTCTCGGACATCGGCCAGGAGCCCACGGACGGCGAGGACCAGGTGTACTGGGTCTACCTCCGCACGGTCTGAGTCCGCCCGGATCCGGTGGTCGCCGGCCGCCGCACTAGACTGGGGGACCGAACCATCCATCCCGCTTCAACCGCAGGAGATTCATGTCCGCCATCACCCGTGAGGACGTCGCGCACCTGGCGCGGCTGGCCCACATCCGGATGGACGAGAACGAACTGGCCACGATGGCCGGGGAGCTCGACGTCATCATGGATGCCATCGCCTCCGTCAGCGAGGCCGCCGGCCAGGACGTGCCCGCCACGTCCCACCCGATCCCGCTGCGGAACGTGTTCCGCGAGGATGTGCCCTCCGGCATGCTGACCCAGGAACAGGCGCTCGCCATGGCACCGGATGCCGAGGACGGCCAGTTCAAGGTCCCCGCGATCCTGGACGGGGAGTGATCGGCCGTGGCTGAGCTGAAGGACCATGAACTCATCCGGCTGACCGCCCTGCAGATGGCCGAGCGGCTGCGGGCCGGCGAGGTGACCTCGGTGGAGCTCACCCAGGCCCACCTGGACCGCATCGCCGCCGTGGATGGCCCGCTGGACGGCCAGAGCACCGGCGTGCATGCCTTCCTGCACGTCAACACCGAGGAGGCGCTCGCCGTCGCCGCCGAGGTGGACGCGATCCGCGCCGCCGGCGGCCCGGCGGCCCAGGGCCTGCACCCGCTGGCCGGCGTGCCGATCGCGGTCAAGGACCTCATCGTCACCGTGGGCCAGCCCACCACCGCCGCCTCGAAGATGCTCGAGGGGTGGATGAGCCCCTATGACGCCACCGTGGTGGAGAGGATCCGTGCCGCGAAGCTGCCGATCCTCGGCAAGACCAACCTGGACGAGTTCGCCATGGGCTCCTCCACCGAGCACTCCGCGTTCGGGGACACCCGCAACCCCTGGGACCTTGATCGCACCCCGGGCGGCTCCGGTGGTGGCTCCGCCGCCGCGGTGGCGGCCTTCATGGCCCCCCTGGCCCTCGGCACGGACACCGGCGGCTCGATCCGCCAGCCCGGCGCCGTCACCGGCACGGTGGGTGCCAAGCCCACCTACGGGGCGGTGTCCCGCTACGGCGTCATCGCGATGGCCTCCTCCCTGGACCAGGTGGGCCCGGTGACCCGCACGGTCACCGATGCCGCCGCCCTGCAGGAGCTCATCGGAGGCCACGACCCCAAGGACTCCACGTCCCTGCCCGAGCCCATGGACGGACTGCTCGAGGCCGCCCGCAACGGCGAACTCGCCGGCCTGCGCATCGGCATCATCGCCGAACTCGAGGGCGAGGGCTTCCAGGAGGGCGTGCTGGCCCGCTTCCAGGAGTCGGTGCAGGTCCTGAAGGACGCCGGGGCCGAGGTCACCGAGGTCTCCTGCCCGCACTTCCGCTACGCCCTGGGCGCCTACTACCTGATCATGCCCTCGGAGGTGTCCTCCAACCTCGCCAAGTTCGACGGCGTGCGGTTCGGCAATCGGGTGGTGCCGGACGGCGGTGGCACCATCGAGCAGGTCATGGGCGCCACCCGTGCGGCCGGCTTCGGCGACGAGGTCAAGCGCCGCATCATCCTGGGCACCTACGCGCTCTCGGCCGGCTACTACGACGCCTACTACGGCTCCGCGCAGAAGGTCCGCACCCTGATCCAGCGCGACTTCGCCGCCGCGTTCGAGCAGGTGGACGTGCTGATCTCGCCGACCTCGCCGGTCACCGCCTTCAAGCTGGGGGAGAAGCTGGACGACCCGGTGGCGATGTACAACAACGACATCGCCACGATCCCCGCCAACCTGGCCGGCATCCCGGGCATCTCGGTGCCAGCGGGGCTGTCCGAGGGCCTGCCCGTGGGCCTCCAGTTCCTGGCCCCGGCCCGGGGCGACGCCACCATGTACCGCGCCGCCGCCGCACTCGAGTCCCGGCTCGAGAAGGCCTGGGGATCCCCGTTCTGGGCCCAGGCCCCGGACCTGGCGGCCTCGGGCGCCGCCGCACCGGCCGGCGCCGGGAATGCCGCCGTGACCGCAACTGCAGGAGGAGAGAACTGATGGCCGCCGTCACCGACGAGGTGCTCACGTTCGACGAGGCCATGGCCCAGTACGACCCCGTGCTCGGCTTCGAGGTCCACGTGGAGCTCAACACCCAGACCAAGATGTTCTCCTCGGCCCCCAACGGCTTCGGGGCCGAGCCGAACACGTCTGTCACGCCGGTGGACCTCGGCCTGCCGGGCGTGCTGCCCGTGGTCAACGGGACCGCGGTGGAGTACTCCATCAAGCTCGGCCTGGCCCTGAACTGCCAGATCGCGGAGGTCTGCGGCTTCGCCCGGAAGAACTACTTCTACCCGGACACCCCGAAGAACTTCCAGACCTCCCAGTACGACGACCCGATCGCCCATGACGGCTGGCTGGACGTTGAGCTCGAGGACGGCACGGTCTTCCGCGTGGAGATCGAGCGCGCCCACATGGAGGAGGACGCCGGCAAGCTGACGCACCAGGGCGGGGCCTCCGGTCGCATCCAGGACGCCGCCTCCTCCCTGGTGGACTACAACCGCGCCGGCGTGCCGCTGGTGGAGATCGTCACCAAGCCGATCACCGGAGCCGGCGAACGCGCCCCCGAGCTCGCCAAGGCCTACGTCACCCAGATCCGGGACGTCGTCAAGAACCTCGGCATCTCGGATGCCCGGATGGAGCGCGGCAACGTGCGCTGCGACGCCAACGTGTCGCTGATGCCGAAGGGCTCCACCGTGTTCGGCACCCGCACCGAGACCAAGAACGTCAACTCCACCCGGGCCGTGGCCCACGCGGTGACGTTCGAGATCCAGCGCCAGGCCGCCGTGCTGTCCTCCGGAGGTTCCATCACCCAGGAGACCCGCCACTGGCAGGAGGCCACCCGCACCACCACCTCGGGCCGGCCGAAGTCGGATGCGGACGACTACCGCTACTTCCCGGAGCCGGACCTCGTGCCGATCCACACCGACGCGGAATGGATCGAGCGCCTGCGCGCCGAGCTGCCCGAGCCTCCGGCCGAGCGCCGCAAGCGCCTGAAGGCGGACTGGGGCTTCTCGGACGAGGAGTTCCGGGACGTCGTCAACGCCGGTGTGCTGGACGAGATCGCCGCGACCATCGAGGCCGGCGCCCCCGCCTCCGCCGCCCGCAAGTGGTGGATGGGCGAGATCGCCCGCCTGGCCAACCTCGCCGAGAAGGACATCGCCGAGTTGGGGGTCACCCCGGCCGACGTGGTGGAGGTCGAGGCCCTGATCGCCGAGAAGACGATCAATGACAAGATCGCCAAGCAGGTCCTCGGCTTCGTGGCCGAGGGCGAGGGTTCTCCGAAGGCCATCGTCGCGGCCCGCTCGCTGGCCGTCGTCTCCGACGACGGCGCCCTCAACGCCGCGGTCGAGGCGGCCATCGCCGAGAACCCCGGCGTGGTGGACAAGATCAGGGCCGGCAAGCTGCAGGCCATCGGCGCCCTCATCGGCCCGGTCATGAAGGCCACCCGCGGCCAGGCCGACGCCGCCCGCGTCCGCGAGCTCGTGATGGAGCAGCTGGACGTCAGCGAGTAGCCCCCGTGCCGCACCAGCGCCGGGAGGGTGAGCCCGTCGTCACGGACGGGCTCGTCCGCGCCCTGCTGGGGGAGCAGCATCCGGACCTGGCCGGGTTGGACCTGCGCGAGTCAGTCCGCGGCTGGGACAACACCATGGTCCGGCTGGGGGACCGCCTGGCCCTCCGCCTGCCGCGCCACGCCCAGGCGGAGGGCCTCCTGGACCGCGAGGTCGCCTGGCTGCCCGTCCTCGCCCGTCAGCTGGGGGCCCGCACCATCGCCCTCCCGACGCCGGCCCGCACCGGGGTGCCCGGGTGCGGCTTCCCGTTCCGCTGGGCCGTGGTGCCCTGGGTGGCGGGCACCCCGGCCGTCCAGGTGGGCGTCGGCGTCCGCGACCGGTATGCGGCCGAACTGGCCGCCATCCTGCACGCACTGCACCGGCCGGCACCCGCCGGGGCACCCACCAGTGCCTTCCGCGGGGTCGGCGTGGCCGCCGTCGCCGAGCGCTTCGCCCAGCGGCGGGAGGCTCGGGCGGATCACCTCGGCGCCGGGCAGCGAGACCGCCTCGACGCCGCCTGGGCCGGCGCCCTGGCCGCGGCTCCCCACGCCGGACCCGCGCTCTGGCTCCACGGGGATCCGCACCCGAACAACACCGTGCTGGCCGACGTCGGCCCCGGGGCTCCCGGTCCGGTGGTCCTGGTCGATTTCGGCGACCTGTGCGCGGGGGATCCCGCCTCGGACCTGGGCGCCGCACTGTTGCACTTCTCACCCTCGGGGCGGCGGCGCTTCCGGGCCGCCTACGACTCCCACGCCGCCGCCGCCGGCAGTCCGGGACCGGTCCCGGGCGCCGCGCAGGAGGCCCTCTGGGCCCGGGCCTGCGGCTGGGCCGCCACCTTCGCCCTGCTCTACGCGGCCCAGCCGGAGGACGATCCGCTGCAAGCCCTCGGGCGGCATCTCCTGGACTGAGCGCCGCCACGCCACGTCCGGGCCTCACGTTGTGGTCCGCGCGGAAACGTGCTTACGGTGGGCCGCATGCTCGTCCGGAGCTGTTCGACGACGAAATGGCGGATCCCTTGGCAGAGAAGAACATCCACGTCCTCGGCATGACAGAGGTCCAGCGGCACGAACTCGAGACGGTCACGGGCGCGGAGCGCTTCGCCTTCCACAACGTCCTGGACTACGAGCGGCTCGTGGAGACGGCGGAGATCGACTTCGAGGAACTCCTGGCCGACGCCCGGAAGGAGCTCGACGCCTTTGACGGCACGGTGGATGCGATCATCGCCCACTGGGACTTCCCGGTCAGCGTCATGGTGCCGATCCTGGCGGCCGAGCGCGGGCTGCCCGCCCCCTCGCTCGAGAGCGTGCTGAAGTGCGAGCACAAGTACTGGAGCCGCCTGGAGCAGCGCGCCAGCATCCCCGAGTGCGTCCCCGGCTTCGCCGCCTTCGACCCGTTCGACGACGACGCGCTGTCCACCATCGACTTGGAGTTCCCGTTCTGGGTGAAGCCGGTCAAGGCACACTCCTCCAACCTCGGGTTCAAGATCGAGGACGAGGCCGGCTTCCACGAGGCCATCGCCGAGGTGCGCGAACACATCGAGGAGATCGGTGACGCCTTCGACGCGGCGCTCTCCCTCGTGGACCTGCCGCCGGAGATGCAGCGGTGGGGCGGCAACACCTGCCTGGCCGAGCAGTTCGTGCAGGGCACCCAGGCCGCCCCCGAGGGCACCTCCTTCCGGGGCACCGTCCGCATCCACGGGGTGCTGGACATGCACAAGGACGCCGACGGCACCAGCTTCGACCGCCTCGACTACCCGGCCAGCAGCGTGCCGGAGTCGGTGCAGCAGCGCATGATCGAGGCCACCGAGCGGTACATCCAGCACGTGGGCTTCGACAACGGCTGCTTCAACTCCGAGTTCATGTGGGACGAGGAGCAGGACCAGCTCTGGATGATCGAGGTCAACACCCGGATCTCTCAGTCCCACAGCGACCTCTTCGCCAAGGTGGACGGCGCCTCCAACCACGAGGTCGCCATCGACATCGCCCTGGGCCAGGAGCCGCGGATGCCGCACCGGAAGGGCGATTTCGCGGTGGCCGCGCAGTGCATGGTCTTCCATGACGGGGACGCCGTGGTCACCCGGGTGCCCTCGGAGGAGGACATCGCCGCGCTGGCCGAACGCCATCCCGGCACGGTGCTGACCCTGCAGCTGCAGGAGGGGGACCGGCTCTCCGAGCTGGCCGGCCAGGACAGCTACCGCTACGTGGTCGCCAAGTTCTACCTCGGCGCCGAGAACCACGAGGAACTCGGCCGGCTCCACGCGCAGATCGCCCGGGAGCTGCCGTTCGAGTTCTCCACCGCGAACTCCTAGGAGGGAGCCCCATGAAGACCATCACCGATTTTCCGCATGACGTGCGGGTCATCGAGAACGTGTTCATCCCGATGCGGGACGGCGCCCGGCTGGCGGCCCGGATCTGGATGCCCGTCAACGCGGAGCAGCAGCCCGTCCCGGCTGTGCTGGAGTACATCCCCTACCGCAAGCGGGACAGCAGCCGGGCCCGGGACGAGCTGAACCACCCCTACATGGCCGGCCACGGCTACGTCTGCGCCCGCGTGGACCTGCGCGGCAGCGGCGACTCGGACGGCGTCATGGTGGACGAGTACCGCACCCAGGAGCACGAGGACGCGGAGGACGTCATCGCCTGGCTGGCCGAGCAGCCGTGGTGTGACGGCAGCGTGGGCATGATGGGCATCTCCTGGGGCGGGTTCAACAGCCTGCAGCTCGCGGCCCGCCGCCCGCCGGCGCTCAAGGCCATCATCAGCGCCTCCGCCACGGATGACATCTACGTGGACAACATGCACTACATGGGAGGCTGCCTGCTGGCGGACAACCTCTCCGAGGCCACGGTCATGTTCGCGTTCAACAGCCTGCCGCCGGATCCGCAGATCGTCGGCGAACGGTGGCGGGAGATGTGGCACGAGCGGCTGGCCGGCAGCGGCCTGTGGCTGGAGACCTGGCTCGAGCACCAGCGGCGGGACGACTACTGGAAGACGGCCTCCGTGTGCGAGGACTACAGCCAGGTGCAGATCCCCGTGATGGCGGTCGGCGGCTGGGCCGACGGCTACACCAACGCCGTGTTCCGCCTGATGGAGAACCTGGACGTGCCCCGCAAGGGACTGATCGGGCCCTGGGGTCACAAGTATCCGCACATCGGCGTCCCCGGCCCGGCCATCGGCTTCCTGCAGGAGACCGTGCGGTGGTGGGACCACTGGCTCAAGGGCCGGGACACCGGCGTGATGGACGAGCCGATGATGCGGGTGTGGATGCAGGACAGCGTCTCGCCAGCCGCCTCCTACGAGGACCGTCCCGGCCGGTGGGTCGGGGAGGACCGCTGGCCGGCCCCGGGGATCGAGGACCGGGAGTTCGCACTGCGCGGCCACCACCTCGAGCCGGTCGGCTCGGAGGGGCCCGACGCCGGCCCCGGCGCCGAGGTCGCGCTGAAGTCACCTCTGAGCGTGGGCATGTTCGCCGGCAAGTGGGCCTCCTATGCCGCCGTGCCGGACCTGCCCTTCGACCAGCGTGAGGAGGACGGCGGCGCGATCTTCTACGAGTCGAAGCCGCTGACCGAGGACCTGGAGATCCTGGGTCAGCCGCAGTGCCACTTCGAGGTGTCCGCGGACCAGCCGGTGGCGATGCTGGCCGTGCGGCTCTCGGACGTCAACACGGACGGAGAGGCCACCCGCGTGACCTACGGGCTGCTCAACCTGACCCACCGGGACGGCAGCGAGGACCCGCAACCGCTGGAGCCCGGGAAGAAGTACCGGGTCACGGTGCCGCTGAACGGGATCGCCCAGTCCTTCCCGGCCGGGCACCGGTTGCGGCTGTCCATCTCGACCTCCTACTGGCCCCTGGTCTGGCCCTCCCCGGAACCGGCCACGGTCACCCTGACCACCGGCGCCAGCACCCTGAAGGTCCCCGTGCGCCCCCGCCGGGACGAGGACGCCCGGCTCCCGGCCTTCAGGGAGCCGGAGGCCGCCACGCCCCTGGAGGTCACCGAGACCCAGCCGGGCCGGCACCACTGGCGGGTCACCCGCGACCTGGCCACCAACGTCTCCACCCTGGAGATCGCCAACGACCAGGGCAGCTTCCGGATCGAGGACACCGAGACGGACTTCCGGCGCGGCACGGAGGAGTGGTACAGCTTCCGGTGGAATGACGTGAACTCCGTGCGCGGCGAGACCCGGACGGTGCGCCGCGTGGAGCGCGAGGACTGGGGTGCGCTCGTCACCACCAACACCGTGCTGACCTCCACGCCCACCGAGTTCGTGGTGGACGCCAACCTGGACGCCTATGAGCTGGACGCCCAGCGCGGGGACCCGCGCGTCTTCTCGCAGAGCTGGCACCGCCGCATCCCGCGGGACCTCGTGTAGTACCCGTGCAGTTCTGGTGCCGGCTCCCAGTCACCGTCGCGCTGGCGGGCCGGAGCCCCGCCGCTCCAGCGCGGCGACTGCCCGCTCGATCCGGGGGAGCACCTTGCGCAGCAGCTTGGGCCAGTTCGGCGGGGGGATCTCACTCGACGGGCCTTCGCGCAGGGACGCGTCGTAGATCGTCTCCAGGGCCATCCATCCCAGCCACACCCGTCCCCGCAAGGCCTCGTCGGAGTCCCGGGCGATGACCTCCAGCTTCTCCTCGCCGTGCCACAGCGCCAGGTAGGCCGGGTTCAGGGCCGGGTCCCACACGGCGGCCAGGTCCCAGTCCAGGATCCCGGTCAGGTGCCAGCGCCCTTCATCATCGCCGTCCCGTCCGGCCGCGGCACGCTGCCACCGCATATTGTGCCCGGCCAGATCCCCGTGCACCAGCGACGGCGGCACCACCGGATCCTCCGTCCACGCGGTGTGCGTGGTGGTCAGGGTCGCCACCGTCTCGGCCCAGCGGTCCACGGAGACCGCTCCACCGGGGCCATCCGGGGAGCCGTCCCTCCAGAGGCCAGGCCCGTGCGAGGCAGCCAGCATCGACGGCACCGCCCGCACCGCGGCCACCTTCTCCGCGGTCCAGGGGCCACGGTAGGTGAACGGCGGGCCGAGGTACGGGGCCAGGGGAGTGGTGTCGATGCCAGCGAGAGTCCGGCACAGCTCGCGCAGCACCGGAACCTCGCCGGTGTGCGGCGGGTGCGCCCCGCCCGGGAGGTACTGCTGCACCACGGCGGCCATCCCCGCCGGCAGTCCGTCCGCCTCCCCGACCACCTCGGTGAGCGGCACGGGCACGGCGAAGGGGAGCGCCGCCGTCGTGCTGAGGATCTGCAGGGTGGCCATGCGGTCCCTGAGTAGGGCCGCGGCCTCGTGGGTCCGGGTCATCCGCACGGCGCCCACGCCGGGCAGCACGAGCACCCGGTGGAACTGACCGCCCTCGTCGATCACGCCGGCAGGCCAATCCGCCTCCGCCAGCCGGCGGGCGAGTCCACTGTCAGCGGCGAGGGCGGCGGCCAGGGGCCGGGAGGCCGCGGCGCGGGCGGCGGCGACGTCGTCGGGGGTCGGGGCGGTGGCCATGGATCCACGGTAGCGCGGCTCGCGCGAGGGCCCCGGCGGGGCGGGTTCCTACACTGGTGCGGTGACCACCACCGACCGGCCGGCCCGGCCCGCCCAGACCGCCCCGCCCTCGGCCCGCACCGTCCGCTGGGAGATCGTGATCATCCTCGCGCTGTCCCTGGGGCGCTCGGCGGTCTACGCGATCGTCAACCTGATCGACAAGTGGACGCAGGCGCCGCTGTCCGGGCAGACCACCACCCTGAACCCGGCGCTGGACGACCGGCAGTTCTTCGACCTCACCTACCAGGTGCTGGACATCGGCTTCGCGCTGGTCCCGGTGCTGCTCGTGCTCCACCTGGTGTGGATCCGCGGGCGCAACCCGTTCCGAACCTTCGGCCTGGACCTGCGCCGCCCGGGCCGGGACGCTGCCTGGGGGGCCGGCCTGTTCCTGGCGATCGGCCTGGGCACCCTGGTGGTCTACGCGGCCGGCCGGGCTGCGGGCGTCACCACCGCGATCGTCGGCAGCGCGCTGAACGAGTACTGGTGGACCACGCCGGTGCTGCTGCTCTCCGCGCTGCGCCACTCCCTGCTGGAGGAGGTCATCGTGGTGGCCTGGCTGTTCGACCGGCTGGGCTACCTGCAGCAGCTGCGCGCCGGGGCGGACCCGAGCCGGCCCGGCGGTCCCACCGGAGCGCACGGCGGGCTGCGCACCTGGGCGAGCGGCGCCTATCCGCCCCTGAACCCCGCAGCCGTGGTGGTGGGCTGCGCCATCCTGCGCGGCGCCTACCACCTGTACCAGGGGGCGGGGCCGGGGATCGGCAACCTGCTGATGGGGCTCGTCTTCGGGGCGTTCTACCTCAGGTACCAGAGGGTGATGCCGCTCGTGGTGGCGCACTTCCTGCTGGACGCCGCGGGCTTCGTGGCCTACCCGCTCCTGGCGGCGGCCGGCCTGTTCGGCACCTGAGCCGCGCAGCGTCCCTAGAGCGTGACGGCGCCCTTCGGCGTCTGGAAGGTGACCTCGAGCAGGCCCGGGGTGCCGGAGGGGGATTCGAAGACCACGTTGAGGTCCCCGACCTTCTCCTCCGGATCGTCCAGGCCCAGCCAGTCGCGCACGCGGTCCCGGGAACCGGCGATGGTGATGGAGGCCAGTTCGGCCTGCGGCTCGGCGGCCTGGGAGGGGTGCAGTTCCTCGGTGCCGTCATCCCAGCGGAGTAGGTAGGGCACCTGCGGGTCCGCGATGAGGCCCTTGATGCCGATCTGGCGCCAGGTCAGCTCGCGGCCGTCCGGGAACTTCCGGTTGCCGGGCACGGACTGGCGCTCCAGGCGCTCCTCGAACGGGGCGAGGTCCTCCACCGCCACGCACCAGCCCATCCAGCCGCCGCCCATCTCGGAGCGGGCGCGGACGGCCTGGCCGAACGGGGCCTTCTCGGAGGACGGGTGGTCCAGGACCTCGACGACCTCGAGGTACTGGCGGTTGCGCAGCGGGAAGATCGCGTTGCGGGTGCCGAAGCGGGGGTGCACACCGCCCTTGACCCGCTCGATGCCGAGGGCATCGGCCAGTCGGGCCACGGTGGCGGCGAGTCCTTCGTCGGGTCCGACGGCGTACGAGACGTGATCCAGGCGCATCATGTGCTTATCGTCGCACTTTCCTCGACCTCGCACCGGTTAGGTTAACCTCACTTGAAATGTGGCGGGGATCACAGGCACGAGCGGTCTCGCGTCCCGCCCCGCACCTCCGTCCCGCCCCCCGTCACGCTGCGACGCAGGGGGATGAATCGTCCGGGCCGATCTGGCACACTGGACAGAGGTCATGAGTGCCAGCATCGAGCCCCGGCTTGCTGGCCGGCAACCCTCCAGCTCGCGGTGGGGTGCCCCGGGTGAGGACCTGGCAGGTGCCGACCGGCACTGGCAAGCGCGGGCCACCACGGCGCAGCGGGTTGACGGATCACGCCCGCCGGCTCCGGCGGGTGGCCCTGGATGGACAGGAGCCGTCACTTGACCGATACCACCAACACCCCCGCCACGGACGCCACCGATCCCAGCACCTGGGGCTTCGAGACCCGACAGGTCCATGCCGGCATCCCGGAGGAGAATCCCTACGGCGCCACCGTGCTGCCGATCATCCAGTCCAACTCCTTCGACTTCCCCAACGCGGAGACCGCCGCGGACCGCTTCGCCCTGAAGGACCTCGGCCCGATCTACACGCGCATCGGCAACCCCACCCAGGAGGCGGTGGAGGGCAAGATCGCCGCGCTCGAGGGTGGAGTGGGCGCGTTGCTGCTCGCCTCGGGCCAGTCCGCCACCACGTTCTCCATCCTCAACCTCGCCGGCGCCGGGGATCACATCGTGGTCTCCGCCTCCCTCTACGGCGGCACCCAGAACCTCTTCAAGCACACGCTGGCCAAGATCGGGATCACCACCACGTTCGTGCAGGACCCGGACAACGTGGACGAGTGGGCGGGCGCCATCCGGGACAACACCAAGGCGTTCTTCGCCGAGACCCTCGGCAACCCGCGCGGGGACGTGCTGGACGTCCGCGCCGTGGCGGATGCCGCCCACGCCGCCGGGCTGCCGCTGATCGTGGACAACACCCTGGCCACCCCGTACCTGCTGCGCCCGATCGAGCACGGCGCGGACATCGTGGTGCACTCCGCCACCAAGTACCTCGGCGGCCACGCGGCGGCCATGGCCGGGGTGATCGTGGACGGCGGCACCTTCGACTTCGCCTCCCAGCCCGAGCGGTACCCCGGGTTCAACACCCCGGACGAGTCCTACAACGGCATCGTGTTCGCCCGCGACCTCGGCGTGGACGGGATCCTCGGCGCCAACCTGGCCTTCGTGCTCAAGGCCCGCGTGCAGCTGCTGCGCGACTACGGCAGCGCCATCAGCCCGTTCAACGCGTTCCTGCTGAACCTCGGCCTGGAGACCCTGTCCCTGCGCATGGAGCGCCATGTCTCCAACGCCCGCCGGGTGGCCGAGTACCTGGAAGACCACGCCCTGGCCGAGTCCGTCATCTTCCCCGGACTGCCCTCCAGCCCCTGGCACGAGCGGGCGAAGCAGTACCTGCCGAAGGGCCCGGCTGGGTTCGTGTCCTTCGAGATCGCCGGTGGACGCGAGGCCGGCGCCCGGTTCGTGGACGCCCTGACGCTGCACCACCACGTGGCCAACATCGGCGACGTCCGCTCGCTGGTGATCCACCCCGCGTCCACCACGCACTCCCAGCTCACCGAGGAGGAGCAGCGCGCCGCCGGCGTCACGCCCGGACTGGTGCGGCTGTCCGTAGGCGTGGAGAGCATCGAGGACATCCTGGCCGACCTGGACAACGGATTCGCCGCGGCCGACGTGAGCGCCTAGGGACGGAGTCGAGAGCATGACCGCCATCACCGCCCAGCACGCGGCCACGGCCCTGCCCGAGGGGGGCCTGCACACCCAGCGCATCGGCGCCTTGGACTTCGAGACCGGCGGCCACCTGCCGGACGTGGAGCTGGCCTACGAGACGTGGGGCACGCTCAACGCCGAGGCCACGAACGCCGTGCTGGTGCTGCACGCCCTGACGGGTTCCACGCACGTGACCTCCTCCACCGCCATCCCGGAGGAGGGCTGGTGGGAGGGCGTCGTCGGCCCCGGCTGCGCCATCGACACGGACCGGTGGTTCGTGGTGGCCCCCAACATCGTGGGCGGCTGCTACGGGACCACCGGGCCGTCGTCGCTGGACCCGGAGGGGACCCCGTGGGGCTCGCGGTTCCCGTTCACCACCATCCGGGACTCGGTGCACGCCGAGGCCCGGCTGGCCGATGCCCTGGGCATCCGCCGCTGGCAGGCGGTCGTGGGCGGGTCCATGGGCGGGGCCCGCGCCCTGGAGTGGGCGGCCACCTACCCGGAGCGGGTAACCGGGATGGCGGTCATCGCCTGCGGCGCGCACTCCACCGCCGAGCAGATCGCCTTCGCCCAAGCCCAGATCCAGGCCATCACGCTGGACGCCAACTTCCGCGGCGGGGACTACTACCCGGGCCCGACGCCGGACGGCGGCCTGGGCATCGCCCGCAAGATCGCGCACATCACCTACCGGTCCCAGCCGGACATGGATGGCCGCTTCGGCCGCGGCGCCCAGCCCGAGGAGGATCCCTTCGGGCAGCCGCTGCGGCGGCAGGGGCGCTACCAGGTGGAGTCCTACCTGGACTACCAAGCGGCCAAGCTCGTCAAGCGCTTCGACGCCAACAGCTACCTCGTGCTGACCGAGGCCCTCATGAGCCACGACGTGTCCCGGGGCCGCGGCACCGAGGCCGAGGTCCTGGCCGCGATCACCGCCACGCCGTTCATCGCCGCCGTGGAGTCGGACCGCCTGTACTTCCCGGGACAGTCCCGGCAGCTGGCACGCCAGCTGCCGGGGCGGGCCCCCGTGTTCATGATCGACTCCCCGATCGGCCACGACGGCTTCCTGACGGACCTGGACCAGGTGGCGGCGGAGATGACGAGGGTCCTCGGGCTGTAGCCCGCCGCCAGCCCCGCCGCTAGCGCTGCTCGTCCGCGGCGGAGCCCCGGACCATCGGGTGGCCGAACAGCGGCTCGGCCAGGGGGCGCTTGGGGGCCAGGCCGTCCCCGGAGGACTGCCGCCGCAGCCGGCGCAGCACCCAGGGCATGAGGTGCTCGCGGGCCCAGTGCACGTCCTCGGTCCGGGCCTGCCGCCACGTGCGCTGCACCGCGGGCTTGGGCTCGAACGGCACCAGGTCGTGCGGGACGTTGAGGGTCTCCAGCACCATCGCGGTGATCGTGTGGTGGCCGGTGGGGGAGAAGTGCAGCCGGTCCGCCGCCCACATGTCCTTCCGGGTCAGGTCCCGCAGCGCCCACAGGTCCGCCACCACGGCGTCGTGGCGCAGGGCCACGGTGTGCACGTTCTCGTTGTAGATGGCCACCTTGCCGCGGATCCGCCCCATCACCGGGGTGTCCCGGATGTCCGGGCCGGTGAAGACCACCACGGTGGCCCCGCCGGAGGCCAGCCGGCCCACCAGGCCGTCCAGCGTGACGGCGATGGCGTCCGGGTCCCCGCCCGGGCGGATCACATCGTTTCCGCCGGCGCACACGGTGATGAGGTCGGGCCTCAGCTCGAGGGCCGGCTCGACCTGTTCGGCGGCGATCTGGTCGATCAGCCGGCCGCGGATGGCCAGGTTGGCGTAGGAGAAGTCCTCCTCGCCCGGGACCCGGTGCGCGAGCTCCTCGGCCACGCGGTCCGCCCAGCCGCGGTGGTAGCCGGGCCGGTCCGGGTCAGGGTCACCGATCCCCTCCGTGAAGGAGTCTCCCAGGGCCACGTAGCGGCGCCAGGGGTGGACCGGGTGCAGGGAGTCACCGGGGTGGGGTGCGGCAGGGGATTCGGACATGCCTCGATCCTAGGTCTTGGGTTACCCGGCGGTCACTTCGCTCCTCGCCTACGCTGGGACCCATGACCGAACCACAGAACCCCTCCTACGCTGCACCCACCGAGCCGTTCGTCCGCTGGTCCCGGCCCGAGGCCGAGCGAGCGGGCACGCACCTGCTCGTGGTCCTGCACGGCTACGGTGCGGACGAGAACGACCTGTTCGGGATCGTGCCGGAGTTGCCGGAGAAGTTCACCATCGCCTCCGTCCGGGCGCCGTTGGCCATGGACCACGGCGGGTACACGTGGTTCCCGCTGACCAACTCCCTGCAGTCGTCACCGCTGGCCGTGCGCGCCGCCGTGGAGGACCTCCAGGCGTGGGTTGCCACGCAGCGATCGCACTTCGCCAGCACCTCCCTGCTGGGCTTCTCCATGGGCATGGCGATGGCCACGTCCCTGCTGCGTCGGGAGCCGGAGGCCTACGCCTGCGTGGTCGGGCTCTCCGGGTTCGCCGTCGACCCGGCCATGGCACCGGGTGCGCAGGCCACCCAGCCGGGGGCCGGCGTCGTGCCCTCCGAGGTCTCCGGGACCGGCCCGCTGGCCGGCTTCTTCGACGACGAGGCGGTCAAGGCCGCGAAGCCGAAGGTCTTCTGGGGCCGGGACCAGGCCGACCCGGTGATCACGCAGGACAAGGTGGAGTACACGCACGCCTGGATGAACGAGCATGTGGACATGACCAAGGTGCTCTACGCGGGGATCGGCCACGGGATCGGCCCGCAGGAGCTGCGGCACGTGGGCGAGTTCCTCGACTACACCGTGAAGTAGCCTCAGCGCCCGGCCGGAACCACCTTCACGGCCTCCCCGGAGAACTCGATCACGTCACCGTGGTGCAGCTGGCGTCCGCGCCGGGTCTCCGGATCGCCGTTGACCTGCACCAGCCCGGCCTCGATCACCACGCGGGCATCCGCCCCGTCCTCCACCAGGCTGGCCAGCTTGAGGGCCTGGCCCAGGCGGATCACCTCGTCGCGGATCTCCAGCGGCGCGGGGTGCGTGGCCGGCGCCTGGGGCGCATGACGGTGGTTCCCGTGGTGATCGGGGGCAGGTTGCTCGGACATGCCTCCATTGTGGCCCGAAGTACCGTGCCGGTGCACCAGTGGCGGTGCGGCCCGCGCGGCGCATCGGCCCTAGACTGGCCCGGTAACCCCCGCGCCGCCGTCCCTCGAGGGCGCCGGCCCCAGTGCGCGACCGCAGCCAGCGGCCGAAGTAACAGACTCGGATGTGATGCCTCCATGGCCCCCAAGACCACCCTCGACCAGGTCATCTCCCTCGCGAAGCGGCGCGGCTTCGTCTTCCAGGCTGGAGAGATCTACGGCGGTTCCCGCTCCGCCTGGGACTACGGTCCCCTGGGCGTGGAGCTCAAGGACAACATCAAGACGCAGTGGTGGAACACCTTCGTGCGCGGCCGCGAGGACATGGTCGGCCTGGACTCCTCCATCATCCTGCCCACGCCCGTGTGGAACGCCTCCGGGCACGTGGCCACGTTCACCGACCCGCTGGTCGAGTGCACCTCCTGCCACCGGCGTCACCGCCAGGACCACCTGATCGAGGGCTTCGAGCAGAAGAAGGGCCGCAAGCCCGAGGGCGGCACGGACGGGATGGACGAGATCGTCTGCCCGGACTGCGGGACCCGCGGCGCGTGGACGGAGCCGCAGAACTTCTCCGGGCTGATGAAGACCTTCCTGGGCCCCGTGGACAACGAGGAGGGCCTGCACTACCTGCGCCCCGAGACCGCCCAGGGGATCTTCGTGAACTTCCTCAACGTGGTCAACGCCGCCCGCCGCAAGCCGCCGTTCGGCATCGGGCAGATCGGCAAGGCCTTCCGCAACGAGATCACCCCGGGCAACTTCATCTTCCGCACCCGCGAGTTCGAGCAGATGGAGATCGAGTACTTCACCCACCCGGAGGCCGCCACAGAGCACTTCGACACCTGGGTCGAGGCCTGCTGGAACTGGTTCATCGACCTCGGGATCAACCCGGAGAACATGCGCCGCTTCGACGTCCCGGACGGCGAACGCGCCCACTACTCGGCGGCCACGATCGACCTCGAGTACAAGTTCGGCTTCGCCGGCTCGGAGTGGGGCGAGCTGATGGGCATCGCCAACCGCACCGACTTCGACCTGAACTCCCACACCGAGGGCTCGGGCACGAAGATGCAGTACTTCGACCAGACCTCGGGGGAGCGCTACACCCCGTACGTGATCGAGCCGTCCTTCGGCCTGACCCGCTCCATGATGGCCTTCCTGGTGGACGCCTACCGCGAGGAGGAGGCCCCGAACACCAAGGGCGGCACGGACGTGCGCACCGTCCTGGGCCTGGACCCGCGCCTGGCCCCGGTCAAGGCCGCCGTGCTGCCGCTGTCCCGCAAGGAGGAGCTGGTGCCCACCGCCAAGCGCCTGGCGGACGAGCTGCGCGGGGTCTGGAACATCGACTATGACGACGCCGGCGCCATCGGCCGCCGCTACCGCCGCCAGGACGAGATCGGTACCCCGTTCTGCATCACCGTTGACTTCGACTCCCTCGAGGACCAGGCCGTCACCATCCGCGAACGCGACTCCATGTCCCAGGAGCGGGTCCCGCTGGACAAGGTGCGCGGCTGGCTCTTCGAGCGGCTGTCCAAGTAGGGGGACCGGTACAGATGACAGATCACGACGCCGGCCGCGGACTCCCCGCGGGCGTCGCCCTCCGGCCGTGGGCCGAGGGCGACGACCTGCGCCTGCTCGAGGTGTGGGGCGACCCCGCCGACGCGCAGCACCACCAGGACCGGGCCATGCTCCGGCCCTCCAGCGACGGCCAGGGCCCTGACCGGCAGCCCTGGGCCCGCTGCCTCGTGGCCGAGGACGAGGGCATCCCCGTGGCCGCGGCCGTGGTCTACGCCTCCTCCGTGCACCCGCGGCGCCTCTGGTTCTACGCGGAGACCGCCCGCGAACAGCGCGGACGCGGCATCGCGACCGCGCTGCTGGCCGCCCTCCGCCAGGAGGCCCACGCGGCGCGGGACGAGGGCGCGGTCGAGGCTGTGGACCTGAAGGCGCGCTTCGCCGTCGTCCCCACGGAGCTGCCCGAGTCCGCGGCGGACGCCGCTGCCCTGGACCCGGCCGACCATCCCGCCGCGGCCTTCCTGGCGGGGCAGGGCTTCGCGCCGGTGCAGCGGTCCCGGCGCATCGCCGTCGGGCCCGGGTCCATCACGGCGCCGGAACTGGACGGGACGGGGCTGACCGTGGAGGACCTGGCCACGGGCTCGGTGGAGCTGACCCGGGCGGTGGCCGCGTTCTACGAGGCCACCCACGGCTGGGACCCGGCCGAGATGAGTGTGGGGCGGGCCCAGCAGCTGCTGCTCGGGCCGTCCACCGGGGCCTCGGGCGCCGTGGTGCTGCGCCCGGCGCCGAAGGACCGGGGCGGGGCCGTCGACGCCTTCGCCATCTCCTACACGCCCGAGCGCTCGGAGGACCCCACCGACGTGCTGCTCGGCTGCAACCCGGAGCTCGCCCCCGCGGACGCCCAGGCGGCGGCCGTCGCCCTGCTGGCCCTGCTGACCACCCAGTACCCGGTGCAGCTCGAGGTGGATGACGCCATGGACGTCCTCACCCCGGTCCTCGACCGGCTCGTGGCCACCGGGCACGCGCGCGTGCTGCTGGACACGCGGATCTGGGCCACCGATCCCGACTGATGCCGCAGCCGACTCCTGAGGACCACCACGGGCACGGGCACGGGCTGCCGGCCGGTCCCGCGGCGGACGAGGTCCTGACCGGGGCCGGGCCGGACGGCCGCGGTCACCGCCGGGTGGTCGTGGCGCTCACCGCGATCCTCGTGCCGCTGGCGGTGGTGCTGATCGGCGCCATGATCGCGCTCTGGCCCTCCGGGGCCCACCGGGAGATCTCCCTGGCCGATCCCTACGGCACGAGCCAGGGGATCTCGATGGTGACCGGGACAGTCACCGAGGTCCTGCCGCGGGACTGCGGGCCCGAGGCGGCCACCCTGGAGACCCCGGGCGGCGGGATGGTCGGGGACCCGGAGGCGGCGCACGTGCAGTGCGTGGACGCCGTGGTGGACCCCGACGGCGGCGGGACGGACCGCGCGCTGGTGCCGATCCCGAGCTCCCTCAGCGCCTCGATGGACGTGGCGGTGGGGGACCGGCTGAAGGCCCTCGACCTGTCCGGACTGCCGGGCGGCAACGCCGAGGGCGCCGAGAATTTCGTGTTCGTCGACTTCGAGCGCACCGTCCCCGTGGTGCTGCTGGCCCTGCTCTACGCGCTCGTGGTGGTGGCCGTGGCGCGCTGGCGAGGGCTGCGGGCCGTGGTGGGCCTGGGGCTGGCCTTCGCCGTGATGTTCGTGTTCATGTTCCCGGCGCTGCTGGAGGGCGGGCCGCCGCTCTGGGTCGGGCTGGTGGGCTGCGGGCTGATCATGCTCGTGGTGCTCTACTTCGCCCACGGCTTCTCGCTGCGCACCACCACGGCGCTGCTGGGGACGTTGATCGGTTTGGCCCTCACCGCCGTGCTGGCCCTGTGGGGCACGGACGCCGCGTACCTGACCGGGCTGGGGGACGAGTACTCCTACATCCTGGCCACCGTGGCTCCGGAGGTGCGGCTGTCCGGGATCGTGCTGTGCGGGCTGCTGGTGGCCGGGCTCGGCGTGCTCAATGACGTCACGATCACCCAGGCCTCTGCCGTCTGGGAGCTGCGGGCCGCGAACCCGCGCGCGTCCCGGCGGGAGCTGTTCGCCTCCGGGATGCGGATCGGGCGGGACCACATCGCCTCCACCGTCTACACGATCGCCTTCGCCTACGCGGGGGCCGCCCTGCCGGTGCTGATGGTGGTCTCCCTGTATGACCGCAGCCTGTGGGACACCCTGATGTCCGGGGAGCTGGTGGAGGAGATCGTGCGGATCCTGGTCGGCTCCATCGGCCTGGTCCTGGCGATCCCGGTCACCACGGGCATCGCGGTCAGCGTGGCCACCGCGGTGCAGGCGGGCAGCCCCGCAGTAGAGCCGGCGGCCGCTCCTGCCTCGGACCCTCATTGGCCCCGCGTACCTTGATCCCAAGTCCCCGGACATGACTTTGCGGGCAATGGTCAACGGTAACCATTGCCCGCAAAGTTCGGTGTGGCAGGATTCTCCACGGACATAGGCGTCACATAGGAGGCCTGCCGAGATTCCAGAGAGGGAGTGGCAGGTCAACCGGTCGTCAGACCGAGTCTCGCAATCTGCCCCGTGAGCGGTCCTCCTTGTACGGGGCGGGCTGCACCACGGAGCGGATCGACTTCTGTGGATGGCCGGGGGCGCCCCAGATCACGGTGACCTGTGTACCGACCTCTGCATGGTCGATGTCCACGGTCGCCAAGGACAGCATCTTGCGGAAGAAGTAGCTGTATCCACGGGAGGTCGCGGTTCCCACGAGAGCCCCGTCGACCTCGATCCGGTCACACCACATGTAGCCGCGCTGGTCACGGGGCATCTCCATGAAGTCGTAGTGCTCGCCTTCCCCGAACAGGGAGTTCTGAACCGCGGCTACGTCCTCGGCGTTCCATTCAAGGGTCCGGAGCACGCGCCGTGGCGCCGCCTTCTCCGCAGCCAGTGCCTCGGCTCCGAGGTAGTCCGAGCGCCGGGTGGTGACAACCTTGGCCCAGCCGAGTTCGACGGGGCTGCGGTAGTACTCCGCGGGGTCCTGGCCCTCGAAGCTGCCGGCGATGTAAGCCGGTTGAGCGAACGAGGGCATAGAGGCCAGGAAGTACTCCATGTAGTCGGTCATGTCTTCATCGAAGATGGCCGGGATGTAGTCGGTGGCGATGGTCGGGTAGGAAGCCTCGAGGTGGTTGATCATGGCGATGCGCCCACCCATCTTGCGGATCCCGTGCTCCTGTCCGGCGTCCAGGACGGCCTGGTAGACGTCCTCCCCGAACTCCTTCGGGCCCTGCAGCTCGAAGCCAAGCTCGCCGGCCATGCCCTGGCGCAGGGCAAAGATGTCATGCCCCGCGATCTTCACGGGGACAGCGTGCATGAATTTCGCACTTAGCAGCACCTCAGCGTCGGTGAGTGACTCCAACACCTTGATCGCCTTCGGTCCGGAGACCTGGTACATGAACCAGTCATCGCGGGTAACCTGGGCGTCGTAGTCACCGCGCTCCAGGTTGAAGGTCAGCCAATAGCCGCCGCGGCCATGGACCATGTAGTCCTCTTCACCGAATTTGGTCAGCACGCCCTCGTGGATGACCTTGCCGTCCTTGTTCGTGTGGACGGCATGTTTGGACTGCCCGATCTCGAAGGTCTCGAAGCTGTTGACGGTGAAGTCCGCGATCAGCTTCAGGGCATCCGGGCCCGTGAAGCGGTGCTGCCAGAGGAAGGACCAGTCGCCGATGTAGCAGGACTGTTTCCAGGACAGACTCTCGTCCATCCAGTCGGTGTACTCGGGCAAACCGAAGCGGCTCCAGGCGTACCCCTCGGGTCCTCGGCGCATGTCCTGAACGGTGTAAGCCATCTGGTTTTCTCTCCTTGGTCTGTGGTGTTGGTCTAGGAATAACCCGACGCCGGCCGACACCCTGGGTGCCTCCGGCCGGCGGGTCGTCACGGGGCGCCCGGCAGGACCACGTCCTCGACGGAGAGGTTCCCGTCCAGCAGTCCGTCCTCGCTGCTGATCTGAATCAGGCGTTCGAGGGAATCGGTATTGACCTCGTCCACCCAGCGGGGCAATCGCAGCTCTGCCGCGACCTCCGGAGGAATGGAGGTATAGGTGTCGAGGATGGAACGGGTCTCGTCAGGGTGGGCCTCGGCGTAGTCCGCGGATTCGGCCATCGCCTCCTGGAAGGCGGCGACCAGCTCGGGGTCGTCCTCGGCCATGGCCCCGGTGGTGAAGTAGGCAGAGGCCATCAGGTCCGGGGACACCTCCATCCAGTTCCAGAACACCGGTTCCATCTCCTCCGCAAGGCCCATCGTCAGGAAGGGCTCCACGAGAAAGGCCGAGTCAACGGTGCCCTGCTCCACGGCGGCCACCATGTTTGGGAAGGGCATCTCCACGAACTCGACCGCCGAGGAGTCTCCGCCGGCTTGACGCACGGCCTCCTTGACGGTGGAGTCGGAGATGTTGTTCAGGGTGTTCACCGCCACGGTATGGCCTTCGAGGTCCGCAGCGGACTCGACATCCGATTCCGGTAGGACCACGGTGGCGCCGTAGTCGGAGGCTTCGTCTCCAGTACTGGATCCGCCCGGGGCGATCACTTTAATATCCAGTCCTTTGGAGGCTGCGATCAACAGGCTGGTGGGGTTGCTGAAGCCGAAGTCGGCCTGGCCGCTCGTGACGGCAGGGATGATGGCGGCGCCGCCCTGGGCAGCCTGCAGCTCCAGCTCCAGGCCGTGCTTCTCGAAGATGCCTTGGTCGACTCCCAGGTACAGCGGCGCCAGGTCCACCAAGGGCATGACGCCCACGGTGACCTTCTGCACCTCACCCGAGGTGCCGGCTTCGTCTGCCGTAGAAGTGGACGACGGAGCGTCGCCGGAGGGGGAACCACCGCCGCAGGCCGTCAGGGATAGCGCGAGGAGGGCGGCGGCCGCGGCCGTCCACGGGATGCTGGAGTGGCGCTCGGAACGCAGGGAAAGACCCATGATTTCACCTCGGTGGGCAGGGCTCCGTGGGGGGGCGGAGCGAGATGGTTGTGATGGAGAGCACTCTGGGATCAACGGTAGGATCGACCCTGATATTGATCCAATCAAAAGAACTGAATTGTTCATCGGATTGGTCTATAGAAGCGTTCGACAGGGGGATCTTGGATACCACCGACCCGGGATACGACATGAATCTGATGCGGACCTTCGTGGTGGTCTACGAGACCCGCAGTGTCACCGAGGCCGCGCAGGTGCTCTACATCAGTCAGCCCTCGGTCAGTTACGCCCTGGGCAAGCTGCGGAAGCTGTTCTCGGACCCGCTGTTCCTGCGTGGCCGCTCGGGATTAATGCCGACCCCAGTGGCTGAGTCCCTGTATCCCCACATGCTCCAGGCCATCCAGTTGATGGACTCGGTCGTGCAGAGCGCCACCGTGTTCCGGGCATCCGAGACCACCCGCACGTTCCGCCTGATGATGACCGATCTGGCGCTCATGGCCCTGTTCTCCTTCGTGGTGCGAGCCATCCAAGACCAGGCACCCCAGGCCAAGGTCGGAGTCACCCTGTTGGACGTCGCCCAGCTCGAGGACAAACTGCGCCGCAATGAGATCGACGGGGCCATCGCCGTGCCGTCCTTCTCGCCGGATGTAGTGGTCCGTGACCATCTCATGGACATGCCGTATGTAGGCGTTTGCGCTGAGACGCATCCCCGGCTCTCTTCATCGCCCACTGTTGAAGATCTGGCGGCCGAACAGCGGATCGTGGTCTCTGGGGCCCTCGGCCACCAGCACGTGGAACAGACCCTGAGCCGATTGCACGGCGGCCGGGAGTCCGGCATCGCCCTGCCTAACTACTCGGTAGTGGACGAGACGCTTGTCGCCACCCAGTCCTATTGCGTGGTGCCGCTGTTCCTTGGAGACATGTTCGTCAAACGCAGCCCGGTGCGGAAGTTCATCCTCCCCGTCTCCCTCGAACCCGGACACGTTGGCCTGCACACCCTTCGGAGGGTCGCGCCCTCTCCTCCCGTCGAATGGCTCCGCCACGTCATCACCGAAGCGCTGACCGCCTATCCCTACCCGCAACACATCGGCGACTATGACGACAGCTGGTTTGTCTCCTAGCCGTCCCTCGGCGCCACGTGCGGTCCGTTGCCGGCATCTACGAGCAGGGTCCGCTGATAGCGTCCCTCTTCGGTGCGCGGATATTGGGCGGATTCAACCGGTCGTCGCAACACCCTCCTGACTGCGGAGGTGTTCAACGATGGCGACGGCGGACTGGAGGAAGAAGACCAGCGATGTGCCAGAGGGTGCGCGTCGGCAGTGGCGTGCAGATCGGGCACTGCGGCCGGCGATGCGCTCACCCGGACGACCTGATCCTTCGCGGGCGGTGCAGCGCCAGTTCTGGCGTCTGATCGCCACGGGCATCACGTCCGCCGAGGCGGCGTTGAAGGTGGGCGTGTCCGTGCCGGTCGGGACACGGTGGTTCCGACACGCTGGCGGCATGTCACCGGTCTCACTGGTCGATCCCTCTGGCCGCTACCTGTCTTTCGAAGAGCGTGAGGAGATCGCGTTGCTGCGCGCCCAGCAGGTCGGCGTGCGTGAGATCGCGCGCCGGATCGGCCGGCACCCGGGCACGATCTCTCGTGAGCTGCGCCGTAACGCGGCCACGCGCAGCGGTAAGCAGGAGTACCGGGCGCTGGTGGCGCAGTGGAAGGCCCAGCAGGCGGCCAAGCGCCCAAAGACCGCGAAGCTCGCGACCAATGACAGGTTGCGCGAGTACGTCCAGGAGCGCCTGGCCGGCAACGTCCGTCGGCCCGACGGCACGATCGTCGTTGGGCCGCACCCGCCGGCATGGAAGGGGCTGAACAAGCCGCACCGGCAGGACCGGCGGTGGGCGATCGCGTGGAGCCCGGAGCAGATCTCGCACCGGCTGAAGGTCGACTTCCCCGATGATGAATCCATGCGCATCAGCCACGAGGCGATCTACCAGTCGCTGTTCATCCAGGGCCGTGGCGCGCTCAGACGCGAGCTCGTGACCTGCCTGCGGACAGGCCGCGCGCTGCGGAAGCCGCGAGCTCGAGCGCAGAACCGACCCCAAGGTCACGTCACCGCGGATGTCGTCTTCTCCCAGCGTCCCGCTGAAGCTGCCGACCGTGCTGTTCCCGGCCACTGGGAAGGGGATCTGATCATCGGCACCGGCCGGTCAGCGATCGGCACGATCGTGGAACGCAAGAGCCGCTCGACCCTTCTGGTGCACCTTCCCCGGTTGGAAGGCTGGGGCGGGACCCCGCCGGTCAAGAACGGTCCCGCACTGGCCGGCTATGGCGCGGTCGCGATGAACGCCCCGCTCACCACGTCCATGACCCAGCTCCCCGAACAACTGCGCAAGACGCTCACCTGGGACCGCGGCAAGGAACTCTCCGGCCACGCCCAGTTCGCCCTGGAGACGGGCACGAAAGTGTTCTTCGCCGACCCCCACTCACCCTGGCAGCGCCCGACGAACGAGAACACCAACGGGCTGCTACGCCAGTACTTCCCCAAAGGCACGGACCTCTCACGCTGGACCGCCGACGACCTCGAAGCAGTCGCCCTCGCTCTCAACAACAGACCTCGAAAGAGCCTCGACTGGAAGACTCCCGCGGAGGTCTTCGAGGAGCAGTTACGCTCGATCCACCAACCCGGTGTTGCAACGACCGGTTGAACCCAGGTTGTCCGCCTGCCGAGTGTTCCCCTTGATCCGTGATTCCGCACGGGACACGCACTACCGCCGGTAGGTGCTGGGCCACTGCACGCGGAGTCGGCGGACGAGGCCGTCGGGCTGGCGCTGCAGCCGGCCCGTGATCAGCCCCTCGTGCAGGCCTTCGGCCAGCAACTGATGGATCCGGGGCTTCGCCGCGGGCAGCTGCACCCCGTTCGGGGCCACCTCGCCCAGGGTCCGCCGGACGTTCTCCGGCAGGGACTTCAGTCCCCGCGCGATGCCCTCGTTGAGCGTCTGGGTCAGCCCCGAGGCGAAGCCGGGCGTCAGCGCCAGGTGCTCCTGGGCCAGCCGGAGCAGTTCCTCGTCCGGCATCCCGCGGTCTTCCGGCAGCAGGAACCACAGGGCGTTGGCGACCTCCACTGGGGGGATGTCCTGCGCCTGCAGGTCCGCGCCACGGCCGAAGGTGCGGTAGACGCCCCAGTACTCCACCACCGTGGCCGAGGGCCACAGGAACCCGTGCCGGTCGACGGTGTACCGGCGGGTCTGGATGACGCGGTCCAGCGCCTTCTGGGCCCGGTAGGCGTTGGAGGCTCCGCCGCTGCGCTCCCGCAGGGCCTTCAGGGCGGTCTCCCGGCGCAGCGGGTAGGCGGCGTCGAGGAACTCCTTGACGGAACGCTCGGCCGCCTTCGGGTCCTTGTCCAGCGATCCCAGCCGGGGCAGCACCGCCGCCTGGCCCCACCGCGGGTCCAGCAGGAACTGGGGGTGGGGGACCCGCAGGGCGCCGGGGTTGCTCCAGCCGGTGGAGCGCACCGCCCGGTCGGCATCCCGGTAGGCGTCCTCGAGCCGCTCCACGAGAAGCTCGAACTCCTGCAGGTCGGCCTCGGTCGGATTGAGGCCCGACGCCGGATCCCGGCTGCCGCTGGTGATCTCCCGTCCGGCGCGTCCCGGGGCCGGGGCCACGGAGCGCTCCAGCTCGGCACGGTCCCGCTGGGCGCGTTTGAGGGTCCCGGAGAAGCCGCGGACCACGGGGCTGGAGCGGTCCAGCCAGCCGGGGGCGGCCAGGGCGTCGCCGGGGCTGCGCTCGTAGCGGTCGGCGTCCAGGGTCACCTGATTGAACCGGCCCTCGAGCGCACGCCAGCGGTCCTGCCGTCCGTGGAGCTGGTGGCGCTGGAGGGCTGCCACCGACGCCCAGCCGCCCGCGCCGAGCACCACGGCGAGGACCATGACCAGGATGATCCAGATCTCCATGCTGTGGTGCTCCTCGGGTGGTGTCCCTGGGGCCGGGCTGCCCGCCGATTCAGGCTATCAAGGACCGGGTCCGGCTCCCCTCAGCCCCGCTCCTTCCAGCCCAGTTCCCGGGCGACCTGGACCCACTGGGTGAACAGGTGCGCGTTGTACTCGACCCCGAGCTGGTTGGGGTTGGCCAGCAGCAGGCAGTCGGCCGCCTGCACGGCCTCGTCGGCGCGCAGCAGCTCCACGACCTCGTCCAGGGGGCCGGAGTACGTGGGTCCGCTGCGGGCCCTGCTACCCTCGAGCTGGCCGGAGGAGTCGGAGCGCTCGCGGCGGCCGCCGAAGTACATGTCGTCCTGGGCGGAGACGATGGGGAACACCGAACGGGTCACGGCGGTCATCCCGCCGGTGGTGTGCCCCGAGGCCGCGTAGGCCTGCCGGTACTGGGCGATCTGGTCGGCCTGCTGGACGTGGAAGGGGCGGCCGTCGTCCTGCAGCAGCAGGGTGGAGGAGAGCAGGTTGTAGCCCTGCTCCCCGGCCCGGACGCCGGAGGTGGTGTTGCCGGAGCCCCACCAGATGCGGTCGGCCAGGCCCGGGGACTGCGGCTGGATGGACAGCTTCTCCTGGCCCGGCTGCGCCCAGCCGGAGTCCGGGTCGGCGTGGGCCACCATCGCACCGGAGATGGCATCCCGGAACCGCTGGCCCCGGGCCTGGGCCAGCTCGGACCAGGTCTGCCCGGGGTCCAGGTCATAGCCGAACTGGTGCTGGCCGTCCCGGGCGGCCTCGGGGGAGCCGCGCGAGATCCCGAGGTGGAGCCGCCCGCCGGAGATGAGGTCCGCCGTCGCCGCCTCCTCGGCCATGTACAGGGGGTTCTCGTACCGCAGGTCGATCACGCCGGTGCCGAGGTCGATGGTCTTCGTGGCCGCGCCCATGGCGGCGAGCAGCGGGAACGGCGCGGAGAGCATGTTCTGGAAGTGGTGGGACCGGACCCACGCCCCGTCCATGCCGGCCTCCTCGGCGGCCACGGCCATCTCGATGGTCTGGCGCAGCGTGGCGCCGGCGTCCGGCGTGCGGGAGCCGGGCACCGAGCTCCAATGCCCGAAATTCAGGAATCCGATCTTCTTCATGACAGCAAGAACATCACGGTGACCGGGGTTCTTCCAGCGTTGGCCTGTGGCGTTGGCCTCCGCCGGTGGAGGGGTCCAGCGGAAGCCGCCCCGTTCTGGGATAATCAGTGGAATGACTGCCGTGACCGACGCTTCCCAGCGCACCGAATCCACGGCCCGGACTCCAGAGCGCCTGAACCTGCCCGCCCTGCAGCTGGGCCCGTTGACCATCGAGACCCCCGTGGTGCTGGCCCCCATGGCCGGCATCACCAACACCGCGTTCCGCCGCCTCTGCCGCGAGTACGGCGGCGGACTGTACGTCTCCGAGATGGTGACCGCCCGCGCCCTGGTGGAGCGCCGGCCCGAGTCCCTGCGGATCATCCACCACGATCCGGACGAGACCCCCCGCTCGGTGCAGCTGTACTCCGTGGACCCCGTCACCACCGGCCGCGCCGTGCGCATGCTGGTTCAGGAGGACCGGGCGGACCACATCGACCTGAACTTCGGCTGCCCCGTCCCCAAGGTGACCAAGCGCGGCGGCGGCTCGGCCCTGCCCTGGAAGTCCGAGCTCTTCGCCTCCATCGTCGGCGCCGCCGTGCGCGAGGCCGCGAAGAAGGACATCCCGGTGACCGTGAAGATGCGCCGCGGCATCGATGAGGACCACCTGACCTATCTCGATGCCGGCCGCACCGCGCGGTCCCTGGGCGTGGCCGCCGTGGCCCTGCACGGACGCACCATGGAGCAGCACTACTCCGGGACGGCCGACTGGGACGCCATCGCCCGGCTGCGCGAGGCCCTGCCGGACATCCCGGTGCTCGGCAACGGGGACATCTGGTCCGCCGAGGACGCCATGGCGATGGTGCGGCACACCGGGGTGGACGGCGTGGTCATCGGCCGCGGCTGCCAGGGGCGGCCGTGGCTGTTCGGAGACCTGCAGAACGCCTTCGAGGGCTCGGACGAGCGCTTCCGCCCCGGGCTGGCGAAGGTCGCGGACACGTTCTACCGGCACGCCGAGCTGCTCGTGGACACCTTCGGCGGGGATGAGGGCAAGGCCCTGCGGGACGTCCGCAAGCACGTGGCCTGGTACTTCAAGGGCTACCAGGTGGGCGGGGAACTGCGCGCCCAGCTCGCCCAGGTCCCGGACCTGGCCACCCTGCGGGATCTGCTGGACGAACTCGACCCGGACGCCCCGTACCCCGGCCCGGACGCCGAGGGGCCGCGCGGCCGCGCCGGCTCGCCCAAGCGCCCCCACCTGCCGGAGGGCTGGCTGGATTCCCGGGAGCTCAACGCCGAGCAGAAGTCGCTCATCCAGGCGGCCGAGCTGGACGTCTCCGGTGGCTGACGAGGCGATCGGGCCGGCGTCGGCCCCGGGTCTCGCGCGCCGGGTGCCGGCGCGCCGAGCCCATCAAGCGGTGCTGTTCGGTCCCGAGGGGCGGCCGCCCTACGCGGGCCGTCCCGCCGAGCTGCCCGGCTACGCGCCGTCCGACCGGGAGCGCTGGCACCCGGAGCCGCCCAAGAGCACCTATCGATCGGACTTCGAGCGGGACCGCGCCCGCATCCTGCACTCCTCGGCGCTGCGCCGGCTCGGGGCCAAGACGCAGGTGGTGGCCCCGGACGAGGACGACTTCGCCCGCACCCGGCTGACGCACTCCCTCGAGGTGGCCCAGGTGGGCCGCGAGCTCGGGCGCTCGCTCGGCTGCGACCCGGACATCGTCGACGCCGCGTGCCTGTCCCACGACCTCGGCCACCCGCCCTTCGGGCACAACGGGGAGACGGCCCTGGACGCGCTGAGCCAGGACATCGGCGGCTTCGAGGGCAATGCCCAGACCCTGCGGCTGCTCGCCCGGCTGGAGACGAAGAAGTTCTTCGACGACGGTCGCTCGGCCGGGCTGAACCTCACCCGGGCCTCCCTGGACGCCTCCTGCAAGTACCCGTGGACGCGGGAGGAGGCGCCGCTGAGGCCGGACGGCAAACGGTCGCGGAAGTTCGGGGTCTACGCGGACGACCTGCCGGTCTTCGCCTGGTTCCGCCGCGGCGCGACGGGGGCCCGGAAGTCCATGGAGGCCCAGGTGATGGACCTGGCGGACGACATCTCCTACTCCGTGCACGACGTGGAGGACGGGATCGTCAACGGGCAGTTCCAGCTGCACTGGCTGGCCGACCCGGACCACCGGACGCTCGTGGTCGAACGCACCCTCGAGTGGTACCTGCCCCAGACCGACCCGGCCGAGGTCGAGGCCGCGCTGTCCCGGCTCGAGGGGACCCCCGTGTGGGTGCGCCAGGCGGACGGCACCCGCCGCTCGCGGGCCGCCCTGAAGGACATGACCAGCCAGCTGATCGGCCGGTTCTCCAACGCGGCCTTCGATGCCACCCGTGAGGTCTTCGGCAATGAGCCGCTGACCCGGCATGAGGCGGACGTGGTGGTGCCGGCCGAGACGGAGATCGAGATCGCCACCATGAAGGGGATCGCCGCGGCCTACGTGATGAGCTCCGAGGCCCGCCAGCCCCTGTACGCGCGCCAGCGGGAGATCCTGACCGAGCTCGTCGAGCTGTTCTGGGACTCCGGGGACCGCTACCTGGACCCCCTGTTCGCCGGCGACTGGCGCGAGGCCGCGGACGACGCCGCCCGCCGCCGCGTGGTGATCGACCAGGTGGCCTCACTCACGGACTCCACGGCCATCGAGTGGCACTCGACCCTGGTGCGTGGCGAGCCGTTCCGGCGCAGCTGGGTCTGACGTTCCAGGACCGCCCACCCCTCGCGAGCGTGGCATCATCGTGGCACGATCAATGTATGACAAGGGCGAGGGCCAATTCCGCGGTTGACCGCGCCTATCTGGAGGCCTATCGGGAGAGACCGGCGGACTCAATGGACGAGTGGGGCAGTCTGTCTGACTTCCTAGACGCTGCGGCCACTACGTCGTGGCTGCCGCCGCCTCGTTGCGCTTCACGATCTCGGTGATCCAGGTCGGGGCGAACGGGGAGGTGCAGTTCGGGGGCGTGGGATAGTCCTTGAGCACCTCGAGGCGCTCGCCGATGGCCAGCGCCCGGTCCCGCAGGCCCGGGTTCTCGATCCCGATCGCGGCCAGTGTGTTGTTCATGGACCACTGCAGGTCCTTCGGGGCATCCTGCATCCGCGCCTCGATGGTGTCCAGCAGCGCGGGCAGGTCCAGGACCTCGGGCTTCTTGTAGACCTGGTGGCTGATGAGGTCCCAGCCGGCGGCGGCCACCAGCTGGTCCGGGTCCTCGGTCCACAGCTCCCGGAGTTCCTCCAGGTGGGGGCTCTTCTTGGCCACGTAGTTCACCAGCCAGTCATGGACCTTGGGAGCGCGTCCCTGACGGATCATCGCGTCCAGCTCGCCGACGCCGAACCTCTTCGGCGAGCAGATCAGCAGCGCGACCAGCCGCGTGGCGGTGTCCCCGGTGGCCCAGAGCTCCAGGGCGACGTCGTGCCGGGGCGCGGGCGGGAGCTTCACGGACTTGGCCACGCCGCGCAGCTTCGTCAGGTTCACGCCGTGGTCATCGCCGCGCTTCTCGTTCGCAACGCGCATTTTCGGATCCTCGAGGGCAGCCAGCTCGGCCTGCACCGCCTCGACGGTGGGGTGGATCTCAGTCTGGGCGGTGGTGGCCATGGGGACCATCGTAGGCCCGGACCAGCGCCGGAAGCACCTGCCCGGCGGCCCCGCGCAGGTGCACGGAGGCCGCGGTCGAGAACTCGGTGACCTCCGGATTGACCTCGACGACGGCGGCGCCGACTCCCAGCGCCGCGTATGGCAGGGAGGCGGCGGGCTGAACGGTGGCCGAGGTCCCGACGACCACCGCCAGGTCGCACTGCTGAAGGGCGGCGAGCGTGCGCTCCAGGGCACCCGCCGGGAGCATCTCCCCGAACCACACGATCCCCGGCCGCAGCATCCCGACCCCGCAGGCCGCGCAACTGGGCGGGGCGACGCGGCGCATGGATTCCAGGTCCGGCGCGGAGCCCGCATCCCCCTCCGGCGCCGCGCCCGGATCGTGCTCGGCGGGCGCACCGCAGTCGGCGCAGCGGTACTCGAACAGGGAGCCGTGCAGGTGCGCCAGCACCTCGGCGCCGGCGCGTTCGTGGAGGTCGTCCACGTTCTGGGTCGCGATGGTGAGCGAGTCGCCGGAGGCGGCCAGCCGCCGCTGCCACGCGGCCACCGCGAGGTGTCCGGCGTTCGGCGTGCAGGACCGGACCAGCCGGGCGCGCCACTGGTACCAGGACCACACCAGCTCGGGGTCGGACCGGAACGCGTCCTCGGTGGCCAACTGCTCGGAGGAGTAGCGCTCCCAGAGCCCGGTCTGCGCCTCCCTGAAGGTGGGCACGCCGGACGCGGCGCTCAGGCCGGCCCCGGAGAGCACCACCACGCGCCGCGCGGCACGGGCCAGTGCGGTCGCCTCGGCCAGGTCGGGGATCGGCTCGGGTTCCATGGGCCCATCCCATCAGGTTTCGCCCCGCCTCGCGCCCGTGGGCGGCGTCTCGCCGGGCTGTGACTCCGATGACATAGATTCGTATACGTAAGGTACAGTGTTCAACGAGTTTGTGAGCGCCGCCATGGACTGCCATGACACAGGACTCGTCCCTGAACCCGTCCGCGTCGCTGCCGAACCGCCGTCGTCGTATCCCCCGGAGGCCTCATGTCCACGTCCACCACCGTCCGCCCCGGCGCCGGAATCCACCGCCCCCCGGTGCTGCGCGGCCGCGCCTGGGTGGCGCCCCTGTGTTGGTTCGCCGTGCTGCTGGACGGCTTCGACGCCGTCGTCCTCGGCGCCATCATGCCGATGATCACCTCGGACGCGTCCATGGGCATCGACAACGGCACCGGCACCGTGATCGCCACGGCGGGGCTGGTCGGCATGATGATCGGCGCCCTCGGCATGGGCTGGCTGACGGACAAATTCGGCCGCCGCAGGCTGCTCATCGGCGCGGTGATCGCCTTCTCCGCGCTGACCTTCGTCACCGGCTTCGCCCAGGACGCCACCACCATCGGCGTGCTGCGCTTCCTGGCCGGACTCGGCCTGGGCGGCTGCCTGCCCACCGGCATCTCCATGGTGACCGAGTTTGCGGGCGCCAAGAAGGGCTCCAACGCCACCACCTTGATGATGACCGGCTACCACGTGGGCGCCGTCATCACGGCGCTGCTGGCCCTCTGGGCCGCCGCCAACACCGTCTCCGGCTGGCGCGAGATGTTCTTCATCGGCGGGCTGCCCGCCCTGGTCCTCGTGCCGCTGATGTGGCGCTACCTGCCCGAGTCCCCGGACTTCCTGCTCTCCCAGGGGCGCACGGCCGAGGCCCGCCTGGTGGCCGAGCACTACGGCGTCGAGATCGACGAGGAGCCCGAGCGCGCCTTCGCCGACACCCCGGGGCGGGCGGAGGCCGAGAGGACCGGCGCCGCGCTGCTGCTGTCCGCCACGTACCGCCGCAACACCGTGTTCATGTGGCTCGCCTCCTTCATGGGCCTGCTGCTCGTGTACGGCCTGAACACCTGGCTGCCGCAGATCATGCGCGCCGCCGACTACGACCTCGGCAACTCCCTGGGCTTCCTGGTGGTCCTCAACGCCGGCGCCGTGATCGGCCTGGTCATCGCCGGCAAGGTGGGCGACGCCATCACCCCGCGCAACGCCGCCATCCTCTGGTTCATCGGCTCCGCGATCCTGCTGGCCGCCCTGGCCATCAAGCTGCCGCTGCTGGGCATCTACGTGATGATCTTCATCACCGGCTGCTTCGTGTTCTCCGCCCAGAACCTCGTCTACGCCTTCGCCGCCACCAACTACCCGCCGAAGGTCCGGGGCACCGCCCTGGGAATGGCCGCCGGCGTGGGCCGCCTGGGCGCCATCTCCGGCCCGATCATGGGTGGCACCATGGTGGCCGCCGGCATCGCCTACCCCTGGGGCTTCTTCGGCTTCGCGATCGCCGGAGCCCTGGGCGGGCTGGCCGTGACCGGGATGCGCACCCTGCGCCGGGACCAGCGCAAGGACCAGAAGCACGACGCCGGCCCGGTCGCCGACCAGCCCCAGCGCACCACCGCGGGGGTCTGAGGACCGACCGACGCTGTGGTTTCTCGTCTGACGGCCCTACCGTCATCGGCTGGACTTCTCGTCATCGGACGCTCCGACGAGAAGTCCAGCCGATGACGGTTGATGTGGCCGCAGTGCTGGCGCTGGGTGGTGAGCTGGAGGAACGGCACGCGGCCAGCCAGGGGAGGGGCACGTGCTCAGCCGGGATCTGTGGACGAGGGGACCGGGGCGGCGGGACGGGAGCCTAGACTGGGCCCATGGCAGGACTGATCAAGCGCGAGGACATCGACCTGGTCCGCGAGCGATCGGACCTCAAGGAGATCGTGGACGCGTTCGTGACGCTCCGCAGCGCCGGTGTGGGTTCCTACAAGGGCCTGTGCCCCTTCCATGACGAGCGCAGCCCCTCCTTCCACGTGCGGCCCTCGGTCGGCAGCTACCACTGCTTCGGCTGCGGCGAGTCCGGGGACGTCATCGCGTTCCTGATGAAGATGGAGCACACCACGTTCGCCGAGACGGTCGAGCGCCTGGCCGCGAAGGCGGGCATCGAGCTGCACTACGAGGATGGCGGCACGGGCCCGGACCGGGAGCAGGTGGGCCGGCGCCAGCGGCTGCTCGAGGCCAACAAGGTCGCCGACGAGTACTTCCGCTCCCAGCTGGCCACCCCCGGGGCGGCCACCGGGCAGCAGTTCCTGGCCGGCCGAGGCTTCACCTCCGAGCACGCCCACCAGTTCGGCGTGGGCTACGCGCCACAGGGCTGGGACCACCTGCTCAAGCACCTGCAGCGCAAGGGCTTCCGCGAGGACGAGCTCAGGCTCACGGGCCTGTTCTCCGAGGGCCAGCGGGGGATCTATGACCGCTTCCGCGGCCGGCTGGTCTGGCCCATCCGGGACATGACCGGCGCGACGATCGGCTTCGGCGCCCGCAAGCTCTTCGAGGAAGACCCGGGTCCCAAGTACCTCAACACCCCCGAGACGCAGCTCTACAAGAAGTCCCAGGTGCTCTACGGCATCGATGCGGCCAAGCGGAACGTGGCCAAGAAGCGCCAACTCGTGGTCGTGGAGGGCTACACGGACGTCATGGCCGCCCACCTGTCCGGCGTGGACACCGCGGTGGCCACGTGCGGCACGGCGTTCGGCTCTGAGCACGTCAAGATCGCCCGCCGGCTGATCTCGGACGACGGCACCGGGGGGGAGATCATCTTCACCTTCGACGGCGACGCGGCCGGGCAGAAGGCCGCGCTGCGCGCCTTCGAGGAGGACAGCAAGTTCCTGGCCAAGACCTTCGTGGCCGTGGAGCCGAGTGGCATGGACCCCTGCGACCTGCGCCAGGAGAAGGGGCCCGAGGCCGTTCTCGCCCTGATCGACTCGCGGCGACCGCTGTTCGAGTTCGCCATCAAGGCCGGCATGAGGAACTTCAACCTGGACACCGTGGAGGGCCGCACCGGCGCGCTGCGCCATGCCGCCCCCATCGTGGCCGGCATCCGGGATTCCGTCGTGCGCCCGGGCTACGAGCGGGAGCTGGCCGGGTGGCTCGGTATGGACCCGGACACCGTGCACCGCGCGGTGGCGGGCGCCCAGCGCTCCGCCGCCGGGCCGTCGTCGGGCACCCGCCGGGAATTGGCACCCGGGCCCGACGCCGGCCGGGCACCGGGGGAGGGCGGGCCCGGCTTCCAGCGCCCGGACACCCGCGACCCCGCGGCCCGGATGGAGAAGGAGGCCCTCGAGGTGGTGCTGCAGCAGCCGACCCTGCTCTCGGCGGAGCAGTGGCAGGCCTTCTACGCCGCCGACTTCAAGGTGCCCGCGTTCGCCGTCCTCCACTCCGGGATCCGCGCCGCCGGCATGGCCGGGGCGACCCCGTCCCAGTGGGTCGAGCAGGTGCGCCAGGAGGTCCCGGTGGAACTGGGCTCGCTGGTCAGCGAACTCGCGGTGACCCCGCTGCCGGCCCGCACGGACGATGACCTGGTGCGGTACTGCCGGGACATCATGAACCGGCTGTTCGAGCTGCAGATCACCCACCAGAAGGGCGACCTCATGGGCCGCCTGCAACGGTTGGGACCCGCCGGGGACCCGGAGGAGTTCGCGGCGCTCAACCGCCAGCTGATGGACCTGGAGGCCAAGCGCCGCTCACTGCGCGCTCGCGACTGACGGGTCAGTGGCCCTGCGTGACCTCGCCCGTGGCGGCATCCACGGAGAGCTCGTCGCCGTCATCGCCCCCGTCCCGGTCCAGGTCGACCTCCCAGCGCAGGGTGCCGTTGTCCTCGTCGAGCTCCATGCTGTCGATGCTCTGGTCGTCACGGCCCTCCAGGGCTGCGCGGGCGGCCTCCTCGGCCGTCACCTGGGCCTCACCGGCGCGGCGGACGTCGTCGCCGTCATCGTCGTCATCGTTCTCGCGGACCGAGCCGTCGGTGCTGACGTCGAAATCCACCACGCGGTCACCGATCACGGCCTCGAGGTCGAAGAACGTGTCGTCGTCCTCCCGGTCGACCTGCACGATGACGGCGTCGCTGTGCTCGGCCAGCAGGGCGTCGAGGGCCGCGAAGATCGGGTCCTCGCCCGTCGTGGTGGCCGCACCGTTGGAGGTGTTCGGGGAGGTGGTCGAGGCGGAGGGCGTTCCGGAATCGTCGGTGGCGGAAGGTGAGGAGGTCTCCGCGGTGGTGGGCGAGGTCTCGGCCGTCGCGGACGTCCCGCTGTCTGCCTCCGGGGTACCGTCATCGGCCACGGAACAGCCTGTCAGCAACGCCAGTGCCAGGACGCCGGTCCCGGACAGCGCGAGGGTCTTGGTGTACTTGCTGGGGGTTCCGGTGTGCTGTGTCATGGGCCCAGTCTCTCAAACCCGGATGAGCCGCGCATGAGAGGCCAGTGAAGCGGTCATGAGAGCCGGGTACGGCACAGGCCTCCCCTCCAGCGGACTGGAGGGGAGGCCTGTGAGATGCTCCCCCGACTGGACTCGAACCAGTAACCCTTCGATTAACAGTCGAATGCTCTGCCAATTGAGCTACGGGGGACCGTTGTCGCTGTTCGCCGAACAGCTGGACAGCGGGTTCCACTGTACCCAAGTTCGGCCGAACTGTGAAATCCGCGGGGCCGGCCGCCGTCGGGCCCGCAAGGCTAGAGTGCTCCGGTGACCACCCCCGCAGCCTCCGCCCCGTTGGCCCCGTCCCGCCGCTGGCTCCTGCTGGTCACCGTGAGCGCCGGGGTGCTGCTGATCACCCTGGACAACACCATTCTCTACACGGCGCTGCCGACGCTGACCGCGGAGCTCGGGGCCAGCGCCTCCGAGTCCCTGTGGGTGATCAATGCCTACCCGCTGGTGATGTGTGGGCTGCTGCTGGGTGCGGGCACCCTGGGGGACCGCTACGGGCACCGGCGACTCTTCCTGATCGGGCTCGTGCTCTTCGGGGCGGCCTCCCTCGTCGCGGCCTTCGCCCCGGACATCGCCGTCCTCATCGCGGCGCGCGCCCTGCTGGCCGTGGGGGCGGCGTGCATGATGCCCGCCACCCTGGCGCTGATCCGCATCGGCTTCGACGACGTGCGGCAGCGGAACGTCGCCATCGGCGTGTGGGGGAGCATCTCCCTGGTGGGGGCGGCCCTCGGGCCGATCATCGGCGGACTGCTGCTCGAGCACTTCTGGTGGGGTTCCGTCTTCCTCATCAATGTGCCGGTGGTCCTGGCCGCCCTGGTCCTGACGCCGTGGGTGGCCCCGCGCGGACGCGCAGACCGCTCCACACGCTGGGACGCCCTGAGCTCGGTCTACGCCATGGCCACGTTGGCGGGCGCCGTGTTCGCGATCAAGCAGGCGACCGGCCCGGATCCCTCCTGGCCGGTGCTGGCACTGTCCGCCGCCGTGGCGGCGGCCGGAGGCTGGGCCTTCACCCACCGCCAGCGGCGCCTCAAGGAACAGCTCAGGGCGCCGGTCCTGGACTTCGCCGTCTTCCGCAACCGGGCCTTCTCCGCCGGGGTCATCGCCGCGGCCTGCTCCATGTTCGTGATCGGCGGCGTCCAGCTCGTCACCACCCAGCGGTTCCAGCTCGTGGAGGGCTTCACGCCCCTGCAGTCCGGACTCCTCGTGGCGGCCGTGGCCGTCGGATCGCTGCCGGCCTCCCTCGCCGGCGGGGCCAGCCTGCACCGACTCGGGCTGCGCAGCCTGGTCTCCGGGGGATTCGTCCTCGCGAGCGCCGGCATGCTCGTGGCCGCCCTGAGCGCCACGGTCAGCGTCCCCTGGCTCGTGGCGGGCCTCGTGCTCACCGGGGCAGGACTGGGGGCCACCATGTCCGTGGCGTCCACGGCGATCATCGGCAACGTCCCGTCCCGCCAGGCCGGCATGGCCTCCTCCGTGGAGGAGGTGTCCTACGAGTTCGGCAACCTGTTGGCCGTGGCACTGCTGGGCAGCCTGGCCACCTTGATCTACACCGTCACGGTCCAGCTGCCGGCCGGGGCCCCGGCGGGCGCCGCGGACTCCATGTCCAGTGCCGTGGCCCTCGCCGGCGGCGATCCGGGCGTGCTGGCCGCCGCCGGCGCCGCTTATGACACGGCCTTCCTCTGGGTGCTGGCCATCGTCACCGCGGTCGTCGCCGGGGCGACCGGGGCCACCGGATGGCTGCTGCGCCGCTACGGTCCCGGCACGTCCGCCAGCGCTTACGAGGCCAACCACTAGGACCCGCCGGGAGGGCCTCCGAGGTCCAGGCGCGGCCACCCGCCAAGGTCCCGCAGCAACTGCCGATCATGCGTCGCCACCACCACAGCGGCCGGCGTGCCCAGCAGCGCCTCGGTGAGCTCGTCCACCAGCGGCGCCGAGAGGTGGTTGCTCGGCTCGTCCAGCAGCAGCACGTCCGGCCGCTCAGCCAGCTTCAGGGCTAGGTGCAGCCGGGACTGCTGACCGGCGGACAGGGCACCGGCTGGCGTGCGGAGGGCCTCGGCGTCCAGCAGGCCGGTGGCCCCCAGCGGGACCAGGTCCTCCTCGCGGTGGGTCCCGGCAGCCAGGAGCCGGTGCACGTGGCTCTGGTACAGCTCGTAGGCGAGCATCCGCGCGGGCCAGGACGGCGGTTCCTGGCCGAGCAGCGCGACCCGCGCCCCGGACAGGGTCCGCGCCTCGCCGGAATCCGGCTCGATCACGCCCGCGAGCACGCCGAGGAGGGTGGACTTGCCCGCCCCGTTCGGACCCGTGACGAGCAACCGCTCGCCGCCGGCCAGCCGCACGTCCACCGCGCGCTGAAGCCGGCCGGCCACCGTCGCCCCGCGGCAGTGCAGCAGGGGCTGCCCCGCACGGACCCGGAGCCCGGGGAAGGCGAGCCGCTGGGGAGGGACGGGCACCGTGATCCGGTGCGCGTCCAGTTCCGCCTGGCGCCGCTTCACCGCCTGCACGACGCCGGGCGCCCGGCTCTGGCGTTGATGCCTGCCATGGCCCTTCTCCGGCCGCCAGCCCGACTCCAGCCGATCGCGGGCCGCGCCGGCGGCCTCGGCCAGGCGGTGTTGCTCGGCCCGTTGGGCCTCGAAACCCTGCACCCAGCGCTCGCGGGCGGCCGCCCGGCCGGACTGCCAGCCTGCATAGCCGCCGGCGTAGAGCGCCGGCCGTCCGTCCTCGCTCGGGTCCAGGTCGAGGAACTCCTTGGCCACGTCCCGCAACAGGGTCCGGTCGTGGGTGACCACGGCCAGTCCGCCCGGGTGCTCGCGCAGCCGCTCGGTGAGGAAGTCCAGGCTCGGGGCATCCAGGTGGTTGCTCGGCTCGTCCAGCAGCAGAAGGTCATACCGGGACCCGAGGACGCAGGCGAGGCGGACCCGGTAGCGCTGTCCCACAGAGAGCTCGGACAGTGGCCGGGAACGCTCGGTCACGGCGCGCAGGCCGGCCAGGGCCTGGTCCACCCGCCGTTCGGCGTCCCAGGCGTCTAGCAGGGTGGCCGCCTCCAGCGCGGCGGCATAGTCGTCTGCGGCACCGTCCTCGCCACGGGCCAGTCCCTCGGCCGAGGCGTCCAGCGCGGCCAGCGCGGTCCGGGAGGGGCGGGTGGCCTCGCCGACGAGGGTGCCCACGGTCTGACCGGGCCCGGCGTCGAGGGTCTGTTCGACGATCCCGCACGTGCCCGCCCGGGTGACCGAGCCGTCGTCGGGCACCAGGGTTCCGGCGAGGACCTGCAGGAGGGTGCTCTTGCCACGGCCGTTCTCGCCGACGATCGCCAGCCGCGAGCGGGAGGACACCGTCACGCTGGCTCCGCAGAGGACCTCGCGGCCGCCGCGGACCACGCGCACGTCCTCGGCGCGCAGGTGTGCCGCGGCGCCGGCGGGCCAAGCCATCGGCGCGGTGAAGGGGGAGGGGGAGGGGGAGGGATGGGAAAGGGGATGGTGCACGGTACTGCCTTCGACTCGTCGTGGAGCCGGGCACGCCGAAGGCCCGCCCGGCGGGAACCGGGACGACGGTCGGGGTGGGGTGAGAGGGGCCGGCCGCCGTCAGCGGGCGGGGCGCAACCTCATCGAGGCGATACCGAGATCAAGCATGCGGGCCATTCTATCCGGAACGGACCGTCCGTCACCCCCCGGCTATCCTCGGACCATGACCCCCATTCCCGCGGTGCCGCCGCGTCCGGACGGACGTGGCCGGCCCTCGCGGGTGGTGCTGGTGTCCGTGGCCGCCGTCGTGCTGATCGGCCTGAACCTGCGGGCGGGGATCGCCTCCGCGGGACCGCTGTTCCACGCCCTGCAGGACCTGCTGGGCTACGGAGCCCTGGCCGCCTCACTGCTGCCCACCGTCCCGGTGCTGTGCTTCGCCGTGGCCGGTGCGGCCACCGCCTGGCTGGTCCGCCGGGTGGGGCTGGAGCCGGCCATCGCCCTGGCCCTGCTGCTGCTGACCGGAGGCCTCGCCGCCCGCGCGGTGGACTCGACCCTGATGCTGATGGCCGGCACGGTTATCGGCATGAGCGGCCTGGCGGTGTGCAACGTGGCGATGCCCTCGTACATCCGCCAGCACCACACGGGACGGGCGGCCACCATGACCGCCCTATACACGGTCTCCATGACCATCGGGGCCACCACCGCCGCGGCGGTGGCCGTGCCGATCGCCGCCGGCCTCGGCTCGCCCACGCTCGGCCTGGCGGCGTGGGCGGTCCCCGCCGCGGTGGCCTTCGCCGTGTTCCTGCCGCTGGCCATCCGCAGCCGGCTGGCCGATGACTGGGCGGCGCGCCAGGGCGTGCCCTATGTCTCACCCTGGCCGTTACTGAGGACCCGCAAGGGCCTGCTGTTCACGTCCCTGTTCGCCGCCCAGGCATTCCTGGCCTACGGCGTCCTGGGCTGGTACCCACACATCCTGGTCTCGCGTGGGCTGGACGCCACCACGGCCGGGCTGATGCTGGGGCTGATGCAGTTGGTGGGCATCCCCACCATGATGGTGCTGCTGGCGATGGCCGGGCGGCCCTGGCTCCTGCGGACGGCGTTCATGATCACCTGCGGCGCCTCACTGGCCGGTTACGTGGTGCTGTTGCTGGCGCCCGTGGACTGGGTCGTCGGGACCTCGATCCTGATGGGCCTGGGCTTCTGCGTCTTCCCCCTGCTGATGCTGCTGATCAGCCGTAGCGGGGACACCTCGGCGGAGACCACCGCCCTGTCCACGCTCGCGCAGTCGCTGGGGTACCTGGGCGCGGCCATCGGTCCTTTCGGCCTGGGGCTGATGAACGGGCTGCTGGGGGACTGGACGGCCGCACTCGTGGTGGTGCTGGCGGTGTCCGCGGTCCAGCTGCTGCTCAGCCACCGGGTGACCTCGGTCCCCCGGGCGGTCGGCGGGAGCTGAATCAGGGGTGCCTTGCCTTCGTTAGACCAGCCTTCCCTTCGGTGACATGGCGCTCCGGCAGCCCTACTGTGAACCCATGAAGCTCTCAGATGACCTCTTGAAGAAGTTCAACGAACAGATCACCCTCGAGTTGGAGGCGTCCCTGGTCTACCGTCAGCTGGCCATCGAGGCCGACGAACAGGACCTGACCGGCATGGCCGCCTGGCTGCGGCACCAGGCGGACGAGGAGATCGTCCACGCCAACAAGTTCATCGATCACGTGGTGGACCGGGACAACCACGCCGAGATCGGTGCCATCCGTGCCCCGGAGGTCATGCGGGGGCTCTCACCCCTGGCCATCTTCGAGGCGTCCCTGGCCCACGAGGTCAAGGTGTCCAACGCCATCCGGGACCTGTACCGCGAGACCGAGGCCGCCGGGGACCTGGACTCCCGCCCGCTGCTGAACTGGTTCGTGGATGAGCAGATCGAGGAGGAGGCCACCGTCAGCGAGATCGTCGGCCGGATCAAGCTCATCGGTCACGACGGCGCCGGCCTGCTGCGCCTGGACGCCGAGCTCGGCTCACGCTCCGTGGGCACCACCGAGGCGGACTGACGCGGACCCCGGCAGGACGCCCGGCGGGGGCATGGAAGAGCCGGTGCCGCCCTAAAGGGGGGTGGGGCGGCACCGGCTTGGTTCGACTCTACCCCAGTCACTTGAACAGTCAATCGTGCACGAACGGGGCCCGGACGGTCGGTGGTAGGTTTGACCTGCCCGGTCCCGCCCGGGCCAGCACCGTTTTCCAGCCGTAGACCACAGGGAAGGCAGTCCTCCATGGCCAACCAGGGTTCTCCCCGCGTTTCGGACCAGACTCGCTCCAGCTCTTTGACCGACGTGGTCACCACGGCGGTCCGTCTGCTCCCGCTGCAGCTCAAGGACGAGCTGACCATGGCCAAGGGCCAGATGACCAAGAAGGGGATCACCGTCGGGATCGGCGTCGGCCTGGCCGTCGTCGGGCTCGTGTTCCTGTTCATCATGTCCGTGTCCCTCATCGTCGCGATGATCGGCGGCTTCGCCCAGGACCGTCCCGTCTGGTTCTCGGCTTTGATGGTGGCCGCCGGAGCACTGGTGCTCGCCCTCATCTTCATCCTGATCGGAGTGATGCGCGTCAAGGCGGCCCTGCCGCTGGTCCCGGCGGAGACCATCCAGGGCGTGAAGTACGACCTCGGCTACCTCAAGGAGGGCAACGCCTTCGACCCGGCGGAGTTCGATCGCCTGGAGGCCCAGCGGGCCGAGGAGAAGAAGATCGCCGCCGCCCGCGAGGACGAGCGCCGCAAGGAGGCCGCCGCGGAGGACAAGGCGGCCAGGAAGCGCGGAGAGGCTCCCCAGAACGCCACCGTCCAGAGCCCCTCCCACGCGGAGTTGCGCCGCCGCACGCAGTTGCGCCGGCAGCACCTGGGGGACCTGCGCTCCGGGCTGGAGGAGAAGGCGGACCTCAAGTCCCAGTTCGCCGCCTTCACCTCCCAGGCCAAGCAGGGACCGGCCGCCGGCGCCGCCGGGCAGGACCAGACCTCGCCGACCGCACCGCACCATGCCGGGGCGCGGGCCGGACAGAAGGCCAACGACGCCGGCGAGTACGTGAAGGACCGGTGGCAGCCGCTGGCCCTGCTGGGTGCGGCGTCCACGGCCATCGCCGTCTTCGCCCGCCAGCTCAAGAAGTAACCGCGCCGCCAGGCGCGCGAGCAGATGCGGTTGATCGGTGCGGGCACCCGGGATGACGTCGACTACGTGGTCACGGATCGGTTCTGGACCATCCCCAACGGGATCACCCTCATCCGGTTCTGTCTCGTGCCGGTCTTCGTATGGCAGGTGGTCACCGAACAGTACCTGTCGGCGTTCCTCGTGCTGGCGGTGCTCTCCAGCACCGACTGGGTGGATGGGTACATCGCCCGGCGGTTCAACCAGATCTCCACGGTGGGGCAGTGGCTGGACCCCTTGGCGGACCGGCTCTCCCTGGTGGTCGTCGCCGTCACCCTCGTCGCCACGGGGATCGCGCCCTGGTGGCTGGTGGTCGGGCTGATCGTCCCGGACTGCATCCTGGCGGCAGCCGCCCTGGTGATGTTCCGTGGCAGCCCGGAGCTCGAGGTCACGGCGCTGGGGAAGATCCGCACGGCGCTGTTGCTGGCGGGAACCCCCGTACTGCTGTTGGCCCAGGTGCCCGGCCTCGCCGAGGCGCCCCTCACCGTGGCGGCCACGGTCCTGCTGGCGCTGGGGTGTCTCGGTCATGTGGGGGCCGCCGGCGACTATTTGGTGGGGTGCGTGCGCAAGTACCGTGAGCTGACCGCCCGCGGCGTGGATCCTCGAGACCGGGCCAGCTGGGCCACTCCATGAAGTGGCTGTCCATCCTGGCCGCCCTCGCGGCTGCCTTCTGCCTGGCCCTCGGCAGTGAACGCCAGTCCGTGGGGGTCCGCCGGCACGAGTCCACGCTCCGGCTGCACCCGCGCTCCGGGATCTTCACGCTCTTCCGTTCCCCGGTCTGGCTGGCCGGTGGAGCCCTCATGCTGGCGGGGATCGTCCTGAACGTCTATGCCCTGGCCACGGCGCCCCTGACCGTGGTGCAGCCGATCGGCGCCATCGCGGTGGTCATCACCACGGTGCTCAATGCCCGGATCCAGCACCTGCGGCTGAACCGAGTGACGATCTGGGCGATCACCGCCTGTGTGGCGGGCTCGGGCGGTTTCGTGCTCATCGCGATCGTGGCCACCGAGGAGAACCCGGCTCCCACCCTGGGCCAGGAGCGGACCACGGCGATCGTGGCCATCACCGCCACCGTGCTGTTCGCCCTCCTGGCGGTGATGGTCCGACGCCGGCCCAGCGCCTTCGTCTACATCCTCGGCGCGGGCGTGTTGTTCGGCTTCGTGGCCGTCTTCGTCCGGCTGGCCTCGATCCACCTGCTGCGCGGCGATGCGGGCGGGCTGGCCGGCATCCCCTGGTTCCACCTGGGAGTCATGGCCGGTGCCGGCCTGCTGGGGATCTACTTCGTCCAGATGGCCCACCGGCACGGGCCGCCAGACCTCGTGGTGGCCGGGCTGACGGTGGTCGACCCCATGGTCGCCGTGCTCACTGGGATCATCGTGCTGGGGGAACTGCAGCCGAATCAGCCCTGGTGGGTGGGTTGGTGCATGGCGGTGGCGGCCGGCGTTGCTACGCTCGGGGTGATCGCCCTGTCACGTCACCACCCGGACGTGATCAAGCGCCGGGAGTCGGCCCGCCGCGCCGCCAGCGTGACGGCGGAGGACTAGACCCGCGAGGCACCCACCACCACCTTCGCAAAGGAGCCACTTCCCCGTGACGGAAGCAGCCGACCGAAAGCTCACCGTCCTCATCGCGGCGGACACCTATCCACCGGACGTCAACGGAGCCTCGGTGTTCTGTTACCGGCTTGCCCGGGCCCTGCATGCGCGAGGCCACGAGGTGCACGTGGTGGCGGCCCGCAACGAGCCCGGCGCGGACTCCGTGGAGTACAACGACGAGGCCACCATCCACCGGCTGCAGTCCGTCAGGGCGTTCACCCACGAGTACTACCGGCTGGTGTTCCCGCGGCATGCCCGCTCGTCCATCGGCGCGCTGCTGGAGGAGATCCGCCCGGACGTGGTGCACGTGCAGTGCCACTACATGATCGGCGACGCGGCCATCACCGAGGCGGAGAAGCGGCGGGTCCGCACCATCTCCACCAATCACTTCATGCCGGAGAACCTGGAACCCTTCCTGCCGTTCCCGCAGTGGTTCCTGGACATCGTGTCCCGGAACTCGTGGAAGGACATGGGCCGGTTGATGCGCAAGACGGCCGCCGTCACCACGCCCACCGCCCTGGCCGCGCGGACCATGGCCGAGCACGCCGGCCTGGACCACGTGCTGCCCATCTCCAACGGCATCGACTCCTCGGCCTATGAGCTGGCGCCGGGGGAGACCATCGAACGTCCGGAGCACCCCACCGTCCTGTTCGTGGGACGGCTGGCCGTGGAGAAGAACGTGGATGTGCTCATCCGGGCGATCGGGGAGCTTGCCTCCACGGTGGACGCGCACCTGGAGATCGTCGGGGACGGCGAGCAGCGCACGTCCCTACGGGCCCTCGTGGAGGAGCTGGGGCTGCAGGACCGGGTGCACTTCCTGGGGCACATCAGCGACGAGGAGCTGCATCGGAGCTACCTGCGGGCCGATGTGTTCTGCCAGCCTGGCACGGCGGAGCTGCAGTCGCTCGTGTCCCTGGAGGCCATGAGCGCCTCCCGGCCCGTGGTCCTGGCCGATGCACTGGCCCTGCCGCACCTCGTCACGGACGGGGACAACGGCTACCTGTTCACCCCGGGGGATCCGCAGGACCTGGCCGCGAAGCTAGGGGCCGTGCTCACCGCCGACGCCGGCGAGCGGGCCCGGATGGGCCGGTCCTCGCATGAGCGCGCCGTGCAGCACTCCCAGGACAAGACGGTCGACCTCTTCGAGATGCTCTACCGCGGCGCCACCGTGGAGGAGGTCCGCGCCCAGCTCTAGCGCTGAGGTCTAGGATCGGCCCTGTGGAGTGGTTCACGCAGGTCCTGCCGGTCTGGCTGGCCGCGCCGGATGCGGAATGGGCGCGGCAGATCCTGCAGCGCGGGGTCGCCGCCCTGTACCTCGTGGCGTTCGTCTCCACCCTGAACCAGTTCCGCCCGCTGCTCGGGGAGCGCGGGCTGTTGCCGGCCACCGAGCTGCTGGCGGCCGGACGTCAGCGCGGGCCCACCCTGTTCCGCCGCTGGGGCTACAGCGACCCCAAGTTGGTGGCCGTGGCCGCCGCGGGGATCCTGGTCTCCGCGCTGCTCGTGGTGGGCCTGCCGCAGACCGGCCCGCCGTGGCTGCCCCTCGCCCTGTTCCTGGGGCTGTATGGGCTCTACCTCTCGGTGGTGAACCTCGGGCAGGTGTTCTACGGTTTCGGCTGGGAGATGCTCCTGCTCGAGGCCGGCTTCACGGTGGGCCTGCTCGGGTCCAACCAGGTCCCGCCGCCGGCACCGGTGATCATCCTGATCGCCTGGCTGGTGTTCCGGCTCGAGTTCGGCGCCGGCATGATCAAGATGCGTGGCGGCACCGAATGGCGCGACCTCACGGCGCTGGACTATCACCACGAGACGCAGCCGATGCCGAACCCGTGGAGCCGGCAGGCGCACCTCAAGCCGCGCTGGTGGCATCGCTGCGAGGTCATCGGCAACCACGTGGCCCAGCTCGGGGTGCCCTTCCTGCTCTTCCTGCCCCAGCCCGTGGCCTCGATCGGCGCCGCGGTGATCATCCTCACGCAGGGTTGGCTCGTGGCCACCGGGAACTTCGCGTGGCTGAACTGGGCCACCATCGTCCTCGCGGCCGGCCTGCTGGGAGATGGGGTGCTGCATGGCCTGTTCCCGGCCATCCCGGCGGATCTGGGGGCGGCGGCGGCGACGGCGGATCCCGGGACGATTCCGGCGTACTGGACCGTGATCGTGGTGGCCGGAACCGCCGGGTTGGTGGTGGCCAGCGTGCCGGCGCTGCGCAACCTGTTCTCGCCGCGGCAGCTGATGAACGCCTCGTTCAACCGCTGGCAGCTGGGCAACGCCTACGGCGCGTTCGGCTCGGTGACCAAGCGGCGCATCGAGGTCATCATCGAGGGCACTGAGACGACCACCGAGGCCGGCTTCGAGTCCGGAGCCGAGGGCCGGCCGCCGGACGACGACGCCGCGTGGCTCGCCTATGAGTTCAAGGGCAAGCCCGGAGACGTCCGGCGGCGCCCCCGCCTGGTGGCGCCCTACCATCTGCGGCTGGACTGGATGATGTGGTTCCTGCCGCTCGGCGGGATCCGCCAACGGTGGTTCTACGCCCTGCTCGCCCGGCTCCTGGCCGCGGACCCGGCGGTGCTGAGACTGTTGGACCGCGACCCCTTCGAGGGGCGCCGGCCGCGGTACCTCCGGGTGCGGACCTTCCGGTACCGCTTCGCCACGGCCGCCGAGCGCCGGGCCACCGGCCAGTACTGGATGCGCAGTGAGGGCCGCATCGTCGTCGAGCCCGTGGACGGCCGCTAGGATGGTTACTTGTGCGCCCGGCCCGGCCGGGCGCCGCGGGGCGTTAGCTCAGTTGGTCAGAGCACAGGACTCATAATCCTTTGGTCGCGGGTTCAAGTCCCGCACGCCCTACTTCTTGACGTTGAGCTGGGGACCGCCGGTGAAGGTGCCCTGCACGAGGGCGTACGCCTCCGCGAGCATGCGGGTCGACTTCGGGCTGTCCTGGGCCTGGACCTGCTCGGTGATCTTCTGCAGCAGGGCGGTGGCCGCCTCGTTCCGGGCTTCGGTGAACTCAGACATTCGCGGTGCTCCATTCTGTGGTCGTCCGGTCGGTCTGCCAGCCGGACTGGTTCAATCCACCGTAACAACCTCGGCGTGCGGTCCCGGTCCACCGGCCGGGCCGCCGGTTCCACTCAGCTGTACCGGCCGGCCACCGAGAGCATGTTGTAGGGGGAGTAGTCGATGCTCGTGATGGATACCCCCTCGTTCGGGTTGCGGGCATGGGCGATCTTGCCGTTCCCCACGTAGAGGGCGATGTGGTAGACCGACCCGCCGCTGGACCAGTAGACGAGGTCGCCCACCTGCACCTGGGACAGCGGCACGTAGCTGTCCGCAGCCTTGTACTGGTCGGCGGCCCGGCGCGGCAGGCCGTCCTTGCCGCCGGCGGCGAACGCTCCGATGATGAATCCGGAGCAGTCGTAGCCGTTCGGTCCGTTGCCGCCGTAGAGGTAGTAGGAGCTGGAGCTCTGGGCCTTGGCCGTGGCCCAGCTGGCGGCCTTGGTCTTCCACGCCGCCGTGGACCCGGAGGCGTTGCCGGCACCGTTCGGCAGCGGGCTGGTCACCGGCGAGGTGACATTCCCCCGGCCGGAGATGTAGGGGTGGGCGTTCTGGAGCATGATGGCCGTCTCGCCCCGGGTGATGTTCCGGGAGGGCTTGAAGTCGCCGTCCTTGTAGCCGTTGGCGATCCCCCGGGACTCGAGCCAGCTGGCCTCGTGGTAGAAGCTGCTCGACCAGCGCATGTCGTCGAAGGGGGAGTAGTTCGGCCCCTTCTGGGTGGCCCCGGCCAGGCGGTAGATGAAGGCCGCCATCTCTCCGCGAGTGACCGGGGAGTTGGGCCGGAACGTGCCGTCGGAACCACCCTTGGCGAACCCGCCCTGCGCCATCCAGGCGACGGAGGTGGAGTAGAAGGCGCCCGCGCCGGAGACGTCCGTGAAGTACGCGGCGCCGTTCTTCGGGTGGCTCGGGGTGGTCTGCCGGTAGAGGAAGGTGGCCACCTCGCCGCGGGTCACGGGTTTGCCGACGCCGAACGATCCGTCCGGATAGCCCGTGGTGATGCCCTGGCAGGCGAGCCAGGTCACGGGTGCATACTTCGGGGTTCCCCGGGGGACATCCGTGAAGGACGAGGAGGAGCACTGGGCCGCGGCGGCGGAGGGTGCCGCGGCCATCTGAGCGGTCAGTCCCGCGCCGGCCACGCCGGCGACGAGGGCCCCCGCCCCCAGGGCGGCGGCCAGTCGGTGGCGGAGGGTGTGGTGCTGCCGGAGGCGGCGTGCGGCTGAAGACACAGTGGTCCCCTTCAAGGGCGATCGCGAGCAGGACAGGGCCCACGCCGGACGGTCCGAGTCCAGGGGAAGACGCGCGGAGACGGTGACGAACGGGCGGAACACCTGTTGTGTGTCCGGGTGAATCGCAACCGTGATCGAGAATATCGCACCGTTATAGAAACGTCACCTTCAGATCCCGCCGGCGGGGTGAGAGATGTGCCTCAATGGCCCTCCGCGGCGCGCTCTCCCTTCCCGGTACCGTGGAGCCGTGCCCACCACCGAGGATCCCCTGCGCCTGTTCATGGACGCCCGCTACACCCGGACCGACTTCCATGACGGCATCTCCCGCTACGGCTCGAACCTGATCGCCGTCGTCGCCCGGATGTCGCCGGCAGTGGAGGTCACCCTGGTGATCTCGGACGAGGCGCAGCTCAACCTGCTGCCGCCGGGGCTGCCCTGGGTGAAGGCCACGGACCCGACCTCCCCGGCGGAGCCGCTCCTGGCCCGGCAGCTGAACCCCCACCGTCCGGACGTGGTCTTCTCGCCCATGCAGACCATGGGGTCCGCCGGCCGCGACTACGGGCTGATCCTCACCCTGCATGACCTGATCTACTACCAGCACCGCACTCCGCCCCGAGACCTTCCCGCCCCAGTCAGGCTGTTGTGGCGGGCCTTCCACCTCGCCTACTGGCCGCAACGGCTGGTGCTGGACCGCGCCGACGCCGTCGCCACGGTCTCGGAGACCACCCGGACCCTCATGCGCCGCCACCGGCTCACCAGCCGGGAGATCCGGATCGTCAGCAACGCGCCCCAGCCGGTCGCCTCGCCCCGCGACCCCGAGCTGCCCCCGGAGCGATCCCTCGTCTACATGGGGTCCTTCATGGAGTACAAGAACGTCGAGACCCTGATCCGGGCCATGGCCCACCTGCCCGGCTATCGGCTGCACCTGCTCTCCCGCGTCAGCGCCGACCGCGAGGCCCAGCTCGCCGCCGTGGGCCGGGCCGCGGGGGTCTCCGAGGACGCGGTGCTCTTCCATCACGGCACCTCGGACGAGGACTACGCGGCCCTGCTGCGGACGGCCACCGCGCTCGTCACGCTCTCCCGCGCCGAGGGGTACGGGCTGCCCCTGGCCGAAGCCATGGCCCACGGCACTCCGGTGGTCGTCTCCGACCTGGAGATCTTCCGCGAGATCGGAGGGCCCGACGGCGGCGCGGCCCGGTACGTGCCCCTGGGGCCCGAGCCGGTGGGCGGGGGACCGGCGGCCCCCGAGGGGGACGGCTCGCCCTCCGGGCTGGCGGCCCGCGTACTCGAGCTGGAGGCTCCGGGCGCCTTCGCCGAGGCGTCCCGTCAGGCGGTGGCGCAGGCGGCCTCCTTCAGCTGGGACGCCTCCGCCCGCGCCCTCGTGGACCTGGCCCGTGAGCTGGCCGGGAGGCGCTCGCGGGCCCGCCGGCGCGCCGAGTTCACCGCCTCGTACACCGGCTAGGTCACCGGCGGCCCGCCCTCGAGTGGCCAGAGCACGGACGGTCCGGACCATCCCAGCAGCACGAGCGGGTCGAGGTACCGGTCCCACGCCGAGCCGTCCACCACCCATGCGTCCGGGATCCGTACGCCCCAGTGCACACACCGCTGTGGGCAGTGGCCTGCCGCCTCACCGGCCGCCGGCACGGAGCCGATCACCTCGCCGGCGCTGACCGGATCGCCGACGGCCAGTCCCTCGGCCGCGGACACCGGCTCCAGGGAGGAGTACATCCCGTGGGCATGGGCCAGTGTGATCACGGGACGCCCGGCCACGTCCCCGGCGAAGTGCACCGTCCCGGCTGCCGGTGCCACCGCCTGGCCGCCCGGCGCGGCCCAGTCCGTCCCGCGGTGGCCGGCGGCCCAGGGCTGGGCCGGCGGGTCGAACGGCCGCAGCAGGTCCCCGGCGGCCGGCGGTGACCACGCGCCGTCCTGCACGGCCGTGCTGGAGGCGGTGACCACGGTCGGTGACCGAGGGGCCGGCCCGCCGGCCGGCAGGGCGAGCAGGAGCGCGAGGCCGATCAGGGAGGGCCAGGACCAAGGGGACATGCCCACCATCCTGACCGGCCGGCGTCGTGCGCGGGGTCCCGGCCGGGTGCGCTGTGGAGAGCGGGGGCCGAGGGGTCTGGTGTGGAGGAGCCGGCCGGTTCGGAACCGGGTGAGCGCTGGGGTAAGATCGACCCAGCAGTTGTGTGCCCGAGCCGCCAGTGGCGTGTCCTGGGGTGCATCGCTGACTACGCGTATGACTGATGCCGGCCCGTCACCAGGTTCGGCAGGTCCCCACCATCGGTCTCGACCTCGTCCGCGGACGAGGCCGGGTCAGCGTCGGGGATGCCGGGTTCGCCCGCAGACCATGCCAGGGACCGGACCACCACGGGCCGGTCGACAACCGACAACCTCACTTAGGAGCGACATGCCTGTCGTCACCATGCGCCAGCTGCTGGACTCCGGCGTCCACTTCGGACACCAGACCCGCCGCTGGAACCCCAAGATGAAGCGCTTCATCTTCACCGAGCGCAACGGCATCTACATCATCGACCTGCAGCAGTCCCTGTCCTACATCGACCGGGCCTTCGAGTTCGTCAAGGAGACGGTGGCCCACGGCGGCACCATCCTCTTCGTCGGCACCAAGAAGCAGGGCCAGGAGGCCATCGCCGAGCAGGCCACCCGCGTGGGAATGCCCTACGTCAACCACCGCTGGCTCGGCGGCATGCTCACCAACTTCGCGACCGTCTCCAAGCGCGTCCAGCGCATGAAGGAGCTCGAGGAGATCGACTTCGAGGACGTCGCCGGTTCCGGCCACACCAAGAAGGAGCTGCTCCTGCTGCAGCGCGAGCTGACCAAGCTCGAGTCCAACCTGGGCGGCATCCGCAACATGACCCGGACCCCCTCCGCGGTCTGGATCGTGGACACCAAGAAGGAGCACCTCGCCGTGGACGAGGCCCAGAAGCTGGGCATCCCCGTGGTCGCCATCCTGGACACCAACTGCGATCCCGACGAGGTCACCTATCCGATCCCGGGCAACGATGACGCGATCCGCTCCGTCAACCTGCTGACCCGCGTGGTCGCCGACGCCGTGGCCGAGGGCCTGATCGCGCGCAACCAGGGCAAGTCCGGTGGCCAGGCCGCCGAGGAGCCCATGGCCGAGTGGGAGCGCGAGCTGCTCGAGCAGCACCAGGCCGAGCAGGCCGCGGCGCCTGAGGCCGCAGCCCCGGAGGCCGGACCCGCCACGGGCGGCATGTCTTCCCCGCAGGGCGAGCAGGCGGCCCAGGCCGACGTCGAGGCGGCCGGCGCCGTCCCGTCCGCCACGGATGCCGCCGAGGTGGCCGAGGCCGCCGAGGGCACCGAGGCACCGGCAGCAGAGGCCCCCGAGGCCAAGTGATCCACCACCGGCCGGCCCCCCACGGGGCCGGCCGGTGTCTGCCCGGGTCCGGCCCGGGCACCAGAACCACCGACCACCACAACACCACTTCGGGACAACCCCGCTACAGGTAAGGATGGGTACACGCATGGCGAACTACACCGCAGCTGACATCAAGGCCCTGCGCGAGCGCACCGGCGCCGGAATGATGGACGTCAAGAAGGCGCTGGACGAGGCCGACGGCGACTCCGAGAAGGCCATTGAGATCATCCGCGTGAAAGGCCTCAAGGGCGCCACCAAGCGCGAGGGCCGCGCGGCCGTCGAGGGCCTGGTCGCGGCCACCGTCTCCGGCGGCGTCGGCGTCATGGTCGAGATCAACTGCGAGACCGACTTCGTGGCCAAGAACGACAAGTTCATCGAGCTGGGCAACGTGGTGCTCGAGCAGGCCGTGGCCGTCGGTGCCGCCGACCTCGAGGCACTGCTGGCCTCCGAGTACAACGGCCGCACCCTGGGCGACCACGTCATCGACGAGGGTGCCGTGCTCGGCGAGAAGGTCGTCGTGCGACGCCTCGCCCGTGTGGAGGGCACCTTTGTGGACGCCTACCTGCACAAGACCTCCAAGGACCTGCCCGCCCAGGTGGGCGTCCTGATGGGCGTGGACGCCGACTCCGAGGCCGCGCAGTCCGCCGCCCACGACGTCGCCGTGCACACCGCCGCGTTCGCGCCGACCTACCTGTCCCGCGAGGACGTGCCGGCTGAGACCGTCGAGAACGAGCGCCGCATCGCCGACGAGACCGCCCGCGCCGAGGGCAAGCCGGAGCAGGCCATGGCCAAGATCGTGGAGGGCCGCCTGACCGGGTTCTTCAAGGAGATCGTGCTCGTGGACCAGCCGTTCGCCAAGGACCCGAAGCAGTCGGTCGGCAAGGTGCTGACCGAGGCCGGCACCGCCGTCACCGGCTTCGCCCGCTTCCGCGTCGGCAACTGACCCACCGGACCGCGGGCCGCACGCCCGCACGGTAGGATCGGACCGACCGCGCAGCGGAGGAACCTGGAAGGGGGTGGTCATCCACACTGGATGGCCACCCCCTTTGTTCTGCCCGCGCCACCCCACACCACCAGATCAGCCGAGCCCAGGAGGCCAGCCCATGGAGAGCCCTGTGAAGCGCACCAGCCCGGACATCCGCGATGCCACGTCCTTCAGCGAGTCCCAGGACCTGCAGCGTGCCCAGGCGGGGGACACCCACGGCAATCCCGGCCGCACGGGGAAGCGCCGCGTCCTGCTCAAGCTCTCCGGAGAGGTCTTCGGCGGCGGCAAGGTCGGTGTGGACCCCTCCACCGTCCGCGGCATCGCCGAGCAGATCGCCGACGCCCGGGGAGCCGTCGAGATCGCGATCGTGGTCGGCGGCGGCAACTTCTTCCGGGGGGCCGAACTCTCCGAGAACGGCATGGACCGGCGGCGCGCCGACTACATGGGCATGCTCGGCACCGTGATGAACTGCCTGGCCCTGCAGGACTTCCTGGAGCAGGCCGGGGTGTCCACCCGCGTGCAGTCCGCCATCCACATGGAGCAGGTGGCTGAACCCTATATCCCGCTGCGGGCCATCCGGCACATGCAGAAGGGCCGCGTGGTGATCTTCGGCGCCGGCACCGGGCTGCCGTACTTCTCCACGGACACCGTGGCCGCCCAGCGGGCCCTGGAGATCGGCGCGGACGAGGTCCTGATGGCCAAGTCCGGCGTGGACGGCGTCTACACCGCAGACCCGAAGAAGGACCCCGGGGCGGAGAAGTACGAGCACCTCACCTACGACGAGGCGCTGTTGAACAACATCCGGGTCATGGACCAGACCGCCATGACCATGTGCAAGGACAACGGCCTGTCCATGATGGTGTTCGGCATGGAGGGGCAGGGCAATGTCACCCGGGCCCTGCTGGGTGACCGGATCGGGACCGCAGTCACCGTCTAGGACGCCCGTGTCCTAGGATTGATGAGAAAACACCAGACCCCAGGAGAGAACGTGACGCAGGAAACGCTTCAGGCCGCCACCGAGCAGATGGCGAAGACCATCGAAGCCACCCGTGAGGACTTCGCCTCGGTCCGCACCGGCCGGGCCCACCCGGGGCTCTACTCCAAGGTCATGGTGGACTACTACGGCTCCTTCACGCCGCTGCAGCAGTTGGCCTCCTTCACCACCACCGATGCCCGTACCCTGCTCATCACGCCGTTCGACACCACGGCGCTGCGCAACATCGAGAAGGCCCTGTCCGACTCCGAGGTCGGGGCCAACCCCTCCAACGACGGCAAGGTCATCCGCGTGGTCATCCCGGAACTGACCGAGGAACGCCGCAAGGAGTACGTCAAGCTCGTCAAGACCAAGGCCGAGGACCACAAGGTCTCCCTGCGCAACACGCGCCGCAAGGCCAAGGAGACCCTGGACAAGATGGTCAAGGACGGGGACATCGGCGAGGACGAGGGCACCCGGGCCGAGAAGGAGCTCGACGCCACGACCCGCCGCTACACCGACGAGATCGATGAGATGGCCAAGCGCAAGGAAGCGGAACTCCTCGAAGTCTGAGCGTCCCGTCCCGTCATGACCGATTCCCCCGCCCCGGCCGCCCCTCGGCCGGAACCGCCGCCGGCTGAGCCGGGGCCGCCGCTGACCCGGCGCCAGCGGAGGGAACTCGAGGAGGCCCGGACCCGGAAGGCCAAGGCCGGCCGCAACCTGCCGGCGGCCATCATCGTGGGGCTCCTCCTGCTGGGGGGCGCCCTCGTCGGCCTGATCTGGTTTCCGGTGGTGCTCGCGATCCTGGTCATCGCCCTGCTGCTGCTGGGCGTGACCGAGACGTCCCGGGCGATCTCGCGCCGAGGCCTCGACATCCCCATGGTCCCGCTGTGGGTCGGGGCGATCGTCATGCCCCTCGGCGCCCTCGCCGGGGGCGCGGAGGCCCTGGTGCTGTCCCTGCTGGGCACCCTGGTGCTGATCCTGGTGTGGGCCGTGGTGGAGGACCTGCCGGCGCGGGGCGAGTCCGTGATGGCCTCGGCCTTCATCGTCCTGTGGGTCCCGTTCCTGCTGTCCTTCGCGGTCGCCCTGCTGGGTCAGGACCAGGGCAACCTCATGGTGGCCTGCATGCTGCTCATGGTGGTCTCGAACGACACCTTCGGGTACATCGTGGGCGCCAGCCTCGGCAAGCACCCGATGGCCCCGAAGATCAGCCCCAAGAAGTCCTGGGAGGGCTTCGCGGGCTCGGTGGCCGGCTCGGTGGTGGTGGGCACGCTCGCCGTGTACCTGTTCCTGGACCATCCCTGGTGGGTGGGGAGCCTGCTCGGACTGCTGACCGTGGCGTCCGCCACGGCCGGGGACTTCGCCGAGTCGATGATCAAGCGCGAACTGAACATCAAGGACATGGGATCGATGCTGCCCGGCCACGGCGGGGCCATGGACCGGCTCGACTCCCTGGTGTTCTCGGCCCCCGTGGCCTACATGGTCTTCGCCCTGCCGTTCGTCTGAGGCGCACCCGGCGGACCTCACCGGAACTGCGGGCCGCGCTGGCTACGATGGAGACGGCGGCGAACCCCCTATCCCAAGGAGCCTCTTCGATGGACCACGGCACGCGGCAGGACTCCGGCGGACTCCAGCGGCAGGTGATGGACTCGGCCGGGCGGCAGCCCTTCGACCTGGCCGACCGCGGGACCTTCGGCTATCACCGCAAGCAGGTGGACCAGTTCATGGCCCGGGCCCGCGTGGCGTATGAGGGCGGTGGGGACCTGCGTGCCGCGGAGATCCGCCACCTCTCCTTCGACGCCGTCAAGGGCGGCTACCAGGCCGACCAGGTGGATGACGTGCTGGACCGGCTCGAGGACGCCCTGGCGCGGGCCGAGCGCGAACGGCGGATCGAGGTGGACGGCGAGGACGCCTGGCAGGCCCGGGTGAGCGCCTCCATCGACGTGCTGCGGGGCCGGCTGGAGCGCCCGGACGGTGAGCGCTTCCGGCGTCCGGCGCGCGCGAGGGACACCGGCTACGACCGGACCGAGGTGGATGCCCTGTGCCGCCGCCTGTCCGCACGCTTCGACCAGAGGCCGGAGGGCGAAGAGCTCGTGGCCGACGACGTGCGCCGTGCCGTCTTCACCGCCGGCCCCGGCACGGACGCCTATGACGAGGCCCAGGTGGACGCCTACCTCGACGCCGCGATCGACGTCCTGTCCGTCCTGGACTGAACAGAGCCGGGCAGTCCCCTCAGCCGCGGTCCAGCAGCGAGTGCACGAGCGGCACGGCCCGCCACGGCACGAGCTCGGCCATGGCCAGCGAGGTGTCCGCCCGGTCCACGCCGTCGATCCGCAGGATCCGCGAGTGGATCCTGAACAGGTCCTCCGCGTTGCGCGCGGCGACCCGGGCGAGGACGTCCGCCGTACCCGTCAGCCCGTGGGCCTGGACGACCTCCGGGATCCCCTTCAGCGCCTCGGTGATCCGGGTGAGCTGCTGCTGGTGGACGTGGATCTGCACGAAGGCCGTGAGGGGATGGCCCAGCGCCTCCAGGCTGATCCGGCGCTCGAACGGCAGGAACACCTCCTCCTCGGTCAGCCGCGCCAACCGGGCCTGCACCGTGTTGCGGGACAGGGACAGCGCATGGGCCAGCGCCACGGTGGTGGCCTCGGGCGTCCGGGAGAGCTCCACGAGGATGCGCAGGTCAGTGGTGTCCAGGGTGCGCATGATGCTCACCTTCCTTCGGCGGGGTGACTGATCCACTGAGCAGGATGCTCAGGGTGTTCATCATATCTTGTGCAGTCCCGGTGCTGTGACTAGGCTCACAGGATCGAGCGGTCGACACCCTGACCGCGTCCGCGGCTGTGGCGCAGCACCCACCCGGTGCTGGCCAGAACGAGGAGGTCATCATGGGATCCACCAGCCTGATTCCCCCATCCACCGGCATGCACCACATCCCCGAACCGGACCTGCTGCAGGTCCTCTCCCCGGAGGGCCAGCGCCGCGCGGACGCCGACCTCGATCCCTGGCTCACGGACGTCACGCCCGGGATGCTGGCCGCCCTGCACCGGGACATGACGCTCATCCGCCGGATCGACACCGAGTGCACCCACCTGCAGCGTCAGGGGGAGCTGGCCCTGTGGCCCCCGCTCCTGGGGCAGGAGGCGGCACAGGTCGGCTCGGCCCTGGCCATGGAGGCCGAGGACTACGTCTTCCCCTCCTACCGCGAGAACGGGGTCGCCTACCTGCGTGGCATCGACCCGCTGGGGCTGGTCCGGCTGTGGCGCGGATCCACCTACGCCGGCTGGACGCCGGCCGACCACAACGTGGCGGCCCAGCAGATCATCATCGGCGCCCAGGCGCTGCATGCCGTCGGTTATGCCATGGGGATCACCCGGGACGGCGCGGACGCGGCGGCCATCGGCTACTTCGGGGACGGGGCCACGAGCCAGGGCGACGTCAACGAGGCCATGGTCTTCGCCGCCAGCTTCCACGCCCCGGTGGTGTTCTTCTGCCAGAACAACCAGTGGGCCATCTCGGAGCCGGTCGGCCTGCAGGCCAAGCGGCACATCGCCGACCGCCCCTGGGGCTTCGGCATCCCGGCCATGCGGGTGGACGGCAACGACGTCCTCGCCGTGCTGGCCGCCACCCGGCGGGCCCTCGAGCGGGCCCGCAACGGCGGGGGCCCCACCTTCATCGAGGCCGTGACCTACCGGATGGGCCCCCACACCACCGCGGACGATCCCACCCGCTACCGCGATCCGGACGAGGTGGAAGCCTGGCGTGCCAAGGATCCCATCGACCGCCTGGAGAAGCACCTCGAGGAACTGGGGGAGGACCTCGAGGCCGTCCGCGCCGCCGCCACCACCGCGGCCGACGCCCTGGCCGCGGAGCTGAGGGCCGGCGTCGCCGCCCTGCAGGAGCCGGAGCCCTCCGAGCTGTTCGACCACGTGTACGCGGAGCCGCACCACGAACTGGAGCGCCAGCGCGAGCACTACCGGCTCTACCTGGAGCAGTTCGACGGCCCGCAGCTCGCGGCGGGTGCGCGGTGACCCCGGCTGCCACCGGCGCCCCGGAGGCCATGACGTTCGGCAAGGCCATCAACGCGGGCCTGCGGTCAGCGTTGGCGGAGGACCCGAAGGTGCTGCTCATGGGCGAGGACATCGGCCAGCTCGGGGGCGTCTTCCGGATCACGGACGGACTGCAGGACGAGTTCGGCGTGGACCGCGTGGTGGACACGCCGCTGGCCGAGTCCGGCATCATGGGCACCGCCGTGGGCCTGGCGTACCGGGGCTACCGGCCCGTGGTGGAGATCCAGTTCGACGGCTTCGTGTACCCGTCCTTCGATCAGATCGTCTCCCAGGTCGCGAAGATGCACCACCGCACCCGGGGCGCCGTGACCATGCCGCTGACCATCCGCATCCCCTTCGGCGGCGGCATCGGCTCACCGGAGCACCACTCGGAGTCTCCCGAGGCCTACTTCGCCCACACGGCCGGGCTGCGCGTGGTGGCCCCCTCCACGCCGCAGGAGGGCTTCGACCTCATCCGGGCGGCCGTGGCCAGCGACGACCCGGTGGTCTACCTCGAACCGAAGCGGCGGTATCACGACAAGTCGCCGGTGGACCTCTCCGCGCCGCTGCGCCCGATGGGTCCGGCCGCGGTGGCCGCGGAGGGCACGGACGTCACGCTCGTGGCCTACGGGCCGCTGGTCAAGACCTGCCTGCAGGCCGCCGAGGCGGCCGCGGCGGACGGTGTCTCGATCGACGTGATCGACCTGCGCTCGCTGTCACCGATCGACTTCGGGCTGATCGAGGCCTCGGTGCGGCGCACCGGGCGGCTGGTGATCGCCCACGAGGCCTCGCGCACCGGCGGGCTGGGCGCGGAGATCGCCGCGACGGTGACCGAGCGCTGCTTCCACTGGCTGGAGCATCCGCCGGTCCGCGTGACCGGCTTCGACATCCCCTACCCGCCGGCCAAGCTCGAACACCACCACGTGCCGGACCTGGACCGCATCCTGGATGGAGTGGACCGCGCCCTGGACCGGCCGAACTCGCTCGATTCCCTGGACCCCTTCGCCGCGCCGCGACCGCTCGGCACCCTGACCGACCAGCTGACCGAGAAGACCGGAGGCGCCTGAGATGCTCAAGATCTTCAACCTGCCCGACCTGGGCGAGGGCCTGACCGAGTCCGAGCTGCTGACCTGGAAGGTCTCCGTGGGAGACCCCGTCAAGGTCAACGACGTGCTCGCCGAGGTGGAGACGGCCAAGGCCGTGGTGGAGCTCTCCTCCCCGTTCGACGGGACGATCGCCGAGCTCCACGGCGAGTCCGGCACCGTGGTCCAGGTCGGGGCGCCGATCGTCTCCTTCGACCTGCCCGGTGACGAGCCGGGGGAGAGCCCCCACCCCGGGCCCGACGCCGGCTCGGGCGCCCTTCCGGATGGTCGCGTGCCGACGCTGGTCGGCTACGGCGCGGCCGCGGAGGGGGCGGGCCGCCCGGCCCGGCGCACCCGGGTGGGGCGGCCGGCCACGCCGCATCCCGCGCCGTCCGGTCCGCCCGCGGGCTCCCCGGTGGCGGCGGCCACCGGCGCCGCGGCCCCGGCGACGTCCACCCTGACGGCCGAGCGGCCGCGGTCCACGCCTCCGGTCCGCCGGCTGGCGAAGGACCTGGGGATCGACCTGTCCGAGGTGCAGGGCACCGGGAGCGGTGGCGTGGTGACCCGCGAGGATGTCCAGCAGGCCGCGGAAGGCGCCGGGCCGGCGTCGGGCGCGGGGGTGGAGGCCGCGCAGGATCCCGGCGTCCGCACCCTCGGGGGGCGGCCCCGCATCCAGGAGGAGCCGATCCGCTCGGTGCGCAAGGCGACGGCCGCGGCCATGACGGCCAGCGCCTTCACCGCCCCGCACGTGACCGAGTTCCTGACGGTGGACGTCACGGAGTCCATGGAGCTGCTGGAAGACCTGAAGCGGCACCGGGACTTCCGGGAGCTGAAGCTGACTCCGCTGACCCTCGTGGCCCGCGCGGCGTGCCTCGCCCTGGAGCGCACGCCCGAGCTCAACGCCCGCTGGGACGGGGACCACGGGCGGATCGTGCGGCAGAACTACGTGAACCTGGGCATCGCGGCCGCCACGCCGCGGGGGCTCATGGTGCCGAACATCGCCGATGCGCAGGCCCTGGACCTGCGGGGGCTGGCAGGCCGGCTGGCCGAGCTGACCCGCGTGGCGCGGGAGGGCGGCCTGCAACCCGGCCACCTGTCCGGTGGGACGTTCACGCTGACCAATGTGGGGGTCTTCGGCGTGGATGCCGGGACGCCGATCATCAATCCCGGGGAGGCCGGCATCCTGGCCCTCGGCCAGGTCCGGCGGACGCCGTGGGAGTATCGGGGCGAGATCGCCCTGCGGCAGGTCATGACCCTGTCCCTGTCCTTCGACCACCGGCTGGTGGACGGGGAGCAGGGCTCGCGGTTCCTGGCGGACGTGGGTGCCGTGCTGAGCCGGCCGGGGATGGCGCTGGCCCTGTTCTAGGGCCCGATGCCGGCTGCGGACCAGGCCCCGGCCGTGCTAGCCGAGCTGCATGACCAGCTCGGTGACCACCTCGGAGCGGGCGTTGGAGAAGGTCTTGTCCTCGCCGACCACGGAGAAGCCGCGGCGGGTCAGGATCTTCTGCGAGCCGATGTTGTCCGCCGGGACGTGGGCGCGCAGGGGACGCTCGGTGAAGGCCTTCAGGAGGGCGTCCACGGCCGAGGTGGTGATGCCCTGGCCCCAGTAGTCGCGGGAGGTCCAGAAGGAGAGCTCCGGTTCGGTGCCGATGCCGGAGACCACCACGGCGCCCGCCACCTGGCCGTCCTGCTCGATGGTCCTCACCCGGGTGGCGGGGTCCTCCAGCAGCCGCGACCAGTGGTAGTCGAAGACCCCGCGGTCCTGCGGGTTGCGGGGGGCGAAGGCGGCCATCAGGTTCGCCTCGGGGTCCTGCTGATGCTCAAAGAAGTAGTCCAGGTCCTCGGACCGGACTTCACGAAGTTGCACGGAAATGGTGACCTCCTCGTCACGGTGTGGCCATCACACTGTACGTGGAATCCTAACCGCCCACCGGACCGGCCAGCAGGGCGGCCAGGGCCATCCGCTCCAGCAGGGCGCCCCGGCCGGACTGTTCGGCGGGGGAGCGGCGGACCGAATGGGGCGTGGAGTTCAGCAGCCCGAAGGCCGCTTGGGCGCGGAACACGGCCGTGGCGTGGTCCTCGTCCGGGTGCACCAGGACCAGCTGGTCGGCCCACAGCCCGATGTATGCCCGCTGCAGCCGGACCACCTCAGCACGCGCCTCGGCGTCAAGGTGGCGCATCTCCCGGTCCTGCACCGCGATGACGTCCCGGTGGGCCACGGCGAAGTCGGCCTGGAACCGCACCAGGGCGGCCAGGATCCCGCGGGCGGGCCCCTGACGCGCCACCACCTGCTGGGCGCCGGTGAGCAGGTCGCGGCTGACCTGCAGCAGGAGCTCGCCGAGCACGGCGTTCTTGCCCGGGAAGTGGCGGTAGACGCCCGGTCCGCTGATCCCGCAGGCTGCCCCGAGATCCTCCAGTCTCACGGAGGTGAAGCCGAGCTCCGCGAAGAGGCGGGCGGCGGCCTGCAGGAGGGACTGTCGGCGGTCGGCCTTGGCGGCGGCTCGTGCGGTCTGTTCGGTGGTCATGGCGTCCTGGAGGGGTTGAACGGGAGGGCCCGCCGGTGGACAACGGGCGGGAGGGATGAATACCATCACAGCATAGCTTCAGTTAATCATCATTCACTCAGATGGGATGCGCCATGAGCACCACAAACCACTCCGCCCCGGCCGGCCGCGGCCTGGCCGGTCCTGAACTGGGCGAGGACCACCGGGACCTGGTGGCCACGGTCCGCGAGTTCGCCGACGAGGTGGTGGCCCCGGTCTCCGCGGAGTTGGACGCCCGTCACGAGTTCCCCTACGAGATCATCCGGCAGATGGGGGAGATGGGGCTCTTCGGCCTGCCCTTCCCGGAGGAGTACGGCGGCATGGGCGGGGACTACTTCGCCCTCGCCCTGGCCCTGGAGGAGCTGGGCCGCGTGAACCAGTCGGTGGCCATCACTCTCGAGGCCGGGGTCTCGCTGGGGGCCATGCCGATCCACCGGTTCGGCACCGAGGAGCAGAAGGCCCGCTGGCTGCCGGACCTGGTGACCGCGAAGGCCCTGGCCGGCTTCGGGCTGACCGAGCCCAACGGGGGCTCGGACGCGGGCGGAACCCAGACCACCGCCACCCTGGCGGACGGGAGCTGGACCCTCAACGGCGCCAAGGAGTTCATCACCAACTCCGGCACGGACATCACCCGGCTCGTCACGGTGACGGCCGTGACGGGCGTCCACGAGGCGAAGACGGGGCCGGACGGCCGGCAGGGCAAGGAGATCTCCACGATCCTGGTGCCCTCGGACACCCCCGGGTTCACGGTGGGCGGCGCCTACGACAAGATGGGGTGGAACTCCTCGGACACCCACCCGCTGTTCTTCGACGGTGCCCAGGTCCCCGAGGCCAACCTGCTGGGTCAGCGGGGCCGCGGCTACGCGAACTTCCTCTCCATCCTGGACGAGGGCCGCATCGCCATCGCGGCGCTGTCCACCGGGGCGGCCCAGGGCTGCGTGGACGAGTCCATCGCCTATGCGCAGACGCGCACCGCGTTCGGCCAGGCCATCGGCAAGAACCAGGCCGTCTCCTTCAAGATCGCCCGCATGCAGGCCCGCGCGCACACGGCCCGGCTGGCGTACTACGAGGCGGCGGCCAAGATGCTCGCGGGCCGGCCCTTCAAGGCCGAGGCGGCCATCGCCAAGCTCGTGGCCGGGGAGGCGGCCATGGACAACGCCCGGGACGCCACGCAGGTGTTCGGGGGTTACGGGTTCATGAACGAGTCCCTCGTGGCGCGGCACTACCGCGACTCGAAGATCCTGGAGATCGGGGAGGGCACCACCGAGGTCCAGCTGATGCTGATCGCCCGCTCGCTCGGGCTGTAGCGCGTCACACCCCTGCGGAAATTTTCTGCCCGCAGGGGTGTGATCACGCTCACTATCCCCATAGGATGAGCGGGTCATACTCGCGGGTAGCCATCCGGTGCCCATCCGACAGGGGGATACGTGTCATCAACACCACATCCTGACCTGGCCGACAACGGCCACGTCGACTTCCGAGCCGTCCAGGCCACGCCACAGTTCCAGGAGCTGCGCCGCACGCACCGCAGCTTCGTCTTCCCGTGGACCGTGGTCTTCATCGTCTGGTACTTCCTCTACGTGATCCTCGCGGCCTACGCGCCGGAGTTCATGTCCATCAAGGTCCTCGGAAACATCAACCTGGGCCTGGTCATCGGCCTGGCCCAATTCGTCTCGACCTTCGTCATCACCGGGCTCTACGTGGCCTTCGCCAACAAGAAGCTGGACCCACGCGCCACGGACATCCGCGAGGAACTCGAGGCCCTGGACCCGACCATCGCCAACCAGAGCCTCTCCGGCCCCGGCGCCCCGACCGACGGAGGACAGAAGTGAACACCCTCTCCCTGCCGACCCCCGTCCTGGCCGCCACCACCGAGGGCACCAACGTCGGTGAACCGTGGCTCAACATGCTCATCTTCGGCCTGTTCGTGGCCGTGACCCTCGTCATCGTCCTGCGGGCCTCGAAGAACACCAAGACCGCGGCCGACTACTACGCCGGTGGCCGGTCCTTCTCCGGAACCCAGAACGGCACCGCGATCGCGGGGGACTACCTCTCGGCCGCGTCGTTCCTCGGGATCGTGGGGGCCATCGCCATCAACGGCTATGACGGCTTCCTCTACTCGATCGGCTTCCTCGTGGCGTGGCTGGTGGCGCTATTGCTCGTGGCCGAGCTGCTGCGCAACACGGGCAAGTACACGATGGCGGACGTGCTGTCCTTCCGCCTGCGCCAGCGGCCGGTGCGGATCGCCGCCGCCCTGGCGACCCTCATGGTCTGCCTGTTCTACCTCCTGGCCCAGATGGCCGGGGCCGGGGCACTGGTGTCCCTGCTGCTGGGCATCGACTCCCGCGCCGGCCAGTCCGTGGTCATCGCGATCGTCGGCGCGCTCATGATCCTCTACGTGCTGATCGGCGGGATGAAGGGCACCACCTGGGTCCAGATCATCAAGGCCTGCCTGCTGATCGCGGGCACCTTCGTCATGACCATCTGGGTCCTGGCCCTGTTCGGCTTCAACCTCTCCGCCCTGCTGGGCGCGGCGGTGGAGACCGCCGACGGCAACGAGGCCCTGCTCAACCCGGGCCTGCAGTACGGCATCAGCGAGATCACCAAGCTCGACTTCCTGTCCCTGGGGCTGGCCCTGGTGCTCGGCACCGCCGGACTGCCGCACGTGCTGATGCGCTTCTACACGGTGCCCACCGCCAAGGAGGCCCGCAAGTCGGTGGTCTGGGCGATCGTGCTCATCGGCGCGTTCTACCTGTTCACCCTGGTGCTCGGCTACGGCGCCGGCGCCCTCATCGGGCCGGAGCGGATCGAGAACGCGCCGGGCGGGGTCAACTCGGCGGCGCCTCTGCTGGCCTTCGAACTCGGCGGACCGCTGCTGCTGGGGCTGATCTCCGCCGTGGCCTTCGCGACGATCCTCGCCGTGGTCGCCGGGCTCACGATCACCGCGGCGGCCTCGTTCGCGCACGACATCTTCGCCAACGTCATCGCCAAGGGCAAGACGTCCCCGGAGAAGGAGGTCAAGATCGCCCGCCGCACCGTGGTGGTGATCGGGGTGCTGGCCATCGTCGGCGGCATCGGTGCCCAGGGTCAGAACGTCGCCTTCCTGGTGGCGCTCGCCTTCGCGGTGGCCGCCTCGGCCAACCTGCCGACCATCCTCTACTCGCTGTTCTGGAAGGGCTTCACCACCCAGGGCGCCCTGTGGTCGATGTACGGCGGCCTCGGCGCGGCGATCCTGCTGATCGCCTTCTCGCCGGTGGTCTCCGGCACCGAGACGTCCATGATCGTCGGCGCCGACTTCGCCTGGTTCCCGCTGAAGAACCCGGGCATCGTCTCGATCCCGCTGGCCTTCCTCCTCGGCTTCCTCGGCTCCAAGCTGGACCGGCGCACCGAGGACCCGGTCAAGCAGGCCGAGATGGAGGTGCGCTCCCTCACCGGGGTCGGCGCCGAGAAGGCGGTGGACCACTAGCAAGCAGAGGCACGACGGCGGCCCGGGACCTCGGCGTCTCGGGCCGCCTTTCCGTGCGGTCGGGTCGGCCGCCGGGCCTACCCCGGTCCCCAGCGGTAGAACTTCTCGGGCCGCCCGGCCGTCCCGTAGCGCGGGGTGATGCGGGCCAGGCCCCGTCCCACCAGGAACTCGAGATACCGACGGGCGCTGACCCGGGACAGGCCCAGGCGGTCGGCGATCCCGGAGGCGGAGGCCGGTTCCGGGGAGGACTGCAGGGCACCGACCACGGACTCCAGGGTGAGACGGGACAATCCCTTGGGCAGCGGGTCGGCGACCGTCACGGGTTGCCGCGAGGGCTCACGCGGGGCCAGCAGGCGGTCGATGCCCGCCTGGTCGAGGCCGGCCTGCGTGACCGAATGGTCGGCAACCCGTGCCCTGTACTCCACGTAGGCGTCGAGTCGTTCCCGCAGCACCCGGCCGGAGAAGGGCTTGACCAAGTAGTCGTGGACGCCGCCGGCCATGGCCGCACGGACGGTCTCGATCTCCCGGGCGGCGGTGATCGCGATGATGTCCACGGGCGTCCCGGGGAGGTTGCGCGCCGCCCGGAGCACCTCGATCCCGCTGAGGTCCGGCAGGTGGATGTCCAGGAGCACCATCTCCGGGCGCAGGGCGGTGATCTGAGCCAGCGCGGTGGTGCCCGTGTGGGCCGTCCCCACCACGTCGAAGGACCGATGGGTCCCGAGGAAGCCCACGTTGACGGCCACCACGTCCGGCTCGTCGTCGACCACGAGGGTACGGATGAGGGTCATGCGACCGGTGCCCCCTGCCGCGTTCCGGGCCACCCGGCGGGGTCAGCGGCTGCGGGCGCGGAGGACAGCCGGACCGTGAACCGGGCGCCGCCGCCGTCGGGGGTCTCCACCCGGACCCAGCCCTCGCGCCGTTGGGAGATCCGGGCCACCAGGGCCAGGCCGAAGCCCCGGGCGCCCCGCTCGGCCTTGCTGGAGTGTCCGGCAGTGAAGATCGCCTCCCGCTGCCCGGTGGGGACGCCGGCGCCCTCGTCCTGCACCGACACGGTGATGCCCCCGAGGTCCTGGGCCAGGGACACCCGGATCGTGTCCCCGTGGCCGGAGACGTCCATCGCGTTGTCCACCAGGTTGCCGATCACCGTGGCCACGTCGTCGGTGCCGTCGGGATCGGCCGCGGAGTCGGGCGCCACGACCAGCCGGATGCCCCGTTCCTCGCAGATGGAGGTCTTGGCCATCAGCAGGCTGGCCACCACCGGGTCCGTGATCCCCGGGGCGGTGTTCCCGCCCACCACCGCTCCGCCGTGGCCGGTCCGCTCGATGTAGTCGATGGCCTCACGGACCTGATCCAGCTCCAGGAGCCCGGAGATGATGTGCATCCTGTTCGAGAACTCGTGGGCCTGCGCCCGGAGGGCCTGGGCGGCGTCCCGGGCCCCGTCGAGGTCCTGCAGGAGCTGGTGGAGCTCGGTGCGATCCCGCAGGATCAGCACGCTGCCGACCCGGCGCCCGTCCACGGTGGCCGCCGTGGCCCGCACCAGCAGCATGCGCTCGCCGACCAGCACCGTCTCGTCCTGCTCGGCGGACGTGGTGGCCATGGCCACGAGGGCCGGGTCGAGGACGTCTGCGGCTGCCCGGCCCGCCAGGGCGCCGTCGGGGGCCAGCAGTCGGGTGGCCTCGTCGTTGACCAGTGCCACCCGGCCTCGCTCGTCCACCGCCACGACGCCCTCGCCGATGCCGTGGATCATGGCGTCGCGGGTCTCCAGCAGGGCGGCGATCTCCTCCGGCTCCAGCTGGTAGATCCGGCGCCAGACCAGGCGGGAGACGTAGATCGCGCCGCCGGAACCCGCCAGGGCGGCGATGACCAGCCACGCGAGCAGGACCGGCAGGTCGTCGGTGAGGTCCGCATGGAGCAGGGACTCCAGGGTCCCCACGGACACGGTGCCGATGACCTCGCTCCCGTCCGGGTCGAAGACCGGCACCTTCACCCGCCAGGACTCCCCGAGCGTGCCGGTCTGGGTTCCCACGTAGATCTCGCCGGACAGCGGGATGGAGGGGTCCGTGGAGACCCGCTCGCCGATCCTCTCGGGATTCGCGTGCGAGTACCGGATCCCCTCCGCGTCGGTCACCACCACGTAGGTGACCTCGGTGGACTGGGTGATGACCTCGGCGATCGGCTGGATGGTCGAGCTGGGGTCCGGGTCGTCGAACGCGTCGACGATGGAGGGCAGCCGGGCCACGGACTGCGCCACCCCGACCATCTTGGCCTCATAGGCGTCCCGGATCTGCTGTTCCAACATCGTCAGGGCCACGGCGCCGGCGACCAGGACCACGGTCAGCACGATGGACAGCTGCAGCAGCATCAGCTGGGTCCGGAGGGAGAGGGTGCGCAACACGCTTCCCATTCTCCCAGAGTGTGAGGCGATTCACAGCCGCTCCGTGCGTGACCGCAATGTCCAATATGTCCGCTATGACCACATGCTTCGCGGCAGCCCGGGGCCTCCCTACGCTCGTCGGCATGGTGATCCACATCACGTCACCAGCACCGTCTACCGCACCGAAGAGGACTATCCCATGGAATCCCGACGCACCCTCACCCGCCCCCTCGGGTTGGCAGCCGCCGCCGCAACCGCCGCCCTCGTCCTGAGCTCCTGTTCCGCCGGCACCGGCACCGACGCCGGTGCCACCGCCGGGGAGGACGCCGCCATCGAGGACCTGAAGATCATCGTCCCGGCCGACCCGGGCGGCGGCTGGGACCAGACCGGCCGCGCCCTGGCCAACGACCTGGAGCAGAACGACCTGATCAGCAGCAGCCAGGTGGTCAACGTCGGCGGCGCCGGCGGCACCAACGGGCTGGCCTCCCTGGCCACCGAGCAGGACCCCAACACCCTGATGGTGATGGGCTACGTCATGGTCGGTGCCGTGGAGACGAACGACTCGCCCAACCGGATCGAGGACACCACCCCGATCGCCCTGCTCACCGAGGAGCCGCTGGTGGTGGTGGTCCCCGCCGAGTCCGAGTACCAGGACATCAACGACCTGGTGGAGGACATCGAGGCCAACGGCCAGGACGTGTCCATCACGGGTGGCTCGGCCGGCGGCGTGGACCACATCCTCGCGGGCATGATGCTGAAGAACGCCGGCATCAGCGCCGACAACCTGAACTACATCCCGTACTCGGGCGGCGGGGAGTCCCTCGCCGCACTGCTGGGCAACAAGGTCTCCGCCGGCATCTCCGGCGTGGGCGAGTACGCCGAGCAGGTCAAGGCCGGCGAGCTCCGGGCGCTCGCCGTCTCCGGCGCGGAGGCGGCCCCCCAGATCCCGGACACGCCCACCCTGACCGAGCAGGGCGTCGACATCGAGCTGACCAACTGGCGCGGAGTCGTCGCCCCCGGCAGCATCGACGAGGCGCAGGCCGAGGCGCTGACCGAGCTGGTCACCGACCTGCAGGAGACCGAGATGTGGCAGGAGACCCTGGAGACGAACGCCTGGGCCGATGCGTTCCTGGCCGGTGACGAGTTCGAGTCGTTCCTGACCGAGGACATCGAGAACGTCAACGCCATCCTGACGGAGATCGGGCTGCTGGACTGATGAAGCACGCCGAAACCGCCGCGCCGGCCGGCAGGCCCGCGTCGGCAGAGGTGCCCCGGGGCGGTTCCGCCGCCCCGGGCGTACCGGTCGGGGAGATGCTCTTCGCCGTCTTCATCCTGGCGCTGGGCATCCTCGGCTTCGTGGCCGGCGCCGGCATCCAGACGCCGTCCTCGGCCAACGACATCGGTCCGCGCGCCCTGCCCTACCTCATCTCGGGCGCCCTCGTGCTCGTCGGTGTCGGCCTGGTCATCCAGCTCCTCCGGGGCCACCGGGGCCAGGCCGACGAGGGTGAGGACGTGGACCCGGACATCCCCACGGACTGGCTCACCGTCGCCAAGCTCGTGGGCATCGTCGTGGTGCACATCGTCCTCATCGTCCCGCTCGGCTGGGCGGCCGCCGCGGCCCTGCTGTTCTTCGGGGCCGCCTGGTCCCTCGGGGCCAGGCCGTGGTGGCGCAACGCCCTCATCGCCGTCATCATCGCCCTCGTCCTGCAGTACGGCTTCGGCGTGCTGCTGGGGGTCTCGCTGCCCCCCGGAGTGCTGGAAGGGGTGCCATTCCTGAATGGATAACCTGATCACCCTCATGGAGGGTTTCGCGGTCGCCATGCAGCCGATGTACCTGCTGTACGCCCTGGGTGGCGTGCTGGTGGGCACGGCCGTCGGCGTGCTGCCGGGCATCGGCCCGGCCATGACGGTCGCCCTGCTGATGCCGATCACCTACAGCCTGGACCCGACGGCGGCCATCATCGTCTTCGCCGGGATCTACTACGGCGGCATGTACGGCGGGTCCACCACGTCGATCCTGCTGAACACGCCGGGGGAGTCGGCCTCCATCGTCACGGCGCTGGAGGGCAACCGGATGGCCAAGGCCGGACGGGGCGCCGCGGCGCTCGCGACGGCGGCCATCGGCTCCTTCATCGCCGGCACCGTGGCCACGGTGCTGCTGACCTTCGTGGCACCCTCGGTGGCACGCTTCGCCGTCCAGATCGGCCCCGTGGAGTACGTGGCCCTGATGGTGGTGGCCTTCCTGACCGTGGGGGCGCTGCTCGGCGCCTCGGTGTTGCGCGGGCTCGCCTCGCTGTGCCTGGGGCTGTTCATCGCCTTCATCGGCGTGGACATCATGACCGGCCAGCAGCGCTACACCTTCGGCAACCCGTTCCTCGCGGACGGCATCGACGTCGTCCTCGTGGCCGTGGGCCTCTTCGCCCTGGGCGAGGCGCTCTACGTGGCCTCCCGCCTGCGCCACGGCGCGGTCCAGATCATCCCCGTGACCGGGGGCTGGACCACGTGGATGCGCAAGGAGGACTGGAAGCGCTCCTGGAAGCCCTGGCTGCGCGGCACGTTCATCGGCTTCCCGATCGGCACCATGCCGGCCGGTGGCGCCGACGTCGCCACGTTCCTGTCCTACGCCGCGGAGAAGAAGGTGGCCAAGGGGGCGGCCAAGCGGCAGTTCGGCCGGGGCGCCATCGAGGGCGTCGCGGGACCAGAGGCCGCGAACAACTCGGCCGCCGCGGGCGTCCTCGTGCCGCTGCTGACCCTGGGGATCCCGACGACGGCCACCGCGGCGATGATGCTCGTCGCCTTCCAGCGGTACAACATCCAGCCCGGGCCGCTGCTGTTCGAGGTGGAGGGCGCCCTGGTCTGGGCCCTGATCGCCAGCCTCTACGTCGGCAACCTGATGCTGCTGGTGCTCAACCTGCCGCTGGTCGGCATCTGGGTGAAGATCCTCCAGGTCCCGCGCCCCTACCTGTACGCGGGGATCCTCGTGTTCGCCGCAATGGGTGCCTTCTCGGTGAACTTCACCCCGGTGGACGTGCTCCTGCTGCTGGTGGTCGGGGTGCTCGGCTTCCTGATGCGCCGCTACGGGTATCCGATCGCCCCGCTGGTGGTCGGCATGATCCTGGGGCCGATCTTCGAGAGCCAGCTGCGCCGTTCGCTGGCGATCTCCCAGGGGGATCCCCTCGCCCTGGTCTCCACCCCGATCGCCGCCGGGATCTACGTGGTCCTGGTCATCATCTTCATCCTCTCGTTCTGGATGAAGCGGCGTCAGCGGGCCATGGAGTCGGAGGTGCTGCCGTCCGAACCCGCCACAGAGGATGCGGAGGACTCCCAGCCCGTCCGGCCATAATGGACCGGTGACCTCCCCAACCCACCACCTGCACGACGCCGGCCCCGGCCCGACCGGTGTACCGTCCCGTCCGCGCCGGGTCACCCTGATCGGCTCCACCGGATCGATCGGCACCCAGGGGCTGGACGTGATCGCCGCGGCGCCGGACCGCTTCGCAGTCGCCGGGCTGGCCGGCGGCTCCAACACGGGGCTTCTGGCCAGCCAGGCCGTGGCCACCGGCGCCGGCGCCGTCGGCAGCGCGAGCGCCACCACGGACGAGCTCGCCACCGCCATCGCGGCGGCCGCCCGCGCGGCCGGCGTCCGCGCACCCCGCCCGGAGCTGTTCACCGGGCCCACCGCGGCGGCCGAGGTCGCCGCCTGGGAGGGGGCCGACGTCGTGCTCAACGGGATCACCGGCTCCATCGGCCTGGCCCCGACCCTAGCCGCCCTGGAGGCCGGACACCTGCTGGCCCTGGCCAACAAGGAGTCGCTCATCGTGGGCGGGGCCCTGGTCAAGCGGGCCGCGGCACCGGGCCAGCTCGTCCCGGTGGACTCGGAGCACTCGGCCCTGGCCCAGGCCCTGCGCTCCGGCACCGCCGCCGAGGTCCGGAGGCTGGTCCTCACCGCCTCGGGCGGTCCCTTCCGCGGCCGCACCCGGGACCAGCTCGCGTCCGTCACCCCGGCTCAGGCCCTGGCCCACCCCACCTGGGACATGGGCCGGGTCATCACCACCAACTCCGCCTCCCTGGTGAACAAGGCCCTCGAGGTCATCGAGGCGCACCTGCTCTTCGACGTGGACCTGGACGCCATCGACGTGGTGGTCCACCCCCAGTCGATCGTGCACTCCATGGTGGAGTTCACGGACGGCTCCACGATCGCCCAGGCCTCCCCGCCGGACATGCGCCTGCCCATCGCCCTCGGGATCGGCTGGCCGCACCGCGTGCCCGGCGCGGGCCTCGGGGTGGACTGGACCCGGGCGGCGACCTGGACCTTCGAACCCCTCGACGAGGACGCGTTCGGCGCCATCCGGCTCGCCAAGCAGGCGGCGGCGGCCTCCAGCACCCACATGGCCGTCTACAACGCGGCCAACGAGGAGGCCGTGGAGGCCTTCCACTCCGGGCGCATCGGCTTCACGGACATCGAGGACACGATCCGCGCCGCCGTGGAGGACTACGACCCGGCCACCGTCCTGGCCGGCGAGGAGCTGAGCCTGACGGCGCTCGCCGCCGCCGAGGCCTGGGCCCGCGCCGCGGCGCGCTCACGCTGGATGCGGGCGCGGTGAGCATGGAGGTCCTCTGGTTCATCATCGGCGTGGCCGCCGTGGCCCTCGGCATCGCGCTCTCGATCGCCCTGCACGAGATCGGCCACCTGGTCCCCGCCAAGCTCTTCGGGGTGCGCGTCACCCAGTACATGGTGGGCTTCGGCCCCACCGTCTTCTCCCGGAGGCGGGGCGAGACGGAGTACGGGGTGAAGGCCATCCCGCTGGGCGGCTACGTCTCCATGGTGGGCATGTACCCGCCCGAACACCCCGAACAGGGGGAGCGGCCCCGCAGCGCCAGCACCGGCCTGTTCCAGCAGATGGCCACGGATGCCCGCCAGCTCTCCGCCGAGGAGCTGCGCCCGGGCGACGAGCGGCGCATGTTCATCTCGCTGCCGGTGTGGAAGCGGATCATCATCATGCTCGGCGGGCCCTTCATGAACCTACTGATCGCCTTCGTGCTGACCGCCATCCTCGTCACCACCACGGGGGTGGCCACCGCCACGACCACCGTGTCCGAGGTGTTCCGCTGCGTGGTCCCCGCCGCCGTCCAGCAGGAGCGGGCGGCCAGCGGGCTGACGGGCGAGGACGCCTGCGAGCCCTCGGATCCGCCCGCACCGGCCTACGAGGCCGGCCTCGAGCCCGGGGACACCGTCACCGCGTTCAACGGACAGGCCGTGGACGGCTGGGACTCCCTCTCCGGGGCCATCCGCGAGCGCGCCGGCGAGCCCACCGCCATAACGTGGGAACGGGACGGCGCCGAGATGACCGGCACCATCACCCCCGAGCTGACCGAACGACCCGTCACGGACTCCAGCGGCCGGCCGCAGACCAACCCGGACGGCAGTGCCCGGACGGAGGACGTCGGCTTCGTGGGCATGGGCTCGCTGGTCGAGAACGTGCCCCAGCCCGTCACCGCGACCTTCGGCGTCATGGGCCAGCAGCTCCAGGCCACCGCCGAGGTCGTGGTGGTGCTGCCCGTGAAGCTGTGGGAGACCGCCGTCGCCGTCTTCGGCCCGGCCGAGCGCGACCCGAACGGGCCGATGTCCGTGGTCGGCGTGGGCCGCATCGCGGGCGAGGCCGCGGCGCTGGAGGACGTGCCGATCCAGGACAAGGCCTCCCTGCTGCTCTCCCTCGTGGCCGGGGTGAACGTGGCCCTGATGGTGTTCAACCTCATCCCGCTGCTGCCGCTGGACGGTGGGCACGTGGCCGGCGCCCTGTGGGAGTCCATCCGGCGCGGCTGGGCCAAGCTGACCCGGCGGAAGGACCCCGGGGTCTTCGACATCGCGAAGCTGCTGCCGCTGACCTATGTGGTCGGCATCGCACTGCTCGGCATGGGGGTGCTGCTGATCATCGCGGACATCGTGGACCCGATCCGGATCTTCTGACGGCTCCGGTCCTCCGGTCCGTCCCGTCACCGCGGGCCTGGCCGTCGCCGCCCTGCTGGCCCTTCCTGCCCTGACCGGGTGTGAGGGGGCGTCGAGGGAGGGAAGCCTGGCGATCCTGGAGGAGGAGCCGGCAGGTCCGATCCCCGAAGCGGTCGATTCCCACGGCATCCTCGAGCCGGGTTCCGCACGCCACCTCGGAACCGTGGACGGGATCGACTACTACGTCGGCGAAGAGGCCGCCAGCCGCGGCATCGTGTGCCTGGTCCCCGTGCCCCGGGACCAACCGGACGAGAGTGGGGGCGTCGCATGCTCCACGGAGTCGCGCGGCATGATCGTGACCCTCGATGACGTGAACGGCGAGGCCGCCCTCGTGGCGGATGACGCCGACACCGAACCTCTGGCCGAGGAGGGCTGGACCGAGGTGTCGCAGAACCTCTGGGTGCGCTGACTGGCCTACGCTGGCCCCATGGCCGAACCACAGAAGATCTTCGCCGTCCAGTACCACTACGTCCCCGGGCTCTCGGACCAGCGGGACGTCCACCGCGCCGCGCACCGCGAGTTCCTGGTCTCCCTCGGGCCGGCCATGGTGGCCGCGGGCGCCTATGTGGACGACCCGGCCGCGGCCCTGCTGCTGGTGAAGGCCGAGGACTCCGGTTCCGTCCGGGACCTGCTGGACGGCGACCCGTTCAGGCACCACGGGCTGATCGCCACCATCGAGGTCCACGAATGGTCGTGCGCGGTCGGTGACCGCGCGGCCGCGATCCGCGGGGACGGGGCCTGAGCATCGGACGCGCACCCCAGCCCGGCCGTCACCTGAACCGCCGTCACCTGGACCGCCGTCACCTGCTGACCGGGCTCACCGGGGCCGGCGCCCTCGCCGCCCTCGCCGCCTGCACCCCGGCCCCGGACTCCGGCGGGCCGTCCGGCGCGGGCGCGGGGCCGACGTCGGGCACCGCCACACCCAGCCCCACGCCGACCCCCACCCCGACGCCGACCCCCGAACTCCCCGGGGGCGGCACCACGCTCTTCCCGGGGCGCCGGATGGTGGCGCTGTACGGCACCCCCGGGACCGGCTCGCTCGGCCTGCTGGGCGAGCAGGACGTGGATGCCGCGCTGGAACGCGCCGCGGAGCTGGCGGAGCAGTACCAGCCCTTCAGCGAGGAGCCGGTGATCCCGGCCTTCGAGATCATCGCCACCGTGGCCAGCGCCGCACCCGGGCCCACGGGCGACTACACGTCCTACGTGGACGCCGACCAGCTGGCGCAGTGGGTCGAGGCCGCGGGGGAGGCGGACACCTACGTGGTGCTGGACCTGCAGCCCGGGACCGAGGACTTCACGACCCAGGCGAAGGCCTTCGAGGAGCTGCTGGTGCTCCCGCACGTGGGACTGGCACTGGACCCCGAGTGGCGGTTGCAGCCCGGCCAGCGCCACATGGAACAGATCGGCCAGGTCTCGGCGGCGGAGATCAACGAGACCACGCAGTGGCTGGCCGCCCTGGTGGCCGAGCACGACCTCCCGGAGAAGCTCGTGATCCTGCACCAGTTCCAGACCCGGATGATCCCGGACCGCGCCGAGGTGGCCGAACGCGAGGGCCTGGTGGTCATGGTGCACGCCGACGGCAACGGCTCGGCGGAACAAAAGCAGGGGACGTGGCGTTCGCTGAAGCAGGATCTCCCGTCCGGGATGCGCCTGGGATGGAAGAATTTCATCGACGAGGACTCGCCGACCTTCACCCCGGAGCAGACCATGACGGAGGTCTCGCCCCAGCCTTGGTTCGTCTCGTACCAGTAGACTGGGACGGAAGGAACCCCTCCCCGAACCCCTCAGGAGTCCTGAATTGCCTGTCAGCCTCGGCATGCCCGCCGCACCACCGCCCGTCCTGGCCCCGCGCCGTCAGACGAGGCAGCTGCACGTCGGCAGGATCGGGGTCGGCTCGGACCACCAGGTCTCGGTCCAGACCATGACCACCACCAAGACGCATGACATCGGTGCCACGCTGCAGCAGATCGCCGAGCTGACGGCCGCCGGCTGTGACATCGTGCGGGTGGCGTGCCCCACGGACAAGGACGCCGAGGCCCTGCCGATCATCGCGAAGCAGTCCACCATCCCGGTGATCGCGGACATCCACTTCCAGCCCAAGTACGTCTTCGCGGCGATCGAGGCCGGCTGCGGCGCGGTCCGCGTGAACCCGGGCAACATCCGGAAGTTCGACGACCAGGTCAAGGAGATCGCGAAGGCGGCCGCGGACCATGGCACCTCCCTCCGGATCGGGGTCAACGCGGGCTCCCTGCACCCCGACCTGCTGAAGAAGTACGGCAAGGCCACCCCGGAGGCGCTCGTCGAGTCCGCCGTCTGGGAGGCCTCCCTGTTCGAGGAGCACGGCTTCCGTGACTTCAAGATCTCCGTCAAGCACAACGACCCGGTGGTCATGTCCCGGGCCTACGAGCTGCTGGCCGAGCGTGGCGACTGGCCGCTGCACCTCGGGGTGACCGAGGCCGGCCCCGCATTCCAGGGCACCATCAAGTCCGCCACCGCCTTCGGCTACCTGCTGGGCCAGGGCATCGGGGACACCATCCGCGTGTCCCTGTCCGCCCCGCCGGTGGAGGAGGTCAAGGTCGGGCTGCAGATCCTGCAGTCGCTGAACCTGCGCGAGCGCAAGCTGGACATCGTCTCCTGCCCCTCCTGCGGCCGGGCCCAGGTGGATGTCTACTCGCTGGCCGACGAGGTCACCGAGGGCCTGAAGGACCTGACGATCCCGCTGCGCGTGGCCGTCATGGGCTGCGTGGTCAACGGGCCGGGTGAGGCCCGGGAGGCCGACCTCGGGGTGGCCTCCGGCAACGGCAAGGGCCAGATCTTCATCAAGGGCGAGGTGGTCAAGACGGTGCCGGAGGACCAGATCGTGGAGACGCTGCTGGCCGAGGCCCGCCGTATCGCCGCGGAGTCCGGGCTGCAGGAAGGCGGGGAGGGTGCTGATGGCCAGAATCCTGTCCAGGGCGCGCCCGTGGTCACCGTCTCCTGACGATGCCGTCCGCCGGGCCACCGGCGGCGCCGTCCGTGTCCTGAGCCATGCCGACACCACGGCCCTCACCGCGCTGGCCGCCACCGACCCGGTGGCGAACTGCTTCGTGGAGTCCACGCTGGAGAAGGGGCGGGACGCGTCCCCCGTCCGCTCCGGCGGATCCCTGTTCCTGGGCATCTCCGGCGCGGGCTCGCCGGCCACCCTTGGGCGCCCCGGAGCCCTGAAGGCGGCCTGCTGGGTCGGGGCGAACGTGGTGCCGATCGGGGCCGATGCGGAGTCCGGGGCCCTGTTCGGGGTGGCCCTGGCCGCCCTGCACCGCCGCTTCGCCTCCGTCTACGGACCGCGTGAGCCCGTCCTGCACCTGTGGCGGGAGCTGTCCCGGGGCCCTCAGCAGGCCCGCCAGATCCGCGATGACCAGCCGCTGATGGTGCTGCCCGGGGAACCCGCGGTGGAACCCTCGCACCGGGTCCGCCCGGCCCGCCACGACGAGTTCTCGGCGGTGCTTCCCGCCTGCGTGTCCATGTTCGAGGAGGAGCTCGGCTTCTCCCCCCTGCAGAACGGGGCCGTGCAGTACCGGCTGCGCGTGGAGGACCTGATCCGCAACGGCTGGTCCCTGGTGGACCTGGACGAGACCGGACAGGTCCGGTTCAAGGCCGACCTCGGGGTGGTGTCCTCGAACTGCTCACAGATCCAGGGCGTGTGGGTGGCCCCGGAGCACCGGGGCCGCGGACTGGCCGCGCCGGCCGTGGCGGCCGTGGCCGAGCACGCCCGCGGCATCGCCCCCTGGGTGAGCCTCTACGTCAACAGCTTCAACACCGCCGCCCTGCGCACCTACCGGACGGTGGGGTTCGAACAGGTCGGCACCTTCGCCACGGTATTGCTCTGACGGTGACCTATGCTTTTCCTAGCCAGACGGGAACACCGGCAGCATCCACGAGGGGACCAGACATGAACCGCCAGCACCGCCCACTGAAGGCCTCAGCCCTCCCTGCGGCCGCCGGCATCGGCCTGCTCACCCTCACACTGGCCGCGTGCGGCGGCTCTTCCGACGGCGGCGCGGACGCCTCCTCCAGCGCGCCGGCCGCCAGCGAGTCCGCCTCGCCGTCCGGTGCCGATCAGTCCTCGGCCTCGCCCAGCGCGTCCGGCTCGGCCTCGGGGACCGCCGCGGAGGCCGGGGACGTCGAGGCGGCCCTGAAGGCGGTGCTCGGCGACGAGGCCCAGATCGTCTCCGGCACCCAGCTCGAGGAGCTGCAGCAGTCCACCCAGGGGCTGGCCGAGGGCGTCACCATCACCCCGGCCGAGTGCGGCCCGGACGGCCGGGCCGCCGCCACCGGCGAGTTGCCCGAGGGCACACAGATGACCGGCGGCGTGGTGGTGGAGACCACGGAGACCGGGGGCGCGACCTCGGACATGCTCAGCGTCTCCGTGTACCCGGATGAACAGGCGGCCGCCACCGGGATGACGGCCTTCGGCGACTTCGCCGAGGCGTGCCCCAGTTACACCCTGCAGATGGGCGAGGGCCTGACCGCAGAGGCCACCATGACGGTGGAAGACGTCGAGGCCGCCGGGGACGACGCCCTGGCCGTCACCATCGGCACCACCGTGTCCGTGGAGGGGGCCTCCCTGCCGGCCGGTGCCGGCAACAGCACCTCCACCACCGTCTACGTCCAGGACGGCGAGCGCCTGATCAGCTTCGCCGGCACCGCCGCCGGCGGCGAGCCGAAGACCGCGGCCGAGGGCGTGGAGCTCATCGACGCCCTGCGCGCCGAGCTCGACGGCTGACACCCGGCCACGCCACGAACCACCCACTGCGTACCCCCTTTCCCCCCTTCGAACGGAGCCCCGACGTGCCCCTGCGCCTGTCCACCCTGTTTCTGCGCACCCTGCGTGACGATCCGGCCGATGCCGAGGTGGCCAGCCACAAGCTGCTCGTGCGCGCCGGGTACATCCGGCGCTCCGGCCCGGGCGCCTACACCTGGCTTCCGCTGGGCCTGCGGGTGAAGAACCGGGTCGAGGCGATCGTGCGCGAGGAGATGGACGCGATCGGCGGCCAGGAGGTCCAGTTCCCGGCCCTGCTCCCGAAGGAGCCGTACGAGAGAACCGGCCGCTGGGAGGACTACGGGGACTCCCTGTTCCGGGTCCAGGACCGCAAGGGGGCCGACTTCCTGCTGGCCCCCACCCACGAGGAGATGTTCACCCTCCTGGTCAAGGACCACTACTCCTCCTACAAGGACCTGCCGGCATACCTGTACCAGATCCAGACCAAGTTCCGCGACGAGGCACGCCCCCGGGCCGGCCTGCTGCGTGTGCGCGAGTTCATCATGAAGGACTCCTACTCCTTCACGGTGGACGACGCCGGCCTGGACACCGCCTACGCCGACCACCGGGAGGCGTACCTGCGGATCTTCGCCCGGCTGGGCCTTGAAGTCGTCCCCGTGCGGGCGCAGGCCGGTGCCATGGGCGGCTCGCGGTCCGAGGAGTTCCTGCACCCCTCGCCGATCGGCGAGGACACCTTCGTGCAGTCCGACGCCGGCTACCGCGCCAACGTCGAGGCCGTCACCACGGTGCCCCCGGCCGCCCTGGACGAGGCCGCGATCGCGGCCCTGCCGGCCGCCGAGGTCAAGGACACCCCGGACTCCACCACGATCGCTGCCCTCGTGGACGTCGCCAACCAGCTGGCGCCCCGCGGCGACGGCGGCCGGTGGGAGGCCGCGGACACCCTCAAGTGCGTCGTGCTCACCGCCGTGCTGGACGGCGATCAGCGCCGCCAGTTCATCGTGGCCGTCCCCGGCGACCGGGACGTGGACCTCAAGCGCCTCGAGGCCGGCATCGGCGCCCTGCTCGAGGTGCCCGGCGAGCCCGGCGTGGAGCAGGCCACCGAGGCCGACCTCGCCCAGCACCCCTCCCTCGTCAAGGGCTACATCGGCCCGAACAACGGCTCCGGGCTGCCGTTCCTCGTGGACCCGAGGATCGTCGCCGGAACGGCCTGGATCACCGGCGCCAACGCGCAGCAGCAGCACGTCTTCGGCCTGGTGGCCGGCCGCGACTTCTCCGGGGACGGGGTCATCGAGGCCACCGCGGTCCGGGACGGGGATCCGGCCCCGGACGGCTCCGGACCCCTGCACACCCGCCGCGGCATCGAGATGGGCCACATCTTCCAGCTCGGGCGCAAGTACGCCGAGGCCCTCGACCTGAAGGTCCTGGACGAGAACGGCAAGCAGGTCGTGGTGACCATGGGCTCGTACGGCATCGGCGTCACGCGCGCCGTCGCCGCCCTGGCCGAGTCCCACCATGACGAGAAGGGGCTCGTCTGGCCCCGCGCCGTGGCGCCGGCGGATGTCCACGTGGTGGCCACCGGCAAGGGCGAGGAGATCTTCGCCGCCGCCGAGCGGCTCGTGGCCGAGCTCGAGGCCCAGGGACTGACGGTGCTGTACGACGACCGGAAGAAGGTCTCCGCCGGCGTGAAGTTCTCGGACGTCGAGCTCATCGGCATCCCCACGTCCGTGGTGGTCGGCCGCGGCCTCGCCGAGGGCGTCGTCGAGGTCAAGGACCGCGCGAGCGGCGAGGCCACCAGCGTCGAGGTGGACGCGGCGGCCGAGACGGTCGCACGCGCCGTCCGCGCCGGCTGACCGGCCGAGCTGGTGTGACGTGCTGACCGGCCTCGAGGACATCACCCTTGCCACGCTGGCGCTGGTGGTCCTGGCCGGGCTCGCCGCCGGGTGGATCGACGCCGTGGTGGGCGGGGGAGGGCTGCTGCAGCTGCCCGTGCTGCTGATGGTCCCGGGCATCACCCCCGTCCAGGCGCTGGCCACCAACAAGCTGGGGTCCGTCTTCGGGACCACCACGAGCGCCATCACCTACTACCGGCGCGTGCACCCGGACCTGTCCACGGCCCTGCCGATGGCGGTGGTCGCCCTGGTGGGCAGCTTCGGCGGGGCGATCGTGGCGACCCTGCTGCCGGCCGCGGTCATCAAGCCGGTGATCGTCCTGGCCCTGATCGGCGTGGCCGTCTTCACCGCGGCCCGGCCGCAGCTGGGCCGGGACTCCGGGCTGCGCTACTCCGGCCGGCGCCACCTCGCGGTGGCGCTCGTCGTCGGCTTGGTGATCGGCTTCTACGACGGGGTCCTCGGCCCCGGCACCGGCACCTTCCTGGTCATCTCCCTCGTGGCCATCCTGGGCTACACGTTCCTGCAGGGCTCGGCGAAGGCCAAGATCGTCAACCTGTTCACCAACCTCGGGGCCATCGCGTTCTTCCTGCCCTCCGGACACATCCTGCTGGGCCTGGGCCTGGTCCTCGGGGTGGCCAACATGATCGGCGGCTACCTCGGCGCGCGGATGGCGATCCAGCGCGGCTCCGGCTTCATCCGGGTCGTGTTCCTGGTGGTCGTGTTCGTGTTGATCGCCAAGCTCGGCTACGACCTGATCGTTGAATGGGTCTGAATGGGCTTGAATGGACCCCATGAACACCTCGCCTGACACCACCGGACTGGATGCGCTGGTCTCCGCCGCCGTCGACCCCCTCGGACTGCTCCTGGAATCGACCACCGCGGGCGGCGAGCCCGGACAGCGGGTCCTGACAGTCGTCGTCGACCGTTCCGAGGGCACCGCCGGGCTGGACCTGGACGAACTGGCCGAGGCCACCCGGGCCGTCTCCGCCGCCCTGGACGCGGCGGGGGACGACCTGCCCAGCCTCGGCACCGAGCCGTACCAGCTCGAGGTCTCCACCTCGGGGGTCTCCCGGCCGTTGACGGAACCGCGCCACTGGCGCCGGAACGTGGGGCGCCTGGTCGAGGTGCAGATCGAGGCCGACGCCGGGCCCGACGGCGGCGCGGAGCCGGCCGGTGCCGCACCCGGCCCCGCACTGACCGCACGGATCCAGTCGGCGGACGAGGCCGGCGTCGTGCTGGTGCCGGTGCGGCCGGGCGCCAAGAAGGGGATGCCGGCGAAGGTGGGCGAGCCGGAACGCCACCCCTACGACCGTCTGGGCCCGGCCACCGTGCAGGTAGAGTTGACCCGCGGCGGCGCAGGTGCCGCCACCGGAGAAGTGAAGACGGAGGTCTAAGTGGACATCGATATGAGCGCCCTGCGGATGCTGGAGACCGAGCGCGAGATCCCCCTGGACCGTCTCGTCCCCACCATCGAACAGGCCCTGGTGGTGGCCTACCACAAGTCCCCGGGCGCCCTCTCGCGGGCCCGCGCCGAGATCGACCGCAAGTCCGGCCACGTCACCATCTGGGCCACCGAGACGGACGAGGCCGGCCAGGCCGTCGGCGAGTTCGACGACACCCCGCAGGGCTTCGGCCGCATCGCCGCGTCCACCGCCCGGCAGATCATCCTGCAGCGCCTGCGGGACGCGGAGGACGACAACGTCCTGGGTCACTTCAAGGGCCGCGAGGGTGAGATCCTCTCCGGGCTGATCCAGCAGGGCAACAACCCGCACATGATCCAGGTGAACCTGGGCTCCGTGGAGGCCGTGCTGCCGCCGCCGGAGCAGGTCCCGGGCGAGGACTACTCCCACGGGCAGCGGGTGCGCGCCTACGTGGTGGACGTGCACCGCGGTCTCAAGGGCCCCTCGATCACCCTCTCGCGGTCCCACCCGGGGCTCGTCCGCAAGCTCTTCGAGCTGGAGGTCCCCGAGATCGCGGACGGTTCCGTGGAGATCCTGGCCCTGGCCCGCGAGGCCGGGCACCGCACCAAGATGGCGGTCAAGGCCACCAAGCCGGGCATCAACGCCAAGGGCGCCTGCATCGGGGAGATGGGCTCCCGCGTCCGCGCGGTCATGAGCGAGCTGAACGACGAGAAGATCGACATCGTGGACTTCAGCGAGGACCCGGCGAAGTTCATCTCCTCCGCACTCTCCCCGGCGCGCGTCACCTCGGTCGAGATCGTGGACGAGGCCACCCGCTCGGCCCGCGTGGTGGTCCCGCGGGACGTGCTCTCGCTGGCCATCGGCAAGGAGGGGCAGAACGCCCGCCTGGCCGCCAAGCTGACGGGCTGGCGCATCGACATCGCCGGCGGCGACGCCGGCTGAGAAGGACTGGGGTAGACTGAGTGAGGTCCATTTCCCTCTCCTGACGTAAGCAGGCGTGTTCATGCAGGCACACACCCCGGTGCGCACCTGCATCGGATGCCGGGGGAAGGACGACCACACCCAGCTGGTGCGACTGGTGCTGGACGGAGTCACGGGTTCCCGATCCGTGGTCCCCGACTGGCGCCGCCGCATGCCGGGCCGAGGGGCCTGGCTCCATCCGGACGACGCTTGCCTGCAGGCCGCCCTGAAGCGGGGCGCGTTCAACCGGGCCTTCCGAGGCCGCGTGGACGCGACCTCCCTGGCCGGACTGCTGGCCGCGCGACCGGGGGCACCGGCGCCGAAGAACGACAACGAAAGCGGGTCAGAGATCTGATGGAAACCCGATGAGCACCACACGATGAGTGCCCAACGATGAACACCACCCGTCATTACGGTCCGCTTGACACGGCCCGAGGGAGCTGCTGAGGCTTCCCTTGAAGGCCACGACGCGGACCAGAACAGGAGAACCGTGGCCAAGGTCCGCGTCCACGAGCTCGCCAAAGAGCTCGGCATTTCATCCAAAGAGGCCCTGAACAAGCTTCAGGACATGGGCGAATTCGTCCGTTCCGCCTCCTCGACCATCGAACCGCCGGTGGTCAAGAAGCTGCGCTCCGCCTATGCGGACGCCGCCCCGAAGGCAGCCGCCAAGCCGGCCTCGGGGTCCACCGGGAAGCCCGCCGCCGCGCCGGCTCCCGCCCAGCCCGCCGCACCGGCCGCGGAGCAGCCCGCTGCGGAGAAGCCCGCCGCCGCGAAGCCCGCCGCCGCGAAGCCGGGCGCCCAGCCCGCTGCGCCGAAGGCCCCGGCCACGCCCACCGCGCCGAAGGCCCCCACGCCGGGTGCCGCGGCACCGGCCGCTCCTGCCACCCCGGCGGCCCCCGGCCCGGAGACGCCCGCTCAGGACACCCCGGCCAAGCCCGCCGCGGCGAGCCCGGGTGCCCCCACGCCGGCGGCCCCGTCCCGACCGGACGCACCCAAGCCGGGCGGCGCCAAGCCGGCCGCTAGCAAGCCGGCCGCCCCGCGGCCGGGCAACAACCCCTTCACCTCCAAGCAGTCCGCCCCCCGGGCCGACGAGCGCGGCGGCGAACGCCCGGGCGGTCCGCGTCCCGGTGGCCCCCGTCCCGGTGGTCCGCGTCCCGGCAACAACCCGTTCGCGCCCAAGCAGGGCATGCGTTCGGGGCGTCCGGATGCCGGTGAGCGTGCCGGCGGTCCCCGCCCCGGTGGTCCGCGTCCGGCGGCTGCCGGCGCGGGTGCCGGTGCCCCCCGTCCGGGGGGCGCGCGCCCCAGCCCGAACATGATGCCGGGCCACATCAACAAGCCGCAGCCGGCCTCCGCCCGTCCGGGTGCCGGTGGACGCGGCCGTCCCGGCGGCGGTGGCCCCGGTGGCGGCGGTCCTGCCGGCGGCGGCCCGCGCGGAGCCCGCGGCGGTCGCGGCGGCACCCAGGGTGCGTTCGGCCGCGGTGGCGGCCCGCGGGGCAAGCAGCGCAAGTCGAAGCGCGCGAAGCGCCAGGAGATGGAGCAGCAGCGCACGCGCGAGATCGGCGGCGTCCGCGTCCCGCGCGGGGACGGCGAGACCGTCATCCGCCTGCGCCGCGGCTCCTCCCTGTCCGATTTCGGCGAGAAGATCAACGCGGACGCCGCCTCGCTGGTGACCGTGTTGTTCCAGCTCGGTGAGATGGCCAACGCCAACCAGTCCCTGGACGAGGACACCTTCGCGGTGCTCGGCGAGGAGCTGGGCTACCGGATCGAGATCGTCTCCCCGGAGGACGAGGACAAGGAGCTCCTGGAGGGCTTCGACATCGACCTCGACGCCGAGGAGGAGGCCGAGACCGCCGAGGACCTCGAGAAGCGTCCGGCCGTGGTCACCGTCATGGGCCACGTGGACCACGGCAAGACCCGCCTGCTGGACGCCATCCGCTCCACGAAGGTCATCGAGGGCGAGGCCGGTGGCATCACCCAGCACATCGGCGCCTACCAGGTGGACTTCCAGCACGGTGAGGACGACCGCAGCCTGACCTTCATCGACACCCCGGGCCACGAGGCGTTCACCGCCATGCGTGCCCGTGGTGCCAAGGTCACGGACATCGCCGTGCTGGTGGTGGCCGCGGACGACGGCGTCATGCCGCAGACCGTCGAGGCGCTGAACCACGCCCAGGCGGCCGGTGTGCCGATCGTGGTCGCGGTCAACAAGATCGACAAGCCCGAGGCCTCCCCGGACAAGATCCGCGGCCAGCTCGCCGAGTACGGCGTGGTGCCCGAGGAGTACGGCGGCGACACGATGTTCGTGGACGTCTCCGCCCGGAACAACCTGAACATCGACGAGCTGCTCTCGGCCATCCTGCTCACGTCGGATGCCGCGCTGGAGCTCACCGCCAACCCGAACAAGGGCGCCCGCGGTGTGGCCATCGAGGCCAACCTGGACAAGGGCCGCGGCGCCGTGGTGACGGTGCTCGTGCAGTCCGGTACCCTGCGCGTCGGGGACACCATGGTGGTGGGCAACGCCCACGGCCGTGTCCGCGCGATGTTCGACGACGACGGCACCACTGTGACCGAGGCGCCGCCGTCGCGTCCGGTCCAGGTGCTGGGCCTGTCCTCCGTGCCGCGGGCCGGTGACACCTTCCTCGTGACCGAGGACGACCGCACCGCCCGCCAGATCGCCGAGAAGCGTGAGGCCGCGGACCGGAACGCCATGCTGGCCAAGCGCCGCAAGCGGATCTCCCTGGAGAACTTCGACCAGGCCGTGGCCGAGGGCAAGATCGACACCCTCAACCTCATCATCAAGGGCGACGCCTCCGGCGCCGTGGAGGCCCTCGAGGACTCCCTGCTCGAGATCGAGGTCGGCGCCGAGGTGCAGCTGCGCGTCATCCACCGCGGGGTGGGTGCCATCACGCAGAACGACGTCAACCTGGCCACCGTGGACAACGCCATCATCATCGGCTTCAACGTCCGCCCGGCCGAGCGCGTCAACGACCTCGCCGACAAGGAGGGCGTGGACATGCGCTTCTACTCGGTGATCTACGACGCGATCGATGACATCGAGAATGCGCTCAAGGGCATGCTCAAGCCGGAGTACGAGGAGGTCCAGCTGGGCACCGCGGAGGTCCGCGAGGTCTTCCGCTCCTCCAAGTGGGGCAGCATCGCCGGCTCCCTGGTCCGCTCCGGGCTCATCCGCCGCAACGCCTCGGCCCGCCTCGTGCGGGACGGCAACGTGGTGGCGGACAAGCTCAAGATCGAGTCCCTGCGCCGGTTCAAGGACGATGCCACCGAGGTCCGCGAGGGCTACGAGTGCGGTATCGGCCTGGGCAGCTTCAACGACATCAAGGAAGGCGACATCGTCGAGACCTTCGAGATGCAGGAGAAGCCGCGCGTCTGATCCGACGCGACGGTCCGCAGGCAAAGCAGCACAACGAGTAGGAGAGGACTGAGCCCATGGTGGATCAGGCACGCGCGGCCCGGCTGGCCCAGAGGATCAAGGTCCTGGTCGCCGAGGCCCTGCGCAAACGGGTCAAGGACGAGCGGGCCGAGGCCATCACCCTCACCGAGGTGCGGGTGACCAACGACCTGCAGCACGCCACCGTGTACTACACGGTGCTCGGTGACGCCGCCGCGGCGGAGGGGGCCCGGGAGGTCCTGACGGAGAACCACGGTGCCCTCCGGCACGAGGTGGGACGTCAGCTGACCATCCGGCTCGTCCCGACCCTGGAGTTCGTGGCCGACGAGGTCCCCGAGACGGCCGCGCACCTCGAGGAGGTGCTCGCCCAGGCCCGGGAGCGGGACGCCGAGCTGGCCCGGTTGCGTGAGAACGCCACCTTCGCCGGGGACGCGGATCCGTACAGGAAGCCCGACGCCGGCCCGGACGGGGACGAGGACACGGCCCGTTGAGCGGGACCTCCCCACGGACCCCTGGCCGGGAGCTGCCCGAGGGCGCTCCCGGCACCCAGGCCTCCGGCCTGGTGCTCGTGGACAAGCCGGCGGGCCTGACCTCCCACGACGTGGTCGGCAAGGTCCGCCGGCTGGCCGGCACCCGCAAGGTCGGCCACGCCGGCACCCTCGACCCGATGGCCACCGGGCTGCTGGTGGTCGGGTTCAACAAGGCGACCCGGCTGCTCACGGCCATCACCGGCTCGGACAAGACCTACGAGGCGACCATCCGGCTCGGCGTCTCCACCGTGACGGACGACGCCGAGGGCGAGGTCCTGCAGACCCGGCTGGCCAACGCGGTCACCCCGGACCGGGTGACCGCCGCCATCGCGGGCCTCACCGGGGACATCCAGCAGGTCCCCTCGGCCGTCTCCGCCGTCAAGGTGGACGGCCAGCGGGCCTACCAGCGCGTCCGGGCCGGCGAGGACGTGAAGCTGGCGGCCCGCCCCGTCACCATCCGGCGCTTCGAGGTCACCGGGTACCGCCGCGCCGCGGACGGCACCACGGTGGACGTGGACGTCGAGGTCGACTGCACCTCCGGGACGTACATCCGGGCCCTGGCCCGGGACCTGGGGGAGGCGCTCGAGACCGGCGGCCACCTGACCGCCCTGCGGCGCACCGCCGTCGGGCCCTTCTCCGTGGCGGATGCCGTGGGGCTCGAGGACCTCGCGGTCCGCTTCACCGCGACCGAGCTGTCCGCGGCCGCCGCCGGGCTGTTCCCCGTGCGCCGGCTGAGCGCGCACGAGGCCTCCGAGCTGTCCTTCGGCCGGCGGATCCCCGCCACCGGCGCCGAGGGCATGGTGGCCGCGCAGGATCCGGACGGTGCCGTCATCGCCCTCATCTCCGACCAGGCACGCCCGGGGCGGTCCGGGGCGCCGGAGGAGGTCTCGGCCAAGCCGGAGGTCGTCTTCGCCCCCGCCGCCGCCCCCGGAACGGCAGGTGGCGCATGATCGCCGATGCCTGGTTCTGGGCGGGCACCGCGGTCTGCGCGCTCTCCCTGGTGGTGTGCGTGGTGATGACGGTCCTGCGGAGGTTTCCCGACGACCTGTCCATCCTCTCGATCGCCGCCGTCGAGCTGTTCCTGCTCGTCTACGGCGCCGGGGCCCTGGTGCGCGGGGGCGCCCAGCCGGTCCAGGGCGAGCTGTGGGAGTTCTGGGGCTACGTGATCACGGCGCTGATCGTGCCCGTGGTCGCGTTCGTCTGGGCGGTGACGGACAGGACCCGCTGGTCCAACCTCGTGATGGCGGCGGTGGGACCCACCATTTTCGTGATGTTGCACAGGATGCAGGTGATCTGGTTTGGCTGATGTGGCGACCCCGGGGACGACCCGCCAGGTGAAGCGCAACCAGGGGCTCGGCCGCATCCTGGTCATGGTCTACGCGGTCTTCGCGCTGTCCTCCTTCGCGCGGTCGATCTACCAGATCCTCGTGCACTTCGACGAGGCCCCGCTGGCGTACCTGCTCTCCGGGTTCGCCGCCGCGGTCTACATCGTGGCCACGCTGTCCCTGGCCCGCTCGGGGCGGACCGCCTGGTCCGTCTCCCTCGTGGCCGTCGGCATCGAGCTGCTCGGCGTGGTGGGCATCGGCCTGTGGACGGTGCTGGACCCGCAGCTGTTCGCCGATGACACGGTCTGGAGCCGCTTCGGCGCCGGCTACGGCTACATCCCGCTCGTGCTGCCGGTCCTCGGCATGGCCTGGCTGCTGGCGCACCGCCCCGGACGGGCCCCGGTGCAGCCGCACCCGTGATCGGGTGGATAATCGACTGGTGAGCACACGCGAAGGGCGGGAGGGCACTCCGATGCACTATTGGGACGGCCTGACCGCCGTACCCCGTGACCCCGCCCCCTCGGTGGTCACCCTCGGCAACTTCGACGGCGTGCACCGCGGCCACCGCCAGGTCCTGGACCAGGTGGTCTCCACCGCGCGGGCCGCCGGCGCGCTCGCCGTGGCGATCACCTTCGACCCGCATCCCCGCGTGGTGCACCGCCCGAACGACCTCCAGGAGGCCATCACCGGCTACGAGGAGAAGGCCCGGCTGATCGGGGACCGGGGGATCGACGCCATGCTCGTCATCCACTACACCCTCGAGTTCGCCCAGCAGAGCCCCGAGGAGTTCGTGAAGAACGTGATCGTGGACGCCGTCAATGCCCGGGCCGTGGTGGTGGGCCGGGACGTGCGCTTCGGCTTCCGCAACGCCGGGGACTTCGGCACCATGGTCCGGTTGGGCCGGAAGTACGGCTTCGAGGTCATCGACGTGGCGGACTTCGGCGAGGACCGCCGCTGCTCCTCCACGTGGATCCGCGAGTCCCTGCGGGAGGGCGACGTCCGCGCGGCGGCCGGCGTCCTGGGCCGCCGGCACCGCGTGCACGGGGAGGTGGTCCACGGTTTCGCGCGTGGCCGCGAGCTCGGTTTCCCCACCGCCAACCTCTCGGACGAGGTCCAGGGCATGATCCCCGCCGACGGCGTCTACGCCGGCTGGCTGCACGACGAGTCGGGTCGCCGGTGGCCCGTGGCGATCTCCGTGGGCTCCAACCCGACCTTCGACGGCGTCTCCCGCGTGGTGGAGGCCCACGTGATCGACCGGCCCCACGAGCAGGTCGAGGACTTCGACCTCTACGGGCAGTTCGTGACGGTGGAGTTCGTGGACCGGCTCCGCGGCATGGTGGCGTTCGAGGGCGTCCCCAAGCTGATCGAGCAGATGAGCCAGGACGTGGACCGCACCCGAGAGGTGCTGGCAGCCGTTCCGGCCGACCCCCACCGGTGAGCCGCCCGGACCCGCCCGTCCCGCCCCGCCCCGCCGGCGACCCCCGGCTGGACGAGGCCTCCCGGCGCACCCTCGGCGCCGCCTTCCAGGCCGGCGGAGAGCACTACCACGCGGTGCGCCCCACCTATCCGGAGCAGATCGTCGATTTCATGGTCCCCGCGGGCGCCCGCACCGCCGTGGACCTCGGCGCCGGGACCGGGCTCTTCACGCGCCTGCTGGCCGCACGCGGCCTGGAGGTGACCGCCGTCGACCCCTCGGCCTCCATGCTGGGACCGCTGCGGCGAGCGGTGCCCACCGCCACCGCGGTGCAGGCCCGCGCGGAGCGGACCGGACTGCCGGGCGGCGGCTTCGACCTGGCCACGAGCGCCCAGGCCTGGCACTGGATCGACCCCCACGCCGGCTCGGCGGAGGCCGTCCGGCTGCTGCGGCCCGGGGGCACGCTGGCCCTGGTGTGGAACCAGCTGGACACCACGGTACCGTGGGTGCACCGGCTCACCCGGATCATGCACGCCGGGGACGTCCACGCCGCGGACCCGGACCGGCGGCGCACCCGGGCGCCCTTCGGCGCGGAGGAGCACCACCAGGTGCGCTGGACGGATCGCACGACGCCGGCCGGTCTCCACGCGCTGATGGCCTCGCGGTCGTACTGGCTCCGGTCGCCAGCGGCCATCCGGACGAGGATGACCACGAACCTGGACTGGTACCTGTTGGAGCACCTCGGGTTCTCCGCCGGCGAGCCGATCGAGCTGCCGTACCTGACGTTCGCGGTGCGGGCCGCTCTGGTAGACTGATGCGCTGGTGCCCGCTGTAGTCCGCGGTGGCGGGGTCACCGTTCATGATCGCGGCACAACTCTTCGACAAGGAGTTCGCGTGGCACTCGACCCCGCCGTCAAGCAGGACATCATCAAGGAATACGCCACCCACGAGGGCGACACCGGTTCCCCGGAAGTGCAGATCGCTGTGCTGTCCCGTCGCATCTCGGACCTGACGGAACACCTGAAGTCCCACAAGCACGACCACCACACCCGCCGCGGCCTGATGGCCATGGTCGGTCGCCGTCGTCGCATGCTCGGCTACCTGGCCAAGACCGACATCGGCCGCTACCGCGCGCTGATCGAGCGTCTCGGCCTGCGCAAGTAGCGTCCTGACTTCAGGCGGCGTCCCGGTGTGGGGGTTTTCCCATTCGGGTCGCCGCCTCTAGTCTTGTCTGGGGGCAGGCACCATATGTGCCCGGCCCCGTCATCAACCACCACGCCCCGAGCCCGAATCCATTCGCGGTCCTCGACAGTGGCTTCCGGAATCCTCCAGACCGCAGCGTCCGGGCGTCCGGGGGCTTCGATCGAAGACCGGGTGGTGACGTGCCGGGCGAGACGAAAGGACACCCACCCATGGAGGGTCCCGAGATCAAGTTCGCCGAAGCCGTCATCGACAACGGCACCTACGGCCAGCGCGTCGTGCGCTTCGAGACGGGCCGCCTGGCCCAGCAGGCCGCCGGCGCGGCCATGGTCTACATCGACGAGGAGACCTCGATGCTGTCGGCCACGACCGTCGGCAAGTCCCCGCGGGAGGGCTTCGACTTCTTCCCGCTGACCGTGGACGTCGAGGAGCGCATGTACGCCGCCGGCCGCATCCCCGGCTCCTTCTTCCGCCGTGAGGGCCGCCCGTCCACGGACGCCGTCCTCACCTGCCGCCTGATCGACCGCCCGCTGCGCCCGGCCTTCACCAAGGGCATCCGCAACGAGGTCCAGGTGGTCATCACCGTCACCTCGATCGCCCCGGACGAGGTCTACGACACGGTGGCCATCAACGCCGCCTCCATGTCGACCCAGCTCTCCGGCCTGCCCTTCTCCGGCCCGATCGGCGGCGTGCGCGTGGCCCTGATCGACGACGGCGCCGGCAACCGCCAGTGGGTGGCCTTCCCGAAGTACTCCCAGCTGAAGAACGCCGTGTTCAACATGGCCGTGGCCGGCCGCGTGGCCGGTGACGACATCGCCGTGATGATGGTGGAGGCCGAGGCCACCCCCGATTCCTGGAGCCTCATCAAGGAACAGGGCGCCACCGCCCCGACCGAGGAGATCGTGGCCGAAGGCCTCGAGGCCGCCAAGCCGTTCATCAAGGCCCTGTGCGAGGCCCAGGCCGACCTGGCCCAGCGCGCCGCCAAGGCGCCGATCGAGGTGCCGATCTTCAAGGACTACGAGGACGACGTCTACGAGTCCGTGGAGCAGTTCGCCGGCGCCCGCCTGCAGGAGATCTACTCGATCGCCGACAAGCAGGAGCGCCAGAACGCCGACGACGCCTACCGCGCCGAGGTCCTCGAGGCCCTGGCCGGGGAGGGCACCCAGTTCGAGGAGCGCCGCGGCGAGGTCTCCAAGGCCTACGGGGCCGCCACCAAGAAGGCGGTGCGCCAGTCGATCCTGACCAGCCAGGTCCGCATCGACGGCCGCGGCCTGACGGACATCCGCAAGCTGACCGCTGAGGTGGAGGTCCTGCCGCGCGTGCACGGCTCCGCCATCTTCGAGCGCGGCGAGACCCAGATCATGGGTGTCACCACGCTGAACATGCTCAAGATGGAACAGCAGATCGACTCGCTGGCCCCGGAGACGCACAAGCGCTACCTGCACCACTACAACTTCCCGCCGTACTCCGTCGGCGAGACCGGTCGCGTGGGCTCCCCGAAGCGCCGCGAGATCGGCCACGGCGCCCTCGCCGAGCGGGCCATGGTGCCGGTGCTGCCGTCCCGCGAGGAGTTCCCCTACGCGATCCGTCAGGTCTCCGAGGCCCTCGGCTCCAACGGCTCCACCTCGATGGGTTCGGTCTGCGCCTCGACCCTGTCCCTGCTCAACGCCGGCGTGCCGCTGAAGGCCCCTGTGGCCGGCATCGCCATGGGCCTGGTCTCGGACACCGTGGACGGCCAGACCCGCTACGCGGCGCTGACGGACATCCTGGGTGCCGAGGACGCGTTCGGTGACATGGACTTCAAGGTGGCCGGCACCTCCGAGTTCGTCACCGCGATCCAGCTGGACACCAAGCTCGACGGCATCCCGGCCTCCGTGCTGGCCGCCGCGCTGACCCAGGCCCGTGAGGCCCGCCTGCACATCCTGGGTGTCCTGAATGCCGCGATCGACGCCCCGGACGAGATGAGCGAGTTCGCCCCGCGGATCATCGCCGTGAAGATCCCCGTGGACAAGATCGGTGCGGTCATCGGCCCGAAGGGCGCCATGATCAACCAGATCCAGGACGACACGGGTGCGGACATCTCCATTGAGGACGACGGCACCGTGCTGATCGGAGCCACCGAGGGCTCGTCCGCCGAGGCGGCCCGGTCCATGATCAACGCCATCGCCAACCCGCAGGTCCCCGAGGTCGGTGAGCGTTACCTCGGCACCGTGGTGAAGCTGACCACCTTCGGTGCGTTCGTGTCCCTCACCCCGGGCAAGGACGGCCTGCTGCACATCTCCGAGCTGCGCAAGATCAACGACGGCAAGCGCGTCGAGGACGTCGAGGACGTCGTCGGCGTCGGCCAGAAGATCCAGGTCGAGATCACCAAGATCGACGACCGCGGCAAGCTGTCCCTGGCCCCCGTGGTCGAGGGCGGCGAGGCCGGGGATTCAGAGGGTGCGGCCGAGTCCGAGGGCTCCGACGCCGAGGGTTCCGAGGAGAACTGATCTCCCGATAGCAGGACCCCCGCGCTGTGGTTCGCAGCGTCTTCAGGGCCCACCGCCTGTAGCCGATGGCCCGCACGTCACGTGCGGGCCATCGGCCGTTGAAGACCGCCGTGGGGGAGATCCGCAGCAGGGGCCGGGCTGCTGCCCCGGTTTAATGGACGGGGTGAACTCTGCCTCGTCCTCGTCCTCGTCCTCGTCCTCGTCCACCGTGCGCCCGCCGGCCGCGCCGCCCGGCGCAGGCCGGTCCGCGGAGGTGAGGGATCGACGTCGGCCCCGGCGGCCGGCGCTGGCCGCGGCGGCCGTGGCGACGGTGGGCCTGGGCTTGGGAGTGCGGTCCCTGGCCGAGGGGGCCTGGACCGGCCCGACTGGCGATGCCCTGTACGCGGTGCTGGTCTACCTGATCGTGGCGTGGTGCGCTCCGCGGAGGGCGCCCAGGGTGGTGACCGGCGTGGCCGTGGTGCTGTGCTGGCTCATCGAGCTGTTCCAGCTGACCGGACTGCCCCTGGCGCTGGCGGAGGAGTGGTGGCCGGCGCGGTTGGTCCTCGGCACGGGCTTCGCGTGGGTGGACCTGCTGTCCTATGCCGCCGGCGGAGCCGTGGCCGGTGCCGTCGATGCGCTGCTGGGACGGCGGCTCCGCGTGCGCTGATTCCTGCACTCCGTCTCGAGTGGACGATTCCTGCACAGGTCGCCGGTGACGGCCCGTCATCCACCGTCGCGAGGTCTGGAGCCCATCGTGTCCGTGGCGGCCCCTAGAGTAGTACACATGTTCGATGAATCGATGTGGATGGAGCGGCCGGCCGCAGCTCGGGCTGAGCCGCCGGAGCCGCCGGGGCCGCCTGAGCGGCAGACGCCAGGTGTCTGCGCCGGAGTGGTGCCCGCGGGTCAGTCCTGACCAGGCAGGGGCCGGCCGTCACCGTCACCTTCAGGTCGGCTGCCTGAAGTCGCGTCCGGGACGCGCCGCCGGGACGCGTGCATGCCTGACGGGCCCAGGGCGCGGCGCTGGTAGTTTCGGAATCATGACCCCCACCTTCCCCATCCCCGCCGACTTCACCGGAACCATCCAAGAGGCGGGCCACGGTTCCGTGGTCAGGCGCTCGGTCCTGCCGGGCGGTGTCAGGGTGCTCACGGAGTCGATGCCGGACCAGCGCTCGGTCACCATCGGATTCTGGGTCGCCGTGGGCTCGCGGGACGAGGCGGAGGGCGGGTTCGGCTCCACCCACTTCCTGGAGCACCTGTTGTTCAAGGGCACCCCGCGCCGTTCGGCCATGGACATCGCCACGGCGTTCGACCGGGTGGGGGGCGAGTCCAACGCCTCCACGGCCAAGGAGTCCACGTGCTACCACGCGCGGGTGCTGGACACCGACCTGCCCATGGCCATCGACGTCATCACGGACATGGTCACCTCGGCGCTGATCGACGCCGAGGAGCTGGAGACCGAGCGCGGCGTCATCCTCGAGGAGCTGGCCATGGACGCCGACGACCCGATCGACACCGCCCACGAGGCCCTCGCCGCCAAGCTGCTGGACGGCCACCCCCTGGGCCGGCCGATCGGCGGCACCCCGGAGGCGATCCACGCCGTGACCCGTGACCGGGTACTGGATCACTACCGCCACTGGTACCGCCCGGACGAGCTCGTGGTGACCGCGGCCGGCGGCCTGGACCACGACCAGGTGTGCCGGCTCGTGCTTCAGGCTCTGGAGCGCTCGGGGTGGGACCTCCCCGAGTCGGCCGCGCCGGCTCCGCGGCGCAGCCACGTCTATGCCGGGGCCGGGATCGCCGAGGGCGTGCACCGGATCGCCCGTCCGGTGGAACAGTCATCCGTGCTCGTGGGCGGGCGCTCGATGCACACGCTGGACCCGGCCCGCTTCGCGCTGGCCGTGATGAACTCCGCCCTGGGCGGGGGGATGAGCTCGCGGCTGTTCCAGGAGGTCCGCGAGAAGCGGGGACTGGCCTACAACACCTACTCGTTCCACGCCGGCTACTCGGACGCCGGCTACTTCGGCCTGTACGCGGGGTGCTCACCGCAGAAGGCCACCGCGGTGGCGGACCTCATGGTCGCCGAACTCGAACGACTCGCCGAGCACGGCATGACGGCGGAGGAACTGGACCGGGCCCGCGGGCAGCTTTCCGGCGGCACCGTCCTGGGCCTCGAGGACACCGGTTCCCGGATGTCCCGGCTCGGGCGGGCCGAACTGGTGACGGGGGAGTTCGTGGACCTGGACGGCGCGCTCGAGCGCCTGCACTCCGTGACGGCGGACCACGTGCAGGTCGTGGCCCGCCGGATGGCGGACTCGCCCCGGGCCACGGTGGTCGTCGGCCCCGGGGGCTGAGGCGACACGGCGTGTTGGACCCGATTTGCTTGACTCGGAGTGATGCGTGCAACAGTCTGGACGACATCGGTCCGCCAGGGGTCGAGCTGGTGCCCGGGGGGTCGGGCACCGCACCGTGATGAGAGGGACCGGAACGCCACCATGGATCAACTGCAAGTCGTGCTGGACAACATCGGCTCGTTCGTCTGGGGGCCGTTCTTCCTCATCCCGTTGCTGCTGGGCACCGGCCTCTACCTGACGATCCGGCTGGGCTTCCTGCAGTTCCACAAGCTCTTCCCGGCCCTGAACCTCGGCATCATCCGCCGCCGGGACTCGGACTCCGAGGGCGACATCTCCCAGTTCCAGGCCCTGACCACCGCCCTGGCCGCGACCGTCGGCACCGGCAACATCGTGGGCGTGGCCACCGCCATCGGCATCGGCGGGCCCGGAGCCCTGTTCTGGATGTGGGTCACCGGACTGCTCGGCATGGCCTCCAAGTACTCGGAGGCCTACCTCGGGGTCCGCTTCCGCACCACGGACGAGGCCGGCGACAAGTCCGGCGGACCCCAGTACTACCTGCAGAAGGCCATCAGGGGGCCCGTCGGCAAGATCTTGGCTCTCTCCTTCGCCGTCTTCGCCTTCCTGGCGTCCTTCGGCATCGGCAACATGACCCAGGGCAACTCCATCGCCGCCAACGTGGAGGGCTCCTGGAACGTCGCCCCGTGGGTCACCGGCATCATCCTGACCGTGATGACCCTGCTGGTCCTGGTGGGCGGCATCAAGTCCATCGGCAAGGTCACCGCCGGATTCGTCCCCGTGATGATCGTCTTCTACGTGGCCGCGTCGCTCTACATCCTCATCGCCAACATCGTCGACATCCCCGCCGCCTTCGCCCTGATCTTCACCGATGCCTTCACCGGCACCGCCGCCGTGGGCGGCTTCACCGGATCCATCCTCATCATCGCCATCCAGTACGGCGTGGCACGCGGCATGTTCTCCAATGAATCCGGACTGGGCTCTGCGGCCATCGCGGCCGCCGCGGCGCAGACCTCCCACCCGGTCCGTCAGGGACTGGTGTCCATGACACAGACCTTCATCGACACCCTGATCGTGGTGACGTGCACGGGACTGGTCATCATCACCACCGGCGCCTGGAACGTCATCGACGAGGCGACCGGCGAGCAGATCTCGGCCGCGCTGATGACCGGCGAGGCCTTCTCCCACGGACTGCCCGGTGAATGGGGCCACTGGATCGTCACCGTCGGCCTGATCATGTTCGCGTTCTCCACGATCCTCGGGTGGTCGTACTACGGCGAGCGCAACGTGGAGCGCCTCTTCGGCCAGCGCCTGGTGATGCCGTACCGGGTGGTCTTCTCGATCGTGGTGTTCATCGGCTGCACCGTGCCACTGTCCATCGTCTGGAGCTTCTCCGACATCATGAACGGCCTGATGGCCCTGCCGAACCTCATCGGCCTCCTGATCCTCTCCGGCCTGATCGCCCGCGAGACGAAGCACTACCTGAAGCACGATCCGAAGCTGGTGGCCAGCACCTCCGAGATCGAGGCCTTCATGGTGGACCGGCCGGGCTGGGCGGACTGGAAGTCCGGCAACGTCGTGGGTTCCTCCCGCGCGCACACGGGCCGCGCGCCGGTGCAGTCCGCCAGGAACGCGGATTAGCGCATCGTCATGGTCCGAAATGCGTTCAGGATCAGGTGGCAAGCCTTTCATCATTTCGGATACTGAGCGGTAGGTAAAGGCTCCGGCCCCGGCGGTAGATCACTGAAAAGATGGTCTGCCGCCGGGGCCCTTTCCTGCTTACAGTGGTCCCATGACGACCCCGGTCAAGCCCGGATTGGACGGTCCGGCATCGCAGGCACTCCTGGACATCGGCAGGTTCTTCACCCGCTGGGACGAGACCGAGGACGGCCGTGCCGTCTTCCGTGAGGGCGGCCGGGACGGCGACTCCTTCTACCGCAACCGATGGAGCCATGACAAGGTGGTCCGCTCCACCCACGGGGTGAACTGCACGGGCTCGTGTTCCTGGAAGGTGTACGTCAAGGACGGCATCATCACCTGGGAGTCCCAGGAGACCGACTACCCCACCGTGGGACCGGACAGCCCCGAGTACGAGCCCCGCGGCTGCCCTCGCGGCGCGGCGTTCTCCTGGTACACCTACTCGCCCACCCGGGTCCGCTACCCCTACGTCCGGGCCACCCTGCTGGAGATGTACCGGAAGGCCAAGCGGGAGCACGGCGGGGATCCGGTGCTGGCGTGGCAGTCGATCGTGGGCGATCCGGTGCGGCGCCGCGAGTACCAGCAGGCCCGGGGCAAGGGCGGGCTGGTCCGGGCGAGCTGGCGGGAGTCCGTGGAGCTCTCCGCCGCCGCCCACGTGCACACCATCAAGACCTACGGCCCGGACCGCTGCACCGGCTTCTCGCCGATCCCGGCGATGTCCATGGTCTCCCACGCCGCCGGGGCCCGCTTCATCAACCTCATCGGCGGGGTGATGAACAGCTTCTACGACTGGTACGCGGACCTGCCCGTGGCCAGCCCGCAGGTCTTCGGGGACCAGACGGACGTGCCCGAGTCCGGGGACTGGTGGGACGCCACCTACCTGATGATGTGGGGTTCCAACGTCCCGGTGACCCGCACCCCGGACGCCCACTGGATGGCCGAGGTGCGCTACCGGGGCACCAAGGTGGTCTCCGTCAGCCCGGACTACGCGGACAACACCAAGTTCGCGGACGAGTGGCTGCCCGCCCAGGCGGGGACGGACGCCGCGCTGGCCATGTCCCTGGGGCACGTGGTGCTGAAGGAGAACTTCGTGGACCGCCGCGTGCCGTTCTTCGAGGACTACGTGCTCCAGTACACGGACCTGCCCTTCCTCGTCACGCTGGACGAGCGACCGGACGGCACGGTGGTGCCCGGCAAGTTCCTCACCGCCGCGGACCTCGCCGCCGCGGATCCGGGGTCCGCCGAGGCGGGCGCCGCCGACCCGGAGTTCAAGACGGTCCTGCTCGACCGGGACGCCGGTGCCCCCGTGGTGCCCCAGGGATCCATCGGCTTCCGGTACAACGAGCAGGACGAGGGCCGGTGGAACCTGGACCTGCAGGGCGTGCGGCCCTCGCTGTCCGTGGCAGACACCACCGGGTACGACGGCGGCAGCTCGCCGGTTGCCCTGCCCGCCTTCACCGCGGCGGACGGCTCCGGCTCGGTGGTGCACCGGGGCGTGCCGGTCACCGAGGTCGGGGGGCGGCGGGTCACCACCGTCTTCGACCTGATGCTGGCCCAGTACGGCGTGGGGCGGGAGGGGCTGCCGGGGGACTGGGCCGCCGGCTACGACGACGCCCTGAGCCCCTATACGCCCGCCTGGCAGGAGGACATCACCTCCGTGCCGGCCGAGGCCGCGATCCGCACGGCGCGGGAGTTCGCGCGGAACGCCGAGGACTCCGGGGGACGGTCCATGATCATCCTCGGGGCCGGCATCTGCCAGTGGTACCACGGGGACGCCACCTACCGGGCCATCCTGGCCCTGCTGATGCTGTGCGGCTGCCAGGGGCGCAACGGCGGTGGCTGGGCGCACTACGTGGGCCAGGAGAAGGCCCGCCCCATCACGGGCTGGGCCACCCTGGCCGCCGCCAGCGACTGGACCCGGCCGCCGCGGTTCATGATCGGCACCGCCTACTGGTACATGCACACGGACCAGTTCCGCTCGGACGGCTACTCCTCGGACTCGCTGCAGTCCCCGCTCGCGGAAGGCCACCTGGCGGGCAAGCACACCGCGGACGTGATCGCCCAGTCCACCCGCCTGGGCTGGATGCCGTTCTATCCCCAGTTCACCCAGAACCCGCTGGACGTGGCCGACCAGGCGAGCGCCGCCGTCGGGAACGGCGAAGCCGCCACGGAATCTGAGTGGATCGCGGCGCGGATCCAGGACGGCACCCTGCAGCTGGCCGTGGAGGACCCGGACGCCGAGGCCAACTGGCCGCGCACGCTCGTGCTGTGGCGCTCGAACCTGTTCGGCTCCTCGGCCAAGGGGGAGGAGTACTTCCTCAAGCACCTGCTGGGCACCCACCACAACGTCCTGGGCGGGGACCACGGCGAGTCCCGGCCGCAGGACGTGCGGTGGCATGACGAGGCCCCCGAGGGCAAGCTGGACCTGCTGGTCTCGGCCGACTTCCGGATGACGAGCTCCACGCTGCTCTCGGACGTCGTGTTCCCGGCGGCCACCTGGTACGAGAAGCACGACCTCTCCTCCACGGACATGCACCCCTACGTGCACGCCTTCACCCCGGCCATCTCCCCGCCCTGGGAGGCCAAGACGGACTTCGAGCTGTTCCGGCTGCTGGCCGAGGAGGTCGCCCGCCAGTCCGCCACGCACCTGGGGGTCCGGCGGGACGTGGTGGCCACGGCCCTGCAGCATGACACGCCGGGGGAGATCGCCCAACCGGGCGGGCACGCCCCGGAGTGGAGGGGCACGGACCGGCCGGCGGTGGCGGGGAGGAACCTGCCGAACCTGACGGTCGTGGAGCGGGACTTCACGGCGATCGGGGACCGGTTCGCCGCCGTCGGGCCCCTGGCCGAGACCCTGGGGCTGACCACCAAGAACGTGACCTTCGACGTCACCGAGGAGGTCGAGCGCCTGGCGAGGATGCACGGGGTGTTCGACTCCGGCGCCGCCGCGGGCCGTCCGGCGATCGACACGGACGCGCGGATGGCCGAGGCGATCCTGATGTTCTCCGGGACCACCAACGGTGAGCTGGCCGTGCAGGGCTTCGAGACCCTGGAGAAGCGCACCGGCGTGCGGCTCGCCGACCTGGCCGCGGGGTCCCAGGAGAAGCGCATCTCCTTCGCGGACACCCAGGCCGCACCGGTTCCCGTGATCACCTCCCCCGAGTGGTCGGGCTCGGAGACCGGTGGACGCCGCTACGCCCCGTTCACGGTGAACATCGAGCGGCTCAAGCCCTTCCACACCCTCACCGGGCGGATGCACTTCCTGCTGGACCACGACTGGCTGAAGGACATGGGGGAGATGCTGCCGACGTACCGGCCGCCGCTGGACATGCACCGGCTCTTCGGCGAGCCGAAGCTCGGCGAGCGCGGGGAGCTGTCCATCTCGCTGCGCTACCTCACCCCGCACAACAAGTGGTCCATCCACTCCGAGTACCAGGACAACCTGTTCATGCTCTCCCTGTCCCGGGGCGGCACCACGGTGTGGATGAGCCCCCAGGACGCGGCGCTGATCGAGGTGACGGACAACGAGTGGGTCGAATGCGTCAACAACAACGGAGTCTTCGTGGGCCGGGCGATCGTCAGCCACCGGATGCCCGAGGGCGTGGTCTACGTCCACCACGCCCAGGAGCGGACCATCGACGTGCCCAAGTCCGAGGCCACGGGCCGGCGCGGCGGCATCCACAACTCCGTGACCCGCATCCTGGTCAAGCCCACCCACATGATCGGCGGCTACGCCCACCTGTCCTGGGCCTTCAACTACCTCGGCCCCACCGGCAACCAGCGGGACATCATCTCGGTGGTCCGCAAACGCTCCCAGGAGGTGCAGTACTGATGAGGATCATGGCCCAGACCGCCATGGTGATGGCGCTCGACAAGTGCATCGGCTGCCACACCTGCTCGGTCACCTGCAAACAGGCCTGGACCAACCGGGCCGGCACCGAGTACGTGTGGTTCAACAACGTGGAGACCCGCCCCGGACAGGGCTACCCGCGCCGCTACGAGGACCAGGAGCGATGGAGGGGCGGCTGGGAGCTGAACCGGCGCGGCAACCTCAAGCTGAAGTCCGGCGGGCGGCTGGCCAAGATGTTCGGCCTGTTCGCGAGCCCCGTGCAGCCCCAACTGGACGACTACTACGAACCGTGGACCTATGACTACCAGAACCTCATCAACGCCCCGGCCGGCGACGACTTCCCGGTGGCGAGGCCGAAGTCGCTCATCACGGGGAAGGACACCAAGATCACGTGGTCCGCGAACTGGGATGACAACCTGGGCGGCACCACGCAGAGGGGGCACCTGGACCCGATGGTGGAGAAGGTCCGCCGCGAGTCCGAGGACAAGGTCCAGTTCGAGTTCGAGCAGACGTTCATGTTCTACCTGCCGCGGATCTGCGAGCACTGCCTCAACCCGTCCTGCATGGCCTCCTGTCCCTCGGGCGCCATCTACAAGCGGGCCGAGGACGGGATCGTGCTCGTGGACCAGGACCGCTGCCGCGGCTGGCGCCAGTGCGTGACCGGCTGTCCCTACAAGAAGATCTACTACAACCACAGGTCCGGCAAGGCCGAGAAGTGCACGTTCTGCTACCCGCGGGTGGAGGTCGGCATCCCCACGGTGTGTGCGGAGACCTGCGTGGGCCGGCTCCGGTACATCGGCATCTTCCTGTACGACGCCGACCGGGTCACCGCGGCCGCGTCCGTCCCGGACGAGCAGGACCTCTACGAGGCCCAGCTCGACCTGATGATGGATCCGCACGACCCCGAGGTGATCGCCGCGGCCCGCGCCGAGGGCATCCCCGAGGACTGGCTCGAGGCGGCCCGGCGCTCGCCGGTGTACAAGCTGGCCAAGGAGATGCGGGTGGCCCTGCCCCTGCACCCGGAGTACCGGACCATGCCGATGGTCTGGTACGTCCCGCCGCTCTCGCCGGTGGTGGACCTGCTCAAGGACCAGGGGCACGACGGCGAGGACGCGGGCAACCTGTTCGGCGCCATCGAATCCCTGCGCATCCCGGTCGAGTACCTCGCCGAGCTGTTCACGGCGGGGGACACGCAGCTGGTGACCGGCGTGCTGCGCAAGCTCGCGGCCATGCGCTCCTACATGCGGGACATCACCCTGGGAGGGGAGGCGGACGAGTCGATCGCCGCGGCCGTGGGCATGACGGGCGCCCAGATGCGTCAGATGTACCGGCTGATGGCGATCGCCAAGTACGAGGAGCGCTACGTCATCCCCTCGGCCCATGTGGAGGACGCCCACAACCTGGAGGAGCTCGGCTGCTCCCTCGACGTGGACGGCGGGCCCGGCATGGGCCAGCTGGGCGGGCTCGGGGAGGCCTCCGGCCGCCCGGTGCCCGTGGCACAGGAGAACTTCCTGGCCCTGCAGTCCCGGCAGACCGCGGACGACCCCACCGGCAACACCCAGCTGGCCGGCCGCGTCAACCTGCTCAACTGGGACGGCAACGGCAGCCCCGAGGGGCTGTTCCCCGAGCGGACGGCCCGGGACGTCGGGCAGCGCCAGGAACCGCCCGGACCCGCCGACGGCACCCGGACCCGGAGTGGGGAGACGGCATGAGGCTGCTCGAGAGGCTGCTCGGCGCGGCCGGTCCCGGGTCCGTGGACCCGGGGGAGTACCGCGACCCGGACCCCCACCGCAGCGCGGTGGTCCGGCAGGCCGCCGCCCTGCTGCTGTCCTACCCGGACCCGGCCCTGCTGCAGAGGCTGGGGCCGGTCCGGGACGCGCTCGCGGAGGTGGGGGCCGGCGTCGGGCCGGCGGAGCCGCTGCTGACCTGGCTCACCGCCCGCCCCCTGCACGAGGTGCAGGCCGAGTACGTGCAGGAGTTCGACCTCTCGCGCCGGCACAGCCTGCACCTGACCTACTGGACGGACGGGGACACCCGGCGCCGCGGCGAGGCCCTCGCGGCCTTCAAGGAGGTGTACCGGGCGGCCGGCTGCGTGCTGGACGACGCCGAGCTGCCGGACTACCTGCCCCTCGTCCTGGAGTTCGCGGCCCGCGTGGATGCCGAGTCCGGCTACGACATGCTGCAGCGCTACCGGCCCTCGCTCGAGCTGCTGCGGCTGGCGCTGCAGGAGGACGAGCTGCCCCACTCCGGGGTCCTCGCGCTGGTCTGCTCCACGCTGCCGGGTCCCTCCCCGGAGGACAGGAACGCGGTGCAGGCCATGGCCGGCTACGGCCCGCCCACCGAGAGCGTCGGACTGGACCCCGCCGATCCGCGACTGCTGCCCTTCACGCCCACCTCGGGAGGATCAGAGCATGCGCGACGTTGAGCCGGGGATCGGAGACATCCTGCTGTGGGGCGTGCTGCCCTACGTGGTGCTGGCCGTGGTGATCGGCGGGACCATCTGGCGCTACCGCTATGACCAGTTCGGCTGGACCACCCGGTCCAGCCAGCTCTACGAGTCCCGGCTGCTGCGGATCGGCTCGCCCGTGTTCCACTTCGGCATCCTCGCGGTGCTGGTGGGTCACATCGTGGGGCTCGTCATCCCGAAGAGCTGGACGGACGCGGTCGGGATCACGGAGGGGATGTACCACGTGATGGCCCTCGGGATCGGCGCCGTGGCCGGCATCGGCACCCTCGCGGGGATCGTGCTGCTGATCTGGCGCCGACGCACCACCGGCCCGGTCTTCATGGCCACCACCGCCAATGACAAGTTCATGTACGTCCTGCTGGTCGGCGCCATCCTGGCCGGACTCGCCACCACCGCGATCTCCGTGTTCGACCACTCGGTGACCAACTACCGCGAGACCGTCTCCCCCTGGTTCCGCTCCATCTGGATCCTGCAGCCGGACGTGGCCGCGATGGCCGCCTCCGGACTGTCCTTCAAGGTCCACGTGCTGTGGGGGCTCGCACTGTTCATGGTCTGGCCCTTCACCCGCCTCGTCCACGCCTTCACCGCCCCGCTGCACTACTTCTTCCGCCCCTACATCGTCTACCGCTCCCGGGACGCGCGCCGGGGCGGCCACGGCTCCACCCCGACCCGGCGCGGATGGGACCCCATCGGCACCCCGGACCGTGAGCGGCCCGGCACGCGCCGGCGCTAGGGAGGACACCATGAGGACACCGGCACCCAACCTCTGGCTGGCGACGCTGGCCTCCACGGTCGGCTTCTGGGCGTGGACCATGATCGGTCCGCTCTCCGCCCACTACACCGAGCAGATGGGCCTGGCCCCCACCCAGACGGCGGTCCTGGTGGCCATGCCGATCCTCGTCGGCTCGATCGCCCGCGTGCCGGTGGGCGTGCTGACGGACCGCTACGGCGGGCGGCTGCTGTTCACCGTGCTGCTCGGGGCCACGGCGCCGCTGGTCCTGGTCACCGGGCTGGTCGGGCTGCTGGACGCCTACGTGCCCCTGCTGATCGTGGCGTTCTTCCTGGGGATCGCCGGGGCGGTCTTCTCGATCGGCATCCCCTTCGTCTCCGCGTGGTACCCGCCGCACCGCAAGGGCTTCGCCACCGGCATCTTCGGGGCCGGCATGGTCGGCACGGCCGTCTCCGCCTTCGCCACCCCGCAGCTGGTGGCCGGGATCGGCTACCTGACCACCCACCTCCTGGTCGCCGTGGTGGTGGCGGTGGTCGCCGTGGCGTGCGCACTGTTCTTGCGGGAGTCGCCCTCCCGGGACGGGATCACGCCCACCCCGGCGCTGCCGAAGCTCCGGCGGGCCTTCTCCCAACGGGTCACCTGGCAGCTGTGCTTCCTCTACGGCGTGGTCTTCGGGGCCTTCGTCGCCTTCTCGAACTACCTGCCCACCTACCTGGGCAACATCTACGACTACGCCGCCACGGACGCCGGGCTGCGCACCGCCGGCTTCGCCGCCGCCGCGGTGATCGCCCGGCCGGTCGGCGGCGTCCTGGCGGACCGGGTCGGACCGCGGACCGTCACGCTGACCTCCTTCGCCGGCGCGGCCGTGCTGGCCGTCATCGTCGCCGTGCAGCCGGGCCAGGAACGCGTGTACGGCCCGGTGTTCCTCATCATGGCGCTCTTCCTGGGCCTGGGCACCGGCGGCGTGTTCGGCTGGGTCGGGCGGGCGGCCGACCCGCGGGACGTGGGCACGACCGGCGGGATCATCGCCGCCGCCGGCGGCCTGGGCGGCTACTTCCCGCCGCTGGTCATGGGGGCCACCTACAACGCAGAGCACAACAGCTACTTCGTGGGACTGATGCTGCTGGCCGGCTTCGCGATGGTGGCGCTGCTGCTGACCTTCACCGTGCGCAACGGGGGGCGGTGGGACGAGCGCGCCGCCGTGCCGGACCCGGCGGGGACGCCCCGCACTAGCACCTAAACTGGAAGGCATGACTGCGCCTGACTCCAGCACCAGCACTGACCCGATCCGCGTGGCCGTCCTCGGCGCGGGCGGCAAGATGGGCCGGTACGCCGTGCAAGCGGTCGCCGAGGCTCCGGACCTCGAGCTGGTGGCCGAGCTCGGCTCCGCCGACCCGCTGCAGAGGATGCTCGACGCCGGCGCGAGCCACGTACTGGACCTCACGGTCCCGCAGGTCTCGCCCGAGAACGTCGCCTTCGCCGTGGAGAACGGGCTGCACGCCGTGGTGGGGACCTCCGGGTGGTCCGATGAGCGCCGCGCGAGGCTGCGGGACCGGCTGGCGGACCACCCGGAAGTGGGCGTGCTGATCGCCCCCAATTTCTCGGTGGGCTCCGTGCTGGCCAGCGCCTTCGCCGCCCAGGCCGCGAAGCACTTCCCCTCGGTGGAGATCATCGAGATGCACCACCCGGACAAGGTGGACGCCCCCTCCGGCACCGCCGTGCGCACCGCCGGACTGATCGCGGACGCCCGGTCCGGGGCCGGCGTCGGGCCCTCCCCGGATGCGACCACCCACGATCCGGACGGCGCCCGCGGCGCCCTGGTGGACGGGGTCCGCGTGCACGCCGTGCGGCTGCGCGGCCTGGAGGCCCACCAGGAGGTGCTGCTGGGGGGCCCGGGGGAGCAGCTCGTGCTCCGCCACGATGCCTTCGACCGGAAGGCCTACATGCCCGGCGTGCTGCTCGGGCTGCGGACCGTGGCCTCCCGCCCCGGGCTGGCCTACGGGCTCGACGCCTACCTGGACCTCGGCTGAGCGCGGGGACCGGACCGATGAAGACCAAAGTCGGCGTGGCCGCCATCGTGGCCCTCATGCTGCTGTTCGCCGTACTGGCGATCGGCTCCTCCCTCGCCTTCCTGCAGGCCCCCCAGCCGACCGCGAAGGTCCTCGGCGTGGCCGTGCTGGGCATCGTGGCCGTGGGCCTGTGGACGTTGTGGCGCGAGCTGCGCTTCGGGATGACCATGGAGCGGATGGGCCGCGTCCTGGAAGCGGAGGGCGGCCTGCCCGAGGACGACCTGCCCCGCTCGGCGGCCGGGCGGATCGACCGCGCCGCGGCGGACGCCCAGTTCGAGGTGTTCCGTGTACAGGCCGAGGCGTCCCCGGAGGACTGGCGCTCCTGGTACCGGCTCTCGCTCGGCTATGACGCCTCCGGGGACCGCTCCCGGGCCCGGAAGGCCATGCGGGACGCGGCGCGCCTGTACGCGGCGGACGCCGCCGCGTAAGCGGGCCTCCTGGGAACCGCCGGTGGCGGGCTGACGTGCACGCGGGTACGGTGTGCTCAGCGTCACGTTCGCCAGAGGCGGCCCTGGGAGGGACCATGGAGCAGACCATCACCCTGCGGATCGACGGGACCGAGCACGAGGTCCCCGTCGACACCCGCGCCACCCTGCTGGACGCCCTGCGGGAACGCGTCGGCAACACCTCGCCCAAGAAGGGTTGCGACCACGGCCAGTGCGGCTCCTGCACCGTGCTGCTGGACGGACGCCGACACCTGACCTGCCTGGCCCTCGCCGTGGCCTACGACGGCGCCGAGGTCGTCACGGCCTCCGGGCTCGCCGGCGAAGGGCAGGACGGGGCCGAGGGCGGACTCCATCCCGTGCAGCAGGCGTTCATGGCCCACGACGGGTTCCAGTGCGGCTACTGCACCCCGGGCCAGGTCTGCTCGGTGGTCGGGATGCTGCAGGAGGCCGGCCAGGGCCACCCGAGCCACGTGACGGGCGACCTGGAGTCCGAGATCGACCTCGACGACGACGAGATCCGGGAGCGGATGAGCGGCAACCTGTGCCGCTGCGGCGCCTATGTGGGCATCCTCGACGCCGTCCGCGAGGTGGCGGGCCGATGAGGCAGCTGACCTACGAGGCCCCGGCCACCGCCGAGCAGGCCGTCGCCGCCGTCACCGGGGACCCGCGGGCCCGGTACCTGGGCGGGGGCACGAACCTGGTCGACCACCTCAAGCTCGGGGTGAGCACCCCCGAGCGGCTGGTGGACGTCAGCAGGCTCCCCCTCGACGCGGTGGAGCAGACCGGCGGCGGGCTGCGGATCGGCACCAACGTCCGCAACAGCGACCTGGCCGCCCATCCGCTGGTGCGCGGCGGGTGGCCCGGCGTCAGCCGGGCCCTGCTGGCCGGGGCCAGCGGCCAGATCCGCAACCAGGCCACCACCGGGGGAAACCTGCTCCAGCGCACCCGCTGCGTCTACTTCCAGGACGTCACCACCCCGTGCAACAAGCGGGAACCGGGCAGCGGCTGCTCGGCGCTCGGGGGCTACGGCCGCTACAACGCCGTACTGGGGGCCAGCGAGGCCTGCGTGGCCACCCACCCCTCCGACCTGGCCGTCGCGCTCACCGCACTGGACGCCGTCGTGGTGGTCCTGGGTCCCGACGGCGAGCGGCGGGTCCCGATGGCGGACCTGCACACCCTGCCCGGGCACCACCCGGAGGTGGAGACCACGCTCGCCCACGGGGAGCTGATCACCGCCGTCGAGCTGCCGGCCTCCGCCCTGGCCCGGCACTCGACGTACGTCAAGACCCGGGACCGGGCCTCGTTCGCCTTCGCCCTGGTCTCGGTCGCCGCCGCGCTGACGCTGAGCGACGACGGCACGGTCGCCGAGATTGCGCTCGCCTGGGGCGGGGTCGCGCACAAACCGTGGCGGGCCGGCCGCGCGGAGGAGGCACTGCGCGGGGAGCGGCCCGAGGAGTCCACCATCGCCCGGGCCGTCGACGCGGAGCTGCAGGACGCGGCCTTCGGCCCGGACACCGAGTACAAGCGTCCGCTGCTGCGGGGAGCCACCACCGCGGCCCTCTCCCGGCTCGCCGGCGGACCCGATCGGCGGGGGACACGATGACCGCGAACCCGGTGCGCGCCGTGTCGATGGGCATCGCGAGGGAACGCGTCGACGGCCGGGAGAAGGTCACCGGCCGCGCCGTCTACGCCGTCGAGAACGACGCCGAGGCCGCCGTCGAGGCCGCAGCCGGGGCGGGCCGGCCGCTGCACGGCTGGCTGGTGACCTCCACGTCCGCCCGGGGCCGGGTGCTGCGCGTCGACGCGAGCGAGGCCCTGGACCATCCCGGCGTGGTGGCCGTGCTCGACCACACGAACGCGCCGCGGCTGGCCGACGCCGAGGACCGCGAGCTGGCCGTGCTGCAGGACGACCGGATCGGCTTCCGCGGCCAGATCGTGGCCATGGTGCTGGCGGAGACCCCCGAGTCCGCCCGGGAGGGCGCCCGGCTGGTCCGGGTCCACGAACAGGCCGAACCTTTCTCGGCGACCCTCGAGGGCGCCGAGACCTACCGCCCCGACCCTTCGAGCGTGGGCTCCGCCACGGACACCGAACAGGGCGACGTCGAGGCGGCGCTGGCCGCCGCGCCGGTGAGCATCGAGCACACTTACACCACGCCCCACGAGCACAACAACGCGATGGAGCCGCACGCCGCCACGGCACTGTGGCGGGACGGGACGTTGACGATGTGGGACTCCACCCAGGGCGTGCACAGCGTGGCGTCCACCCTGGCGCCGATGCTGGGGCTGGAGAAGGACCGGCTGAGGGTCCTGGCGCCCTATGTGGGCGGCGGATTCGGCAGCAAGGGCCCGCCCCACGGCCCGGAGGTGGCGGTGGCACTGGCTGCCCGGTGGGCCGAGGGGCGGGCGGTGAAGCTGGCGGTGACCCGCCAGCAGATGTTCCCCCTGACCGGCTACCGGACCCAGACCGTCTCCGCGATCCGCATCGGGGCCGAACCCGACGGGCGGATCCTCGCGCTGGAGCACGCGGTGACGGTCCAGACCTCCGTCATCAAGGAGTTCGTGGAGCACGCCGCCGTCCCGGCCCGGATGATGTACGCCGGGCCCCACCGGCGGACGAGCCACCGGGTGGCCTCCCTCGACGTCCCGGTCCCGTCGTGGATGCGGGCCCCGGGGGAGATGCCGGGGATGTACGCCCTTGAGGTGGCCCTGGACGACCTGGCCGTGGCCACCGGCGTCGATCCCGTGCAGTTGCGCGTCCGGAACGAGCCGGAGGTCGACCCGGACTCCGGCAACCCGTTCAGCAACCGGCGACTGGTGGACTGCCTGCACCGCGGCGCCGAGCGCTTCGGATGGGCGGACCGCCCCGCCGAGCCGCGCGCCACCCTGGACGGCGACTGGTGGGTGGGCACGGGCGTGGCGTCCGCGACCTATCCCGCCAACTTCTTCCCCGGGAACGCGGCGCGCATCGCCGCCCTCGGCGGCGGCCGCTACCGGGTCTCCATCGGCGCCGTGGACATCGGCACGGGGGCCCGGACGGTGCTGCAGCAGATCGCCGCCGACGCCCTGGGCGTCGGCGTGGAGGAGGGCATCGACCTGGAGATCGGCGACACGCGCCTGCCCTTCGCCACCGTGGCCGGTGGATCGTCCGGCACGGGCTCCTGGGGCACCGCCATCACCCAGGCCGCCCAGCAGTTCCGCGCCGACCACGGCGAGGACCCCGACCCCGGGGTCCACACCACCTCGACCGCCGAGTCCTATCCCGATACCGAGCACCTGGCGATGCACTCCTTCGGCGCGGTGTTCGCGGAGGCGCGCGTGCACCGCTGGACCGGCGAGGTGCGGGTGCCCCGGATGCTCGGCGTCTACTCGGTCGGTCGGGTGATCAACCCCACCACGGCGCGCTCGCAGTTCCTCGGTGGGCTCGTCATGGGCCTGTCGGCCGCGCTGTTCGAGGAATCGGTGCGGGACGCCCGCTTCGGTCACGTGGTCACCCAGGACCTCGCCACCTACCACGTGGCCTCGCACGCGGACATCGGCGACCTGCAGGTGGAGTGGCTCGACGACGTCGATGAGCGCGCGACCCCCATGGGCTCCCGGGGGATCGGGGAGATCGGCATCGTCGGCACCTCCGCCGCCGTCGTCAACGCCGCCTATCACGCCACCGGGATCCGGGTGCGCGACCTGCCCGCGACCGCCGACGCGTTCCTGTGAGCCCGGAGCCGCCCCGTCCGGTGGTGGGCGTGCTGCTGGCCGCCGGCGCCGGCCGCCGCCTGGGCCGTGGCCCCAAGGCCCTGCTGCGCCTCGACCACGGGCAGGGCGGGGAGCCCCTGGTGGTCCGCGCGGCGACGGCCCTGAGGCGGGGTGGCTGCGACGAGGTGGTCGTGGTCGTGGGCGCCTCGGGCAGGATCGTGCGCGATGCGCTGGAGGCCGCCGGGACGGGCACCCCGGAGCCGGGACGCTGCCGGGTCGTGGCGAACCCCGACTGGGAGTCCGGCCTGGGCTCCTCCTTCCGGGCCGGGATCGACGCCGCCGGCCGGCTCCTGTCCGCCCCGGGGGGCGGGGGCGACGGCTCGATCATGCTGGCCCTCGTGGACCAGCCGGGCCTCGGCGAGGCCGTCGTCGCCCGGCTGCTGGACGCCGCCGCGCAGGAGGTCACCGGCCGGCGGGTGACGGCGGCCGGCTACCCGGACGCGCGGGGCCGCCTGGTCCGCGGCCACCCCCTGGTGTTCCCCCTGGCCCTGGCCCGGCAGGCGGCCGCCCTGGCGGAGGGCGATGCGGCCGGCCGCCTCTGGCTGCGGGCACACCCCGAGGCGGTGGACGTGGTGGACGTGGGTGACCTGGCCACGGGCCGGGACCTGGACACGCCGGCGGACCTGCTGTGGTGGACGCGCCGTGAGGCCGTGGAGGGGAGCCGGGGTGTCCGAACCTGACGATCTCTGGACCGCCCTGGGACCGGTGCTGGACCGGGACGAGGGCTTCGTGCTGGCCACCGTCGTCTCCACGTCCTCCAGTGCGCCGCGGCCCGTGGGCACCCAGATGGCCGTCCTGGGCGACGGTGCGGTCGTCGGCAGCCTCTCCGGCGGCTGCGTGGAGGCCGACGTCCACGCCCGGGCCCAGGAGGTGGCCGCGACCGGCCGGCCCGAACTGCAGGACTACGGCTACAGCGACGCGGCCGCGTTCGCCGTCGGGCTGACCTGCGGCGGGTCGATCCGCGTCTTCCTCGAACGGGTCGGTCCGGCTGATCTGGGCTCCGTCCGCCGCCTCGCCGCGACCGTGACGTCCGGCGAGGCGGTCGCCTCCGTCACGGCGCTGTCGGGCCCGGCACTCGGGTGGCGCGGCACCGTCACCGCCCGCGACCCGGCTGCGGCCTCGGAGGCGCCGCTCGCCCAGGCCGCCGCCCTGCTGCGGGAGTCCCGGTCCGGCGTCGTGACCGTTCCCGGCACCGGGGCGGCGCCGTCCTCCGACTACTTCGTCCGCAGCTATCCCGGGCCGGCCCGGCTGGTCGTCTTCGGGTCCAACGCCTTCGCCGCCGCCCTCGCCCGGCAGGCCGCCGTGCTCGGCTACCGCGTCACCGTCTGCGATGCGCGGCCGGCGTTCGCCACCCGCGCGCGGTTCCCCGACGCCGACGAGATCGTCGTGCGGTGGCCGCACGAGTACCTCGACGAGCTGGAGGTGGACCACCGCACGGTCCTGTGCGCGCTCACCCACGACCCGAAGTTCGACGACCCCTTGCTGGCCAGAGCCCTGCGCTCGCCGGCCGCCTTCGTCGGGGCCATGGGATCGCGGCGGACCAGCCGGGAGCGCCGCGAGCGACTGCGCGAGCTGGGGCTGACCGATCAGGAGCTGGCGAGGCTGCGGGCGCCCTTCGGCCTGGACCTGGGGGGCGGCACCCCGGAGGAGACCGCGGTGTCCATGATGGCGGAGGTCATCTCCGCACGGCGCTCCGGGACGAACCGGCCGCTGAGCCAGCTCCGCGGCCCCATCCACCCTCAGGGACGCGCACCGGCCAGCGTGCCGGACACCCTGGCCAGCGGCCACTCCAGCGGACCCCGCCACCCGAAGCCGCGGAAGACCGTCCCGGCCACCAGGCACCCCACCCAGTAGGCGATGAGCAGGCCGGCACGCGGCCAGTCCGCCGTGGCGGACTCGAAGACGTCCAGGGCCACGAGGTGCCCCACGTACAGGGTCAGGGGCAAGGCGCCGGCGCCGATCAGCGGCATCAACGGCCAGGTCAGCGCCCCCCGCGCCACCTGGGTCAGCAGCAGGCACGCCCCCAGCACCAGGGCGGAGGTCCCGCACGTCAGCACGAGGTCCAGCGGGGCCCCGGAGTGAGGGGTCGCCAGGGTGAACCACACCGGCAGGTGCTGGACCTGCTCGGTGGACAGGCTGGCCCCCGTCACCAGCTCGGCCGACAGGGCCCGCGTGCCGGCGCCCGTGCCGGCGGCCAGGGCCTCGGTCACGCCCGGCAGGGACTGCAGGCCGCGGGACAGCAGGTACGCCACCGCGGCCACCGCGGCGCCGCCCGCGGCCACGAGGCCGGCCACCGAGAGCCGCTCCAGCCGCAGCCGGCCCAGGAACAGCCCGAACAGCACGTAGCCCAGCCACTGCAGCACCGGGTAGTACCCCGTGAACAGCAGGTCCCAGGCCAGCAGCCCGGGACGGGCGAACAGGTCCATCAGCGTGGGATTGGACCACAGCCGCCAACCGTCCACATAGGCGGCGCCGCCGAGGGCCGACTGCATCGCCGCGGACAACAGGCTGGCGGCCACGGGGGAGAACAGGATCCAGCCGGCCGCCCAGCCGGCCAGCGCCCGTGCCCCGAGGTGCAGGAACGGCAGGGCCGCCAGGAACAACACGGCGTAGTGGGCCAGGATGACGGCCACATTCATGTCCAGGAAACCGCAGGCCAGCCCGAGGACGAAGATCAGCACCGCGCGCACGGCCACCCGCCGCCGGTCCCACGCCAGGAGCGGGCCCCGGTGGGGCGCCGCGCGGGATCCCGCGCCGCCGCTGAGCAGGGCGAGCCCCACCCCGGCCAGGGTGGCGAACAGGGCCGAGGACTTGCCCGCGAACAGGAGCCCGACGACGGTCGGCTCGGTCCCGTGGGCGGTGACCAGCCCCGCCAGATGGGTCGCGATCATGCCCAGCAGGGCCAGCCCCCGGGCCGCGTCCACACCAGGGATGCGGCGTCTCACCGCCGGGGTCTGTGCCATGGGCCACTCCTTGCTCGCCGGCGTGTGCCGGATCGGTACCGCACGTCATTCTCGCAGGTAGTCTGGCCCCATGATCGAGACCCCTGCCGCGCGCCCCGAGACCACCTTCGGCACCGTCATCCCCGCCATGGTGACGCCGTTCACGCAGGACGGCAGCCTGGACCTGGACTCGGCCCAGACACTGGCGAACCACCTCGTGGACGAGGGGGCGGACGGGCTGGTGATCACCGGTACCACCGGTGAGACCTCGACCCTGCTGGACGAGGAGAACATCGCGATGTTCGAGGCGGTCGTGGAGGCGGTGGGGGGACGGGCCAAGGTCATCGCCGGGACCGGCATGAATGACACGGGTCACTCGACGCACCTGTCCCAGCTGGCCGCGAAGACCGGCGTGGACGGGCTGCTGCTGGTCACCCCGTACTACAACAAGCCCAACCAGGCCGGCATCCGCGCCCACTTCGAGACCATCGCCTCCGCCACGGACCTGCCCGTGATGCTCTATGACATCCCCGGGCGCTCGGTCATGCCCATCAATCCGGACACCCTCATCGCCCTGGCGCAGCACCCGAACATCGTGGGGCTCAAGGACGCCAAGGGCGACTTCCAGTCCACCACCCTCGTGGCCGCCCACACGGACCTGGAGATCTACTCCGGCGAGGACTCGCTGACCATGCCGCTGATGACCCTGGGCGCCGTGGGCGTGGTCTCGGTGACCGCCCACGTGGCCACCCGGCTGTACCGGCAGCTCGTGGACGCCATGAACGCCGGCGACCTGGCCGCGGCGCGCCAGGCGCACTTCCGGCTGGACCCGTACCAGCGGGCTGTGATGACGCACATCCAGGGGGCCGTCTCCTCCAAGCTGATCCTGAACTGGCAGGGCCACCTGCCCTCCCCGGTGGTCCGGCTGCCGCTGGTCCAGGCCACCGAGGACGAGCAGACCATCATCCGGGCGGACCTCGCGGAAGCCGGACTGACCTTCTAGAAGGGACCGAACCCCATGGCCTCAGGGACCCGTCTGTCCACGCCGCCCGCGCTGAAGCCCGGCACCTGCCGGGTGGTGCCCCTCGGGGGCCTCGGCGAGGTGGGGCGCAACATGACCGTCTTCGAGATGGACGGCAAGATCCTCATCGTCGACTGCGGGGTGCTCTTCCCGGAGGAGTACCAGCCGGGCGTCGACCTGATCCTGCCGGACTTCGGCTACCTCGAGGACCGCCTGGACGACGTGGTCGGCCTGGTGCTGACGCACGGCCACGAGGACCACATCGGCGCGGTGCCGTACCTGTTGCGCCTGCGTCCGGACATCCCGCTGATCGGCTCCACCCTCACCCTCGCGCTGATCGAGGCCAAGCTGGAGGAGCACCGCATCCGGCCGTTGACGCTCGCGGTGCGGGAGGGGGACACCGAGCGCCTCGGCCCGTTCGAGTGCGAGTTCGTGGCCGTCAACCACTCCATCCCGGACGCCCTCGCCGTGGCGATCAGGACGTCCGCGGGCACCATTCTGCACACCGGCGACTTCAAGATGGACCAGCTGCCCCTGGACGGGCGCATCACGGACCTGCGGGCCTTCGCCCGGCTGGGCCAGGAGGGTGTGGACCTGTTCCTCACCGACTCCACCAACGCCGAGGTTCCCGGGTTCACCACCACGGAGAAGGAGATCGGCCCGGTCCTCGGATCGCTCATGGCCCGGGCCAGCCGGCGCGTGATCGTGGCCTCGTTCGCCTCCCACGTGCACCGCATCCAGCAGGTGCTGGACGCGGCGCACGCCCACGGCCGCAAGGTCTGCTTCGTGGGACGCTCCATGGTCCGCAACATGGGGATCGCCGCCAAGCTGGGCTACCTGGACGTGCCGGAGGGCATCCTGGTGGACCTCAAGCAGGTGGACCAGCTGCCGGACCACCAGGTGGTGCTGATGTGCACCGGCTCGCAGGGGGAGCCCATGGCGGCGCTGTCCCGCATGGCGAACGGTGACCACCGGGTCCAGCTCGACGCCGGGGACCTGGTCATCCTGGCCTCCTCCCTCATCCCCGGCAACGAGACCTCCGTGTTCCGCGTGGTCAACGGCCTGATGAAGCTCGGCGCGGACGTGGTGCACAAGGGCATGGCCCAGGTGCACGTCTCCGGCCACGCCTCCGAGGGCGAGCTGCTCTACTGCTACAACATCGTCAAGCCCACGTTCGTGATGCCCGTCCACGGCGAGACCCGGCACCTGATCGCCAACGGCCGGATCGCCGAGGCCACCGGCGTGCCGCACGAGAACGTGCTGCTCACCGAGGACGGCTCCGTGGTGGACCTGGCCGACGGGGTGGCCCGCGTCGTCGGCCAGGTGGAGTGCGGCCTCGTCTACGTGGACGGCTCCTCGATCGGCGAGATCACGGACGCGGACCTCAAGGACCGCCGCGTGCTGGGGGAGGAGGGCTTCATCTCCATCATCTCCGTGGTCAACCGCCAGACCGGCACGATCGTCTCCGGGCCGGACATCCACGCCCGCGGCGTGGCCGAGGACAATTCCGTGTTCGACGAGGTCAAGCCCAGGATCGCCCGCGCCCTCCAGGAGGCCGTGCAGTCCAACGCGGACCACACCACCCACCAGCTGCAGCAGGTGGTCCGGCGGGTCATCGGCACGTGGGTCAACCGCACCCTGCGCCGCCGCCCGATGATCGTCCCGGTCGTCCTGGAGGTCTGAGGCGCCGCCGGCCGAGCCCGGCAACCTGTGTTGATCCCGTCCGGCGTGGCCGCCGGACGGTACCCTACGGAGCATGGCGACCCGTACTTCCCCGACGCGTTCGCAGTCCACCCGCTCCTCGAGTTCCGCCGCCCGCAAGGGTCCGGCGCCGAAGTCCGGGACGACGACTGCGCGCAAACGCACCGCGCCCGAGCCACCGCCCGAGCCGCAGGGCAACCTGTTCGTGCGCGCGCTGCGCGGGTTCTGGATGGCCCTGGCCACGCCCCTCGGCGCCGGGGTGCGCAAGATCGGCCGCGACGCGCGGATCGAGCCCGAGGACCGCCGGGACGGCACCGGGTTCTTCCTCGTGGTCCTCGCCCTGGTCATCGGCTCCGTCGAGTGGTGGGGACTGCGTGGTGCACCGGGTTACGGCACCGTGGTCCACCAGGTCGCGGCCGGCACGCTCGGCTGGGCCGCCCTGCTGTTCCCGGCCGTGCTGCTGGTCGTGGCCGTGCGGTACTTCCGCACGCCCCAGGAGCACCGGGAGAATGGCCGCATCTCCATCGGCCTGCTGACCATGACCGTCGGCGCCGCGGGGATCGCCCACCTCGTGGCCGGGTTGCCGACCGTGGCGGAGTCCTTCGATGACCTCCTGGCCGGCGGCGGGATCGTGGGCTACCTCGCCACCACCCCGCTGGCCTCCCTGCTCACCCCCTGGCCCGTCTGGGCCCTGATGGTGGTCCTGGTGCTCTTCGGCCTGCTGGTGGTCACGGCCACGCCGGTGGGCCAGATCCCGCAGCGCCTGCGGGACGCCTACGCCTGGCTCACCGGCCAGCCCGACGGCGGCGCCGTCGCCGAGCGCTCCGACCGCACCGGACGCTCGGCGCGGGCGGACCGTGACGGCGACCACGACCAGTCCTACCTGACCGAGCACGACCGCCAGGACCGGGCGCAGGGCGGTCCGCAGGACGGCCGGAAGCGGAAGCGCAAGGGCATCAGGCTCTTCGGCCGCGACGAGGAGCGGCCTACCGAGGCCCTGGACCGCGACGGCGAGCCGATCACCGCCACCGAGGCCTACGAGACCGCCGTGATCGACGACGTGGCGTCGGACTCCACCGCTTCCACGTCCGCCGCCTCGGCGGTCACCCCGGCCGAGGCTTCCGGCCCGGCCGTTCCCCCCGGCGTCCGGCGCCCGACCGCTGGTGAACTGGCGATCGCGCGGGCCAAGGACGCGGCCGGCGTCGGGCCCGATGCGGAGCAGCCTCGCCAGCCGGGTCAGGCGGACCGGGCCGCCGAGAACGGCCCGGGGCCGGCCACCGAGCCGATCGGTACCGTGCCGCCGGCCGCGGTTCCCGCCGCACCGGTCGCCCGGCCCGCGGAGCTGCCGCCGATGCCGGCCCGCTCCGAGCAGCTGCACCTGGGCGGGGACATCACCTACACCCTGCCGGAGTCCTCCCTGCTGCCCGCCGGCCCCCCGCACAAGGACCGGACCGAGGCCAACGATGCCGTGGTGGCCGCCCTGACCTCGACCCTGCAGCAGTTCAAGGTGGACGCCGAGGTCACCGGCTTCTCCCGCGGGCCGACCGTCACCCGCTACGAGATCGAGCTGGCCCCGGGCACCAAGGTGGAGAAGGTCACCGCGCTGTCCAAGAACATCTCCTACGCCGTGGCGTCCTCCGACGTGCGCATCCTCTCGCCGATCCCGGGCAAGTCCGCGATCGGCATCGAGATCCCGAACGCGGACAAGGAGGTCGTGGCGCTCGGGGACGTGCTGCGCTCCAACGCCGCCCGCAAGACCGACCACCCCATGGTGATGGGCGTCGGCAAGGACGTGGAGGGCGGCTTCGTGATGGCCAACCTCGCCAAGATGCCGCACATGCTCGTGGCCGGGGCCACCGGCGCCGGCAAGTCCTCCTTCGTGAACTCGATGATCACCTCGATCCTCATGCGGTCCACGCCGGACGAGGTCCGTATGGTCATGGTGGACCCCAAGCGCGTGGAGCTGACCGCCTACGAGGGCGTCCCGCACCTGGTCACCCCCATCATCACGAGCCCGAAGAAGGCCGCCGAGGCTCTGCAGTGGGTGGTCCGCGAGATGGACACCCGCTATGACGACCTCGCGGCGTTCGGCTACAAGCACGTGGACGACTTCAACAAGGCGATCCGTGCCGGCAAGGTGAACCTGCCGCCGGACTCCAAGCGCGTGCTCAAGCCCTACCCGTACCTGCTGGTGATCGTGGACGAGCTGGCGGACCTCATGATGGTCGCCCCGCGGGACGTCGAGGACGCGATCGTGCGCATCACCCAGCTGGCACGCGCCGCCGGCATCCACCTCGTGCTGGCCACCCAGCGTCCCTCCGTGGACGTGGTGACCGGCCTGATCAAGGCCAACGTGCCCTCCCGGATGGCCTTCGCCACGTCCTCGGTCACCGACTCGCGCGTGGTCCTGGACCAGCCGGGGGCTGAGAAGCTGCTCGGCCAGGGCGACGCCCTGTTCCTGCCGATGGGCAAGTCCAAGCCCATGCGCGTGCAGGGTGCCTGGGTCAACGAGTCCGAGATCCACGCCGTGGTGGAGCACGTCAAGACGCAGATGACGGCCCAGTACCGCGAGGACGTGGTGCCGGAGAAGACCGAGAAGGTCATCGACGAGGACATCGGCGATGACATGGACCTGCTGCTGCAGGCCACCGAGCTCGTGGTGACCACCCAGTTCGGCTCCACCTCGATGCTCCAACGCAAGCTGCGCGTCGGCTTCGCCAAGGCCGGCCGGCTCATGGACCTGATGGAGTCCCGCGGCGTGGTGGGTCCCTCCGAGGGGTCCAAGGCCCGGGACGTGCTGGTCAAGCCGGACGACCTGGCGGCCCTGCTCGCCACCATCCGCGGGGACACCCCGCCGGCGGCGGCGCCGAGCGAGGACGCGCCCGAGGCCTACGCCGAGGACGTGGTGCACGCGGAGATCCCGGAACCGGCCGGCTCGCGACCGTCCGACCAGGAGCTCGTGCGCGGCTCCCTGCCCGCGGACGAGGACGCCGGCTACGGCCGCGACCTGGTGGCCGACGACCTGGCCGGACGGCCCGCGGCGGACGAGTGGTACGACGGGGACGGGGAGGACGACGAGGACGGATCCGAGGACGCCTGGCATCTGACCGGCCGCTGAGAACCGTAGACTGCCGCCATGAGTGAGAACTGGAACCTGCCGAACATCCTGACGGGCCTTAGGATCGTCATGGTCCCGTTCTTCATCTGGATGCTCGTGGCCGGCGGCCCCCTCGGGGAGGAGTCCCTCGGGCTGCGCTGGGTGGCCTTCGCCCTGTTCGCCGTGGCCATCTACACGGACAAGCTGGACGGGGACATCGCCCGGTCCCGCGGCCTGGTCACGAGCTTCGGCAAGATCGCCGACCCCATCGCGGACAAGCTGCTCACCGGCGCGGCGTTCGTGGTGCTCTCGCTGCTGGGCGAGCTGTGGTGGTGGGTGACCGCGTTGATCCTCGTGCGCGAGTGGGGCATCACCCTGATGCGCTTCCTGGTGCTGAGGTACGGCGTGATGCCGGCCTCGAGGGGCGGCAAGCTCAAGACCGTGCTGCAGGCCGGCGCCCTGCTGGCCCTGCTGGCACCCCTGGGGGCCCTGCTCGGCGGCTGGTGGCTCTACGTCGGCTTCACGCTCATGGCCGCGGCCCTGGCCGTCACCCTGGTCACCGGCATCGACTACGTGGCCAAGGCCGTCCGGCTGCGCCGGTCGGCCCGGACGGGCGAGCCGAGCCGTGACTGAGTCCGCCGGACCCGGGGACCTGCCGGCCGCCGTCGTGCACGGCCTGATCAGCCGGGGACTCACGGTGGCCACCGCGGAATCCCTGACCGCCGGACTGCTCGCGGCCACCCTGGCCGAGGTGCCCGGGGCCTCCGGGACCCTGCAGGGCGGGGTCATCGCCTACCAGAACCACGTCAAGCAGGACCTGCTGGGCGTGGACGCCGACCTGCTGGCGCGCCACGGGGCCGTACACCCCGAGGTGGCGCGGCAGATGGCCGAGGGCGCGCGGCGGACAGCCGGCGCGGACCTCGGGATCTCGACCACCGGGGTGGCCGGGCCGGAACCCCACCAGGGCCAGCCGGTGGGCACGGTGTATGTGGGGTTGGCCGGACCGGCCGGGTCCGAGGCCATCCGGCTCCGCGTGGACGGGGACCGGGAGGCGATCCGACGGGCCACGGTCCGGGAGGCGCTGCTCGCGGTGCGGGGCCGCTGGGCATGACAGTTGCATCACGGATCTCCCCAGGGCCCGGACGGCCCTTGCCGCCGGGACCGGGGATGTCGGTAAGCTGGCAACCAACTGGGAAAACGGCCGTCGGGATGCCGTACCGGGAACAAAAACCGGGCCGGGCTAGGTTGTACACCCCAGTTGGCCTGATCGGCCATTCTCAGGACCCACTCAGGAGAAGACAGTAGACATGATGAAGCATCCGGTCACCATCAACGGCATCACCCGTTGGCTGGAGACCGGTGAACACGTTCCCACCGACTCCCTCGAGACCAAGGAGCACGCCGTGCCAGTCCTCCGCCAGGAAATCGGAGACGTCCTGCGAGACGTCCGCCAGCGCCAGCGCCGCACGCTCCGCGAGGTCTCCCACCATGCCCGGGTCTCCCTCGGCTACCTGTCCGAGGTGGAGCGGGGCCAGAAGGAGGCGTCCTCGGAGCTGCTCTCCTCGATCTGCAGCGCCCTGAACGTCCCCATGTCCCTCATGCTCCGCGAGGTCTCGGACCGCATCGCCCTGCAGGAGGGCGTGCACATCCCGGACACCGTCCCGGCTGACCTGGAGAGCTCCTTCGCCACGGAGGAACTCTCCCCCCGCATCCCGGACGAGGTCCCGGACGACTTCGGCCAGCTCGCCGGCAGCCGCTGAGCGGACGCCAGCGGGAGCAGCAACGAGACGGCACGGGCCGCAGACCACACGGTCTGCGGCCCGTCCGCTGCGCGCCGTCAGGCGCGCAGGGTGAGAGGATGGACCCATGAAGATCAGTGAGTTCCGGCGCCTCATGGACGAGGAGTTCGGGCCCGGCAACGCCGGGGTCATCGAGACCTCCCTCGTGCTGCCGACCCTGCAGGTCACCGCGGAGCAGGCGCTCGACTCCGGGGCGGACCCGCGGCGCGTGTGGCTGGACGTCTGCGAGCTGCAGGGCGTCCCGGACACGCGCCGGCTGGGCCGGGATATCCCCGTGAAGGACACGCCGTAGCCCACCTCTTCGAAAACATCTTCGAACCGCTGTAGGCTCCTCCACAGGACATCCTCCGGGGCGGACCCCGGGCCTGTCATCCACAGCACGAGCGGCGAACCGCTAACGCGTCCGAGGCGTGGCGTAGGTTCGTCTCGACAGCACCGGGCGGGACCGCAAGCCGCCCGCCACCAGCACAACGAGGGGTGAATCATGGCGTCAGCCACTGACCGCGACAAGGCTCTGGAAGCCGCACTGGCCCAGATCGACAAGCAGTTCGGCAAGGGATCGGTGATGCGCCTCGGGGACGAGGTCCGCGCGCCGATGCAGGTGATCCCCACCGGTTCCGTGGGGCTGGACGTGGCCCTGGGCATCGGCGGCCTGCCGCGCGGCCGCGTGGTGGAGATCTACGGTCCGGAGTCCTCCGGCAAGACCACCGTGGCCCTGCACGCGGTGGCCAACGCCCAGCGCAACGGCGGGATCGCCGCCTTCATCGACGCCGAGCACGCCCTGGACCCCGAGTACGCCAAGAAGCTCGGCGTGGACACGGACGCCCTGCTGGTGTCCCAGCCGGACACCGGCGAGCAGGCCCTGGAGATCATGGACATGCTGGTGGGCTCCGGCTCGCTGGACATCATCGTCATCGACTCCGTGGCCGCCCTGGTGCCGCGCGCCGAGATCGAGGGCGAGATGGGTGACAGCCACGTCGGCCTGCAGGCCCGGCTGATGTCCCAGGCGCTGCGCAAGATCACCGGCCGCCTGGCGCAGACCAAGACCACCGCCATCTTCATCAACCAGCTGCGCGAGAAGATCGGCGTGTTCTTCGGCAGCCCCGAGACCACCACCGGCGGCAAGGCCCTGAAGTTCTACGCCTCCGTCCGCATCGATGTGCGCCGTATCGAGACCCTCAAGGAGGGCGGCAACCCCGTCGGCAACCGCACCCGTGCCAAGATCGTGAAGAACAAGATGGCCCCGCCGTTCAAGCAGGCCGAGTTCGACATCATCTACGGCGAGGGCATCTCCCGCCAGGGCGCGCTGATAGACATGGGCGTGGACGAGGGCATCGTCAAGAAGTCCGGCGCCTGGTTCACCTATGACGGCGACCAGCTCGGCCAGGGCAAGGAGAACGCGCGCCGGTTCCTCAAGGACAACCCCGACCTGGCCGATGAGATCGAGACCCGGATCCTCGAGAAGCTCGGCATCGGTGTGGTGCCCGAGGCGGAGGCCGAGGGCGGGGAGCCCCAGTTGCGCGCCGTGTCCGGCAACACCCCGGCCTGATGGCCCCCCGTCACCTCCGCGCGGTCCCGGACGTCCCCGAGCGCCTGGCGTCAGACCCGGATCCGGCCGCCGCGGAGGTGGCGCGGACCATCGTGCTGCGCCAGCTCACGGGCTCGCCGAAGTCCCGCCGGCAGCTCGAGGAGAAGCTGGCGGAGAGGGACGTGCCCGAGGACGTGGCCACCGCCGTCCTCGACCGGATGGAGGAGGTCCGGCTCGTGGACGACTCCGCCTACGCGGAGGACTTCGTGCGCAACCGCCAGCGCACCAAGGGGCTGGCCCGCGGGGCCCTGCGCCGGGAGCTGGCGCAGAAGGGCGTCAGCGGCGAGGCGGCCGAGCAGGCGCTGGAGGCCATCAGCGAGGACACCGAGCGAGAGGCCGCCGTGGAGCTCGTCGAACGCCGGCTGCGCGGGCGTCCGGTGCCGGACGGGGAGGACCCGGAGTCGCGGGCCGAGCGGGACAAGGCGGTCCGCCGCCTGGCCGGCATGCTCGCCCGCAAGGGGTACCCGCCGGGCATGGCGCTCGGCGTGGTGAGGGAGGTGCTCGGCGGGATCGAGGACGACTAGAATGCTGCGGTGACTTCCGTGCCCCAGAGACTCGACGACCGGACCTACCAGGTCCGCACCTTCGGCTGCCAGATGAACGTGCACGACTCCGAACGGATCTCCGGACTGCTGGAGGACGCGGGGTACGTGCAGGCCGCGGAGGCCTCCGAACCGGACCTCGTGGTGTTCAACACCTGTGCGGTCCGAGAGAACGCGGACAACAAGCTCTACGGCAACCTCGGCAACCTGCGCGCCGTCAAGGACGGCCACCCCGGGATGCAGATCGCCGTGGGCGGCTGCCTGGCCCAGAAGGACCAGAAGACCATCCTGGACAAGGCGCCGTGGGTGGACGTCGTCTTCGGAACCCACAACATCGGCTCGCTGCCCGTACTGCTGGAGCGTTCCCGTCACAACCAGCAGGCCGAGCTGGAGATCCTCGAATCCCTGGAGACCTTCCCCTCCACCCTGCCCACCAAGCGGGACTCCGCCTCCTCCGGCTGGGTCTCCATCTCGGTGGGCTGCAACAACACGTGCACGTTCTGCATCGTCCCGGCTCTGCGCGGCAAGGAGAAGGACCGCCGCCCCGGGGACATCCTCGCCGAGGTGCAGGCCCTCGTGGACGCGGGTGCCGTGGAGGTCACTCTCCTCGGGCAGAACGTCAACACCTACGGCGTGGAGTTCGGGGACCGCGGCGCCTTCGCCAAGCTGCTGCGCGCCTGTGGCGAGATCGAGGGACTGGAGCGCGTGCGCTTCACCAGCCCCCACCCGGCCTCCTTCACGGACGACGTCATCGACGCCATGGCCCAGACGCCCAACGTCATGCCCCAGCTGCACATGCCCCTGCAGTCCGGCTCGGACAAGGTCCTCAAGGACATGCGCCGGTCCTACCGGTCGACGAGGTTCCTGAGGATCCTGGACACCGTGCGCGAGCGAATGCCGCACGCCGCCATCACCACGGACATCATCGTGGGCTTCCCCGGCGAGACCGAGGAGGACTTCCAGGACACCCTGCGCGTGGTGGAGGCCTCCCGGTTCTCCTCCGCCTACACGTTCCAGTACTCCATCCGCCCCGGCACCCCGGCCGGTGAGATGGAGGACCAGATCCCCAAGGCGGTCGTCCAGGAGCGCTTCGAGCGGCTCACCGCCCTCCAGGACCGCATCAGCGCCGAGGAGACCGCCAAGCTCGTGGGCACCCGGCAGGAGTTGCTCGTCACCGACCAGTCCGGCTCCAAGGACGCCACCACCGGGCGGCTCGCCGGGCGGGCCCCGGACCACCGGCTGGTGCACTTCAGCGTGCCGGAGGGGGCCGAGACCCCGCGGCCCGGTGACTTCGTGACGGTCACCGTGACCGAGTCCCACCCGTACTTCCTCATCGCGGACCCCGTCCCCGGCGAGCCCGCGGGCTATGCGCTGCGCCGCTCGCGCGCGGGGGACGCCTGGGACCTGGCGCAGGCCGCCTCCTGCGGGGTGCCCTCGGCAGCGGCGGCCGGCGGGAACGGTGCCGCCGGCGTGAGCCTGGGCATGCCCACCCTGCGCCCGGCCTGACCCACGGATGACCACCCCATGACCACCGTGGACGGCGAGACCGCACGCCAACCGGTCCTGGCCGTCGTCGGGCCCACCGGCACGGGCAAGTCCGAGCTGGCGCTGGAGCTGGCCGAACGCCTCGGCGGGGAGGTCGTCAACACCGACGCCCTTCAGCTCTACCGCGGCATGGACATCGGCACGGCCAAGGTGCCCGTGGCCGCCCGGCGGGGGATCCCGCACCACCTGCTCGATGTGCTGGAGGTGACCGAGGAGGCCTCCGTGGCCCGGTTCCAGGCCGAGGTGCGCGCGGTGATCGAGGACATCCAGTCCCGGGGCCTGCGGCCGGTGCTCGTGGGCGGTTCCGGGCTCTACGTGCGGGCCGCCCTGGACGGACTCGAATTCCCGCCCACGGACCCGGAGGTGCGGGCCCGCTTCGAGGAGCTGGGCCGGCAGGCCGGGCTGGAGGGCTTGCGGGCGGAGCTGGCCCGGGTGGACCCGGACAGCGCGGCGCGGCTCGGCGACGCCCGGCGAATGGTGCGGGCGCTGGAGGTCCACCAGCTCACCGGCCGGACCTTCGCCTCCTACCTGCCGCAGCGGGCGTACCTGCGGCCCACCGTGCAGATCGGGCTGGACACGGAGCGGACAGCCCTCCACGCGCAACTGCGTGCGCGCGTGGTCGCGATGGCTGAGGCGGGCCTGCTGGACGAGGTGCGTGCCCTGGACACCGCCGGACTGCGGCAGGGCCGGACCGCCTCCCGCGCCATCGGCTACGCCCAGTTCCTCTCCGTGCTGGACGGGGAGTCGAGCCTCGAGACGGCGGTCGAGGACACCGCCACGGCCACCCGGCGCTTCGCCCGCCGGCAGCTCACCTGGTTCGGGGCCGATCCGCGCATCGCGTGGTTCGATGCCGCGGCCCCCGCGCTGGCGGATGCTGTGCTGGCGCGACTCTAGACTGGGGCCATGACCCCGCCGATCGCCCGCGACCCCGACCGACTGCGCACCGCGCTCGACCAGCTGTCCGGACTGGCCTACACGAAAGGCCACGGCACCGGCAACGACTTCGTGCTCGTCCCCGACCTCGACGGCGAGACCGAGCTGTCCCCGGACCACGTGGAGGCCTTGTGCGACCGGCACCTCGGCGTCGGCGCGGACGGCCTGATCCGCGTGGTCGGGTCGACGCACCTGATCGAGGGCCGGGACCTGCTGGCCGAGCACCCCGAGGCCACCTGGTTCATGGACTACCGGAACGCTGACGGTTCCGTGGCGGAGATGTGCGGCAACGGCGTCCGCGTCTTCGTGCACTACCTCGCCACGCGCGGGCTGGTGGACCTGGCGCCGGGGCAGACCCTGACCATCGGCACCCGGGCGGGGGCGCGCGCCGTGACCCGGCTGGAGGACGGCTACTCGACCGACATGGGGCCGTGGGACTACCTCGACCCCGAGCTGGCCAAGGAGCGGGCCTCGGACTCCCTCGTGCTCGCGGCCGGCCTGGAGGACCCCCGGCCGGCCCTGAGCCTGTCCCTCGGCAACCCCCACACCGTGGTGGCGCTCCCGGACGAGGGGGACCTGCAGTGGCTGGATCTGACGAAGGAGCCGAACGTGGACCCCGTGCCGCCGAACGGCACGAACGTGGAGTTCGTGGTCCCGGCCGATCCGCTGTTCCACGAGGGCGTCGGCCGCGTGCAGATGCGCGTCCACGAGCGGGGTGTGGGGGAGACGCAGTCCTGCGGCACCGGGGCCTGCGCCGCCGCCACCGCCGTCCGGCTCTGGGCCGGGGACCGGGACGCCCTGCAGTGGCGCGTCGGCGTGCCCGGTGGCACCGTGGGCGTGGAGTTCCTCCCGCAGCCGGACGGCTCCGAACGCGTCCTGCTGTCCGGTCCGGCGGCCCTCGTCTTCGACGGCACCATGGCGTGAGCGTCAGCCGGGACGCGAGTCGCCCATCGGGTACTCATAGGCGGTGTCCGGTTCCCCGTCCAGCTGCAGCCGGATGACGGCCGCCGGCGCCAGGTCCGAGGGGACCGGCAGGTCCCATTCCTGGGCCGTCCAGTCTGCGGTGCAGGCTCGTCCGGCCTCGCCGCCCAGGTCCACCAGGGCCCGATAGGCACCGTCCGCGTCAACGGTGTCGCCGACCACGACCGGAAAGCATGCGGTGGTGGACGTGCCGAATGTGGTCACCGCCACCGTGTTGTGATCCCTCCAGGTCAGGAACGGTGCGTGCGCCTCGCCGGTCTCCGCCCGGGTGGCGGCCACCGTGTGGGTGCCCGGATCGACGTGCACCGTGGTCGCCGGATTCGGCATCGCGGCCTCGCGGCCCGCACTGGTGCACCCGGAGAGTGAGCCGGCCAGCACCCCGGCCACCACGCCCGCCAGCACGGGCAGGCCCAGCGCCCGGGCGAGAGTGGACCGGCGCGGCCGGGAGTCGTGCTTCATCCCGCCAGTATGCGGTCCACCTGCAGGATCCGGAATCCCTTCTCGGTGCCGAAGCGCGTGGCCGTGAACTCGCCGGGGTGCCGCTCCGCCAGCGCCGTGGCGATCCACGGCAGCAGCGAGTCGGCGCCGAGGTTCTTCTGCACCACCAGGAACGCCCGGCCGCCCGGGGCCAACCGTGGCAGCCACTGCAGCAGGAGGGCGTGCAGCGTCTCCTTGCCCACGCGGATCGGTGGGTTGGACCAGATCAGATCGAAGGTGCGCCCCGCCGGGACCTCCTCCGGCCGGTACACCGTGAGGTGCTCCAGGCCCAGCGCCGCGGCGTTGTCCCGGCACAGCTGGGCCGCGCGGTCATTGACCTCGACGGCGGTCACCTCCGCAGCGGGGCTGTGCAGTCCCAGCGTGAGGGCCAGCGGCCCCCAGCCGCAGCCGATGTCCAGGAAGGAGCCGGTGGGCGGCGGCTCCGGCACCGAGCGCAGCATGGCAGCGGTGCCCTTGTCGATCCCGTCGGGCGAGAAGATGTGGCTGGCGGTCTGGACCGAGACGGTGCGCCCGGCCAGGGAGACCTGGAGCCGGCGCCGGTGCTCGGGCCCGACCGGCTCGGCGGAGAAGTAGTGTGCGGAATCCATCACCGTCTGATGCTACTTGACACCGCACCTATACTGGATGGCATGTGGATTTTCCTGCGCTGACCCTCGGACCCAGCCTCCCCGCCGTGATGCGGGTCGAGGCGTCCCTGACAGCCCCATCCCCGGTACACCTTCTCACCGCATGCCCGGCCCCCGCACGGGGCCGTCGAGCCATGCCTCTTCGAAGGAGGCCCCCGTGGCCCCGAACCCGCCTTTCCACAGCGGTTCCCAGAACCTCTCCGGCCGCGCCGCCAGCGATTATCCTAGACACCACGCATCTTCCAAGGAGACCATGACCGAGAACCCCCAGCACGGGAACGAGAGCACGTCCGGACCGGACGAGCAGCAGATCCAGTCCGTCATCGACCGGATCCTCGCCGCCGACGCCGCCAGCGCCGCCCAGGACGCCCCCGCGAGCGGGCGGGCGCTGGCCCTGTCCGAGGGCGGCGACGGGCACACGGACGCGGACGGCGAGCAATTCGACCTCGCCGAGCGCCAGGCCCTGCGGCGCGTCAACGGCCTGTCCACTGAGCTCGAGGACATGTCCGAGGTGGAGTACCGGCAGCTGCGCCTGGAACGCGTCGTGCTGGCCGGACTGTGGTCCGAGGGCACCGCCCAGGACGCCGAGAACTCCCTGCGGGAGTTGGCGGCCCTCGCCGAGACGGCCGGTTCCGAGGTCCTCGACGGCGTCATCCAGCGGCGCCACCTGCCGGACCCCGCGACCTTCCTGGGCAAGGGCAAGGCCGAGGAGCTGCGGGGGATCGTGGCCATGACCGGGGCGGACACCGTGGTGGTCGACTCCGAGCTCGCGCCGTCCCAGCGCCGCGCCCTGGAGGACGTGGTGCGCGTCAAGGTCATCGACCGGACCGCCCTGATCCTGGACATCTTCGCCCAGCACGCACAGTCCCGGGAGGGCCGCGCCCAGGTGGAGCTGGCGCAGCTCGAGTACCTGCTGCCGCGGCTGCGCGGCTGGGGCGAGTCCATGTCCCGCCAGGCCGGTGGCCGCGCCGCCGGCGGTGAGGGCATCGGCTCCCGCGGTCCCGGCGAGACGAAGATCGAACTGGACCGCCGCCGGATCCGCACCCGGATGGCCAAGCTGCGCCGCGAGATCGCCGCCATGAAGCCGGCGCGGGAGACCAAGCGGGCCAACCGGCGTCGGAACCGGGTGCCCTCCGTGGCGATCGCCGGCTACACGAACGCCGGGAAGTCCTCCCTGCTCAACCGGCTGACCCACGCGGGCGTGCTGGTGGAGAACGCGCTGTTCGCCACCCTGGATCCCACCGTGCGCAAGGCCGTCACCCCGGACGGCATCGGCTACACGCTCTCGGACACGGTCGGGTTCGTCCGCTCCCTGCCCACCCAGCTGGTCGAGGCCTTCCGCTCCACCCTGGAGGAGGTGGGGGACGCGGACGTCATCCTGCACGTGGTGGACGTCTCGCACCCGGACCCGGAGGGCCAGATCGCGGCCGTGCGGACCGTGCTCGCCGAGGTGGACGCGCGCAGGATCCCGGAGATCATCGTGCTGAACAAGGCGGATGCGGCGGACCCCCTCGTGGTGGCCCGGCTCCGCCAGCGCGAACCGCGTTCCGTGGTGGTCTCGGCCCGCACGGGCGAGGGCATCTCCGAGCTGGAGCGCGCCATCTCCGATGCCATCCCGCGGCCGAACGTGGCGATGGACCTGCTCATCCCGTTCACCGACGGCGACGTGGTCTCGCGGCTGCACTCGCCGGACGCGGACATCATCTCGGAGACGTATGAGGCCGAGGGCACCCGCCTGCGGGTCCTGGTCCGGGAGGACATCGCCGAGGACCTCCGCCGCTATGCCCTGGACGGGTCCACTGGCGGTCAGGAGCGCCCCGGAGCATGACGCAGACGGTTGAGGACGCCGATCGGCAGCAGACGGCCGAACCCCGCACCGACGCCGAACGGGAGGCGCTGCGCCTGCTGGACGCCGTCGTCGGGGCGACCGGCGGCCAGCGCCGCGAAGGCCAGCGACGCATGGTGGTGGAGGTGGCCCGGTCCCTGGAGACCGGACAGCACCTGCTGGTCCAGGCCGGCACGGGCACCGGCAAGTCCCTGGCGTACCTGGTGCCGGCGCTGCAGCACGCCTTGGACGCGGAACACCCGGTGGTGGTGGCCACCGCCACCCTGGCCCTGCAGTCCCAGATCATGCGCCGTGACGCCCCGAGGCTGTTGGAGGCCCTGGCGGGGCAGCTTCCGCGGCCGATGAACGTGGCGCTGGTCAAGGGGCGGTCCAACTACCTGTGCAAGCACAAGCTGGAGGGTGGTTTCCCCGAGGAGGACGGTCAGGCGCTGTTCGGCCTGGCGGATGACGGGGAGATGCTGGCCGGCTCCGACGGCAACCCCACGAGCCCGCTGGGCCGGGAGGTGCTGCGCCTGCGCGAGTGGGCGGAGGACACCGAGACGGGAGACCGGGACGACCTCGACCCGGGCGTCAGCGACCGGGCCTGGCGCCAGGTGTCCGTGTCCGCCGTGGACTGCCTCGGGGCGCAGAAGTGCCCGATGGCGGCGGAGTGCTTCTCCGAGCGGGCCCGCTCGGAGGCCGGCGAGGCGGACGTGGTGGTCACCAACCATGCCATGCTGGCCATCAGCGCCTTCGAGGGCCTGGCCGTGCTGCCCGAGTTCGACGCCGTGGTGGTGGACGAGGCCCATGAGCTCCAGGACCGCGTGACGGGCGCCGTCACGGGCCAGTTGTCCGGGGCCATCGTGCAGGCGGCCGCCTCCTCAGCCCGCAAGCACACCGCGATCGCCGTGGAACCCCTCGTACAGGCCGGCGTCGGGCTGGACGCCGCCTTCACCGCCACGCCCACGGGACTGATCCCCCGTGGCCCGGACGAGGTGCAGCTCAGCGCCCTGGGCGCGGTCCGGGACGCGGCACGGCAGGGGCTGAGTGACTCCAAGCCGAGCGGCGGTGCCGATTCCTCCGCCGACGGCGGCCGGCAGATGGCCCGCTCCCGGCTGCAGGAGGTCCTGGAGGTGGCCGAGCGCATGCTCGAGGCCGTCCCGGAGACCCATCACCCCGAGGTGCTCTGGGCCTCCCGGCCGGGCCACTTCGAGCCGGGCATGGGGTGGGTCCCCGGGGACGAGACCGCACCGCCCGTGCTCTACGTGGCGCCGATGTCCGTGGCGGGCAAGCTCCGGGAGGGACTCTTCGGACAGGCCACCACCGTGATGACCTCGGCCACGCTGGCCATCGGCGACTCCTTCCAACCGGTGGCGGGGGCCGTGGGCCTGCTCGGCGAGAGCGCCCCGCGATGGACCGGACTGGACGTGGGCAGTCCCTTCGACTACCCGAGGCAGGGCGTGCTCTATGTGGCCCGGCACCTGCCGAAGCCCGGGCGGTTCGCCTCCCCGGAGAGCTACGACGAGCTGGAGCACTTGCTCCGTGCCTCCGGGGGCGGAGCCCTGTGCCTGTTCTCCTCCAAGCGCGCCGCCGAGGACGCCGCCGCGGAGATGAGGACCCGGCTCGGACCGAAGCCCACGATCCTGTGCCAGGGGGACACCACCCTGACGGCCCTCGTGCGCCAGTTCGCCGCGGAGCCGGACACCTGCCTGTTCGGGACGATGAGCCTCTGGCAGGGCGTGGACGTCCCGGGGGCGGCGTGCCGCCTGGTGGTGATCGACCGCATCCCCTTCCCCCGGCCCGACGACCCGCTGGCGACCGCCCGCTCCCGAGACATCAGCCGCCACGGCGGCAACGGCTTCATGGCCGTCTCCGCCTCGCACGCGGCGGTGCGCCTGGCGCAGGGGGCGGGGCGACTGATCCGGACCGCCACGGACCGGGGTGTGGTGGCCGTGCTCGACTCGCGGCTGGCCACTGAACGCTACGGCTCGTTCCTGCGCTCGACGCTGCCGGAGTTCTGGTCCACCACCGATCCCGCCGTGGTGCGGGGTGTGCTGGAACGGCTGAACGCCGGCTAGCGGGCGAGGATCTCCAAGGCCTCCACGGTGCGTAGTCCCCTCCACTCCAGGCCCTGCGCCGGACTCCACGCGGGCCAGTCCACCGTCCATCCGCCGTCGGGCCGCTGTCCGGCGGCCAGCCAGTCGCGGTCCCGGGTCAGCACCTCACCGGGTGCCAGCCGGCCGGGGAGGTCGGTCGGGAAGGGCAGCGCCCACGGGTTGTGGAGTAGGTCGATGGCGTGGATTCTCTCGTCCTCCGCGCCGCCCACCACGCGCAGCGCCCCGTCGGCGCGCAGTCGGGCGCCCAGCTCGGCGAGCACCGGGTGTGCCAGGGGATCGCCGATGCCCTCGGACGCCAGGAAGCGGACGGCATACTTCGCCTCGTAGGCGGGTAGCTCCCGGGACGGTGGTGCAGAGCCCACTGCGCTGTCGGGGGACAGCCGCGCGCGGCACCAGTCCGCGGCGGCCTCGGCCCAGCCTCCGGCGAAGCCGGTCAGGCGTGCGGCGGCGGTGAACCCGTAGGTCAGGTGGGAGCCGCCGTCGGTGGGCTGCACCCAGGGAGCGTGGGGCCATTCCAGCGAGGCCTCGGTGACGAAGGGGACGGAGCCGTCCACCGCGGAGGCCGCGGCGGCCCACTCGAGGGCCGAACGCACCCACGGATGATCGGCCAGGTTCCAGGACGCCAGCAGATCGAGGGCCGCCAGCGTGGACAGCGGCTCACTGTGCGGGGAGCGGACGTCCGGCTCGAGGCCGTGGCCGAAGCCGCCGTCGGGGTTGCGATAGGCGCCCAGGGCGGCCAGGACGCCGTCGAGCCCACCGCCGTGCAGCAGCAGGTTGATCCGCCGGCGCTCGAGCAGCCGGCCGTGGGAGTACACGAACTCCTCGGCGTCGGCCGCGCGGACCCCCGGGGTGAAGGGCCGGTGGTTCACGGCGCTCAGAGCGCCCGGAGGACCGTGACGACCTTGCCCATGATGGTGGCCGCATCCCCGAGGATGGGCTCGTAGGCCGAGTTCTGCGGCAGCAGCCACGTGTGGCCGTCCCGCTGGCGGAAGGTCTTGACCGTGGCCTCGTCGTCCAGGAGCGCGGCCACGACGTCACCGTTGTGCGCGTTGTTCTGCTGACGGACCACCACCCAGTCGCCATCGCAGATCGCGGCGTCCACCATCGAGTCACCGGACACCTTGAGCATGAACAATTCGCCCTCGCCCGTGAGCTGGCGGGGCAGCGTCATGACGTCCTCGACCTGCTGGTCGGCGAGGATCGGCCCGCCGGCGGCGATCCGGCCCACGAGCGGGACGGGGACCGCGTCCCCGTCCGCGGCACCCGTGTGCAGGGTGGTCACGGATGCCGCGGACGGTTCGCGAGTGCCGGTGGGCTGCTCGCTCGTGAGCGCGGTGCCGTCCTCATCGAGAAGCACCTCCATGGCGCGCGGCCGGCCCGGGTCCTTGCGGATGTAGCCAAGCTTCTCCAGCTGGCCCAGCTGGTGGGTGACCGAGGAGAGCGAGGCCAACCCCGCGGCGTCCCCGATCTCGCGCATGGAGGGGGGATACCCCCGCTCGGCGATGGCCGTGCGGATCGACGCGAGGATGGTGCGCTGGCGTGCCGTCAGGGGGCGGGTCTCCGGAACGCGGTGCGGGTCCGGGGCTGGGGTGGGAATCCGGGGGGCCATTCGACCATCCGTTCTTATCGTGTCCGTCGGTCCGGGTGGACTGCTTCCAGGTTGATCACTGGTTCCGACGGTACCGGAGTCAGGGGGTCGATTCAAAGATATGTTCGAATTTTTCTTGGCGTGTTTCGAACGGACGTGCTAGACATGAGGGCGAAGCACTCGAACACACGTTCTACGGCCCGGGTCTCCGGGCGGAGAGGCAGAAGAGCATGAGCACTGCAGCATCAGTACAGATCCGCACCGCCGGCTCCGCCGGATTCCACCTGAACCGTCGTGGTCGCTTCCTCCTCGTCGGCTTCCCGGTGCTCGTCGTGGCGGTCCTGGCCGCTGCGGCCGCCGTCTTCTTCGGTGTCAACGGGATGGCGCCGGCGGCGGCCTCGGAGGAGCGGCCCGCCCGGGCCGTGCAGTCCGTCACCGTGGGCTACGGGGACACCCTGTGGGACATCGCCGGCCGAGCCGAGCCGGACGCCGCGCGGAACGAGACGATCCTGCGCATCGGCGAGCTCAACAGCCTGGACGGCGCTGACCTCCAGCCGGGGCAGGTCCTCTTCGTCCCCACCTCCGGGTGATGTCCGGCCGGTGAGGCGCCGGTAGGATGGAGGGGGGGTCCGCCGAGGGGCGAGCCGCCTTGATGACGGGGGTCTTATGGGGAACGATCGGCGCCGCCTCAAGCGGGCGACCGCTCCCGTCGCCTTCTCCGCAATCGGCGCCGTGGTGGCCACCGGAGCATTTCTCTACCCCGGCTTCGACACCGCCGACCTCGACCTGCACGATGCCGGCATCTGGGTCACACACCACGGCGGCGGCTACGTCGGCCATCTGAACCATGAATCCCACATCCTGGACGGCGGCTTCCGCCCGCCCGTGGAGGACTTCCAGCTCCACCAGGAGGGCGCCACCGCCCTGATGCTCGACCCCGCCTCCGGGGCGCTGACCGGCATCGACACAGCGGCGATGGTCGCCGGTGACCAGGTGATGATGCCGGCGACCCAGGACTTCGCCCTGGGCGACGGCGTCATCTCCGTGAACAATCCCGAGGAGGGGACGGTCTTCGCGGGGACGGCCGACCCGGCTCCTCAGATCTCCGCCGAGGAGCCTCTGTACGAGACCGAGGGCGGCGTCGCCTCGACCACGTCGATGGACGGCGAGGTGCTGGTGGCCGATCTGGCGGCAGAGGAGATCGTGCGCTTCGGCACCGAGGGCGCCGAGCCGTCAGCGGGCCTCGTGGAGACGGGGCGCGAGTCCCTGGACGGCCTGGCGGGCCTGGCCGAGCCCCAGGTCGTGGCCGTGGGGGACCGGGCCGTGGTCGTGGATCCCGAGTCGGGGACGGTGAGCTGGTCCGGCCGGACGGTGCAGGACGAACGCCTGGTGGGCGCGGTGCCCCAGCCCTCCGGACCGCAGTCGGGGGAGATCGCCCTGTCCACCCCGCGGGAACTGCTGGCCGTGGACCTGTCCGGCGGCCAGATCCGGTCCCTGCCGTTGGTGCCGCCGGAGGACCCCTCCGCCGGCTCGACCACCCCGGCCGGCGCCTCGCAGGATGCCGGCGCCACAGGCCCCGTGCGGGTGGGCGCATGCGTCCATGCGGCGTCGGCGGTGACCGGGCACTACCTGCAGGACTGCGCGGGGGAGGCCCAGGATCAGATCGTCCCGATCCCCGAGCTGACCGGCGGGTCGCAGCTGGTCTTCCGGGTGAACCGCGGCCACGTGGTGCTCAATGACACGGCGTCCGGCACCACCTGGATGGTCCTGGACCAGATGAAGGTCGTGGCCAACTGGGACGATCTCGAGCCGCCGAAGGGGGAGGGCGAGGAGAAGGACGAGGAGTCCGACGAGGTCACCCAGGAGACGGCGCTGCCCGAGCGGCAGGAGGAGAACCGTCCGCCGGTGGCCGTGGATGACAGCTTCGGGGTCCGCCCGGGGCGGACCACCCAGCTGCCGGTCCTCTTCAACGACTCCGACCCGGACGGAGACGTCCTGACCGCGTCTCTGGACGGCGAGCAGCCGTCCGTAGGCACGGTGCAGGAGATCATCGACGGGGTCGGGTTGCAGATCGTCGTTCCCGAGTCCGCCAGCGGCCGGTCCCAGGTGACCTATGTGGCGGACGACGGGCGGGGCGGCGCCGACTCCGCACAGGTGTCCCTGCGGGTGGTCCCGGACAGCGAGAACACCGCACCGACCCAGGAACGGATCCCCGTGCTGCGCGTGCCGGCCGGCGAGTCCGTGACCAGCCAGGTCCTGACCGACTGGATCGACCCGGACGGCGACGACCTCCAGCTGGTGGGCGCGCTGGCTGAGGAGCCGGACTCGGTGCGCGTCAGACCGGACGGCCATCTGACCTTCCAGGACAACACGGGCGAGGCCGGCCGGAAGGAGCTGGCCATCACGGTCTCCGACGGCCGCGAGTCCGCCGAGGGGAAGATCCAGGTCGAGGTCCTTGAGCGGGGTTCGGTCCATCCGCCCATCACCCAGGCCGACCACGTCACCGTGCAGGCCGGTCAGGACATCACCTTCTCGCCCCTGGAGAACGACACGGATCCGCTGGGCGGGCAACTCCGGCTCGCCCACGTGGGGCCCGTCGCCCAGGCGGAGCTGGACTATTCCACGGCGGGCGGCTCGGTGTCGTGGTACTCGGAGACGCCGGGCACCTACTACGTGGAGTACCTGGCCGCCAACGACTATGACTCCGCCCCCGGCCTGATCCGCGTGGACGTGGTGGAGCCGGAGGACGGGGCGGGACTGCCCGTCGCCGTCCGGGACATCGCCCTCGTGCCCGCCGGCGGGGAGACCCTGGTCAACGTCCTGGGCAACGACACCGATCCCAGCGGCGGTGTCCTCGTGGTGCAGGGCGTCGGGTCCGCGACCAGCGAGGCTGGTGCCCCGGCACCGTTGAAGATGGCCGTGGAGGACCTGAACCACATCCGGGTGGTCGACGCCGGCGGCCTGGCCGGCCCCGCCACCTTCACCTACCTGGTCTCCAACGCCGAGGGAACCTCCGAGGGCGAGGTGACCGTGATCCCGTTGCCCGAACCCGAGGTCATGCAGCCGCCGGTGGCCGTGGCGGATGCGGCCACGGTGCGCGTGGGCGACGTGGTGACCATCGACGTCCTGGCCAACGACTCCCACCCCAACCAGGAGCAGCTCACGCTCGTACCCGAGCTGGACCGTCAGGCGGCCGAGGGCCAGGGGATCGGCTTCGTCTCCGACGGCACAGTCCGCTTCCGCGCCGGTGGCGAACCCGGACGGGCCACCCTGGCCTACACCGTACGGGCCCCGGACGGGCAGGAGGCCTCTGCCTCCGTGGACATCACCCTGGCCCCGATGGACCGGGAGTCGAACAACCCGCCGGTGCCGACCTCGGTCTCGTCTCGAGTGCTGGCCGGTGAGTCCGTGGTGGTGCCCCTTCCCCTGGACGGGATCGACCCCGACGGTGACTCGGTGACGCTGCAGGGGGTGCAGTCCCCACCGAGCCAGGGGTCCGTGCGGATGGAGAAGGGACAGCTGGTCTACACCGCCTCGGAGGCGGCGACCGGCTCGGACTCCTTCACCTACGCCGTGGCGGACCGGCTGGGGGCCCAGGCCACCGGCACCGTGACCATCGGCATCGCCCAGCCGCTCAACACGAACCACCCGCCGGTGGCCCTGGACGACGCCGTCGAGGTGCGGACCGGGCGGACCTTCACCACGAACGTGCTGGCCAACGACGCGGACCCGGACGGCGACGAGGTGACGCTGGTGCAGGACCGGTTCACCTCCAACCAGCCGGAGGTGCCCGTGGACATCGTGGACGGGCGGGTCCGCGTGGTGACCCCGGAGACCGAGGGATTCCTCAACATCGGCTACACCATCACGGATCCCTCCGGCGCCACGGACACCGCGAACCTCTCGATCAGGGTCGATGAGGAGGCGCCGCTGATGCCTCCCGTCGCCCGCGACGACCTCGTGGGGGCCGAGGAGATCAACGGCCGGGAGCAGGTCTCCGTGTCCGTGCTGGACAACGACGAGGACCCGGACGGCGCCGTGGAGGACCTGGAGCTGGGCGTCGACGAGGCCGCCTCGGCCGCCGGTGCCCGGGTGGACGGCACGAACGTGGTCATCCCCGTCGAGGACGCCGCGCAGGTCGTCATGTACACCGTCACGGACATCGACGGCGGCGTGGGCCGGGCCTTCGTCTTCGTGCCCGGCAACGACCACCGCGCTCCGTGGCTCTCCACCGGGGAACCACTGCGGATCGTGGCGGGTGAGGAACTGCGGGTCGATCTCACGGAGCACATCGGGGTGCGTGAGGGCCGGGCCCCGCGCCTCACGGGCGATTCCGCGGCCTCGGCGACCCCCGCCTCGGCCGCCTTCACGGTAGCCTCCGCCACGGAGGTCCGCTTCACGGCGCCGGCTGACTACGCCGGAGGCGCCTCGGTCAACGTCACCGTCACGGACGGGGAGAGTGGATCGGACCCGAACGGCCTCGTCTCCACCCTGTCCATCCCCGTCCGGGTGGAGCCGCGCCCCGAGGAGAACAACCCGCCCACGGTCCGGTCCAGCTCGATGCAGATCGAGCAGGGCGGGGACCCTGTCACCCTGGACCTGGCCCCGCTGGCCTCGGACGCCGACGGGGACGAGCTGACGTTCACCCGCGGGGAGGTCGGTGGAGAGGTCGCGGCCGCGCTGCAGGGCACGGAACTGACCGTCACGCCCTCCACCAACGCGCAGCGGGGCACCACCGGCACAGTGGCGTTCTCGGTGAGCGACGGTGAGGCGGATCCCGTCTCGGCGCAGATCGCCGTCGACATCGTGGGCACCTCCCGGGAGCTGCCGCGCGCCCTGGACGACTCGGTCCCGGACGCCAGGTCCGGGGAGCCGGTCACGGTCCAGGTGCTGGAGAACGACGTCAACCCGTTCGAGGGCGAGGGCCCCCTGACGGTCACCGGCGCGCAGGTGACCACCGGCGAGGGGACGGCCGCCACGGACGGCACGGCCGTGACCGTTACCCCGGGCGCGGACTACTCGGGCCGGATGCAGGTCTCCTACACGATCCAGGACCTCACCGACGACCCGACCCGCGAGGTCCAGGGCAACATCACCGTGGTGGTCAAGGGCCGCCCCGGCGTGCCCGGCGTCCCGCGGATCGAGTCCGTGGCGGACCAGACGGTGGAGCTGTCCTGGGGCGCCCCGCCGGACCACGGCGACCCCATCACCGGCTACACCGTCACGGACACCACCACCGGCCGGAGCCAGGAGTGCGCCTCGACCGCGTGTTCCATCACGGACCTGACGAATGCCGTGGAGCACCGGTTCGCCGTGACGGCCACCAACTCCGTGGGCGAGTCGGATCCGTCCGCCAGCTCCATGCCCGCCATCCCGGACGTGCGACCGGAACAGCCCGCCCCGCCCACCGCGATGGCCGGCGACGGCGCGGTGGCCCTGCAGTGGACGCCGCCGGAGAACCGCGGTTCGGCGATCTCCGACTACCGCGTGCAGATGACCCCGGCCCCGGCCGGCGGCAGCCTGCGCTCGGCCGGCGCCGGGACGTCCCTGGCCTGGGACGGACTGAACAACGGCATGGCCTACCAGTTCCGGGTCCAGGCCGTGAACCAGGCCCAGGAGCCCTCGGAGTGGTCCGGATGGTCGATGGCGGCGACGCCGGCCGGCAAGCCCTTCGCCCCCGGCACCCCGAGCGCGGTGCGGGACGAGTCCGCCGTCGACGGCGGCGTGGTCCGGGTGTCCTGGGCGGCCGCGGACGACAACGGCGCGGCGTTGAGGGACTACACCGTGACGGCCCACGGCGGCGGGAGCACCCAGACCCGTACCGTGTCCGCGGGTTCCACCTCGGTGAATTGGACGGGGCTGAACACGTCCACGGCCTACTCCTTCTCGGTGGTGGCCCGGAATGCGAAGGGTGCCTCGCCGTCGTCGGGCCGCTCGGCCGCCGTGACACCCTATGGACGGCCCGGCGCGATCACCGGCCTCACCACGGAGGCCACCGGGTCCGACCGGCAGCTGGACATCTCCTTCTCCGGGGCGGCCAGCAACGGCTCGCCGGTGACCTACCAGTACAACGTCGGCGGCGGCTGGTCCAGCCTGGGGTCCGCGACGTCGGGCACCATCTCGGTCCCGGCCAACGGGAGCAGCTACCAGCTCACGGTGCGGGCCACGAACGACGCGGGGGCCGGAACATCCCAGACGGTCGCCACCCAGGTGGCCTATGGTCCCTTCGCCATGCCGACCATCCAGGCCACACCCCAACAGGGCACCGTGAAGTTCACCTGGAGCCCGACCAGCGCGTCGAGCATCGGCAACGGACGGTCCGTCACCGTCACCCCGACGGTGAACTCCTCCACGGTGGACAACAACGGCTCGTACACCACCGCGCGGACGCGTGCCGCCACGAACTACACGATGACCCTCAAGGTCTGCGTCACCGGGACCTCCACGTGTGACACCGTGACAAAGTCGGCCACCTCGGTGCGGATCCCGGACCCCAGCGTGAGCATCTCCCGTGGGGGGAGCGCCGCGGACTATGCCCGGTGCAGCACCGGGGAGTTCACGGACTGCTGGCTCACCAACAAGACCTTCTCCAACTTCGACCCGGGCACCACGATCAGGTACACGTGCACCGCGATCCGCTCGTCTGCCACCGGCCAGCCCGGCGGGGTCTTCACCTTCGGGGACTACTCCGTCACCGTGGACTCCAGCGGCTCGGCCATCCAGAACAACACGAACTGCATCGCGCACGACGGCCATCGGCAGATCTGGCTGGACCTGACGAGCCACGGCATCGAGTCCAACCGCATCCAGGGACCCGGTGACTAGGGGTAGCCGGCCAGGACGGTGAGGGCAGGGGGTGACATCCGGGGCCGGGCAGAGGCGGGGCCGAACTAGACTGGGCCGGTGAGTACTACGGATTCCCAGTCATCCCCGGAGGCCCTGGCGGCCCTGCCCCTGCGCGAGAACCTGCGCGGCCTGAGCCCCTACGGAGCGCCCCAGCTGGACGTGCCCGTCACCCTGAACACCAACGAGAACACGCATCCCGTGCCGGACGAGGTGGTGCGCGCGATCACGGCCTCCGTGGCCGAGTCCGCCGTGTCCCTCAACCGCTACCCGGACCGTGAGTTCACCGAGCTGCGCCAGCGCCTGGCCGAGTACCTGGGCCACGGCCTCAGCGGATCCCAGCTCTGGGCCGCCAACGGCTCCAACGAGATCCTCCAGCAGCTGCTGCAGGCCTTCGGCGGGCCGGGGCGCACCGTGATGGGGTTCCCGCCCACCTATTCGATGTACCCGCTGCTGGCCGCCGGCACGGACACCCGCTACCAGGCCGGGGTGCGGGGCGAGGACTTCTCCCTGACCGCGGAGTCGGCCGCGGCGCAGGTCGCCGAGCACCGGCCGAACCTGGTGCTGCTGTGCTCGCCCAACAACCCCACTGGCACGGCCCTCGGACTGGACGTGGTGGAGGCGGTCTACCGGGCCTCCGAGGACCACCAGGGCATGGTGATCGTGGACGAGGCCTACGCCGAGTTCGCCCTCTCCGGCACCCGGTCCGCGCTCTCCCTGCTGCCCGGCCGGCCGCGGCTGGTGGTCACCCGCACCATGTCCAAGGCCTTCGCCCTGGCCGGGGCCCGGCTCGGCTACCTCGCAGCCGCCCCCGAGGTCACGGACGCCCTGCGGCTGGTCCGCCTGCCCTACCACCTCTCGGCCGTCTCCCAGGCCACGGCCAACGCCGCCCTGCAGCACTACGACGTGCTGCTGGAGACCGTGGAGGACATCAAGCGCCAGCGTGACCGGATCGTGGACGGCCTGCTCGAGCTCGGCCTGGAGCCGGCGGTCTCGGACTCGAACTTCGTGTTCTTCGGCGGCCTCGAGGACGCCCAGCAGACCTGGCAGGCGCTGCTGGAGCGCGGGGTCCTGGTGCGCGACGTCGGCATCGCCCACCACCTGCGCGTCACCGCCGGCACCCAGGCCGAGACCACGGCGTTCCTCGACGCCCTACGCGCGGTGCGGACCGGCACCTGACCCGCGCCTGACCCGCGCCTGGGCCGCGACTGGGCCGCGACTGGGCCGCGGTACCGCCACGCCTATACTGGGCGGGGTGGCCGGCTCGAGGGGAGGCCGTGGCCCGTTCTGAGGGGGAGTGCGGTGGCGCAGCGGGGCTGGAGGTCTGTCCGGACCCCGGTGGCGTTCTCCGCCGTCGGGGCCGTCGTCGCCACCGGCGCGTTCCTGTACCCCGGCTTCGAGACCGCCGAGGTCGACCTGCACGACGGCGGCATCTGGGTGACCTATGACGACGGCGGATACCTCGGTCACCTGAACTATGACTCCTCCACCCTGGACGGCGGACTCACGCCGCCGGTGGAGCGATACGAGCTGCACCAGCAGGACGGCACGGTGCTGATGCTCGATCCCGCCTCCGGCGCCCTCACCGGGATCGACGTCACCGCCATGGCCGTGGGAGACCAGGTCATGATGCCCGCCACCACCGGCTTCGCCCTCGGTGGCGGCGTCGTCTCGGCGAGCAACCCCGAGGAGGGCACCGTGTTCGCCGGGACCGTGGACCCGGCCCCCCAGGTCTCCACCGAGGATCCGCTCTACGAGGGTGAGGGCGCGGTGGCCTCTACCACCACGGTGGACGGCCGGATCCTGGTCGCCGACCTCCACGAGGGGACCGTCCACGGCTTCGACGCCCCCGAGGGGGCGGGCGGGGCGTTCACGGAGGCCGGCCGGCAGGAGGTCGACGGCCTGGAGGCGATGTCCGAGCCCACCGTGACCGCGGCAGGCGAGGTGGCCGTCGTCGTGGATTCCGCCGGTGGCCGCGTGTCCTGGCCGGGCGGTTCCGTCCAGGACGACCGCCTGATCGGGGCCGTGCCGCAGCCGGCGGGCCCGGCTGCGCAGCGGATCGCCCTGGCCACCGGCCAGGACCTGCTCTCCGTGGACCTGGGTGACGGCGAGGTCACCGCGCTGCCGCTGGCCGATCCCGCGGATCCCGGCGCCGGATCGTCCCAACCCGGCGGGAGCACCGGGGCCGGCGGGGCCACGGCGCCGGTGCAGGTCGGCGACTGCGTCCACGCCGCCTCCGCGCAGACCGGACACTACCTGCGCGACTGTGAGGGCGAGGACCGGGACGAGATCGTGGCCCTGCCGGAGTTCCAGCCCGGCGGCGAGCTGGTCTTCCGGGTGAACCGCGAGCGGGTGGTGCTCAATGACACGGGAGCCGGCACCACGTGGATGGTCCTCGAGCAGATGAAGGTGGTCTCCAACTGGGACGACCTGGAGCCGCCGAAGGGCGAGGGCGAGGAGCAGGAGGAGGACTCGGACGAGGTCACCCAGCAGACCGTCATGCCGGACCGGCAGGAGGAGAACCGACCGCCCGTGGCCGTCGACGACACCTTCGGGGTCCGGGCCGGGCGGACTACCCAGCTGCCGGTGCTGTTCAACGACTCGGACCCGGACGGTGACGTGCTCACCGCACGCCTGGAGGGCGACCAGCCGGGGGTGGGCACCATCCAGCGCATCCTCGACGGGGTGGGGATGCAGGTGGTGGTGCCGGAGTCCGCCAGCGGCTCGGAGACGGTCACCTACGTGGCCGACGACGGCCGGGGCGGCTCCGACACCGCGCAGATCGAGCTGCGCGTGGTGCCGGAGACGCAGAACGCCGCGCCCACGCAGGAGCGGATTCCGGTGCTGCGCGTGCCCGCCGGTGAGGCCGTGACCTCGCAGGTGCTGACCGACTGGCTGGACCCGGACGGTGACGACCTGCAGCTCACCGGCGCCGCGGCCGAGAACCCGGACAGCGTCCGGACCCGGCCCGACGGCCAGCTCACCTTCCAGGACAACACGGGTGAACCCGGCCTCCGCGAGATCCAGGTGACCGTCTCCGACGGCCGCGAGGCCTCCGCGGGAAAGGTCACCGTGGAGGTGCTGGAACGCGGCGGCATCCAGCCGCCGGTGACCCAGGCCGACCACGTGACGGTCCGGGCCGGCCAGGAGGGGACCCTGCACCCGCTGGAGAACGACGAGGACCCGCTCGGCGGGCAGCTGCGCCTGGCCTACGTGGGCAGCCTGCCCGAGCTCGAGGTCTCCTACAGCACCACGGCCGGGACCGTCCAGATCGCCGGCGCAGCACCGGGGACGTACTACCTCGAGTACGTGGCCGCCAACGAGTTCGACTCCGCTCCGGGCCTGATCCGCGTGGACGTGCTGGCCGAGGAGGAGGACGCGGGCCTGCCGGTGGCCGTCCGGGACACCGCCCTGCTGCCGGCCGGCGGGGACGTGCTGGTCAACGTGCTGGGCAATGACACCGACCCGTCGGGCGGCCTGCTGGTGGTCCAGGGGGTGGACGGCGTCGAGTCCTCCGGCGGGCAGTCCCCGCCCGTGACGGTGGCGGTGGAGGACTTCCGCCATGTCCGGGTGGTGGACAGCGGGGGGCTGAGCGCAGCCGTCACCTTCAGCTACCGGGTGGCCAACGCCCAGGGCACATCCACCGGTGAGGTCACGGTGGTCCCGCTGCCCGCCCCCGAGGTCCTTCAGCCCCCGGTGGCCGTGGCGGACTCCGCCACCGTCCGGGCCGGGGACATCGTCACCGTGGACGTCCTGGCGAACGACGTGCACCCCAACCACGAGGAGCTCACCCTCTCACCGGAACTGGTCGAGGGCCCGGGCGAGGGCCAGGGCAGGGCGTTCGTCTCCGACGGCAGGCTGCGGTTCCGGGCCGGTCATGAGGCCGGCCGGGTCAGGGTCTCCTACGAGGTCAGTGGGCCGGACGGCCAGAAGGCCTCCGCCCCGGTGGAGTTCACGGTGACACCCATGGACCGTGCCGCGAACAACCCGCCCGTGCCGCCGGGCGTCCAGGTCCGGGTCCTGGCCGGCAACGCCGTGACCGTGCCCTTCGACCTGCACGGCACGGACCCGGACGGGGACTCGGTGACGCTGGTGGGCGTGCAGTCGCCGCCGACCCAGGGCTCGGTGCGGATGGAGGAGGGCCGGCTCGTCTACACGGCCACCGCCTCCGCGGCGGGCACGGACACCTTCACCTACCAGGTCGCCGACCGGCTGGGGGCCACGGCCACCGGCACCGTCTCGGTCGGCATCGCCCAGCCGTCCGCCGTGAACCACCCGCCGGTGGCCCTCGACGACTCCGTGGCGGTCCGCCCGGGACGGACCTTCACCACCAACGTGCTGGTCAACGACGCGGATCCGGACGGGGACCCCGTCGCCCTGGTCGAGGGTGGCTTCCAGTCCTCGGTGCCGGAGACCGCCGTGGAGATCGTCGAGGGCCTGGTCCGGGTCACGGCGCCGGAGTCGGCCGGGCACGTGAACCTGCAGTACACCGCCGCCGACCCGGCCGGGGCCACCGACACCGCGAACCTCTCCATCACCGTGGACCCCGAGGCGCCCCTGATGCCGCCGATCGCCCGGGACGACGCGGTCGGCGTCGAGCAGATCGCGGACCAGGAGCAGGTCGCCGTCCCGGTGCTGGAGAACGACGAGGACCCGGACGGCGCCGTCGGCGACCTCGAGATCACCCTCGACCCGGCGGCCGAGGACGCCGGGGCGAGGGTCCAGGGGGACCAGGTCGTGGTCCCCGTGGCCCAGGACGCGCAGACCCTGATGTACACGGTGACGGACGTGGACGGCGGCGCCGGCCATGCCTTCATCCTCGTCCCGGGCCAGGACGCCCGCGCCCCCTGGCTGACGCTCGAGGAACCGCTCGAGGTGGTGGCGGGGGAGCCGCTGCGGGTGGACCTGACGGACCACATCGGCGTCCGCGACGGCAGGACCCCGCGGCTGAACGATGACGAGGCCGCGACGGCGGCACCGGCCTCCGCCCGCCTGGACATCACCTCGGCCACCGAGGTCGTCTTCACGGCGGACGCCGCCTACTCCGGGGGCGCCTCGGTCAACGTCACCGTGACGGACGGCGAGGGCGGCGGCGATCCGAACGGGCTCGTCTCCACGCTCTCGGTGCCCGTCACGGTGATCCCGCGGCCGGAGCAGAACAGCCCGCCCTCGGTCCAGTCCAGTTCCCTGGAAGTGGAACAGGGCGGGGATCCGGTCACCCTGGACCTGGCACCCCTGGCCCACGACCCCGACGGCGACGAGCTCACCGTCCAGCTGGGCGAGGTCTCCGGCGAGATCAGCGCCGACCTGGACGGGACCGTCCTGACGGTGAACCCCTCCACCAACGCCGAGCGGGGTTCGACCGGCTCGGTGGGCTTCACGGTCAGCGACGGCTCCGCGGACCCGGTGCCGGCGGAGATCTCCGTGGGCGTGGTGGGCACCTCCCGCCCGGCGCCCCGGGCGCTGGACGACGAGGTCCCGGAGGGGCGGGCCGGTGAGCCGGTCACCGTGGACGTGCTGGCCAACGACGTGAACCCGTTCGCCGCGGAGGGCCCGCTCACAGTGGTCTCCGCGGCCGTGACCACCGGGTCCGGGACGGCCGAGACGGACGGCACCACGGTCACCGTCACCCCGGGCGCGGACTACTCCGGGCGGATGCAGGTCACCTACGGCATCGAGGACATCACCGGCGACCCGTCGCGGCAGGCGCAGGGCACCGTGACCGTGGTGGTCAAGAGCGCACCCGGTGCGCCCGGGGTCCCGCGGATCGAGGGCGTCGAGGACAGGGAGGTCTCCCTGTCCTGGGCCGCGCCACCGGACAACGGGGCACCGATCATCGGCTACACGGTGACGGACACGACGACGGGCTCCACCCAGGACTGCGCGTCCACCTCCTGCACCATCACGGGTCTGGCCAACGCGGTCGAGCACCGCTTCTCGGTGACGGCCACCAACGAGGTGGGCGAGTCGGACCCCTCCGGCATCTCGACCCCGGCCATCCCGGACGTCCGGCCGGAGATGCCCGCCGCCCCCGCACCGACTCCCGGCGACGGCGTGGTCGACCTTGGCTGGGCGGCCCCGGAGAACCGGGGCTCGGCGATCACCGAGTACCGGGTGCAGGTCTCGCCGGCCCTGACGGGGCCCGCGACGCGCAGCACCGGGGCCGGGACCTCGCTGCGGTGGGACGGGCTGGAGAACGGGGTGCCGTACCGGTTCCGGATCCAGGCCGTCAACCGGGCGGAGGATCCCTCCGAGTGGTCGGCCTGGTCCGCCGACGCCGTCCCGGCCGGCAAGCCCCTCCCCCCGGGGACCCCCTCGGCGGTCAAGGACGAGTCCGTGGTCAGTGGCGGCGTGGTCAGACTGGCCTGGTCCGCGGCGGATGACAACGGGGCTGCCCTGACCGGATACACCGTCCGCGCCCACGCCGGCGGCTCGGTCGCCGAGACCCGGGACGTGGCGGCCGCCAGCACCTCGTTCTCCTGGTCCGGGCTGGACAAGTCCACGTCCTACACCTTCTCGGTGGTGGCCCACAACGCCGAGGGCGACTCGCCCGCCTCGGGTACCTCGAGGGCGGTGACGCCCTACGGCCGGCCCGGCGCGGTCACCGGGCTGAGCACCTCGGCCACCGGCACGGACCGCCAGCTGCAGATCTCCTTCAGCGGCGCGGCGAGCAACGGCTCGCCCGTCAGCTACGAGTACTCCCTGGGTGGCGGCTGGACCAGCCTCGGGACCCGGACCTCCGGCACCATCACGGTCCCGGCCAACGGAAGCAGCTACCCGCTGACGGTCCGGGCCACCAACGCGGCGGGGGCGGGGACCTCCCAGAAGGTCTCCACGGCCACCGCCTACGGGCCGCTGAAGCCGCCCGCGATCTCGGCCAGCGCGAGCGAGGGCCGCGTCGCCTTCTCCTGGAGCACCAACACGGCGACCGCCGGCAACGGGCGGGACGCCACCATGACCGCCACCCTCAACGGCCGGCAGATCCAGAACAGCGGCTCGCACACCACCGAGTGGGTGCGGCCGGCCACCGGCCACACCCTGGTGGTGACGGTCTGTGCCGACGGCGACTGCACGTCCATCGAACGCTCGGCCACCTCGCAGCGGGTCCCGGACCCGACGGTCCGCCTCTCCCTCGGGGCCTCGTTCGGGGACCCGGAGGCCTGCGGCGGCAACTCGACCTTCAAGAACTGCCACTACTCGGTGGTCAACGCCAGCGGTTTCGAGCCGAACCAGGCCGTGACGGGCGGCACCTGCCGGGGCATCCGGGCCGACACCGGCCAGGAGACCGCCTGGTATCCCGGCGAGGTGGACTTCGTCGCGGATGCCAACGGCCGGCTGGTGGACGGCAACATCGGCTGCTGGCCGCACGACGACCTGACGGCGGTGTGGATCGAGATCGGCGGGACGGTGTCCAATCGCATCAACGGCCCCTGGGGCTGAGCACCGGTAGAGTGGACCACCGGATCCCCACCCCCTCATGCAAGGAGTCGCCGCCATGGGCGCAGAGCTGATCTCCGGCCGCACGGCCCGGATGCAGCGGACCACGTCCGAATCCGATGTGTACCTCGAGATGGACCTGGACGGGACCGGGACCTCGGAGATCTCCACGGGCGTGCCGTTCTACGACCACATGCTCACCGCCCTGTCCAAGCACTCGCAGATCGACCTGACGGTGCGGGCCACGGGGGACACCCACATCGACGTGCACCACACGGTGGAGGACGTGGCCATCACCCTCGGCGAGGTCCTGAGGACCGCCCTGGGGGACAAGGCCGGCATCCGCCGGTTCGGCGAGGCCTCGGTGCCGCTGGACGAGGCGCTCGCGCGCGCCGTCGTCGACGTCTCCGGCCGCCCCTACCTGGTACACACCGGGGAGCCGGAAGGCCAGCAGTACCACCTGATCGGGGGGCACTTCACGGGGTCCATGACGCGCCACGTCTTCGAGGCCATCACCTACCACGCCTCCATCTGCCTGCACATGGACGTGGTCCGCGGCCGGGACCCGCACCACATCGTGGAGGCCCAGTTCAAGGCCTTCGCCCGCGCCCTGCGCGCCGCGGTGGAGGACGACCCGCGCGTGACCGGCGTGCCGTCCACCAAGGGAGCGCTGTGAAGCCCACCGTCGCCGTGCTGGACTACGGCTCCGGCAACACCCACTCCGCCGTCCGCGCCCTGCAGCGCGCCGGGGCGGACGCCGAGCTGATGGCGGACGCGGACGCCGTGATGAACGCGGACGGGCTCGTGGTCCCCGGCGTGGGCGCCTTCGCCTCCGTGATGGCCGCCCTGCAGCAGATCGGTGCGACCCGCTGGATCGGCCGCCGGGTGGCTGGCGGCCGTCCCGTGCTCGGGATCTGCGTGGGCCACCAGATCCTGTTCGACGCCGGGGTGGAGCACGGCGTGCGCACCCAGGGCATGGCCGAGTGGCCGGGCGTGGTGGAGGCCCTGCCGGCGAGCATCGTCCCGCACATGGGCTGGAACACCGTCCGCCCGGCGGCCGGCTCGCAGCTGTTCCGCGGCATCGAGGAGGAACGCTTCTACTTCGTGCACTCCTACGGGGTGCTGGACTGGACCTTCGACCAGACCCACCAGGCGATGAACCCACCGCAGGTCACCTGGTCCCACCACGGGGCGGACTTCATCGCCGCCGTGGAGAATGGCCCGCTCTCCGCCACCCAGTTCCACCCGGAGAAGTCCGGGGACGCCGGCATGCAGCTGCTGTCCAACTGGCTGGAGACCCTGTAATGCCGTACTGGACCACCCTGCTGATCGCGCTGGGCGGGCTGCTGCTCGGCGGCGCCTACTCCCTGCGCAAGCAGGAGTTCCCCCTCTGGCTGCAGATCGGCTTCGTGGTCTGCGCCGGCCTGGCCATCCTCGCCGGCATCCTGCTGGCCCAGTAGTTCTCCCGTACCCGAAAGGACCCTTCGTGACCGTTGAATCCCAGCCGAAGAAGCTCGAGCTGTTGCCCGCCGTGGACGTCCAGGACGGCCAGGCCGTGAGGCTCGTCCAGGGCGAGGCCGGCACCGCCACCGGGTACGGAGAGCCCCTGGAGGCCGCCCTGGCCTTCCAGCAGGCCGGCGCCGAGTGGATCCACCTGGTGGACCTGGACGCCGCCTTCGGCCGCGGGGACAACCGCGAGGTCATGTCCCGCGTGGTCACCGAGCTGGGCGTGAAGATCGAGCTCTCCGGCGGCATTCGGGACGACGCCTCGCTGGAGAACGCCCTTCAGATGGGCGCCACCCGCGTCAACCTCGGCACCGCCGCCCTGGAGGACCCCGAGTGGACGGCGCGGGTCATCGAGCGCTTCGGTGACCGGATCGCCGTCGGGCTGGACGTCCGCGGCACCACGCTGGCCGCCCGCGGCTGGACGAAGGAGGGCGGGGACCTCTGGGAGGTGCTGGACCGCCTCGAGGAGGCCGGCTGCGCCCGCTACGTGGTCACGGACGTCACCAAGGACGGCACCCTGAAGGGCCCGAACACCGAACTGCTGGCGCAGGTCGCCGAGAGGACCGCCAAGCCCGTGGTCGCCTCCGGCGGCATCTCCTCGCTCGAGGACATCGCCGCCCTCTACGCGATGGTGGGCGCGGGGACCGCCGGTCCGGGAGCCGGCGTCGAGGGCGCCATCATGGGCAAGGCCCTCTACGCCGGGCGCTTCACCCTCGAGCAGGCCCTGGCCGTGGCCAGCGGTGCCAGCATCGAGCAGGCGGTGGCGGAGCACCCCGCCCCGTGACCGGCCCCGACGGCGGCCGTCACCTCCCCGGGCACATCCAGGCGGCCCTCAACCGGAACCTGCAGCGGCAACGGCCGCCACAACAACGGGACGACGCCGGCCGCCCGGCCGACTCCGCGGGCGTCGCCTGGGAGGGCCGTGACCTCTCCGGCGGCGGGATCGACGGCTCGGCGAACCCGCTGCACGCCTTCGACGCCGACGACGGTACGGCGGACCCCGCGTGGGGCGCCGTGCTGGATCGGTTGGCCGCGGGTGAGGCAGGGGAGCCCGAGGTGGTGGACACGCTGTCCCGGATGCGGGTGTTCGCCGCCGTGGTGCCGACCGTCGCCGAACACGACGAGCACGGCGGTGAGAAGGAGGCCGACGTCGCGATCGTGACGCTGAAGGCCCCGGACGGCCGCACCGCCCTGCCCGTGTTCACGCACGTGCCGGCGCTGACCGCCTGGCACCCGCAGGCCCGGCCCGTGGCCACCTGGATGCCGCGCGCCTGCCTGTCCGCCGTGGACGAGGGCGCCGAGCTCGTGGTGGTGGACCCCGCCGCGGAGCGCACCTTCGTGGTGCGACGGCCGGCCGTGTGGGCGCTGGCCCAGCAGCGGGACTGGACCCCCGCCTATGCCGACGAGGCGCTGGCCGACGAGCTGGCCGCCGTCGTGGACCTCGTGCCGGGCCTGGACCGGATCGGGCTGGCTCCCGGCGCCGGGGTGGCCTCCCGCACCGCCGCCGGCGCCGTGTTGCCCGGTGGTGGTTCCGGGCCGGAGCTGCGGCTCGTGGCCTACCCGGAGGCTCAGTTGGCGACCGCGGAGGACGAGGCCGGGCTGCGGCTGATGGCCGCGACCCTACAGCAGGTCCTCGGTGAGGTGCCGTCCCTGGCGGAGAAGGCGGACTCGGTGGAGATCACCATTAGCCGTTGACGGACTCCAGCCCCCGGCCCAGCCGGGAGAACACCCGCAGCAGGGTCCCGGCCTCGCCGTCCTCGAGCTGGTCGAGGAACAGGTCCTGCACCTGGCGCGAATGCAGGGCCGCGGCCTTGCGGAAGAGGTGCCGGCCGTCGTCGGTGATCACGGCCTCCGCCCCGCGCCGGTCCGTGGCCGAGGCGCAGCGCTCCACCAGCCCCCGCTGCTCCAGGGTCTTGACCTGGTAGGTGACGCGGGACGGGGAGAAGACCATGAGGCGGGCCAGCTCGCCCATCCGCATCCTGCCCTCCGGGGCCTCGGAGAGCAGCAGCAACAGGTTGTAGTCGGCCAGGTGCAGGTCCGCGCCGTCCTTGAGCGTCCGGTCCAGCCGGTCCTGCAGCAGCGCAGTGGCCTCGAAGTAGGCCCGCCACGCCTGCCGCGGCAGTCCGGCCTCGGTGTGCCCCGGCGCGGCCGTCCGGGACCACGCGTCAGTTCCCACGGAGGAGCTGGTCAAAGGGGATCACCTCCAGCGGCTTGGCCTCGCCGGACTGGCGCCGCGGTCGGGCCGGCAGCCGTCCCACCACGGAGGCCAGGTCCTCGCCGGCGGCGTCGATCCGGTGCTGCAGCGGCGTGGTGCGCGCCGACTCCTGGCCGCCGGTGACCTCGCCCCAGTCGTCCGAGGCGGCGAAGACGGAGGAGGAGAGGACCTTGGTGCGCAGGTAGCTGAACAGTGGCCGCAGGGCCGTGTCGATCATCAGGGAGTGCCGGGGCGTGCCGCCGGTGGCGCCGAGCAGCACGGGCACCCCGCGCAGGGCGTCGTTGTCCACGAGGTCCCAGAACGCCTTGAACAGCCCCGAATAGCTGGCCTTGAAGGTGGGGGAGACGGTGACGACGGCGTCCGCCTGCTCCACCTCGTCCAGGGCCGCCTGCAGCGCCTCGGACCGGGCCGTATTCACGGTGGCCTCGGCGATCTCGGTGGCCAGCAGCCGGATCTCCACGAGGTGGACCTCCGGGACGATGCCCTCGGCGGAGAGCAGGTCCGCGGCGGCCGTGGCCATCCGGTTCGCCAGCTGCGTGGAGGAGGAGGGATCCCCCAGGCCGCCGGAGACCACCACGAGGTGGCGGGCCTGCGGCGTGAAGGGATCGGTGGCTTCCGGGGAGATGCTCACTGGGAGGCCCCCTTCTGCCCGGCGCCGGTCTCTGCCTCGGCCTTCGCCGCGCGCTCCTGCGCGTCCTGGTGGGCCTGCGAGCCCTCCTTGCCGCCCGGCACGGGGGCCTCACCGCGGCGGGCCCGCTCCACCAGGAACTCGTGGCTCGGCGCCTCGGGGACGTCCGCGGGCTTGAGGGCCGCGAACTCCTTGCGCAGCACGGGCAGGACCTCCTCGCCGAAGAGGTCGATCTGCTCCAGCACCACGTCCGTGGGCAGGCCGGCGTGGTCCACGAGGAACATCTGGCGCTGGTAGTCGCCCACCCAGTCCCGGAACTCGAGGGTGCGCTCGATGACCTGCTGCGGGGACCCCACGGTCAGCGGGGTCATCCGGGTGAACTGCTCCAGGGACGGGCCGTGGCCGTACACCGGGGCGTTGTCGAAGTACGGGCGGAAGGTCTTGACGGCGTCCTGCGAGTTCTTGGCCATGAACGCCTGCCCGCCCAGTCCCACGTAGGCCTGGTGGGCCTGGCCGTGACCGTAGTACTCGTAGCGCTGGCGGTAGAGCTGCACCATCTGGATGATGTGCTCCTTGTTCCAGAAGATGTTGTTGTGGAAGAACCCGTCACCGTAGTAGGCGGCCTGCTCGGCGATCTCCGCGGAGCGGATCGAGCCGTGCCACACGAAGGGCGCCACGCCGTCCAGCGGCTGCGGGGTCAGGGTGAAGTCCTGCAGCGGGGTGCGGAAGCGGCCCTGCCAGTCGATGTTCTCCTCGTGCCACAGACGGTAGAGCAGGTGGTAGTTCTCCACGGCCAGCGGGATGCCCTGGCGGATGTCCTTGCCGAACCACGGGTAGACCGGGCCGGTGTTGCCGCGGCCCATGGTCAGGTCCAGCCGGCCGTCCGCCAGGTGCTGCAGGTAGGAGTAGTCCTCCGCCAGGCGCACCGGGTCCATGGTGGTGATGAGGGTGGTGGCCGTGGACAGGATCAGCTTCTCGGTCTGCGCGGCCAGGAAGGCCAGCAGCGTGGGCGGGTTGCCGGGCGCCACGAACGGCGGGTTGTGGTGCTGGCCCGTGGCGAAGACCTCGAAGCCGGCCTGCTCCGCGTGCTTCGCGATCCTCACGGTGTCCTTGATGCGCTGGTGCTCGGTGGGGGTGGTGCCGTTGGTGGGGGTGGTGCCGTTGGTGGGGTCGGTGGTGATGTCGCCGATGGTGAAGACGCCGAACTGCATGATGTGCTCCCTGCTGGTCTGCCGTGGGTGATGGCCTCGGTGAAAGTATTGCAAATTTGAATCACCCAGTCCAACGGTGGGGTGCCGCGGACTATTCCCGATGGGGGAGACTGGATCCATGAGCAGCACGAACGCCCTCACGCAGACGAACCTCCTGGTGATGCAGCAGGTCACCGGATTCCTGTCCAACGACTTCGCCCTCGAGGACTCCGAGGGCCGGGCCGTGGCCTACGGGCACACCCGGGGCTCGGCGGCCTCCCGCTTCTTCGGCGGCAACCGCTCCTTCGAGATCACGGACCTCTCCGGCACGCCGCTGTTCCAGGTCCACGATCCGATGACCCTCGGCCGGGACCGCTACCGGGTCACCGGTCCGGGCGGGGAGCCCCTCGCCGAGCTGGTCCAGCGCATCGCCTTCTTCCGGACCTCCGTGGCGGTCTCCGTGGTGGACGGCACCGAGCTGCAGCTGGACGGATCGCTGTCCGGATTCTCCTTCCGCCTGATGGCCGGCGAGACCTCCGTGGCCACCGTGGACCGCCAGTGGGCCGGACTCGGCAAGGCTCTGCTGGGCCGCAGCCGCTACGGGCTCTCCCTGGACCCGGGGATGCCCGAGCTGGTGCGCTACGCCGTGATCGGCTCCGTGATCGCCCTGGACCTGATCCGGGACAAGCAGAACCGCCGGAACAGCAACTGATCGGCGCCCGTCCGGTGACGCGCGGGTAACCTGATCCTCGTGAACTTCGCCGCCTATGGTCAGCTGCTGCGGGACACCCGCATCCGCCGGGTCCTGGGCGTCGGCTTCATCGCCCGGTTCCCCAACGCCGCCACCGGCATCATCCTCACCCTGCACGTGGCGGTCACCCTGGACCAGGGCTACGGCGCCGCAGGGCTGGCCGTGGCCGCCATGACGCTGGGCATGGCCGTCGGCTCCCCGTGGCGCGGCCGGCTCGTGGACCGGCTCGGGCTGCGCCGGGCGCTGATCCCCTCCGTGGTGAGCCTGGGGATCGTCTGGACCGCGGTGCCGTTCCTGGACTTCCCCTGGCTGCTGATCGGCGCCTTCCTCGGCGGGCTGTTCTCCCTGCCCGTGTTCTCCGTGGTGCGCCAGTCCATCGGCGTGCTCACCCACGGGCCGAAGCGGGAGACGGCCTTCGCCCTGGACTCGATCATCACCGAGACCATCTTCATGATCGGCCCCGCCCTCGGCGCCGTGGTGGCCACCAGCTGGTCCAGCGCGTGGGGGCTGGCGATCGTCGGCTGGTCCGCCGTGGCCGCCGGGGCCTACCTGATGTGGTTCAACCCGCCCACCCGATCCTCCCAGCTGGGCACCTTCCTCGCCCGGCCCGGCACCGAGCGCGAGTACTCCGCCGAGGAGGACCTGCAGCGGGCCGTGGACGGCGCCGTGCACGGGGCCCCGGCCCACCTGGACCTCACGGCCAGCGAGCTGACCACCGGCGCCCTGCCGGTCATCCGGGACCAGGGGCAGCCCGCCCGCGACGCCGGCCCGGCCGCCTCCCCGGGGCCCGTCGCCTCCCCGGGTCTGCTCGCCCGGGTGCGGGCGAACTTCGGCTGGCTCACCGGCACCGCCCTGGCGGTGCTGGCCGTCTCCCTGGGCTCGGGGATGCTGATGTCCGGGACCGAGGTGGCGATCGTCGCGGAACTGGAGCAGTCCGGCGCGGCCGGGCAGGCCGGCGTCGTGATCGCCTTCTGGTGCGGTGCCTCCGCGGTGGGCGGGATCCTCTACGGGGCCCTGGGCCGGCGGGTCTCGCCGCTGCTGCTGCTGGCCCTCTTCGCGCTCGGGACCCTGCCGATGGCGCTCGTGGACGGGGTGTGGGCGCTCGCGGTGGTGTCCATCATCTCGGGGCTGTTCACCGCGCCCACGCTGGCCGCCGCCTCCGCCCTGATGTCCCACGTGGTCACCGAGGACCGGCGCGGGGAGGCGATGGGCTACTACGGCTCCGCCATGACCGCCGGCGCGGCGATGGGGGCGCCGGTGGCCGGGGCTTTCATCGACGGCATCTCGCCCGAGGCCGGCTACCTGTTCGCCGGACTGATCGCCCTGGTGCTGGTGGGGGTGGCGGTGGCGGCCCGGACGGTGCGTCGGTCGGCGGCGCGGCGCCGGCGGGCGGTGCCGGGCGTACCTTAACCGTCCTGCCGCCCCTGCGGTCCGAGCCGGCCGAGGGTCTCCAGGGTGCGGGCCAGGACGAGTTCGGTGGCGGCGGCGTCGAAGCCGGGGTGGCCGTGCTCGGTGAACAGGTGCTGGTCTCCCGGGTACTCATAGAGCTCGGCGACCTCGCCGGCCAGGGTCCACGCCACGGGCAGGTCCTCCTCGCCCCACGGGTCCGCGCTCTTCAGGTGGATCTCCAGCGCGACGTTTTCCGGCCAGCGCGGCGCGAAGTGGTCCACCGGCAGGGCGGCGGAGACGCTGATGCAGGCGCGGGCGGCGGGGCGGGTCTGGGCGAGTCGGTAGGCCGGCATGGCCCCGAGGGAGATCCCGAGGAACGCGGTGGCCCCGGGGTGGGAGTCCGCGGCCTCATCGGCCCGCCGCAGGATCGCGTCCACGCCCACGTCCTGCTCGGCGTGGGCGACCCCGTCCTCGATCGTGGCGAAGGTGCGCCCCTCGAAGAGGTCCGGGGTGTGGACCTCGTGGCCGGCCTCGCTGAGCCGGCCGGCGAGCCAGCGGACGCCGTCGGTCAGGCCCAGGGCGTGGTGGAACAGCAGGATCTCACTCATGAGCCGATGATCCGGGCCCGGTGCCTCCGGGTCAACCGCGGGCGGCCGGTCCGGCGGCCCGACGCGCGATCAGGGCGTCGATCCCGGCGGTGATGAGGTCGAGTCCCAGGGCGTACTCCATCTCCACGTCGGCCGGGTCCCCCGGGGCTTCGGTGGCGGCACCCGCCGGGGACCCGGCGTCCTCCATGAACCCGCCGGAGGAGATCAAGGCCGCCAGATGGGGGAACTCCTCCGCGGTGACCACGGTCCCGAGCTGCTCCAGGCCCTCCGGGGTCATGGACAGTCCGCCCTCCACGGCGAGGGAGCGCTCCAGCTCCACGAGGGACATCGCGTGCTGCGAGATCAGCAGGATCACGCCGATCTTCTCGCCCTCCTCCAGGTCCAGGCCGGCCATGGTGGCGAGCCCCAGCTCGGCGGCACGCAGGGTGTTGGGCATCAGGACCGCGGTCTGGTCCCGGGGCAGGTCCAGGAGCCACGGGCGGGCGCGGTAGGACCGGCGCACCACCTCCGCCCAGGCCTTGATCCCCTCCGGCCAGGTGGCGGGCAGATCCAGTCCGGCGGGAATCTGGACGGCCTCGTTCTGCATGAGGCGCAGCAGTTCGTCCTTGCTGCTGACATATCGGTACAGGGACATGGTGGTGAAGCCCAGTTCGCGGGCCACGGAGGCCATGGTCACGGCGGCCAGTCCGTCCCGGTCCGCGATCGCGACGCCGGCCTCGGCGATGCGCTGATGGTCCAGTCCCCGGGCGGGGCCCCGTTGCGGCGTCTGGAGCAGTCCCCAGGCCGCGGCCACGGCCCGCGGCAGCCCGCCCTCGGTGGTGTCTTCTCCCATCCCTGCATCATCTCACCGGTGCGGACGACCCGTGGACGGGCGTGACTGTGTATGCCATACTCAGTGTATGACATAGGCAGACAAGCTCCTGCTCGAGGTGTCCGGACTGTCCATGAGCTTCGGCGCCCAGCGGGTCCTCGACGGCCTGGACCTGCGGCTGCCGCCGGGGATCCACGCCCTGCTGGGGCCGAACGGTGCGGGGAAGACCACCCTCGTGAACATCCTGTCCACGTTGCTGCGGCCGACGTCCGGCCGGGCCCGGGTCCTCGGGCTGGACACGCAGAGCGACCGTCGCCGGCTGCAGCGCCGGATCGCCCTGACCGGCCAGTACGCCGCGGTGGACGAGGGCCTCAGCGGCGCGGAGAACCTGCTGATGATGGGTCAGCTCTTCGGCCTGTCCCGCGGGGTGTCCCTGAAGCGCGGGGACGAGCTCCTCGGGCGCTTCGGCCTGATGCCGGCACGGGCCGCCCGGGTCTCCACCTATTCCGGGGGCATGCGCCGCAAACTGGACCTCGCCGTCAGCCTCATCGCCGAGCCGGAGCTGATCTTCCTGGACGAGCCGACCACGGGCCTCGACACCCGCAGCCGGCAGGCGCTCTGGGACGAGATCCACCGGCTGGCCGGGCAGGGCACCTCGGTGTTCCTGACCACCCAGTACCTGGACGAGGCCGAGGCGCTCGCCGAGCGGATCCTCGTGCTGGACGGCGGGCGGATCGTGGCCGAGGGGACGGCGGACGTGCTCAAGGACCGCGTGGGCGGCACCACCATCCAGCTCCATGACGACTCCGGCCGGCTGGTCTCCGAGCACCCCACGGACGGGACCACGGCGGACGTGGCCCGCACCCTCACCGGGCTCGCCGGCCGGGACCCCGGGCTCGCCGTGACGGTCCGCAAGCCCAGTATGGACGAGGTGTTCCTGCAGCTCACGGGTCATGTGGCCGCCGGGCACGAGCCCACCGAGCGCGAGGAGGCGGCCGCATGAGTGTCGTACAGTCCGTCCGGTCCGCCCCGTCCCCGGCGGCCACCGGCGCCGGGTTCCTGACCGGGCTGCGGGTCTTCTCGGCCCGCAGCCTCAAGAAATCCTTCCGGGGTGGGGAGTCCCTGCTGATGGCCATCCTGCTGCCGGTCTTCCTCATGCTGATCTTCACCTTCGTGATGGGCGGGGCCATCGACGTGGGCGGGGGAGGGCGCCAGGCCTACCTGGCCTACGTCATGCCCGCCGTGGTGCTCACCGCCGCCGGATTCGGGGCCTCCTACACGGCCGTGGTGGTCAGTCAGGACGTCACCACGGGATTCATGAACCGGTTGCGGACCATGCCCTTCCCCGCGGTGACCGTGCTGTTGGGGCACGCCGTCTCCTCCATGGTGCGCAACCTGATCGCCACCGCCGTGGTCTTCGCGGTGGGCTTCGGGGTGGGCTTCCGGACGGAGGTCGGCGCGGGGCAGCTGCTGGGCTCCGTGGGCCTGATCCTGCTCTGGATCCTGGCCATCACCGTCATCTTCGCCCTGCTGGGACTCGTGGCCGGCTCGCCGGAGTCCGCCAACGGCTACGGCTTCGTGTTGCTGTTCCTGCCGTACGTCTCGAGCGGGTTCGCGCCGGTGGAGACCATGCCCGGCTGGCTGCAGGGTTTCGCGCAGCACCAGCCGATGACCCCGGTGATCGACGCCTCGCGGGCCCTGATGAACGGCCAGGACGCCGGGGCGGACCTCTGGATCGCCGTGGCCTGGTGCCTGGGGTTCATGGCGGTGGCCGTGTGGATCATGGCCGTGGTGTTCCCGCGGAAGGTGGCTCGCTGAGCTGGACGGCGATCCCCGGCGCGGGGTGCTCCGGTGAGACCATCACGGCGCGTCCGGGGACCTCCTTCACGCGGTGCAGGGTGGGCCAGACCATCCGGTGCTCCGGGGTGGTCCCGGCCGGTAGGTAGAACCGGATCGGGATCTGGCCGAGGACCCGGCCGCCGGCCAGCTCCCGGCCCCCGAAGACGGCGACGGCCAAGAGCCCCGGTCCATGGTCCCGCAGCAGGTGGGTGAGGTGCTCCTCGAGGGTCTCGTAGCCCGTCCCGACCCGCTGGGTGGCCCACCGTCCCCAGTGGGTCACCACGAGCCGGGCCGGGGACGGCCGGGCCAGCTCAGTCCGGAGCCGGTCAACGATCCCGGCCAGGGCCTCGGCGGAGGCCTGTTCGGCGGTGAGAACGGACCAGTGCGCCGGCCACGCCGGCGTCCCGGCGGGGCACAGCACTCCGGCGCCGTCCAGGACCACGGTGGTCCCGCCGGAGGTGCTGGCAGCGTCTGGGCCGGGACCGTGATCGACCAGCTGGGCCAGCTGGGTCAGGACGTTCCGGGCGGCTTCGTCCACCCCGCCGGCCGCCGTACCGATCCACGCGGCCGGTGCATCCAGCCCGGGCCGCCAGCGCACGGGAACCTGGGCTCGCTGCCGGGGCAGGTCGCCCAGGCCCACGACGACGGCGCCGGGCACCGCAGACCGCTCGGCCGGCGCGGGGGTCCAGGACCCCGGCAGGGCGGGGGTGACCGCCTGCTGCGGGACCGGCAGGCCGCGGGTCTCGGCCTCGCCCCGGATCAGGCCCACCAGTTCCGGCCACGGGGCGGGGACGGCGGCCGTGGGACCCCGCGTCCACGGGGCCAGGGTCGGCGGGCCGGTGACTGCGGAGAACTGACCGGCGCGGAACGGCCGGGCCGGCTGGCCGCCGTGCTTGAGGTAGGCCCGTCCCGGGGCGTCGGCCGGGATGGTGAAGGCCTCGGCAGTCCCCAGCAGGTCCCAAGACTCCTGTTCCGTGGCGGTCCGCAGGCAGATCACGGTGCCGAGGTTGGACCGGACGTCAGGGCCCACGGCACCCTGGGCCCGCTGGGTGGCCAGGACCAGGTGGAATCCGAGGGAACGTCCGGTGGCGGCCAGACGGGCCAGCAGCGCGGCGGCCTGCGGATGGTCGTCCATGAGGACGCGGAGTTCGTCCACAGCCACCACGAGCCGCGGCAGGTCCGCCTCCGGGTGCGCGCGTCGATAGGAACGGAAATCGGGGGCCCCGGCGGCGAGGAACAGCTCCTCCCGGCGCCGCAGTTCGGCGCTCAGCGCGTCGAAGGTGCGCAGGGACTCGGCCTGCGCGAGGTTGGTCTCCACGGACATGGTGTGGGGCAGCTCGGCCAGGGCGGCGAAGGAGGAACCACCCTTGAAGTCCATCAGGACGAAGGACACCTCCGTGGCGGGGTGGGCGGCCGCCAGGCCCGTCAGCAACGTCAACAGCAGCTCCGACTTGCCCGATCCGGTGGTGCCCGCCACGAGCACGTGGGGACCGTGGGACACCAGGTCGATGGCGACGGCCTCCTGGCCGGAGGTCAGCTCCACCCTCAGGGAGTCGACGGCCGCGCCGGTCATCAGGGGGTCAGGCAGTACCAGCACGGCCGCACCGGTCTGACGAGGTGGGCGGGCCGCGGCACCCAGCTCGTCCAGCAGCCAGTCCGCGGTCGAGGCGCTCATGCCGTGATACCTGAACGCCGTGAACTCGAGGTCTCCGAGCCTCGCCACGCCCTGGTCCGGGTCCAATCGGTCCTGCGCCACCGTCGTGACCTCGGGAGCGCCCGCCCGGCCGCCCGGCGGGCCGGCCTCGTTGAGGATCACGCGATGCCAGCCGTCCGGAAGGGGTGGGGCGGCGGCCCCCGGCCAGCAGAGGACGGTGCCGGATGTTCCCCCATCAGCGTCACCCCACCGGGACTCGCCGTCCGGGGTGGCCACGAGGACGCCACGCCCCGTGGCCACGGCGTCACGGCACAGTTGCACCTGCAGCCAGTACGCCAGGGCGCGCAGGGTGGAGGGCTGGCCGGTGACCAGGGTCGCATGGTCCGGGCGTAGCACCGAAGTGGCCGGCAGCTCCACCGTGGCCCAGCGGTCCCAGGAGCCGCCGTCCTTCGCCGAGGCCAACGGGAGTCGGGCCGTGCCGGCACCCCAGCGGACCAGCGGGCCGTCCGGTGCGGACGGCGCCCCGCCGCCGACCCCGAAGCGGTCCGCCGCATCGGACCGTGCGGCCCACGACAGGCGGCCCGGGGTGGGGGCCAGGGCGTCGAGCTGATCACGGATGCGCTGGGCGCCGTCCCGGATCCGTCGGCCGTGGCGCCGGGCGGCGGCCCGGTGCTGAGACCACATGACCGCCACCACGGCCACGGAGACCAGACTGAACAACAGGAAGTACCACAGGCCCGTGACCACGGCCATGACGACGCCGATGACCAGGGGACCGGCGGCCATGATCGCCTGCATCAGGGGATTGGGGCGTGCCGGTTCCGATCCCGGGTCGACGACCAGCCCGGGCAGCTCCCCGACCGGTGTCAGCGGGTGGGGGCGGCCCCGGGCCAGCCGGAACACAGAACTACCGGCCCGGTGGGGGCGGTCGCCGTGCCACCAGGAATAGCAGTGGGCAGTGGGCCGCGGGCTCGGGGCCAGATCGGTGATGCGGACACCGTCTGGTTCCATGTCCAGCCGGAAGTGGGGGGCCGAGAGGAACGGGTCGGCCAGGCGCCATGCGGCGCCATTGCGGCCCACCGTCAGACCCGACCGGGGTAGGGGAGCCAGCCGGCCGGCGTCGGGCCCGTCCTCGGTGATCACCAGGACCTCCGGTCCGTCCCTCCGGGACCCCGACGGGAGCCCCTGCGGCGGTTCCTCCCCGGGTCGTGCCACCACGGTATGGACCCGGCCCGGGGGCAACACTTCGCCGAACGGCCAGGGACAGGAGAAGCGATACCCGGGGAACCGCCCGCGTAATAGTGCATCGATCATCTCCCACGGGTCCTGCACAGGACCGCAGGGAGGATTGACCACCTGCCACCACTGGCCGGCCGTCGCCGGCAGACCCAGGACCCGCAACCACACGCCCGGTTGACCTCCAGTTTCACCGTTTATTGCCGTTCTTCGCCGACGTCGTCGGATCGGATGCGCCCAGCGTGCCCCGAAACTCCGGCCCGGCGCGCGCCGGGCCGGACCCATTGTGGACAACACGCCCGGGGCCGGGGATTGTCCACAGATTCGTGAGGACCAGTGGGACGCCGGTGGAGAACTCGGTACTCTCGGAGTCGAAGGGCCACGCCATCGGCCCGGTCCTGGAGGGGGAACCATGGAAGCCGTCCGCATCCTGGAGGACGAGGTCCGCGAACTGATCCGCCGGCGCGGCCTGGACCCTCAGCGCGAGCCGGACGAGGTCCGCCGCCTGGTCCAGGACGCCACGGCCGACTATGACGCGCGCTCGTTGATCGGCTCGCTCCCGCTGCTCCCGGACCGTGCCGACGCGGTCAAGACGGTCTTCGACTCCGTGGCGGGTTTCGGGCCGCTCCAACCGCTCCTGGACGACGAGACGGTCGAGGAGATCTGGATCAACTCACCCACGGCCGTGTTCTGCGCGCGGGGCGGGGTCTCCGAGCTCACGAACATCACCCTGACCGAGGAGAACGTCCGGGATCTCGTCGAACGGATGCTCAAGACCTCGGGCCGCCGCCTGGACCTGTCCTCACCCTTCGTGGACGCGGCCCTGCCGGACGGCTCACGTCTCCATGTGGTCATCCCGGACATCACGCGGCGGCACTGGTCGGTCAACATCCGCAAGTTCGTGGTGCGTGCACACCGGCTCGAGGACCTCGTCCGGTCCGGGTCCCTGAGCCCGGAGGCGGCCCGATTCCTGGACGCGAGCGTGGACGCGGGACTGAACATCCTGGTCTCCGGCGCGACCCAGGCCGGCAAGACCACCCTGCTGAACTGCCTGGCCGCCTCGATCGGCAGCCGGGAGCGGGTGGTGACCGTCGAGGAGATCTTCGAGCTCAAGATGCCGCTGCGGGACGTGGTCCAGATGCAGTGCCGGCAGCCGAACCTGGAGGGCCACGGCGAGATCCCGTTGCGCCGCCTGGTCAAGGAGGCCCTGCGCATGCGCCCGGACCGGCTCATCGTCGGTGAGGTCCGTGAGGCAGAGGCCCTGGACATGCTGATCGCCCTGAACAGCGGCATGCCCGGCATGTGCACCCTCCACGCCAACAGCGCGGCGGACGCGCTGACCAAGATCTGCACCCTGCCGCTGATGGCCGGGGAGAACATCTCCCGGAACTTCGTGGTCCCGACCGTCGCCTCCTGCTTCGACCTCGTGGTGCACTGCTCGCGTGACCGCAACGGCCACCGGACGGTGGAGGAGATCCTCTCCGTCGGTACCCGGGTCGAGGAGGGCCTCATCGAGTCCTCGACCGTGTTCCACCGCGTGGACGGTCAGCTGGTCCTCAACCCCTCCGCGATGCTGGAGAACCACAAGCTCGAGTCGCGCGGCCACGATGTCCGCTCCGTGGTGGGTGTCGGCTGATGGCGCTGCTGCTCGGCCTGATGCTGGGATCCGGCCTGTTCCTGGTGTGGTGGTCGTTCTGGCCACGGGACACCGATCCGCACACGCCGCGCCGGGACAGCAGGATGCGGCAGGCACTGGCCCAGGCCGGGGTCGAAAGGGTCGGGCCCGCCGGGCTGGTGGCCGCCATGATCGGGTGCGGAATGGTGGCCCTGCTGGCCGTGTTCATCCTGACCCGTGCCCTGCCGATCGCCCTGTGCTTCGGGGCCTTCGGCGCCCTGGTGCCGTGGGTCGCGGTGACATGGCAGTCCAAGAAGCGGCGCACCCTGCTGCGCGATGTGTGGCCGGACGCCGTGGACCACCTGCGGTCCGCGATCCGGGCCGGCCTGACCTTACCCGAGGCACTGATCCAGCTGGGCGAGAAGGGACCGGTGGAGCTCCAGCCCGCCTTCCGTGAGTTCGCCCGGGACTATCGTTCCGGGCTGCGCTTCACCGACTCCCTGGACCACCTCAAGTTCCGGATGGCGGACCCGGTGGCCGATCGGCTCATCGCCTCCCTGCGGCTCACCCGAGAGGTCGGCGGGGCGGACATCGGCAATCTGCTGTCCACCCTGTCCGAGTTCCTGCGGGAGGACGCCAGGACACGCAGCGAGTTGGAATCGCGGCAGTCGTGGACGGTCAACGCCGCCCGGCTGGCCGTGGCGGCGCCCTGGGTGGTGCTGCTCCTGCTGGGAACCCAGCCGGAGGCCGTCCGCGTCTACCAGACCTTCTCCGGGCTGCTGGTGCTGGCCGCCGGACTGGTGGTCTCCTTCATCTGCTACCAGCTGATGCTGAAGATCGGGACCCTGCCCCCAGAGCAGAGGGTGCTGTAGATGACGACGTTCGCGATGGCCCTGATGTTGGGGCTGGCCCTGGGCGCAGGCCTCGCCCTGGTGCTGATCGCGCTGCCGTGGGGATGGCGGCCGTCCCTGGCCCGCCGGGTGGAGCCACAGCTGCGGCACCATGCCCCGGCCTCGACGCTCCTGGCCGAGCAGGCTGTGGTATCTCCCTGGGGAGCCCTGGGCAGGATCCTGCGGCCAGTGCTCGCCGAAGGGGTCCGGCTGCTGGGGCGGTTCAACCTCGGCAACCAGGCGCTTGAGCGCAAGCTCGAAGCGGCCGGCTCCGACCTCTCCGTGCAGGACTACCGTGCCCAACAGCTCATCGCCGCCGCCGCGGCAGCTGCCGCCGGGGTGGCCGGATGCGTCGCGCTCGCCGTCAACGGCGCGCTGAACCCCTTCCTGGGAGTGGTGCTGGTGGTGTCCCTGGCCGTGGCGGCCTTCTTCCTGAGGGACAACGTCCTCACCGGTCAGGTCAACCGGCGGCGGACCAGGATCCTGAGCGAGTTCCCCTCCGTGGCCGAGCTCGTCGCCCTCTCCGTCAGTGCGGGGGACAGCGCCGCCGGGGCACTGGAACGCGTGGCCACCACGGCCCGTGGGGAGCTGGCAGGCGAGTTCGCCACGGTCCTGGCGGACATGCGCTCCGGGTCCTCCATCCACGTCGCCCTGAAGTCCTGCGCCCGGCGGATCCAGCTGGCCCCGGTGGAACGCTTCATCGAAGGCATCCTCGTGGCCCTGGAACGAGGGACGCCCCTGGCTGACGTGCTCCGGGCACAGGCCAAGGACGTCCGGGAACTGTCCAAGCGCGAACTGCTGGAATCCGCCGGCCGCAAGGAGATCGGCATGATGACCCCGTTGGTCTTCGGCATCCTTCCCCTGACGGTCGTCTTCGCCGTGTATCCCGGGATCTCCATCATGAACCTCGGCTTCTGAGCCCCAGACCATCACCGTTTCCCGTCCATCCGTCCACTGAACCCACCCGAACCCGACACTCACGAGACCACCAGTCCTGGAGGGGACCATGAATCATCAGAACGCTCCGCAGTACCGACTCCTGGCAGCCATCGCCACCCTGCTGGCCGACGCCCGCGACGACGAGCGCGGTGACGTCCCCGGCTGGGTGATGATCACCCTCATGTCGGCTGTGTTGGTCGCCGGACTGTTGGCCATCGCCGGACCGGCCCTGACCGACCTCTTCAACCAGGCCATCAGCCAGGTCACCCAGAACTGAGCATGAGCCGCAGTGACCCTGGCGACCGCGGGTCGGCCGTGGCCGAGTCCGTCATGGTGATGGCGCTGCTGGCGCTCATCTTCGCCGCGATCCTGCAGTTCGGCATCATCATCCATGTCCGCAACACCCTGATCGATGCGGCCAGTGCCGGCGCCCGGTACGGGGCGCTGGGTGACCGGACGCCTGACGACGGCGCGGCCAGGACCGCAGACCTGCTCGCCGGAGCGATTCCCGGCGGCGAGAGGGCTGATGTCTCAGCAGTGGTCGTCGGCGGCGAGGGGACCGATCTCGTCCGGGTCACCGTGCGGACCCAGATGCCCATGGTCGGGTTCCTCTCCGGCCCCGTGGGACTGGAGGCGGACGGCCATGCCTACCGGTACTGAGGCCGGTGCCGAGGCCGGTACCGAGCGCGCCCTGGATGCGCGCGGCGAGGAGGGCTCAGCCACCGTGGAGTTCGTGCTGCTGGCCACCCTGCTGCTGATTCCCGTGATCTACTTCCTGATGCTGACCAGCCAGATCCAGTCCGCCGCCTATGCCTCCGTGGCAGCGGCGGATCAGGCGGCGCAGGCGATGGTGACCGCCCCGGACCCTTCGAGTGCTGCCAGCCGCGCGGACGCGGTGGTCGCCCTGACGCTGGGTGACTACGGGTTGCACCCCTCGGTGGCGCAGTCCTCGGTCTCCTGTTCGGCCAGCCCGTGCCTCGAGCCCGGTTCGTCCGTGTCCGTGGAGATCTCGATCCGGGTCCCCGTCCCCCTGCTGCCGCAGGGCCTGGGCTGGGACGCCGCCGCGGCAACGGTCACCAGCACCTCCCAGCAACCCGTGCCGAGGTTCGGATGAGTCGAGAGCCCGAGGGCCGGACGAAGGACGCGAACGACGAGGGCCAGACCACGGTCCTCGTGGTCGGGCTGAGCGTGATCTGCCTGCTGCTGGCCACCGTCATCCTCGCCGTGACCACGGTCAACCTGGAGGCCCGCAAACTCCTCTCGGCCGCGGACGGCGCCACCCTGGCCGCAGCGGACAGCTTCACGATCGCCGTGGAGGAGGGCGCCGAGTCGGGCAACGTCCCGATCCTCGACGACGGCGCCGCCGCCGAGGCCGTCGCCGGATACCTCGCCGCGGCGGGGGCGCACGGCCGTTTCGAAGGGCTGAAGGTTGAGTCGGTCTCGGTGGGTGATGGCGGGCAGACGGTGGACGTGGTGCTGACCGCCACTGCCCGCCCGCCGGTCGTGAACTGGATCGTGCCCCAAGGAGTCACGGTGGTGGCCTCGAGCTCGTCCCGGACCGCGTTGACCCGATAGACAGGAGATCGGCATGACCGCCGAAGACACCCAGCACCCCGACCTGCAGCGCCTGCTCCGCTGGGAGGACGCTGGCGGCACCTGGTCCGTGGCGGCTCGCCACACGGTCGGCTCAGGCGGCGCCGGCGAGGAGGTCACCCTGTCCCTGCTGACCTGTGATGGCGGCGAGGAGATGGATGTCCTCACCACGCAGGACCCCGCTGTCCTCCAGCATGTGGACCGGGGTGCTCAGTGATGGAACCGGTAGAGGAAGGCGGCCATCTGACCCCGGGTCACGGCGTCATGGGTCCCATAGGCACCGCTGGCGTAACCGAGGGTGATCTCCTCCTGGACCAACCAGCTGATGGGGGTGTCGAAGGTGCTGCCGTCCGGCACGTCAGCGAAATCCGATCCGGTGGTGACGGCTGGAGAGCCCGCATGGCGGTGGATGAAGGCGGCCATCTGGCCGCGTGTCACCGTGTCAACGGGTCCGTAGCTGCCGTTGGCGTATCCGGTGGTGATGTCGCGTTCGCCCATCCAGGCGATGGCCCGGTAGAAGGAGTCGGTGGTCTCGACGTCCTGGAAAGGTGACACTGCGGGAACGGTGAACTCTGGTTCGCCGGCCATGCGGTAGAGGAAGGCTGCCATCTGACCACGGGTGATGTGGAGGCCTGGGCCGAAGGAGCCGTCCGCGTAGCCGGTGGTGATGTTCTCTCCGGCCAACCAGGTGATCTCGTCGAAGAAGTTGTGGTCCTCCGTCACGTCGGTGAACTCCTGGATCGGACCGATGGGGTCGACCGGATCAGTGGGGTCAACCGGCGTTTCCGCAACCGTGGCCGTGATGGTCAGCGTCAGGCTGAAATGGTCGTAGTCCTCCCCGTCGTACTCGATGACATACTCTCCAGCGGCGGGAGCCGTGAACGCCGGGGTTCCACCGTCGGAGACCAGCGAGGTGAGGCAGGGGCCGGAGGGGCCGGTGCACGAAAGAGGCGCAACCGTCTGAGCCCGGGTGTCCTTGACCGTCGGCATCCGCACCGTTTCACCGACCGTTGCCTCGACATCGTGATTCTGATATTCGGCGAGGACATGCAGGCCGCGCTCTGCGACGGCGTGGGCCATGGGGGAGGCATCGGTGATCCGGTTGTCGTCCAGGAACAGGTACTTGAGGTTCGGGAGGTCGGCCAGTGGGGTCAGATCGCTGACGTTGTTGCCACCGTTGGGGGCAGCGCACCCGCACAAGGTCAGGTCGGCGAGGTCCTTCATGTTCGACAGCGGAGTCAGGTCACTGAAGGTTCCCTGGGCGATCATCAGGGTGGTGAGGCGGGTGAGCCCGGCCAGCGGTGAGATGTCGCTGACACCAGCTCCAGCGGGCGTGGCAGCGATGTACAGCTCCTCGAGCTGGACCATGTCCCGGAGAGGCTCGACGTCGGTGATGTCGTTGCCGAATAGATCCAGGATGCTCAGGTTCGTGAGGTCGGCCAGCGGAGCGATGTCCACGAGGGCCTCATTGCTGTTGACGGCCAGGTACTCGAGATCGATGAGCCCTGCCAGGGGTGTCAGGTCACTGACCTGGTTCTCAGCGATACTGAGGGCGGTGAGGCCCGTCAAGTGCTCTGCCCCGGTGATGTCCCGTATCTGGAGGCCATCGTCGTCCCATCTCCACGGCTGACAATCAACGTCCTCCAATCCCGCCAGCTCCGCAGCGGTGATCGGGTCGTTCGATGGCTGGCTGAGATGGTGGCTGAGGCAAGCCCGGAAGACCGGGTCGGGAATGTCCACCCCGGCCGCCTGAGCAGGGACTGCGGCGGCCGGGGTCAAGAGGGTGAGGGCTGCCGCAGCGGTCAGCACGCGGGTCAACCAGCCGGGCTCAAGGCGGGTGCGGGTCATCGGGATCCTGTCGGTGGGGGCACGGCGCCCGCGGTCACCGAGCAGCGGGATCTGCCCGGTGACTGAAGAATGTAGTGCGCGGACGGGTGACCGGCCCCGCGTGCCCGTCACCCGTCCGGTACGTACCCCCTCCCCAGGGCGCGCTCCAGCGCGCCGGAACCGGGCCGTCGTCGGGCGTGCACAGGAACCGGCCCCGCCGCGCGGTAGTGTGGTCTCCACCATGGCTGAGACTGACTACACCGCAGAAATCGCGCACCTGCGCTCCACGCTGTCCAACATCGAGCAGGTCTCGGACATGGACAGGATCCGGGCGGACATCGCCGAGCTGAGCGAGCAGGCCGGGGCCCCGGACCTCTGGGACGACCCGGAGGCGGCGCAGAAGGTCACCTCGAAGCTCTCCCACCGCCAGTCCGAGCTGGAGCGCATCAACAGGCTGGAACAGCGCATCGACGACCTCGAGGTCATGGTCGAGCTGGCCGCGGAGGAGGACGACGACGCGGCCCGCGAGGAGACCGTCAAGGAGCTCGAGGCCATTCGCAAGACCATGTCGGAGCTGGAGATCGTCACCCTGCTCTCCGGCGAGTACGACGAGCGTGACGCCGTCATCACCATCCGTGCCGGCGCCGGCGGCGTGGACGCCGCCGACTTCGCCGAGATCCTGATGCGCATGTACCTGCGCTGGGCCGAGCAGCGCGGCTGGTCCACCAAGGTCATGGACACCGCCTACGCCGAGGAGGCCGGGCTGAAGTCGGCCACCTTCGAGGTCAACGCCCCCTACGCCTTCGGCACCCTGTCCGTGGAGGCCGGCACCCACCGCCTGGTGCGGATCAGCCCCTTCGACAACCAGGGTCGCCGCCAGACCTCCTTCGCCGCCGTGGAGGTCATCCCGCTCATCGAGTCGGACGACTCGATCGACATCCCCGAGACCGAGCTGAAGATCGACGTCTACCGGTCCTCCGGCCCCGGCGGGCAGTCGGTCAACACCACCGACTCCGCCGTGCGCATGACGCACATCCCCACCGGGATCGTGGTCTCGATGCAGAACGAGAAGTCCCAGATCCAGAACCGCGCCGCCGCCCTGCGCGTCATGCAGTCCCGCCTGCTGCTCGTGCGCAAGGCCGAGGAGGACGCGAAGAAGAAGGAGATGGCCGGGGACGTCAAGGCCTCCTGGGGGGACCAGATGCGCTCCTACGTGCTGAACCCCTACCAGATGGTCAAGGACCTGCGCACCAACCACGAGGAGGGCAACCCCGCCTCGGTGTTCGACGGATCCATCGACGGCTTCATCGACGCCGGCATCCGCTGGCGCGCCGGGGCCAAGCACAGCGACGACTGAAGGACCTGAGCGCCATGGATCCCCAGCCCGGCCTGCCCCCGGTGCACGAGCGCATCGCCACCGCCGAGCGCTCGGTGCGCGCGCCGGCGTCGGGGATCTTCGAGCTGATCGCCGACCCGGCCCGCCAGCCGGAATGGGACGGCAATGACAACCTGGCCCGCTCCGCGGAAGGCCGGCGCGTGCACGCGGTCGGAGACGTGTTCGTCACCGAGCTGACCAACGGACAGTCCCGCGAGAACCATGTGGTCGAGTTCGCCGAGGGCCGGCTCATCGCCTGGCTGCCCGCCCCGGCGGGGGAGGAGCCCCGCGGCCACCTCTGGCGCTGGGAACTGGAGCCGGCACCTCAGGGCGCCACCCTCGTGCGGCACACCTACGACTGGACCCGGCTGGCGGACGAGAGCCGCTTCGCCCGGGCCAGCTCCTACACCCCGGCGCACCTGATGGCCTCGATCGACCGGCTCGCGGCCCTCGCGGAGCGCGGGGCGTAGTCACCCGGGGCAGCCCAGCAGTTCCGGGCCGGCGTTGCGGACATCGCGGACGTACAGTGGGACCGAAACCGATCGGTCCGGCGGAGGAGGCGGCTGGAATGGAACCCGCGCGTGATCCTGTGCGGGATCTGGTCGAGTCGCTCGCGGCGGATGACGCGATCCTGGCCGAGACCGTCGACACCCTCCGGGCCACGATCCCCGGCTACGAGACGGTCAGCAGCGACTCCCTGAAGGCCTCCGCCCGCCGCAACCGGGCCCTGAGCATCCGCACGCTGCTCGAGGGCCGCGCCCCGGACCCGGAGGGGATCGACGAGGCGGAGACCCTCACCGAGGAACGCATGGCCCAGGGCGTCGAGATCGCCAACGTGCTGGCCGGTTTCCGGGCGTGCCTGTCGATCATCCTGCGCCACCTGCTGGCGGCGGCCCCGCGCTATCAGGTGCCGGCCGAGACGGTCCTGTCCTTCAGCACCCTGCTGTGGTCCCTCGGAGACGCCTTCACCACCCGGGCCGTCGTGGTCTACCGCGACCGCTCCATCACCCAGGCCGTGGCGGACTCCAACCGCCGCACCCAGTGGATCCGGGACGCCGTCGTCGGTGTCCTGGACCGCACCGGCCTGCTGGCCGGGGCCGCCAGCTTCGACATCCCGCTGGAGAGCCCCGTCCGCGTGGTGCGGGCCGACGCCGGCCCCGGGAGCACCGCCGATCCCACCGCCCGGCTGCAGGACTGGGCCGAACGCTCCGGCACGCGGCTGCTGGCCGCGGCCCGCGGCACCGGGGCCGTGGGGATCCTGGTGGGCGACGTCGGCCCGGGCCGTCCCGAGCCCGGCGTCACCATCGCGGTGGGCACCCCGGTGGCCCTGGAGGACCTAGTGGACTCCTTCGAGGGCGCCAGTCGCGTGCTGGAGGCCGCCCGCCGGGTCGGCTGGGACGGGCTCGTGGACGCCGAGCGGCTGTCCTGGCGGATGGGGATCCTCACCAGCCCCGAGACCACCGAGCTGTTGCACGTCCGGCACGTGGCCCCGCTGCTCGAGGAGGGCACGTTCGGCGAGCTCTTGCTGGAGGCGCTGGATGCCTACCTGGAGCACGGCCTGAGCATCCCGCTCGCCGCCGCCTCCATCCCCGTGCACGTTAACACCCTCCGGTACCGGCTCAAGCGCTACCAGGAGATCACCGGCTCGAACGTGCACGCCCCGGAGACCCTGATCGAGGCCTCCTGGGCGCTCGCTGCCCACCGGGGGAGCCGGCGCGGGTAGCGTCTTCGTAGCTGGCTACGAAACCGGCGCCCTTCCCTTGAAGCGCCGAACGTAGCCTGAATCACTCTTCAGCTTCATGCTGGTTCATGGTGCCCAAGCACCACGGTGACGCACCTCACCCCGGTGCGGCGGCCGTTCCTCCCGTCGAGAGGTCATCACCCATGTTGTTGGGGATCATCGGGATCATCCTGTCCCTCGTCCTGCTCATCACGCTGGCCTACCGCGGGATGCCGGTCATCATCGCGGCGCCGATCGCCTCCGTGGTGGCGCTGGTGTTCTCGGGGGCGCCCATCCTGGCGTCCTACACCGAGATCTTCATGCCGGCCATGGCCGGGTACGTCGGGAGCTATTTCCCGATCTTCCTGCTCGGCGCCATCTTTGGCCTGCTGATGACCGTGACCGGCTACGCCGAGTCCATCGCCCGCACGGTGACCGGCTGGATCGGCGCCCGCAACGCCATCCTGGCGACCGTCATCACCTCGGCGCTGATGACCTACGGCGGCATCAGCCTGTTCGTGGTGGCCTTCGTGATGTTCCCGCTGGCCCGTGAGCTGTTCCGGGTGGCGGACATCCCGAAGCGCCTGATCCCCGGGACGATCGCCCTGGGCATCTTCACCTTCACCATGACCGCCCTGCCGGGTACCCCGCAGGTGCAGAACCTCATCCCCGGCCAATTCTTCGGCACCGGGGCCTACGCGGCCCCGATCCTGGGCATCATCGCCGCCGTGATGATCTTCGGCGGCGGTTGGGCCTGGCTGGAGTACCGCCGCAGGTCGCTGCAGGCCAAGGGCGAGCACTTCGAGGGCCTCGGGGCGACGACGGCGGACGGCAGGTCCGGCATCCACGCGGCCGCCCGTGCCGCCTCCCACTCAGCCTCCCACTCAGCCTCCCGCCCTGCCTCCCGCCCCGGAACCGGCCGCGGCCCCGGAGCCGCACTGCGCGAGCAGGAGCGCGCCGAGGACCGGCCGGCCGTCGAGGCCGAGGACAACGCCCACGGCGTGCAGGCCATGCTGGCCCCTCGCCATCCGCTCCTGCCCTTCATCCCGCTGCTGACGGTCTTCGCCGTCACCTTCGCCTGCACCCTGCTGATCTTCCCGAACCTGGAGTGGGGCTACCTCGCCGAGGAGAAGTTCGGCGGGGTGGACATGGACAGACGCTCCGGCATCTGGGCCGTGATCCTGGGCCTGCTCGTCGCCATCCTGGTGATCGTGGCCTTCAACATCCGCGAGTTCGCCGCGCTGCGCAAGGGCTTCGCCGAGGGCGTGAAGGGCTCCATGCTGCCGATCTTCTCGGTCGGCTCCGAGGTCGGCTACGGCGCCGTGGTGGCCTCCGTGGCCGCGTTCGCCTTCATCCGCGACTCGGTGTTCAATATCGGCGGCGGCGCCCTGGTCACCTCCGTGGTGTCCACCTCGGTGACCGCGGCCATCACCGGTTCCTCCTCCGGCGGCATGACCATCGCCCTGAACGCCTTTGGCGAGGAGCTGCGGAACCTCGCCGTGGAGCAGGGCGTGAGCCTGGAGATCATGCACAAGATGACGGCCCTGGCCGCGGGCGGGCTGGACACCCTGCCGCACTCCGGCGCGGTGGTCACCCTGCTGATCGTCTGCGGCATGACCCACCGCCAGTCCTACAAGGACATCGGCATGGTCACCCTCGTGGTCCCGGCCCTCACCGTGGCCATCCTGCTCGGCGCGCTGTTCCTGCTCGGCCTCGCCTGAGCCCAGCCCGGGTAACGTCTACACCACCAGTTAATCGTGATTCACCAAGGAGTATCGATGTCCACCAACCCCACCACCCCGGCCTCCACCCCCGTCGCGGCAGAGCAGCGCTCGGCCCAGGACGCGGTGATCGTCGGCGGGGCGCGGACCCCCTTCACCCGGCTGCTGTCCCAGCAGGCCTCCCTGACGGCCATGGACCTGGGGGCCCACGCCATCCGGCACGCCCTGCAGCGCTCCGGGGTGGAAGCCGGAGACGTGGAGGCGGTCATCATGGGCCAGGTCGTGCAGGCGGGGCAGGGCCAGAACCCGGCCCGGCAGTCGGCTCTGGCGGCCGGGGTCGGCTGGGACGTGCCGGCGGTGACCGTCAACAAGGTCTGCCTCTCCGGGCTGACCGCCGTGATCGATGCCGCCCGGCTGATCCGGCTGGGCGAGGCCACCGTGGTGGTGGCCGGCGGCCAGGAGTCCATGACCAACGCGCCGCACCTGCTGATGGGTGCCCGTCAGGGGTACAAGTACGGCCCCACCACGGTGCTGGACTCGGTCGCCTATGACGGCCTGACGGACGCCCTGAGCAAGGAGTCCATGGGGGACCTGACCGAGGACGGAAATGCCGAGAGGCGGATCGACCGCGCCGCCCAGGACGAGCCCGCCGCGGCCTCCCACCAACGGGCCGCCGCGGCGCAGTCCGAGGGGGTGTTCGAGGCGGAGATCGCGCCGATCGAGATCCCGCAGCGCAAGGGCGAGCCGCTTACGGTCTCCACGGACGAGGGAGTCCGCCCGGACACCACGGTGGAATCCCTGGGCGGGCTGCGCCCGGCGTTCAGCCAGGGCGGCACCATCACGGCCGGCAACTCCTCGCCCATCTCCGACGGCGCCGCCGCCCTCGTGGTGACGTCGCGGGCCTTCGCCGAGGAGCGGGGACTGACCATCCTGGCCACCGTGGGCGCAGCCGGGCAGGTCGCCGGCCCGGAGGACTCCTCCCTGCACTCCCAGCCGGCCAACGCCATCCGGGCGGCGGTGGCCAAGGGCGGCTGGACCGTGCAGGACCTGGACTTCATCGAGATCAACGAGGCCTTCGGCGCCGTGGTGGTCCAGTCCCTCAAGGACCTGGACTACCCGGCGGAGCGGACCAACATCCACGGCGGCGCCATCGCCCTGGGCCATCCCATCGGCGCCTCCGGTGCCCGGCTGGCCCTGACGGCCGCCCTGGAGCTGTCCCGGCGCGGCGGCGGACGGGCCGCCGTGAGCCTGTGCGGCGGCGGCGGTCAGGGCGAGGCCCTGCTGCTGAGCCTCTAGCCCCCTGCGGCCTGCGCCTGGTCCACCGGCTCTCCCGACCGAGCCCCCCCCCCCGACCGCACCCCTGACCCCCACGCACGAAAGGCAGGCACCACCATGACCGACGCACCGACCCAGCAGGACCGGCCCCAGCACGGGGCCTCCATCTTCCGCGAGGGCCTGTTGGTCGGGCGCAGGGCCGTGGTGACCGGTGGGGCCTCCGGGATCGGGGCCGCCTGCGTGCGTGCCCTCGCCGCGGCGGGGGCCACGGTCACGGTGGCGGACCTCAACGCCGAGACGGCCGAGGCGCTGGCCGCCGAGGTCGGGGGCACGGCCTGGGTGGCCGACCTGGCGGACACCGAGGCCCTCGAGGACCTGGAGCTGGACACGGACATCCTGGTGAACAACGCCGGCATCCAGCGGGTGGCCCCCGTCCACGAGTTCGACCCGAAGGCCTGGCGCTTCATCCACCGCCTCATGCTCGAGTCCCCGTTCCTGCTGACCCGCGCCGCGCTGCCGGGCATGTACGAGCGGGGCTTCGGACGGATCATCAACCTGTCCTCGGCCCACGGGCTGCGGGCCTCGGCCTTCAAGAGCGCCTACGTCTCCGCCAAGCACGGGCTGGAGGGACTGTCCAAGGTGACCGCCCTGGAGGGCGGCCCCCACGGCGTGACGTCCAACTGCATCAACCCCGGCTACGTGAAGACCGCCCTGGTGGAGCAGCAGATCGCGGACCAGGCCAGCACGCACGGCATCTCCGAGGGCGAGGTGCTGGAGAAGATCATGCTCACGCATTCGGCGATCAAGCGGCTGACCGAGCCGGAGGAGGTCGCCGCGCTCGTGGTCTGGCTGGCCACGGACGCCGCCGGCATGACCACGGGCGCCTCCTACACCATGGACGGCGGCTGGACCGCCCAGTGAGACCACAGCCCAGTGACACCACACGAGGAAGAGAGTAGGTACACCATGAGTTTGGACAAGACGGTGGCGTCGGCGGCCGAGGCCGTCGCGGACATCCCGGACGGCTCCCTGCTGGCCGTGGGCGGCTTCGGCCTGTCCGGCAACCCGATCCAGCTGATCGAGGCCCTCAAGGAGCAGGGGGCGAAGGACCTGTCCATCGTCTCCAACAACTGCGGGGTGGACGGCTGGGGGCTCGGCATCCTGCTGGGCGCCGGCCGGATCTCCAAGATGATCTCCTCCTACGTGGGAGAGAACAAGGAGTTCGCGCGGCAGTACCTGGAGGGCGAGCTGGAGGTCGAGCTGGTGCCGCAGGGCACCCTGGCGGAGAAGCTCCGCGCGGGTGGCGCCGGCATCCCCGCCTTCTACACCCGCTCCGGCGTGGGGACGCAGGTGGCGGACGGTGGCCTGCCGATGAAGTACCACCAGGACGGCACGGTGGCCAAGGCCTCCCAGCCGAAGGACATCCGCACCTTCGAGATGGGCCGCACGGGCGAGAAGGCCTACGCGCTGGAGGAGTCGATCGTCACGGACTTCGCCCTCGTGCACGCCGCGGTGGGGGACCGTCACGGCAACCTCGTCTTCAACAAGGCCACCCGGCAGTTCGCCCCGCCGGCCGCCATGTCCGCCAGCGTGTGCATCGCCCAGGTGGAGCGGATCGTGGAGCCGGGCGAGATCGACCCGGACCAGGTGCACCTGCCGGGCGTCTATGTCCACCGGATCGTCGAGGTCGGTCCGGACATCGAGAAGCCGATCGAGAAGCGGACCCTCCGGACCGCACCGGCCGGCACCGAGGGGGAGGAGACCCGATGAGCTGGACCCGTGATGAGATGGCGGCCCGCGCTGCCCAGGAGCTGCCGGATGGCGCCTACGTCAACCTGGGCATCGGCATGCCGACCCTGATCCCGAACCACATCCCCGCCGGCCGCACCGTGGTGCTGCAGTCGGAGAACGGGATCCTCGGCGTCGGACCCTACCCGCTCGAGGAGGATCTCGACCCGGACCTGATCAACGCCGGCAAGGAGACTGTGACGGTCAACCCGGGGGCGTCCTTCTTCGACTCCTCGCAGTCCTTCGGGATGATCCGCGGCGGCAAGATCGACGTGGCCGTGCTCGGTGGCATGCAGGTGGCCGAGAACGGCGACCTGGCCAACTGGATGGTCCCGGGCAAGATGGTCAAGGGCATGGGCGGGGCCATGGACCTGGTCCACGGCGCCGGCCGGGTGATCGTGCTCATGGACCACAACGCCAAGGACGGCTCCCCGAAGGTCCTCGCCCAGTGCGACCTGCCGCTGACCGGTCAGGGCGTGGTGGACCGCGTCATCACGGACAAGGCCGTGATCGACGTGGACCGCCAGACCGATCCCGCCAACCCACGCCTGGTGCTCGTGGAGACCGCTCCCGGCGTCAGCGAGGACGAGGTCCGCGCCGCCACCGGCGCCACCCTGCACTAGGCGCCACGCACTAGACAGCACGCACCCGACGGCACGAAGAACACCCGCCCCGGCCCGACGCCGGCCAGCGGGCGCTCGAGGCCCGGTCGCCGCACGCGGTGGCCGGGCCTCGGTGTGTCGTGGGTGCTGGACGCACCGGATGCTGACCCGCGGTGATGCTGCGACCTGCAGGGTGGTCCGGAGGATCTCCGGGGAGTCGTTGACGCTCGTGCGACCGTCACGCCTCCTCGCTGCAGGACCTGAATCAGGACCTGAATCCCCTGGCCGCTCGGCTCGTGGGACCCTCAACGAGGTCGTCGCGGACCTCGACCGCCGGTACCGCCACGCCGTGGCGGCGACCCCTCGTGATCCGCAGAGTACTGGACCGAGCCGCCGGCGGGCCAGGGGCGGGACGGTGACACACCGGCGCCGTCCGCCCCGACATCCCACCGCTGTTATCTCTTCGTGACTACGGTGGACTGCGCGAGCACCGAGCCTTCCCCCTACCGATCCCCCCTGGTGCCGCAGGACGCGTGTGTCCGGGGGCGAGTGTGGAACATGATCCGGTTCGAGCAGGTCACCAAGGTCTATGACCGCCGTTCCCGTCCGGCCCTGCAGGACGTCACGGTGGAGTTCGAGCGCGGGGAATTCGTCTTCCTGGTGGGCGCCTCCGGCTCCGGCAAGTCCACCTTCATCCGCCTCATGCTGCGCGAGGAGCGCGCCAGCGGCGGCGCGGTCTACGTGGTGGGCCGCAACGTGGCGCGGCTGCCCTCATGGCGCGTGCCGAGGCTGCGCCGCGGGATCGGCGTGGTCTTCCAGGACTTCCGCCTGCTCCCCAACAAGACCGTCTACGCCAACGTGGCCTTCGCCATGCAGGTCCTCGGCAAGGGGCGGGCACAGGTCCGCAAGGACGTGCCCGAGGTGCTGGAGACCGTGGGCCTGGCCGGCAAGGAGCGGCGCATGCCGCACGAGCTCTCCGGCGGCGAGCAGCAGCGCGTGGCCATCGCCCGCGCCATCGTCAACCGGCCGGACATCCTGCTGGCGGACGAGCCGACCGGCAACCTCGACCCGGAGACCTCGCTGGGCATCATGTCCGTGCTGGACACCATCAACCAGAACGGCACCACCGTGGTCATGGCCACGCACGACGACGACATCGTCAACCAGATGCGCCGCCGCGTGGTGGAGCTGGAGGCCGGGGAGATCGTCCGCGACGAGTCCGGGGGCGGATACCGCACCGTGCCCGCTGTCACCGAACCCGCTGTCACCGAACCCGCTGGAACCGAAGCCGCCGGTGCCGAGGAGACCCAGGCATGAGATTCGCCTTCGTCCTCGGGGAGACCTTCTCCGGTATCCGCCGCAACCTGTCCATGGTGGTCTCGGTGGTCCTCGTGACCTTCATCTCGCTGACCTTCGTGGGCGCCGCCGGCCTGCTGCAGCTGCAGATCAACCAGATGAAGGGTTACTGGTACGACCGGGTGGAGGTGGCGATCTTCCTGTGCACGGACACCTCCACCACCACCTCCTGCGTCTCCGGGCCCGTCACGGACGGGCAGCGCGAGTCCATCCAGGAGCTGCTGGAGTCCCCCACTGCCGCCCCCTACATCAAGAGCTACGAGCACGAGTCCCAGGAGCAGGCCCTGGAGATCTTCCAGGAGCAGTTCAAGAACTCGGCGATGTCCGGCACCGTCACGGCCGAACAGCTGCCGGAGTCCTTCCGGGTGGCGCTCGTGGACCCCGAGCAGTACGAGGTCGTCAACGAGCTCTTCTCGGCCATGCCCGGGGTGGAGATCGTGTCCGACCAGCGTGAGCTGCTCGAGCAGATCTTCTCCCTGATGAACATGGCCTCCGTCATCGCCGTCTCCGTGGCCGTGGTGATGCTGGTCTGTGCGGTGCTGCTGATCGCCACCACCATCCGGCTCTCGGCCTTCTCCCGCCGCCGCGAGACCGGGATCATGCGCCTGGTGGGTGCCTCGAAGACCATGATCCAGTTGCCGTTCCTGCTGGAGGGCGTCATCGCGGCGCTGATCGGGGCCGTGCTGGCGAGCGTGACCACCTGGGCGATCGCGGAGTTCTTCATCGGGGACTGGCTCACGGGCCAGTACCCGGGGACCGGGTTCATCGCCGGCGTGGACGCGCTCGTCCTGGTCCCGCTCCTGCTGGGCGTGGCGATCCTGCTGGCCGCGCTTTCGTCGATTCTCACCCTGAGGCGTTACCTTAAGGTGTGATGAGCGTGATACACGTGTTACAGACGTGACACCGTCTATGCTGTTCTGAGACCTTCAGGCCTGCAGCGCCCCGGCGTGACCGACGTGACGTCCCCACCCGACTTTCCCCCCGACACCGGAGGCACACCGTGACCCGACGCCGACTCTCCCGCGCCATCCTGGGCGCCGGCCTGGTGACGCTCATGACCCTGTCCATGGGCGGCACCGCCGTGGCCCAGGACTCTGTCGACGACCTGCAGCGGCAGATCGAGCAGGCCGAGCGGAACCAGGCGGAGATCGACCGGGAGATCGGAGACCTCGGCGGCGAGCAGTCCGAGCTGAAGGACCGCCAGGGGGACCTCGACGCGTCCCTCGAGGGGCTCGACGCGGACATCGCCGCGAAGATCCGGGAGTTGAACGGCCTGCAGGACCAGCTGCCCGGCGCCCAGCAGGCGCTGTCCTCCGCCGAGGGTCGGGTCTCGGCGGCCACCGCCGAGGTGCAGTCCCTGAACGAGCGGGTCCGGCAGGCCGAGTCGAGCCGGTCGGAGATCCTGGCGGAGATCGCCGCGAGCGAGCAGGAGCTGGACGCGGCCGCCACCGAGATCGGCCAGATCGCCAACCAGGCGTACAAGCAGGGCGGGGTCTCCTCGGACCTGGCCTTCATCCTGGGGCTGAGCGACTCCTCGCTGCCGGACGCCATGGGGATGGCGAACCAGGCCCTGCGCATCCAGAACAGCCGCATCTCCTCCGTCTCACAGTCCAAGTCCACGGACGTCAACGCCGAGGTGCGACTGGCCGCCGTCGAGGACGAGATCCGGGACCTGCGCGCCCAGGCCGAAGAGGCCCTGGAGCGGGAGGAACAGGCCCGCAACCAGGCCGCCGAGGCCAAGCGGGAACTGGACGAGATGGTCACCAGCACCTCCCGGCTGACGGACGAGCTGAAGGCCGAACGCCCGAGGATCCAGGCCCAGATCGACGCCAACCGCGCGGAGCAGGACCAGGTCAACGAGCAGATCGCCGAACGCCAGCGGGCCCTGACGGCAGAGTCCTCGAAGACCTCCGAACTGCAGGAGAGGCACCGCGAGGCCGTCGCCGAGGCCGAGCGCAAGCGGCGTGCCGCCGAGGAGGCCGCCCGCAAGGCCCGGGAGGCGGCCGCGCAGGCGGACCGGGCGGCCGCGCGCAGGGCGCAGGAGGCCTCCGAGCAGGCGAACCGTGAGGCGGACGCTGCCGAGGAACGGGCCAGCAAGGCCCAGGAGGCCGCCAGCACCTCCAGCGGCTGGGGGCTGCAGTGGCCGCTGAACACCTATATCACCTCCGGCTTCGGATGGCGCCCGACGCCGTCCGGCACCTTCGACTACGGGGGCGCCGGGGGCTACGTGCACACCGGGATGGACTTCGGCGGCGGCTGCGGACTGCCGATCCGGGCCGCGGCGGACGGCGAGGTCTGGAATGCCGACTGGGCCGTGTGGACCTCCGGCAACCGCGTGGTCCTCTCCCACGGGGTGGTCAACGGCCGCGCCCTGGCCACCAAGTACCACCACATGACCCGGTCCATCGTCTCGCCCGGCCAGGACGTGCAGCGCGGCCAGGTCATCGGCTACACCGGCACCACGGGCAACTCCACGGGCTGTCACCTGCACTTCGAGACCATCCTCGACGGCCGGGCGGTCAACCCCGCAGGTCTCCTGTAGCGGCACCGCACCCCGGACGGCGCGGGTAGACTGGTCAGTCCGGGTCACGAGACCGGGCACGATGCAGGCCGAGGCGGGAGAGGAGCAACCGTGGCCAAGAAGTCCGCCGGAAGATCCGGCAACCAGAAGACGCCGGACGGCCGGCAGGTCATCGCGACCAACCGCAAGGCCCGGCACAACTACCTCATCCTGGACACCTACGAGGCCGGGATCTCGTTGATGGGCACCGAGGTCAAGTCCCTGCGGGAGGGCCACGCCTCGCTGGTGGACGGCTTCGCCGTGTTCTACGGGGACGAGCTCTACCTGGAGCAGGTCTACATCCCCGAGTACCTCAACGGCTCCTGGACCAACCACGCCGCCCGGCGCCGGCGCAAGCTGCTGCTGCACCGTCAGGAGCTGACGAAGATCTCGCGCCAGATCGCGGAGGCCGGGCACACGATCGTGCCGCTGCAGCTGTACTTCCGGGACGGTCGCGTCAAGGTGGAGATCGCGGTGGCCCAAGGCAAGCGGGACTATGACAAGCGCCATGCGCTCCGGGAGAAGCAGGACAACCGCGAGGCCCAGCGGGCCATGCGGATGCGCAACCGCCGCGCCGCCTGAGCGGAATACCTCCGCCCCTGAATGCGTTACACTGGACAGTCCGGACCAGGCGCGGAGTCAGCGAAGCCGCGCAGGGACCGGATGATGGACGGTTGTTTGTCAACTGAATACGGGGATGATCGGTTTCGACGATGTGAGTCGCGACAGGGGAAGCGGGCCGAGGATGCAGAGTCATCTCGTCAACGCTCTCTGCAAACCAACAAGTGCCGAATCTAAGCGCACTGACTTCGCTCTCGCTGCCTGATCAGTGAACGAGTCCGTCAGCCCGGGGATGCTATCGCCCCGGATCCTGGCGTCAACTAGATAGCCACTGTCCACCACCCTCGCCGGGGGTCGTGGTGGAGACCTCAATCCGGCTGGGCCCGGGTTGGCTGCCTGTGTGCGGGACAGCCAGGGCCGAGTAACACCCACAGCACACTGCGCCCGGAGAAGACCTGGCAACACTGCATCGGACGCGGGTTCAATTCCCGCCATCTCCACCATCCCCCGGCGAAGGCCCCGGGACACCAGCCATGGTGTCCCGGGGCCTTCGTCATGTCCGTGCGTCCCCTAGACTGTGGGATCATGCCTGAATCCACCGGCTCCGCCTTGTCCGCCGTCCTGATGTTCCTGCTCGAGCTGGGCCTGCTCGGCGCCGCGGGCTTCTGGGCCCTGACGGTGTTCTCCAGTCCCTGGGCGGCCGTGGTGGCCGTGGTGGTGGTGGCCGCCGTGTGGGGCCTCGTCCTGTCCCCGAAGGCGCCGGCCCGTCCGGGCTGGCCGTGGCACGCCGTGGCCGGGCACGCGCTCTTCGTGCTCGGAGCGGTGGTGCTCTTCGTGGTGGGCCAGCCGGTGCTCGGCGCGATCTACCTCGCGCTCATCGTGCTCTCGCTGGTCCTGACGGTGCTGTACCGGGACCGCCTGGAGCAGGAGTCCCGGACGGCCCGCGAGGAGCGGCGCGCGGCCCGGGGTGGGGTGGTGCGGCCCACGGGCCGCCGGGCCGCCGGCCGCTGAACCGGATCAGGACCAGCCGATCCCCAGGGCGAGGCCCAGCCCCACGGCCAGCAGGCCGGCGGACAGGTGGGCGGCCCAGGATCCGACGGCGGCCGCGAGCCGCCCGGACAGGGCGTCCCGTGCCGTGGACGCGGACACGGTGGAGAAGGTGGTCAGCGCGCCGGCCACCCCGGTGACCCAGAACTCCAGCGCCGCGCCCGCGAGCAGACCGGTGGTCAGCCCGGCCACGAGTGAGCCGAGGACGTTGGCCACGAGGATGCCCCGGCCGGGAAGGTAGTGGTCCGCCGTCAGGCGCAGGACCGCCCCCAGGGCCCCGGCCGCCGCGAGCAGCAGGATGATCATGGGGCCCGCCCCGCGGTTCCGGGGGCGCGGTATCCGCCCAGCCGCAGTCCTGCGGCGGCGGCCATGGTGCCCAGCGCGGCCCCGGCCGCGAGGGCCAGCAGGGTCCCGGCCAACCCTGCCACGAGCGGCCAGCCGCCCGGAGAGCCGGTCCGGATGAAGTCGCCCAGTCCGGCCACGGGGGCCACGGAGGCGGCCAGGACCACCGCGGAGAGCGAGGTGTAGGCCCCCAGCAGCCCGGTCCCGAGCCCGGCCACGAACCAGCGCGGCAGCTCACGCCGCGAGGCGACCCCCAGGAGCAGCCCGAGCACCAGGGACCCGGACAGGTTCACGATCCCCAGGCTCACCCACTGGGCCACCGGGGTGCCGGACTCCGGGGCCGGGGCCACCAGCAGCCACCGCAGCAGGGTGCCGAGGGCCCCGCCGGCGGCCACGGCACCCACCACGGCCCAGCCGGGGTGCCGCGGCGCCGGGGGAGGGGGCGGTACGGCGGTCATCAAGCCTGCTGCTGGCCGATCAGTTCCGGGTTGAGGGACTCCAGGGCCTCCGGGTGCAGCAGTCCGTTGGTCGCCAGGGCGTTGCCGCCGAAGGGCCCGTCCTCGCCCTCCAGGGAGGTGAAGCGCCCGCCGGCCTCGGTGACGATCGGCACGAGGGCCGCCATGTCATAGAGCTCCAGCTCGGGTTCGCAGGCGATGTCCACGGCGCCCTCGGCGACCATCATGTAGGACCAGAAGTCGCCGTAGGCCCGGGTCCGCCACACGGTGGAGGTCAGCTCCAGGAACTCGCGGATGTTGCCGCGTTCCCGCCAGCCCTCCAGGGACGAGTAGGAGAGCGACGCGTCCTCGATCCTGGACACGTTGGAGACGTGGATGCGGCTGGCCGAGGCCAGGGACTTGCCCGTGTAGGCGCCCGTGCCCCTCGCGGCCCACCAGCGGCGGTTCAGGGCCGGGGCGGAGACCACGCCGACCACGGGCACCCCGTCGTCGATCAGGGCGATGAGGGTGGCCCACACGGGCACCCCGCGGACGAAGTTCTTGGTCCCGTCGATCGGGTCCACCACCCAGCGCCGCGGGCCGTGTCCGGCCTCGCCGTACTCCTCGCCCAGCACGGCGTCCCGCGGGCGGGCCCGGGACAGGTTGCCGCGGATGAGCTCCTCGGCGCCGCGGTCCACGTCCGTCACGGGGGTCAGGTCCGGCTTCGTGTCGACCGTGAAGTCCTGCGCCTTGAAGCGGGCCATGGTCTGGGAGTCCACCGAGTCGGCCATGATGTGGGCGAGCCGGAGGTCATCCGTGTAGTTCTTGGGCGCATCGGTCATGGAGGCCACGCTACCTTCCGCCGCTCAGCAGCCGGCGCAATGACGCCAGCCGCTCGGCCCCGGAGGGTCCGGCCTGGCCCGCGGCCACCCAGCCGTCGAGGGCGCAGCCCGGTTCCCCGGAGGCGTGGGAGCAGCCGCGGGGGCAGTCGGCCAGGGCGGGGGCGAGGTCGTCGAACGCCTCCACCACCCGGTCCCGGTCCACCAGGCCCAGGCCGAAGGAGCGGATGCCGGGGGTGTCCACGAGCCAGGCGCCCGGGCTGTCCGGCAGCGGGATGGCCAGCGCGGAGGAGGAGGTGTGCCGCCCGCGGCCGGTGACCGCGTTGACGTGGCCGGTGGCCCGCCGGGTGCCGGCCAGGGCGTTGAGCAGCGTGGACTTCCCGACGCCGGAGGGTCCCACCAGCACGGACACGTGGCCTTCCAGCCGGGTCCGGAGGGCGGCGAGCAGGCCGGGGTCCAGTTCCGCGTCGGGCGGCCCGGCGTCGGACTCGGCAGCACCGGACCCGGCAGCGCCGGACCCGGCCGCGCCCTCCTCGCGCGCCGAGCGCGAGGTGAGCACCTCCAGGTCGAGGTGCCGGTAGTGGTCCAGCAGCCCGGCTGGGTCCCGCAGGTCCGTCTTGGTGATACACAGCACCGGCTCGATGCCGGCGTCGTAGGCGGCCACCAGTGCGCGGTCGATGAACCCGGTGCGGGGCTCAGGGTTGGCGGCGGCCACCATGATCACCAGGGTGTCCACGTTGGCGACCACCACCCGTTCGTAGGCGTCCGAGTCGTCGGCGGAGCGGCGCAGCACGGTGGATCGCTCCTCGATCCGCACGATCCGCGCGAGCGTGCCCTCCCGGCCGGACAGGTCCCCGACCACCCCCACGAGGTCCCCGGTCACCACCGGGTTGCTCCGCAGTTCGCGGGCGCGCATGGCGGTGACGTCCCGGTCCGCGTCCCCGGTGGAACCGTCGTCCAGGTGGACGGTGTACCGGCCCCGGTCCACCGTCACGACCCGGCCGATCACCGCGTCGTCGTGCCCGGGGCGCTCCTTGGTGCGCGGGCGTGAGCCCTTCTTCGTGGGCCGCGAGCGGATGTCGGACTCGTCCCAGCGCTTCGGGTCAAACCGGCGTCCGGGGCGGCTCACGCGGTCCCGCCGCTGCCGTCGACCAGGTCCGTCCACATCCGGGGGAAGTCCGGCATGGTCTTGGCCGTGGTGGCGATGTCCCGCACCAGCACGTCCGGCACGGCCAGGCCCAGCACGGCGGCGAAGGTCGCCATCCGGTGGTCCTCGTAGGTCTGAAGGGTCGCGCCGTGCAGTCCCTCGCGGCCGCCGGCGAAGGCCAGGACGTCCGGCCCCTCCTCGACCCGCCCGCCGAGCCGGGCGGACTCGGTGGCCAGGGCCGCCAGCCGGTCCGTCTCGTGGCCGCGGAGGTGGCCGATCCCGGTCAGCCGCCCCGGGCCGTCCGCCAGCAGGCACAGCGCCGCCGCCGTGGGCGCCAGCTCGGCGGTGCCGTCGAGGTCCCCGGGCGCCGTGATGCGGGGACGGCCGTCCTGGCCGCGGGAGCCGGTGACGGTCAGGGTGCCGGTCGCGCCGCCGTCGTCCGCGGCGGGGGAGAACTCCACGGTGGCCCCGAAGGCCGGCAGGATGCTGCGCCAGCGATCGCCGATCTGGGTGGTCTCGGCCGGCCAGTCGGGCACGGACACCGTGCCCCCGGTGGCCACGGCCGCGGCCAGGAACGGGCCGGCGTTGGACAGGTCCGGCTCCACCGCGGTGTCCAGGGCGCGGATGGGGCCGGGGGACACCCTCCACCGGCCGGGCACGGAGTCATCCACGTCCACCCCGCAGCGGCGCAGCACCGCCACCGTCATGCCGATGTGCTCGGGGCTGGGCACCGAGGCGCCGGTGTGCACCAGGTGCAGCCCCCGGCGGAAGCGCGGGGCTGCCAGCAGCAGGGCGGAGATGAACTGGCTGGAGCCGGAGGCGTCGACCTCGATCCGGCCACCGTCCACGTCGGCCTGCGCACCCTCGGCCCCGCCTCCTGCTGCTCCTGCCGCGCCGCCGCCGTGGACGGTGAAGGGGAGGGTGCCGGCGTCGGCCCCCGGGCCGTCCACCCGGACGCCGAGGGCCGCCAGCGCCTGCAGGACCGGACCCATGGGCCGGGCCAGGGCGGCCTCGTCGCCGGTGAAGTGCACGGCCCCGGAGGCCAGCGCGGCCACGGGCGGGACGAAGCGCATGACCGTGCCGGCCAGGCCGCAGTCGATGGTGACGCCGTCCGCGGGGGTCCGGGGGCCGGCGTCGGGCACGGGGATGACCTCCACCGTGCCCGGGGCGACGCGGCTGATCGAGGCGCCGAGCGCGGTGAGCGCTTGGATCATCAGGCGGGAGTCGCGGCTGTCCAGCACGCCGCGCAGCCGGCTCGGCCCCTCGGCCAGGGCGGCGAGCACGAGGTAGCGGTTGGTGAGCGACTTGGAGCCGGGCACGCGCACGGTGCCGCGGACCGGACCGTCCGGTCGGGGGGCGGGCCAGGGATCTGCAGGGTGGTTCATCACCCTGCCCAGATTACCGGGCGGAGGAATAACGGTGCCGGGCCGGTTGCTGTACCGGCCAAGAGCACCCGGGCGGGCCCGGGGGAGATCCGATGCCGAGCCGGATCCGAGACCGGCGAAAGGAGGGCGTCCATGGCCCCCACAGCACTGGCCCTGGCCGAACGGCCCGCCGTCAGGGAACGGGCCGTAGACTGGTCGGCGATGGATACCCAAGACGCCGCCCGGGGCCCCGCGGCACATGACACGGCCGACGTGGACCGGGCCACCGAATCGGACAGTGCCCGGCGCGAACGCTTCGAGCGGGATGCCCTCGAGTACGTGGACCAGCTGTACTCGGCGGCCATGCGCATGACGCGCAACCCGCAGGACGCCGAGGACCTCGTCCAGGAGGCCTTCACGAAGGCCTACTCGTCCTTCCACCAGTACAGGCCGGGGACCAACCTGAAGGCCTGGCTGTACCGGATCCTGACGAACACCTACATCAACCTGTACCGCAAGCGCCAGCGCCAGCCGCAGCAGGCCGCCACGGACACGGTGGAGGACTGGCAGATGTTCCAGGCCGCCGAGCACACCTCCACCGGACTGCGTTCGGCGGAGACCGAGGCGCTGGACCACCTGCCCGACTCGGACGTCAAGGACGCCCTGCAGTCCATCCCGGAGGAGTTCCGGCTGGCGGTGTACTTCGCGGACGTGGAGGGCTTCGCCTACAAGGAGATCGCCGGGATCCTCGACATCCCGATCGGCACGGTCATGAGCCGGCTGCACCGGGGCCGCAAGCTGCTGCGGGGCCTGCTGACCGACTACGCGCGGGAACGCGGCATCGGCCCGAAGCAGACCACCACCGGACGGACCCCCACCGACCCGGCCGGCACCAACCAGCAAGACCAGGAGGCGGGCACCAGATGAGCGAGGACTGCCAGAAGATCGGCGACTGCGCGGACACCCGCATCCAGCGCCTGTACGAATACCTGGACGGTGCCCTGACGCACCGCGACCTCGAGGAGGTCAAGGGCCACCTCGAGGAGTGCACCGAGTGCGCCGGCGAGTACGACCTCGAGTGCATCATCCGCTCCGTCGTCCGGCGCAGCTGCACCGAGAAGGCCCCGAGCACCCTCAAGGTCAGCATCATGGCGCGCATCAGCCAGATCAAGCTGGAGGCCGGCCACTAGGCCTGGCGCCGGGACGGACGCCGGGCCGGGCAACAGCCCCGCAACGCAACAGACCCCGCCGGAGCGGACGGCTCAACCGTCCCGATCGGCGGGGTCTGGTGGTTCTGCTGCCCCCGGCGGGGCCAGGGAGTCGGCAGGGCCTTAGGAGTTGGGCCGCTTGCCGTGGTTGGCGCTGCCCTTGCGGCGGTCCTTGCGCTTGCGTCCACGCTTGCTCATCGCGGTTCCTTCCGGTGATCCGACGCCGTCACGGTCCGTGACAGCACCATCCAGTTTCTCACACGTGGGGTGGGTGCTCCCAACCGGTCAGGCCGTGGGCTCCGGCAGGTTCAGCCACTGGTACCAGCCGCGGTGCAGGACGAGCCAGGCGATCAGCCCGTAGCCGGCCTGGCCGGGCAGGCCCTGGCCGGCCGCCAGGTCGTTGCGCCACTGCTCGTGGTTCACCAGGGGGGTGAACGTGTCCACGTAGTAGTGGTGGCGGCGGTCCGCCACGTCCATGTACGCCGTGTTCAGCTCCTGCAGGCGGATGTTGCGCTCCCCGTCCAGGGAGGGCACCGGACCCACCACGAGGGTGGCGATGTCCAGCTGGGCCGCGCGGTCCAGGATGTTGGCCAGGTTCAGCCGCGCCCGGGCCGTGGAGGCCTCGCGATCCAGATCGGTGTCCGAGAGCCCGATCACCAGCCGGTTCTCCGTGGCCTCGCCGTACCGCAGGGCCGTCTCGGCCTGCCAGCGCTGGGACAGCGCCTCCGTGCCCTCGCCCGGACGGGCCAGGACGTAGCTCTCCAGCTGGACCCCGGGGGCCGAGGTCTTGGCCAGCACCCGGCCGAGCCAGCCCAGCGCGCGGGGGTCGCCCACGCCGGCCAGGAGCTCATTGCCGACGGAGGCGATGCGGATCCGGCGAATCTCCACTGTGTACCTTTCGATGGGGTGCCCGTCACTGTACCAAGGCGGTGGGAGCACCCGGCCCGGCCGATTCAGGGGCGGCCGGGCCGGGTGCCGGTCGATGATGCGGGTGCCGTCAGCGGCCGAAGGCCTCGTCCAGCAGGATGGAGGCCTCGTGGTCGTGGCGGACCTTGGAGCCGGCCGACGTGGAGGCGGAGGCGGGACGGGCGACGAGGGTCACCGTCCGGTCCAGCACCGGCAGCAGGTTCAGGGCCATGAACGGCCACGGCCCCTGGTTGGCCGGCTCGTCCTGGACCCAGACCACGGAGGCGTTCGGATACTTCGCGAGCTCGGCCGCGATCTCCTCCTGCGGCAGCGGGTACAGCTGCTCCACGCGGATGATGGCGGTCCTGGTGTCACCGTCCTTCTGGCGGCGGGCCAGCAGGTCGTAGTACAGCCGGCCGGAGACCAGCAGCACCTTGTCCACCGACGAGGAGGCCTCGTGGTCCGGGATGACCGCCTGGAAGCGGCCCCGGGTGAAGTCCTCCACCGGGGAGGCGGCCGCCTTCAGGCGCAGCAGCTGCTTCGGGGTGAAGACGATCAGCGGACGGCGCGGGCGGGAGTAGGCCTGCTCGCGCAGCAGGTGGAAGTGGTTCGCCCCGTTCGAGGGGTTGGCCACGCGCATGTTGTCCTGCGCACACATCTGCAGGAATCGCTCGATCCGGGCGGAGGAGTGATCCGGGCCCTGACCCTCGTAGCCGTGCGGCAGCAGCAGCGCGAGCGAGGAGTTCTGGCCCCACTTCTGCTCGGAGGAGGAGAGGAACTCGTCGATCACGGTCTGCGCGCCGTTGACGAAGTCACCGAACTGGGCCTCCCAGAGCACCAGGGCATCAGACCGCTCCACGGAGTAGCCGTACTCGAAGCCCATGGCCGCGTACTCGCTGAGCAGCGAGTCGTACACCCAGAACTTGGCCTGGTCGGCGGAGAGGTTCCTGATCGGCGTCCACTCGTCGTCCGTGACGCGGTCGTGGAAGACGGCGTGGCGCTGCACGAAGGTGCCGCGGCGCGAGTCCTGGCCGGCCAGGCGGACCGGGACCCCCTCCATCAGCAGGGACCCGAAGGCCGCCAGCTCGGCGAAGCCCCAGTCGATGTCCCCGTTGACGGCCATCTTGGCCCGCCGCTCCAGCAGCGCCTTCAGCTTCGGGTGGACGGTGAAGTCCTCCGGGATCTCCAGGTGCGCCTGGCCGATCCGCTGCAGGGTCTCCTCGGAGATCTTGGTGCCGTCCGCCGGGGCCGGCGGCATGCGGTCCTCGCTGTCCGTGGTCTTCTCCAGTCCGGAGCCGATCACCGGGATCGGGGAGGTCTGCGCGTCATGGGTCTCCGAGAACACCCGCTCCAGCCGCTGCTGGTAGTCCTTGAGCGCCGAGTCGGCCTCGTCCTGGGTGATGTCCCCGCGGCCGACGAGGTTCTCCACGTACAGCTTGCGCACCGAGCGCTTCTGCTCGATCAGGTTGTACATGCGCGGCTGGGTCATCGAGGGGTCGTCACCCTCGTTGTGCCCGCGGCGGCGGTAGCAGATCATGTCGATCACGACGTCCTTGTTGAACCGCTGCCGGTACTGGTACGCCAGCTGGGCCACGCGGACCACGGATTCGGGATCGTCGCCGTTGACGTGGAAGATCGGGGCCTGGATGGTCTTGGCCACGTCCGTGGCGTAGACCGAGGACCGGGCCGCGGACGGCGGGGTGGTGAAGCCGACCTGGTTGTTGACCACCACGTGGATGGTGCCGCCCGTGCGGTAGCCGCGCAGCTGGGACAGGTTCAGGGTCTCGGCGACCACGCCCTGGCCGGCGAAGGCCGCGTCCCCGTGCACCAGGATGGGCAGCACCGAGTAGGAGTTCACGGACTCCCCTCCGCGGTCCAGGCGGTCCTGCTTGGCGCGGACCACGCCCTCCAGGACCGGGTCCACGGCCTCCAGGTGGGAGGGGTTGGCGGCGAGGTAGACCTTGGTGCGGTTGCCCCGGTCGGAGGTGAAGGTGCCCTCGGTGCCGAGGTGGTACTTCACGTCACCGGAGCCCTCCACGGAGCCCGGGATGGCGGTGCCCTCGAACTCGCGGAACACCTGCGCGTAGGTCTTGCCCGCGATGTTGGTCAGGACGTTGAGGCGGCCGCGGTGGGCCATGCCGATCGCGACCTCGTCCAGGCCGTCATCCGCGGCGCCGGAGAGCACGCCGTCCAGCAGGGCGATCAGCGACTCGCCGCCCTCGAGGGAGAACCGCTTCTGTCCCACGAACTTGGTCTGCAGGAAGGTCTCGAACGCCTCGGCCGCGTTGAGCCGGCCCAGGATGCGCAGCTGCTCCTCGCGGTTCGGCTTGGCGTAGGGATGCTCCAGCTCGTCCTGGAACCACTTGCGCTCCTCGGGATCCTGGATGTGCATGTACTCCACACCGGTGTTGCGGCAGTACGCGTCCCGCAGGACACCGAGGATGTTGCGCAGCGGCAGCATCGGCTGGCCGCCGAACCCGCCCGTGGGCCACTCGCGGTCCAGGTCCCACAGCGTCAGCCCGTGCTCCAGGATGTCCAGGTCCGGGTGCTTGCGCATGATGTACTCGAGCGGGTCCACGTCCGCGATCAGGTGGCCGCGGACGCGGAAGGCGTGGATCATCTGCTGGATGCGGGCGACCTTGTTGATCTGGTCTTCCGGGTTGACCTGCACGTCCGGCCTCCACTGCACCGGCTCGTAGGGAATGCGCAGGGACTCGAAGATCTCCTCGTAGAAGCCCTGCTCGCCCAGCAGCAGGCCGTGGATGAGCTTGAGGAACTCGCCGGACGCGGCACCCTGGATGACGCGGTGGTCATAGGTGGAGGTCAGCGTGATCGTCTTGGAGACGGCCAGGCGGTTGAGCGTCTTCTCGGACGCCCCCTGGAACTCGGCCGGGTAGTTCAGGGCGCCGACGCCGATGATGGCCGCCTGGCCCTCGGACAGCCGGGGCACGGAGTGCACGGTGCCGATGCCGCCCGGGTTGGTCAGGGAGACCGTGGTGCCCGCGTAGTCGTCCAGGCCCAGCTTGTTGTCCCGGGCGCGGGCGACGAGGTCCTCGTAGGCGCGCCAGAACTCGATGAAGTTCAGGGACTCGGCGCCCTTGATGTTCGGAACCACGAGGGTGCGCGAACCGTCCTTCTGCGGCAGGTCGATGGCCAGGCCGAAGTTCACGTGTGCCGGCTGGACGGCCGAGGGCTTGCCGTCCACCTCGCGGTACAGCACGTTCATGGCCGGGTACTGGGCCAGGGCGCGGATCAGGGCGTAGCCGATGAGGTGGGTGAAGGAGACCTTGCCGCCGCGGCTGCGCTTGAGATGGTTGTTGATGACCACGCGGTTGTCGATCAGCAGCTTGGCCGGCACGTCACGCACCGTGGTGGCGGTGGGCATGGACAGGGAGGCATCCATGTTCTTGGCCACCGCGCGGGCCATGCCGCGCAGCGGCGTGACCTGGTCCTCGACGGCCTCGGCCGAGCCCTTGCCCTGCTTCTTGGACTTCTCCGGCTCGGAGGGCACCGGGGCGGTCGACGGGGCGCCGGACTTCTTCACGGCGGGGGAGGCCGAGGCGGCGGAGGGTGCGGCCTCCTGCGCGGGCTGGGACGGCGCCGCCGGGGCGGACTTCTGAGCGGGCTGGGCGGCCGGCTTCTTCTCCTGCGTCGGCGCCGGCTTCTGGGCCTGCTGGGAGTTGCGCTTGCCGGAGTCCTGGGGGGTGTCCTTCACCGTGGAGGCGGTGCCGCCGGAGCCGGGGGCGGCCTCGAGGCGCTCGAAGATCTGGACCCACTTGGCATCCACGGAAGACCTGTCCGCCTTGTACTTGTCGTAGATTTCCGCGACGAGCCATTCGTTTCCGGGAAATTCCGCGGAAAGCCGGTCGGACGTGAGTTCTGGCACGGTGGTAACGCCTCTTCCGTAGTCTGTTGTGGTTCACCGGCGATAGCATCCCTGCTGCGCGCCCCGCTCCGGTCCGGTCTCTCGGCGCGCCTCGTCCAAGCATAGTGATACTTCGGCATCAGGTTCCAACGCCCACGCGGATATTCCGCCAGCGGCTCAGTCGGCTGCTCCGTGACACGATGAGGGCATGGAATTCCTCACGACGCCCACCACCGACCTGACCTACGCGGACGTCTTCCTGGTCCCCTCGAAGTCCGAGGTCACCAGCAGGATGGACGTGGACATCTCGGCCGACGACGCCACGGGGGCCACCATCCCCCTGGTGGCCGCCAACATGACCGCCGTGACGGGACGCCGCATGGTGGAGACCATGGCCCGGCGCGGCGGGCTGGGGATCCTGCCCCAGGACGTCCCGCTCGAGGTCATCGAGCAGGTGGCGCAGTGGGTGAAGCGGCGCAATCCGGTGTTCGAGACCCCCCTGAAGGTGCAGCCCACGGACACCGTGCTGGACGTGCTGCACCTGTTGGGCAAGCGCAACCACCCGGCGGCGTCGGTGGTCTCGGAGGACGGCGCCTTCGCCGGGATCGTGCGCCTTCAGGACTGTGAGGGCGTGGACCGCTTCTCCTCCGTGGCCTCCGTGCTGCGGCAGCCCTCGCTGACCTTCCAGGCGGAGCGGTTCCCCTCGCTGCAGGAGGCGTTCGTCCAGATGGACTCCGCCGGGGTGCCCTACGCCCCCGTGCTCTCCGGGACCGCGCTGGTCGGTGCCCTGACCCCCGCGGGCGCGCTGCGCTCGGGGATGTTCGCCCCCGCGCTGGACGGTGCGGGCCGGCTCCGGCTGGGCGCCGCCGTCGGGATCAACGGGGATGTGGCCGGCCGGGCCGCCGCCCTGGTGGACTACGGGGTGGACGTGCTCGTGGTGGACACCGCCCACGGACACCAGCAGAAGATGCTGGACGCCCTCGCCGCCGTGAAGGCACTGGACCTGCCGGTTCCCGTGGTGGCCGGCAACGTGGTCTCCGGTGCCGGCGTGCGCGAGCTGGTGGCGGCCGGTGCGGACATCGTCAAGGTCGGTGTGGGCCCGGGTGCCATGTGCACCACCAGGATGATGACGGCCGTGGGCCGGCCCCAGTTCTCCGCGGTCCTGGACTGCGCGGCGGCCGCCCGGGACCTGGGCAAGCACATCTGGGCCGACGGCGGCGTCCGCTACCCGAGGGACGTGGCCCTGGCGCTGGCGGCCGGGGCGAGCCAGGTCATGATCGGCTCCTGGTTCGCCGGCACCGTCGAGTCCCCGGGGGACCTGGTGGTGGACGCCGACGGCCGCCAGTACAAGGAGAGCTTCGGGATGGCCTCCTCCCGGGCCGTGCAGAACCGCACGAGGTCGGAGGACGCCTACTCGCGGGCGCGCAAGGCCATGTTCGAGGAGGGCATCTCCACCTCCCGGATGTACCTCGACCCGGAGCGGCCCTCGGTGGAGGACCTGCTGGACATGATCACGGCTGGCGTCCGGTCCTCCATGACCTACGCCGGGGCCACCGACCTGGAGCAGTTCCGCCAGCGGGCCGTGGTCGGCGTGCAGTCCGCGGCAGGCTATGAGGAGGGCCGACCCGTCCGGCAGTCCTGGTGAGCGGGGCCGGAATGTTCCGTATACTGGCACCACTATGGACAGACACCGATCTGGTGCCACCACCCGCCGCCGCGGATCCGGCTTGTTCTCAGCCGGTTCCGCCGCCGCCGGAACGGAGCCCTCTAGTACGTATTCCCTGAACGATCCCGCCGCCCCCGGCGCGCCGGGGGGTGGGTGCTGAGTGGAATGGCTCCTGCTCGCCGTCGGCCTGCTGCTGGTCTTCGGCACCGGATTCTTCGTGGCGGTCGAGTTCTCGATGATCGCCCTGGACGTCCCCACGGTCCAGCGGCTCGTGGACGAGGGGGACCGGGGCGCCGCGCCCCTGCTCCGCTGCCTGAAGTCCCTCTCGACCCAGCTCTCGGCCTGCCAGCTGGGCATCACCCTGACCACCCTGCTGACGGGGTACCTGATGGAGCCCTCGCTCGGCGCGCTGCTCGCCGGGCCGCTGGCCGGCCTCGGCCTCAGTGAGGCCTCCGCGGCGACCGTCTCGATCGTGGTGGCCATGACGGTGGCCACCCTGGCCTCGATGCTGATCGGCGAGCTCATCCCGAAGAACCTCTCGATCGCCCGGTCCATGGGGGTCGGTCGCGCGCTGGCCCGCCCGATGCTCGTGTTCTCCCTGGTCTTCCGCCCGGTGATCTTCGTGTTGAACGGCTTCTCCAACCGGGTGCTGCACCTGTTCGGCATGGAGGCCAAGGAGGAGATCTCCGGCTCCCGCACCCCGGAGGAGCTGTCCTCCCTGGTCCGCCGCTCCGCGGAGATGGGCACCCTGGACGCCAAGACGGCCGCCTTCGTGGACCGGACGCTGCGGTTCTCCGACCGCACCGCGGCGGACGTCATGACCCCGCGCATCCGGATGGAGTCGATCGAGGCGGACGAGCCCCTGGACTCCGTCATCGAGACGGCCCGCCGGACGGGCTACTCGAGGTTCCCCGTGATCGGCGACTCCCCGGACGACGTCCGCGGCGTGCTGCACGTCAAGAAGGCCGTGGCCGTGCCCCGTGCCAAGCGCCCCGAGCTCGTGGCGGCCACCATCATGACCGACGTCGGCCGCGTCCCCGAGACCGTGCACCTGGACCAGCTGCTCGGCGAGCTGCGCGCCTCCAGCCTCCAGGTCGCCATGGTGGTGGACGAGTACGGCGGCACCGCCGGCATGGTCACCCTGGAGGACCTCGTCGAGGAGATCGTGGGTGAGGTCTCCGACGAGCATGACCGGGTCACCCCGGGCGTGCTCCAGACCGCCTCCGGGAAGTGGTTCTTCCCTGGCCTGATGAGGCCGGACGAGATCGGGGCCCAGATCCCCACGCTCAAGGTGCCCGAGGACGGCTCCTATGACACCGTCGGCGGGTACATCATGGCCATGCTCGGCCGCGTGGCGGAGCCCGGGGACGTGCTGGAGGCGGAGGGCGGCACCCTCGTGGTGGAGCGCATGGACGGGCGCCGGGTGGACCGGGTCAAGTTCGAGCCGGCCCGAGACTCCGGAAAGCACCAGTCGGACCAGGACCTGACGGACCTGGGGAACCGGGAGGCCGCCCGATGAGCAACGACGTCATGGGCATCGTGTGGCTGGTGGTGCTGCTGATCGCCAACGCCTTCTTCGTGGGCGGCGAGTTCGCCGTGATGGGCGCCCGGCGCAGCCAGATCGAGCCGAAGGCCGAGGCCGGCCTGGGACGGGCCAAGACGGCCCTGTTCGCCATGGAGCACGTGAGCCAGATGCTCGCCGTGTGCCAGCTCGGCATCACCGTGTGCTCCCTGCTGATCCTCAACGTCTCCGAGCCGGCGATCCACCACCTGCTCGTCATCCCGCTGGAGGGCCTGGGGGTCCCGACGGCGGCCGCGGACGTCACGGCGTTCGTCATCGCCCTGCTGGTGGTCACCTTCCTGCACGTCACCTTCGGCGAGATGGTGCCGAAGAACGCGGCGGTCTCCATGGCGGACAAGGCCGTCCTGCTCCTGGCGACGCCGCTGGTCTGGCTGAACAGGGTCCTGCACCCGGTGATCGTGGCGCTGAACTGGACGGCCAACGTGGTGCTGCGGGCCTTCAAGGTGGAGCCGCAGGACGAGGTCAACTCGACCTACACCCTGGAGGAGGTGCAGTCCATCGTGGCCGAGTCCACCCGGACCGGCCTCGTGGACGACGGCTCAGGCCTGATCTCCGGTGCCCTGGAGTTCTCGGACTACGCGGCCGATGCCGTCATGGTGCCGATCGCCGACGTGGTGACGCTGCCGGCCGACGTGGCCCCCCACGCCTTCGAGAAGGCGGTGGGCCGGACCGGGTTCTCCCGCTTCGTGCTGGAGGACGCCGACGGCTCCTATACGGGCTACCTGCACCTGAAGGACGTCATGACCGTGCCGGGTGAGCGCTACCGGGAACCCGTCCCGGTGACCAAGGTCCGCTCCATGGCCAATGTGGCCGTCTCCGATGAGATCGAGGACGCCCTGAGCCTCATGCAGCGCACCGGCTCGCACGTGGCCCGCGTCATCTCGGCCGAGGGGACCACGGTCGGGGTGCTGTTCCTCGAGGACGTGCTGGAGGTCCTGGTGGGGGAGATCCACGACGCGACGCAGTCCAGCAACCCCATGAAGCTGCGGACCGCGGGGCGGTGACGCGGGGCGGCGCCGCGGGCTGGCCTTATCGCCAATCGTTCTCATTATGGTAGGTTGGAACCCGTCCTCAACCGTTGACGCCGCCTGGAAGGTCCCCGTATGAAAGCACCGTTCTCGCCCGCCCCCGTTCGCCTGCGAGGCCTGGCGGTGGTGGGCCTCGTGTCCACCGCGACGCTGGTGCTGGCGGGATGCTCGGCTGGCGGGTCAGGCGATGCGGGCGGCTCCACTGACGCGGCGGCGCGGGAGCCGGTGGCCGTGGCCACCACCACCCAGCTCGGCAGCGTCCTGGAGGACATCACCGCGTGTGCCGGGGCCGGCTCGGCCACCATCATGGGTCCGGGGGACGATCCCCATGACTTCTCACCGTCCTCCCGGCAGGTCGCCGAGATGACCCGGGCGGAGCTGGTGGTCTCCAACGGCCTGGACCTGGAGGCCGGCATGCAGACGGCCCTCGACAACGCCGAGGCCGATGGGGCCCGCCTGTTCGAGGTTGCCCCGATGGTCGAACCCCTGCCGTTCGCCGAGCACGACGGGCACTCCGGCGCCGGTCCCGACCACGCCCACGGCGGCGAGGACCCGCACTTCTGGATGGATGCGTCCCGGATGGCGCAGGCGGCCGAGCTCATCGGCGCCGAGCTCGCGGAGATCACCGGCGACGAGCAGTACGCCGAATGCGCGGCCCAGACGTCAGCGGAGCTGGAGGACGTCCACACGGAGATCCGGGATCTCCTCGCCTCGATACCGGAGGACCGCCGGACCCTGGTCACCGACCACGCGGCCTACAACTACTTCGCCGATGCCTACGGCTTGGAGATCGCCGGCGTCGTGGTCCCCGGCGGGTCCACCGATGCGGAACCGTCCTCGGAGCAGCTCGCGGTCCTGACGGAACAGATCCAGGCGGAGGGTGCCGATGCCCTGGTCACGAGCGCCGGTGGGGCGAACTCCCTGATCGAGGCCCTGTCCGCAGAGACCGACGGCGAGGTCCCCGTGGTCGAGCTGTATGAGGGTGGCCTCGGCCCCGAGGGGTCCGGTGCCCAGGCGTACGCGGACGCCATGCTGCTGAATGCCAGCACGCTGGCCGAGGCGTTGCAGTAGTCGGCATGCTCTCCGTTCTCGACTGGTTGATCGAGCCCTTCGCGCTGGGCTTCCAGCAGCGCGCCCTCATCGGCGGCCTCGTGGCGGCCCTGATGTGTTCCGTGGTGGGCGTCTGGCTGGTGCTGCGCGGCATGAGCTTCTTCGGCGACGCCTTCGTCCATGGTGTCATCCCCGGCATCGCCGCAGCGGTCCTGGTGGGTTTCTCCCCGTATCTCGGTGCAGCCATCGCTGCCGCCGCGATGGTGGGCGGTATGCAACTGATCTACCGCACCACCACGCTGAAGGAGGACACCTCCATCGGGCTGCTGTTCGTGGGCATGATGGCGTTCGGCGTCGTCCTGATCTCGAAGTCGGACTCGTATACGGGCTCCCTGACGGCCATCCTGTTCGGCGACGCCCTCGGTGTCAGTTGGGCGGACATCCGGACGCAGTCGGTCATGGCCGTCGTCGTCGTGCTCTTCGCCGTGCTGCTCTACCGGCCCCTCATGGCCTTGTCCTTCTCCCCGGCCAAGGCCCAGTCGTTGGGGATGCACCCGAGACTCACCCACGGGCTGCTGCTCGTCCTCATCGCCACCGCCGTCATCGGCAGCTTCCAGGCCGTGGGGACGTTGCTCGTGTTCGGCCTGCTGGTGGGACCGCCGGCCACCGCTGCCCTGGTCTCCCGAACGGTGCCGGTGATGATCACGTGGTCCGTGGTCATCGCGGTGCTCTCGGTCTGGTGCGGGCTGACCCTGAGCTACTACTGGGGCACGGCCGGTTCGGCGACGATGGCCCTGGTGCCGATCGTGCTGTTCTTCCTCGTGCTGGCCGTCCGGGAGGCGGTCCGTCGCCTGCGCCGGCGAGGGCGCCCGGTCGAGTCTGCGCCGGCGGCGCGCCAGGAGGCGGGAGCATGAGCGACTTCATCGTGGAGGCGAAGGACATCGTCCTCGCCTATGGACACCAGGTGGCGCTGCACTCCTCGACGTTCCGGATTCCCCTCGGCGGGGTGACGGCCGTCATCGGCCCGAACGGGTCCGGCAAGTCCACGCTCCTGCAGGCGATCGCGGGAGTCCTGGAGCCGGCGTCGGGCGCGTTGACGGTGCTGGGTGGATCGGTGCGGGAGAACCGGCAGCGGATCTCCTATGTCATGCAGTCCGTGGTGTTCCCCGTGGGAACCCCGATGACGGTGCGGGACGTGGTGCGCATGGGCCGGTACCCGGCGGCCGGCTGGCTGCGGCCGTTCTCCCGGGCGGACCGCGCCGCGGTCACGGAGGCCATGGAGCAGATGAAGGTCCAGGACCTGGCCGGCCGCCACCTCGACGAGCTCTCGGGGGGCCAGCGTCAGCGGGTCTACGTGGCCCAGGGGCTGGCGCAGGGCCATGAGGTGCTGATGCTGGACGAGCCGATGACGGGGCTCGACATCACCTCGGCCCGCACCATCGACCGGATCATCCACGCCGAGACCACGCACGGGCACTCCGTGGTGCTGACCACGCATGACCTGGACGAGGCCCGCGCGGCCGACCACGTGATCCTGGTGCACGGCCGGGTCGTGGCGTCCGGTCGCCCGGAGGAGGTCATGACCCGGGCCAACCTGGAGGCCGTCTACGGGCTGGGGTCCCTGCACGGCCCCACCTCGCTTGACGGCGAGCCGGGGACGGCGGTCCCCCTGCTGGTGGACCCGGACTGCTCGGCCGAGGAGCTTCAGGAACGGGAGCAGTCGGGGCAGATCCCGTAGATCTCCACGGTGTGCTCGACCTCGGTGAAGCCGTGTTCCTCCGCGGTGCGGGCCGCCCAGGCCTCCACGGCCGGGGCCTCGATCTCCACGGCCCGGCCGCAGCGTCGGCACACGAGGTGGTGGTGGTGGGTCTGGGCCTCGCACCGGCGGAAGAGTGATTCGCCGTCGTCCGGGTTGAGCACGTCCACGAGCCCGTCCTGCTGCTGTTGCTGGAGGATGCGGTACACGGTGGCCAGGGAGACCTGTTCGCCGCGCTCCTTGAGGAGGGCGAAGAGCTCCTGGGCGCTGACGAAGTCCTCGATCTCGTCCAGGGCCTGGTTCACGGCGGTCTTCTGCCGGGTGGAGCGGCTTTTCACGGGTCCGGCGTTCATCGATCCGAGACTACCAGCGGGGCGGCCGGCGGGTGGCCGGGCCGGTGGAGGAGGGGGAGCGAGGACGGCTGAGGGGCGGATGATCAGGGGCCTGACGTGGAGGCACGGTAGGGGATAGGGTGGTCCGGTGCCTACCGAGATTGCCCTGACCAAGTTTGGACACGCCTGCATCCGACTGGAGAAGTCGGGGCGGCGCCTGGTGATCGATCCGGGGACCTTCACCGACGTCCCCGCGGCCCTCGAGGGGGCCGAGCACATCCTCGTGACCCACGAGCACGCCGACCACCTGGACGAGACCCCCGTGCTGGCGTATCTGGCCGCCGAGCCGTCCGTGACGGTGCGGGCACCGGCGGCGCCGGCGGCGCGGCTGGCGGCGGCCGCCGCGGAGGCCGGCCTGGACCCCGCGCGGATCATCGCCACCGGCCCCGGTGAGCAGTTCGAGACGGCGGGCTTCGCCGTCCGCACCGTGGGCGGCCAGCACGCCGTGATCCATCCGCAGATCCCCGTGGTGGCCAACACCGGTTACGTGCTCGACGGCCTCGTCTACCACCCGGGGGACAGCTATATGGTCCCGCCCGGCCCCGCGCCGGACACCGTGCTGGTCCCCTTGAGCGCGCCCTGGAGCAAGCTCGCCGAGATGCTGGACTTCATCACCGCCGTGCGTGCCCGGCAGGTCATCCCGGTCCATGACGGACTGCTCAACGGCCGCGGGCTGGCCATGTACCGCAAGCACGCCGGCACCTTCGCCGAGCGCTACGACTCCGTGCTGACGGTGCTGGAGGAGGGGGAGAGCACGTGGATCGGTTGACGGGCCAGGCACCCTCCGGGCACCCCGCACCGCGGACGCCCGTGCTCGTCGACGTGGCGGTGCTCGCCGCCTGGCAGGGACGGTCGCGGCCGGCTGCGGCACAGAACGAGCAGGACGGGCAGGCCGGGCAGGACCGGCCGGAGGGGCCGGGCCGGGGCTTCGTGGCCGCGGCGCCCGCCCCGGCGGCGGACACCCTCAAGGTCCTCGACGTCCGGTGGACGGCGCTGGGCGCCGTCGACGGTCATGAGGAGTACCTCCGGGGACACGTCCCCGGGGCGGTGTACGTGAGCATGAACAGCCAGCTGGCCGGCCACGATGGTCCACGGGAGGGCCGGCACCCCCTGCCCCATCCCGCCCGCTTCGGGGACACCGTCCGGATGCTCGGGCTCAATGACGAGGACACGGTGGTGGTCTACGACGACGCCCACGGCACCTCCGCGGCCCGGGCCTGGTGGCTGCTGCGGCACGCGGGGATGGAATCGGTCTACCTGCTCGACGGCGGCCTGTCCGCCTGGCGCCAGGCCAACCTGCCGCTCCAGGCCGGCGACGTCATCCCGCGGCCGGGAACGGCGCGGACCACGTGGGGCCAGATGCCGGTGCTCGGCCTTCAGGACGCCGCGGAGCTTCCCGACCAGGGGCTGTTGCTGGACGCCCGGACCGCGGAACGCTACCGCGGGGAGTCCGAACCCCTGGACCCGCGGGCGGGACACATCCCCGGGGCCGTCAGCGCGCCGACGCTGGACAACGTGGACCACACCGGCCGGTTCCGCCCGGCGGACGAGCTCCGCGAGAGGTTCCGGCAGCTGGGGGCGCATCGGGCCGGTGCCGTGGGCGCCTACTGCGGCTCCGGCGTGAGCGCGGCGCACGAGATCGCCGCCCTGCACGTGGCGGGCATCCCGGCGGCCCTGTACCCGGGCTCGTGGTCGGCGTGGTCGAACACCCCGGGTCGGCCCGTGGCCACGGGGGAGCGGCCGTGACGCCGGCCCCCCGTGGACCGATGCCGGTTCCGCGGGGGAAGATCGAAGCAGCAATGAGCCAGAGACCCCGTCCAGGAGGCGCCACCATGACCACCGTCTTCACCCGCATCATCAACGGCGAGCTGCCCGGCCGCTTCGTCTGGAAGGACGAGACGTGCGTGGCGTTCCTGTCCATCGGGCCGCTGACCCACGGTCACACCCTCGTGGTGCCGCGCGCCGAGGTCGACCTGTGGACGGAGGCCGAGCCGGAGCTCGTCTCCCACCTCGTGCGGGTGGCCCAGGCCATCGGCACAGTCCAGGTGGAGGCCTTCACCGCGCAGCGCGCCGGGCTGATGGTGGCCGGCTACGAGGTCCCGCACCTGCACGTGCACGTCTGGCCGTCCAATTCTCTGGAGGACTTCGACCTGGACCAGGTGGACAACCACCCGGATCCGGCCGACCTGGATGAGGCCGCCGAGAAGATCCGCGCCGGGCTCCGGGTGGCGGGGCACACGGAGTTCGTGCCCGAGGACTAGCCCCACCAACATCCCGATCTGAGTCCCACGGAATGGCCCTGTCGGTGCGTTCGGGGGGTCAATTCGTGGGACTCAGTCTCCGGGGTGCGCGGCCTTGAGGGCCTGACGCACGCGCTTGTCCGAGACGGAGACCGCGGTGCCCAGGTCCTGGGCGAAGTAGCTGACCCGCAGCTCCTCGATCAGCCAGCGCACCCCGTCCAGGGCGGGCGGGGTCGCCCGGCCGGCGGGGAGCGACTGGACGGCCGCATCGAAGGCGTCCTCCAGTTGCTGCACCACGGCCATGTCCCGGGCGTCCCGCTGGACCTGGCCGCCGGCCTTCAGCTTCTCGATGCGCCGCTGCATGCCCTGCAGGTACCGGGGAAGGTGCTGCAGGTGCGCCCAGCCCGTGGCCGCGATGAAGCCCGGGAACACGAGCTGCTCTAGCTGGGCCTTGAGGTCGTTCAGGGCCGGTGCCATGGCCAGCGAGACGGTGCCCTTGAGCTCCTTGCGGACCTGCGTGGCGCGGCCGAGCACCTGGGCCACCAGGGCCGTGACGGTGAAGACCGTCTCGATCAGCTCCGCGCGCACCGTGGTGAACAGCGCGCGGAACTCCGCCTCCGTGAACGGCAGGGACGCGGGCACCAGCCGGTCCACGGCCGCCCGGGTGCAGTCGGCGATGACCTCGGCCACCGAGCCGTGCGGGTTCTGCGTGAACACCAGCTTCTCCCGCTGGTCCAGGTGGTCCAGGACGTACCGCCGCGGGCTGGGGACCAGCGCCAGCAGCAGGTTCACGACGCCGGCCCGGTGCGCGGCCTGTTGGTCCGCCTCGGTGCGGAACACGGTCAACCCCGCGGCCGGCGCGCCGTCCCGGCCCGTCTCCGGGGTCAGGGCGGGGTAGCCGGTGATCCGCTGGGTGCCGGACCCCGCGCGGACCGTCGTGTCGATCTTCCGCGGGATGTCCCCGACGGTCCAGTCCGTCAGGCCGTGCCGCTCGTCGAACGCCGTGGAGCCGCTCGCCGGGACACCCGGAGCACCCGCGGCACCCGGGCGAGCCATCGCGGGGGAGGGGGCGCCGCCGTCGGGCCGGGGCTGCTCCACTGCATGGCCGACCGATGAGCGGCTGTCCCGGGGCGAGCGGTCCGCCGAGGCGCGGGCCAGGGACTCGGCGATCGCCGAGCGGTTCGCCCCGGCCAGCCGCTCCTGCAGGGCGACGAGGTCCTGCCCCGCGCCCATGACGGCGCCGCGGGCGTCCACCACGCGGTAGTCCGGCACCAGGTGCGCCGGGACGGCCGCCAGGTCCCAGGAGCCCGGCGGGATGAGCACGCCCTTCATCCGGCGCAGGGTCAGCTCGAGGGCGGGCAGCAGCTCGTCCGTGGCCGGGTCGGCCTCCTGCGCCAGCTGCTCGACGGCGGCGCGCGCCACGTCCGGGGCGGGCACGAAGCTCTTGCGCACCGCCTTGGGCAGCGACCGGATGAGGGCGGTCACCAGCTCCACCCGCAGCCCCGGCACAAGCCAGCGGAACCGCTCCGGGTCCATCTGGTTGAGCATCAGCACGGGGATCGTGACGGTGATGCCGTCGGACTCCCCGGCCCCGGCCGCGGGGTTGTAGTCGTAGGACAGCGTCAGGTCGATCCCGCCGCCGGGCGTGGGGTGGTGGAATACCGTGGGGAACTGGTCCGCGTCCAGCTCCTGCGTGTCCACGGCCAGCAGGGACTGGGGATCGAGGTCGAGCAGGTCCGGGGTCCTCTGCCGGGCCTTCTTCCACCAGGAGTCGAAGTGACGCTCGGAGACCACGGTGGCGGGCAACCGGGCGTCGTAGAACTCGAACAGGTCCTGGTCGGACACGCGCAGGTCGCGGCGGCGCATCCGCGTCTCGAGGTCCTCCACCTCGTCCAGGGCCTTCCGGTTGCGGGCGAAGAAGTGGTGCCGGGTCTTCCAGTCGCCCTCCACCAGGGCATGGCGGATGAACAGCTCCCGGGAACCAGCCGGGTCGATCCGCCAGAACTGGACCTGGCGGTCCGGGACCAGGGTGACACCGAACAGGGTGACCTTCTCCCGCGCGACCACCGAGCCGGAGCGCCGGGACCAGTGCGGCTCGTTGTAGGTCCTCTTCGCCAGGGCGCCGGCGGCGTCCACGGCCCACAGCGGGTCGATCTTCGCCACCATCCGGGCCCACAGCCGGGACGTCTCCACGAGCTCGGCGGCCATCACGAAGGCATGCCGCTTCTTGAACAGGGCCGAGCCCGGGAACACCGCGAACCGCGTGTTGCGGGCGCCCTGATAGTCGCGCTTGCGCTCGTCCCACGCCCCGATGTGGGAGAGCAGGCCGGTCAGCAGGGAGCGGTGCACCGGTTCGTGCTGGCCCACCGGGTCGACGGGCCCGGCGGACACCGAGATGCCCAGGGGCTTGGCCAGCTGGCGCAGCTGCTGGACCAGGTCCTGCCACTCCCGCACGCGCAGGTAGTTGATGTACTCGGTGCGGCACATCCGGCGGAACTGGTTGCCGGAGAGCTCCTTCTGCTGCTCGCGCAGGTACGACCACAGGTTCAGCAGGGCGGAGAAGTCCGAGTTCTCGTCCTTGAAGCGGGCATGCTGTTCGTCCGCCTGGGCCCGTTGCTCGGTGGGGCGCTCGCGGGGGTCCTGGATCGTTAGGGCCGCCGCCAGCACCATCACCTCCCGCACGCAGCCGCGTTCGCCGGCCTCCACGATCATCCGGCCCAGCCGCGGGTCCACGGGCAGCCGAGCCAGTTTCCGGCCGACCGGCGTGATGGTGCCCTGGGGGTGGCTGCGGCCCTGCGCGTCCGGGCGGCCCGAGTTCAGGGCACCGAGCTCGGTGAGCAGGTTGGCGCCGTCGGTGACCTGCCGGGAGTCCGGCGGCTGCAGGAACGGGAATCCGCCGACGTCGGCCGGCGTGGTCGCCACGCCCATGGAGCACATCTGCAGGATGACGGCCGCGAGGTTCGTGCGCAGGATCTCCGGGTCCGTGAACTCCGGGCGGGACTCGAAGTCCTCCTGGGAGTACAGCCGGATCGCGATGCCGTCCGAGGTGCGTCCCGAACGGCCCGAGCGCTGGTTGGCGCTGGCCTGGCTGATGCGCTCGATCGGCAGGCGCTGCACCTTGGTGCGGTGCGAGTACCGGGAGATGCGGGCCGTGCCGGTGTCGATGACGTACTTGATCCCGGGCACGGTCAGCGAGGTCTCGGCCACGTTGGTGGCCAGCACGATCCGCCGCCGCCGTCCCGGCGCGAAGACCCGGTGCTGCTCCGCCATGGACAGCCGGCCGTAGAGCGGCAGGATCTCCGCGTCGCCGAGCCGTCGGTTGGCCGCGACGCGCGGGGCCAGCGCCTCGGCGGCGTCCCGGATCTCGCGCTCGCCGGAGAAGAACACCAGGATGTCCCCGTCCGGCTCACGGGAGAGCTCGTCGACGGCATCGCAGACGGCGTCCACCGGGTCCCGGGCCTCCTCCGTGTCCGACTCGCGGGCGGCGCCGTCATCCTCCGGATCGGCCGGGTCGACCGGACCGTCCTGGGGACGCGGGGTGTCCAGGGGCCGGTAGCGGATCTCGACCGGGTAGGTGCGGCCGGAGACCTCGATGATGGGGGCAGGCATGGGCTCCTCCGCCGGATCCTCCGGCGGCGTGGCGAAGTGCGCGGCGAAGGACTCCGGATCGATCGTGGCGGAGGTGATGATGACGCGCAGGTCCGGTCGCTGCGGGACGAGCCGGGCGAGGTAGCCGAGCAGGAAGTCGATGTTGAGGCTGCGCTCGTGGGCCTCGTCGATGATGATCGCCGCGTACCTGCTCAGCGTCGGGTCGTGCTGGATCTCGGCGAGCAGGATGCCGTCCGTCATGACCTTGATCCGGGTGTCCGCCGAGGTCTGGGCCGTGAACCGGACCTGGTAGCCGACGTCCGCGCCGATCTCGGTGCCCAGCTCGTGGGCGATGCGCTCCGCCACCGATCGCGCCGCGAGGCGGCGGGGCTGGGTGTGGCCGATCATCCTGCCGGCATCCAGCACGCCCTGCTGTGCCAGCTCGAGCAGCATCTTGGGCAGCTGGGTGGTCTTGCCCGAGCCCGTCTCGCCGGCCACGATCACCACCTGGTGGTCCCGGATGGTGTCCATGATGGTGTCCCGTTCGGCGGACACCGGCAGGTTCGGCGGGTACTCCACGCGGAGCGGTGAGACAGAGGTGGGGGTGGTGGCGTCGGGCATGGCACTGGCCAGTCTACGGGGATCAGTGTCACCGCCCACCCCGGATGAGGACGGGCGGGCCTGGACGAGAACGGACGGGATCAGACTCCAGGCCCTGCGCCGTGGACGAATCCGCTCCAGAGGGCGGATGTGACGGACATCAAGTCCAGAATCGGGCTCCCCCGGGTACCCAACGCGCGGCATAGGTCCCGTGTGGCGGCCGACACGTCTAGGGTGGGATACCGTCGTACTCCGGACCATCCTCGCACCGGTGCACCAGCGCCACCCGGGGTACGCCGTGGTGAAAGGACCCCTCTCATGCTCGCCAGTCATCGAACCAGCACCCGACTGCGCGGCGGTGCCCTCCTGGCCGTCTCAGCGCTCGCCCTCACCGCCTGCGGCGGCACGGACGGCGGCGGCGACGCCGGTACGGCCACCGACGGCGGCGACGCCGCCTCCGAGTCGTACTCCATCGGCGTCTCGCAGCTGGTCTCGCACCCGTCCCTGGACGCCGCCCTGACCGGCTTCGAGGCCGGGCTGGAGGAATCCGGGCTCGACGTCTCGCTGGACGTGCAGAACGCCCAGGGCGACCAGGCCACCGCCAACACCATCGCGGGCACCTTCGCCTCGGGCGACTACGACCTCGTGCTGGCCATCGCCACCCCGGCCGCCCAGGCCGCCGCCCAGGCCGTCACGGACGTCCCGGTGCTGTTCACCGCCGTGACCGATCCGGTGAGTGCCCAGCTGGTCGAGTCCAACGAGGCCCCCGGTGGCAACGTCACGGGCACCTCGGACGCCAACCCCGTGGTGGAGCAGCTGACGCTGCTGACCGAGCTGGACCCGGAGGCCGAGCGGGTCGGCATCGTGTACTCCTCCGGCGAGGCCAACTCCGAGGTCCAGGTCGAATGGGCCAAGGAGGCGGCCAGCGACCTCGGGCTGGAGATCGTGGAGGCCACGGTCTCGAATTCCTCCGAGGTGCAGCAGGCGGCGAACTCGTTGTCCGACGTCGACGCGATCTACGTGCCCACCGACAACGCCGTGGTGACGGCCCTGGAGACCCTGATCGGGGTGGCCCAGGACCGCCAGATCCCGCTGATCCCCGCCGAGGGCGACTCCGTGGAGCGCGGCGGCGTGGCCACGTACGGCATCAGCTACGAGAAGCTCGGTGCGCAGACCGCCGAGATGGCGGTCCAGATCCTGACCGAGGGCGCCGACCCGGCCTCCATGCCGGTCGAGACGCTGACGGAGCCCGAACTGTTCGTGAACCCCGAGGCCGCCGAGTCCATGGGGGTGCAGATCCCGCAGTCGATCCTGGACGAGGCCGACCACGTGGTGGGCGGGGAGTAGGCAGCAGGGCATGACCACCGCCATCGAACTGGGCGTGATCTACGCGATCATGGCCCTCGGGGTCTACGTGACCTTCCGCATCCTGGACTTCCCGGACCTGACCGTGGACGGCTCGTTCACCACGGGGGCCGCGGTCGCGGCCATCTCGATCACCCACGGGGTCGATCCCTACCTGACGTTCCTGATGGCCTTCGTCGCCGGGTTCCTGGCGGGGGTCATCACCGGACTGCTGCACACCAAGGGCCGCATCAACGGCCTGTTGGCCGGCATCCTGACCCAGATCGCCCTGTACTCGATCAACCTGCGGATCATGGCCGGGCCCAACGTCCCCCTGCTGGGGGAGGACACCGCCCTCACCCCGCTCGACGACGCCGGCCTCACCAGCGGCCTGGGCACCATCGCCATCTTCTCCGCCGTGGCGGTCCTGCTGGGGCTGGCCCTCGTCTGGTTCCTGCACACGGACATCGGTCTCGCGATGCAGGCCACGGGGGACAACGAGAAGATGATCCGGTCCTACGGGGTCAACACCGACAACCAGAAGATCCTGGGCCTGGCGCTGTCGAACGGACTCGTCGGCCTCAGCGGCGCCGTCGTCGCGCAGTACCAGGGCTTCGCCGACGTCGGCATGGGCATCGGCCTGATCATCGCGGGCCTGGCCTCGGTCATCCTCGGCCAGGCGATCTTCGGCACGAGGACGATCCTCGTCGCCGTGATGGCCGTGATCGTCGGGTCCGTGCTCTACCGGGTGGCCATCCAGCTGGCCCTCATGGCCGGGCTCGACCCGAACGACATGAAGCTGATCTCGGCCGTGCTGGTGGTCATCGCCCTGGTGGTGCCCCAGATGCCCTTCTTCCGGCGCCGCAAGGCGCTGACCAACCGGGCCGACCCGAGTGGTGCGGTCGCCGCGGGAGCCCAGGCGCCGCCGTCGCCGGCCGTCGCCGAGGCCGCCACCGGAACTGCGTCGGCAACCACTCCGGGAGGGGATCGCTGATGCTGAAGCTGGACCGGGTCGACCAGACCTTCTTCCCCGGCACCGTCAACGAGCGCCGGGCCCTGCGCGGCATCGAGCTGGACCTGGCCGAGGGCGACTTCGTCACCGTGATCGGGTCCAACGGCGCCGGCAAGTCGACGGTGCTCAACGTGATCTCGGGCGAACTGACCCCGGACGCCGGCACCGTGCGGATCGACGGCCGTGACGTCACCAAGGTCAAGGACTACCGCCGTGCGGACGTGGTCGGGCGGGTCTTCCAGGACCCCATGGCGGGCACCGCCCCGCACCTGACCATCGAGGAGAACATGGCGATCGCGGACAAGCGGGGGACCGCCCGCCTGTTGGGCCGCGGGGTCAGCAACGCCAAGCGTCGTCGCTTCGCCGAGGAACTGGCCATCCTGGAACTGGGCCTGGAGGACCGCCTCAAGGCCAAGGTGGGACTGCTCTCCGGCGGCCAGCGGCAGGCGCTGAGCCTGCTGATGGCCACGTTCTCGGACCCGCGGATCCTGCTGCTGGACGAGCACACCGCCGCGCTCGACCCCCAGCGGGCCGAGCTCGTGACCCGGCTGACCGAGCAGATCGTCACGGACAAGAGGCTCACCACCCTGATGGTCACCCACAACATGGACCAGGCGCTGCGCGTGGGCAACCGGCTGGTGATGATGCACGACGGCCGGATCATCCTGGACCTGGACGAGGAGCAGAAGCGCGGCAAGACGGTCGCCGACCTGCTCTCGGAATTCGAGAAGATCAAGGGCGCCACGCTGGACGACAAGACCCTGCTGCAGTAGGAGACCACCATGGAGACCACCTTCACGCTCATCGCGATCCTGCTGTACTTCGCGGCCATGCTGGCCATCGGGTTCTACGCCTCCCGGAAGAACAACGACCTGGACGACTACATGCTCGCGGGCCGGCGGCTGCCCCCGTTCGTGGCGGCCCTGTCCGCCGGGGCCTCGGACATGTCCGGCTGGCTGCTGCTCGGACTGCCGGGGGCCATCTACGCCTTCGGGCTGGTGGAGGCATGGATCGCGGTCGGCCTGACGATCGGCGCCTGGCTGAACTGGAAGTTCATCGCCCCGCGGCTGCGCGCCTACACGGAGGTCTCCCGGAACTCCATCACCATCCCCTCGTTCCTGGAGAACCGCTTCCGGGACCGCAGGCACCTGCTGCGGATCGTGGCCGGGGCCATCGTGCTGGTCTACTTCACCTTCTACGTGTCCTCCGGCATGGTGGCCGGCGGCAAGTTCTTCGAGTCCTCCTTCGGCTCCACGTACCTGGCCGGCATGCTCCTGGTCGCCGGGGTCACCCTCGTCTACACCCTGTTCGGCGGCTTCCTCGGCGCCTCGCTGACGGACGTGGCCCAGGGCCTGCTCATGCTCGCTGCCCTGATCGCGGTCCCGTTGGTGGCGCTGATCAACATCGGCGGCTGGGGCGAGATGGTCGACTCCATCCGGGCCGCGGATGCCGCCCTGGGCGAGGGCGGGGACCGGCTGTCCTTCTTCGCCAACGCCACCTGGGTCGGGATCGTCTCGGCCCTGGCCTGGGGACTGGGCTACTTCGGCCAGCCGCACATCATCGTCCGGTTCATGGCGCTGCGCTCCGCGAAGGACGCCGTGGCCGGCCGCCGCATCGGCATCGCCTGGATGGCCCTGTGCGCCTTCGGGGCCGTGATGACCGCGCTCGTGGGCATCGCCTACTTCCAGGCGCACCCGGAGCTCACCCTGGATGACCCGGAGACCGTGTTCCTGCTGCTGTCCCAGATTCTGTTCCACCCCTTCGTGGCCGGCCTGGTGCTGGCCGCGGTGCTGGCGGCCGTCATGTCCACGATCTCCTCGCAGCTCATCGTGTGCTCCTCCGCCCTCGTGGAGGACCTCTACAAGCTCTTCGGCCGCAAGGCCAATGCGCGGACGGAGCTGTGGCTGGGCCGCAGCGGCGTCATCCTGGTGGCCGTGATCGCGTTCCTCATCGCCCTGGACCCCGAGTCCAGCGTCCTGGAGCTCGTGGCCTTCGCCTGGGCCGGCTTCGGCGCCTCCTTCGGACCGATCGTGATCCTCTCCCTGTTCTGGAAGGGGTTCAACACCTGGGGCGCGTTGTCCTCCCTCGTGGTGGGCGCCGTGATCGTGTTCTGGTGGGGCAACATGCCGGACGAGGCGTGGGGCGGCACCTTCGCCCTGTACGAGATCGTCCCCGGCTTCGTGCTCGCCGCGATCGTCGGGACCGTGGTCTCGCTCGCGACGCGGCGTCCGCGGGACCCGGCCACCGCCGAGGCCAACGCCGAGATCAGTGCCGAGTTCGACGAGGCCGTGGCCGTGGCCAAGGGCAAGGAGTACGCGGCCCCGGTCAGCTGACCGGCGCCGTGACCGGTCGCGCGCCCCGGTAGCCGCGCAGCGCCGCGTCCTGGCGCATCCCCAGGGACAGGTACAGTGCGTGGGCGGCCGCCCGGGACTCCCGGACGGTCAGGTGCACCAGTTCCGGCCGACCGGCCTCCAGCAGCACGCGGACGAGCTCCACGACCAGCCGCCGGCCCAGGCCCCGCCGGCGGACGGCGGGGTCCACCGCCGTGAAGTCCACATAGGCGGAGCCGTCGTCCTGCAGCGTCCCGGCCGCATAGCCCAGCAGCGTCCCGTCGCCGTCCTCGGCCACCACGGTGTGGTACGCGGAGGCCAGCTGCGCTGCCGTCGCGTAGGCCGCGCCGAATTCCGCGGCGTGCAACGGCTCCACGGGCCCGACGTCGGCCGGCACCATCCGCCGGAGGCGCACCCCGGGTGCCGGGCCGGCGTCGGGCAGGGTACAGGCCCGGGCCCGGGCGGCGGGGGCCACGAGGGCGAAGTTCACCTCCGTGGCGGTCCAGCCGAGCCGGTCGGCGAGGGAGGCCAGGGCCGTGTTGGCCACGTGCCCGCACACCTCCAGGTGGGTGATCTCCGCTGGCACCTGGCGGTCGATCGCCGCCAGGAGGGCATGGCCGTGGCGGTCCACCGCGCCGGGCGTTCCCCAGGGACCGTGGATCCAGGCCATCGACGGTTCGGCGTCCCAGTCCACCGTGCACGCGGCGATGATCTCGCCGCCGCTCTGACCGCCGGTAAGGACCGCGCGCCAGCCGCTCAGCCACGGCCGGTCCAGGCCCTCCAGCTCGGCCTCGATCCCGGTGGGGTCCTCGCCCAGGTAGGCCGTCGACGTCGCCGGGTCCTGTTGGCAGGCGACGATGAACGCCAGGGCCTCCGCGCGGCCGGCATCGTCCGGGTGGGCAGTGATGACCGTCTCCTCCATCCCTGCATGGTCTGCCCTACGCTGGCCGGATGGAAGAGCTGACGGATCACCGCTGGGGATCGGACGCGCCGGGGCAGCCCTGGCTGGGCTTCGACGCCGAGGGCGGGCTGTACGGGTCCGACGGGTGCAACCGGCTCGTGGGGCAGTGGGTCCTGACGGGGGACCGGCTCGAGTTCGGCCGCCTCGTCTCCACGATGATGTTCTGCCGCGACGTTGACACCTGGTTGCTGGGGGCGGCCGCGGCGCGGTGGGTGCGGGGGTCCGCCGGGGAGTGGCTCGAGGTGTGCGATGCGGCCGGCGGCGTGATCGGGGTGCTGGAGCGCGACGGCGATGCCGGTCTCGGATAGGGTGCCCCCGGCAGGATTCGAACCTGCGGCCTTCTGCTCCGGAGGCAGACGCTCTATCCCCTGAGCTACGGAGGCGGGGGTCCGGTGACCGGCGGGCCGATCGGGACTTCACAACCCTACCCCATCAGCGGTCCTGTCGGAAAACCGGCCTGCCGGACACGGTGTCCGGCGGCCAGCCGCAGAACATTAGACTGTTGCGGGTGACCCCCGAAGACCTTTCTACAGCCCTGACCGCTTGCCTGCAGGATGCCGTCGACGCCGGCGAGATCTCGGTGGCCGTGCCCGCCGTCGTGAAGGTGGAGCGACCGAAGAACCGCGAGCACGGCGACTGGGCCACCAACGTGGCCATGCAGCTGGGCAAGCAGGCCGGAATGGCCCCCCGTGACCTGGCCGCCCTGCTGGCCGAGCGCCTGCGCCGGGCCCCGGGCGTCGTCGGCGTGGAGATCGCCGGGCCCGGGTTCCTGAACATCACCCTCGACGCCGCGGCCGCCGGCGAGCTGGCCCGCACCGTGGTGCAGGCCGGCGCCGACTACGGCCGCAACTCCGCGCTGGTCGGCCACGTGGTGAACATGGAGTTCGTCTCCGCCAACCCCACCGGCCCGCTGCACATCGGCCACACCCGCTGGGCCGCCCTCGGCGACGCCATCTCCCGGCTGCTGCGTGCCTCGGGGGCCGAGCTCACGGCCGAGTACTACATCAACGACGCCGGCCACCAGATGGACGTGTTCGCCCAGTCCGTCTACAACCGGCTGCACGGCCTGCCCGTGCCGGAGGGCGGGTATCCCGGCGAGTACATCCAGGACCTGGCCCGCCAGGTCTCCACGGACCATCCGGACCTGAGGACCCTGACGGAGCAGGCCGCCCTGCCGGTGATCCGCGAGGCCGCCTACGTCCACCAGATGCGGGACATCCGGGACACCCTGGCGGCCTTCGGCGTGCACTTCGACATCTGGTTCTCCGAGCGGCAGCTGCACTCCTCCGGCGCCATCGAGTCCGCGGTGCGGCGGCTGCGGGAGCAGGGCCACATCGAGGACCGGGACGGCGCGGTCTGGCTGCGCACCACGGACTTCGGCGATGACAAGGACCGCGTGCTCATCCGCGCCAACGGCGAGCCGACCTACTTCGCCGCCGATGCCGCCTACTACCTGTCCAAGAAGGACCGCGGCTTCACGGAGAAGATCTACCTGCTCGGCGCGGACCACCACGGCTACGTGGGGCGGCTCAAGGCCATCGCCGCCTGCGCCGGGGACGACCCGCAGCACAACATCGAGGTGCTGATCGGCCAGCTCATCTCGGTCAACGGCGCCAAGCTGTCCAAGCGGGCCGGGAACATCATCGAGCTCAAGGACCTGGTGGACTGGCTGGGCGCCGACGCGCTGCGCTACTCGCTGGCCCGGTACCCGGCGGACTCCCCGATCACCATCGACCCGGAGATCCTGACGTCGAGGACCAACGACAACCCGGTCTTCTACGTGCAGTATGCCCACGCCCGGTCCAAGGGGGCCTCGCGCACGGCCGAGGCGGCCGGCGTCGACCGCTCGGCCTTCGACGCGTCCCTGCTCACGCACGCGACCGAATCGGACCTGCTGGCCCGGCTGGGCGAGTTCCCCTCGATCGTGGCGCAGGCGGCCCAGTTCCGCGAGCCCCACCGGGTGGCCCGCCACCTCGAGGTCATCGCCGGCGCCTACCACTCCTGGTACGCCGCGTGCCGGATCGTGCCGGCGGCCACGGACGAGGGCGCCGGGGAGATCACGGACACCAACCGCACCCGGCTGTGGCTGAACGAGGCCACCGCACAGGTGCTCGCCAACGGACTCGACCTGCTGGGCGTCAGCGCCCCGGAACGGATGTGACTGTGACTGCCGCGACCACCGGACCCTCCCCACTGGCCCCCGCCTGGCTCGAGTACCCCGAGGACCCGAACGCGCTGGCCCCCCAGCTCTGGGCCTCCGGCGTGCAGAGGAACGACGACGGCCAGATCGCCGTGCAGGGCCTCGGCGTCTCCCAGCTCGCCCGGGACCACGGCACGCCGCTGCTGGTGCTGGACGAGGACGACTTCCGCGGGCGCGCCCGGGCCTTCCGGGACGCCTTCGACGAGGCCTTCGCCGACCTCTGCGGGGGGGTGGACGTCTACTACGCGGGCAAGTCCTTCCTGTGCACCGCGGCCGCCCGCTGGGTCGCCGAGGAGGGGCTGCGCCTGGACACGGCCTCCGGCGGGGAGCTGGCCGCCGCGCTGCGGGCCGGCGTGGAGCCCGCCCACATCGGGCTGCACGGCAACAACAAGTCCGACGCCGAGATGCGCCGCGCGCTGCAGGCCGGGGTGGGCCGCATCGTCGTGGACTCCCTCGACGAGCTGGACCGGCTCACCGAGCTGGCCGCCGAGGCCGGCGCCGTGGCCCCGGTCATGCTGCGCCTGACCCCGGGGGTGCACGCCCACACCCACGAGTTCATCGCCACGGCCCACGAGGACCAGAAGTTCGGGCTCTCGATGGCCGGGGGGCTGGCGAGTCAGGCCGGCCAGGCCGTGGCGCGTGCCCTGGCCGCGGAGTCGGTCGACCTGCGCGGACTGCACTGCCACATCGGCTCCCAGATCTTCGAGGCCGAGGGCTTCGGCGTCGCCGCGGAGAAGCTGCTGGGCTTCCTCGCCGAGATCGCGGCCGAGCACGGCGTCGCGCTGGAGGAGCTGGACCTGGGCGGCGGCCACGGGATCGCCTACACGCCGGCGGACGCCCCGCGGACGCCGGCGGACATCGCCACCACGCTGGCCGGGGTGGTGCGGGCGGCCTGCACGAAGCTGGGGATCCGGTGCCCCCGGATCTCCATCGAGCCGGGCCGCGCCATCTCCGGACCGGCGGGGTTCACCCTCTACGAGGCCGGCGTGCGCAAGACCGTCACGGTGGACGGTGCGGACGGCACCACCCACCCCCGCCGCTACGTCTCCGTGGACGGCGGCATGAGCGACAACCCGCGGCCGGTGCTGTACGAGGCGGACTACTCCGTGGCGCTGGCCTCCCGCACCTCGGCGTCCGGGGCCGTGCTCTCCCGGGTGGTCGGCAAGCACTGCGAGTCCGGGGACCTCGTGGTCAAGGACGCCTACCTGCCGGAGGACGTGGGCCGCGGGGACCTGCTCGCCGTGCCCGCCACCGGCGCGTACTGCCACTCGCTGTCCAGCAACTACAACATGCTCACCCGGCCGGCCGTCGTGGCCGTGCGGGACGGCCGGGCCCGGGTCATCATCCGGCGAGAGACCGAGGACGACCTCTTCGCCCGTGAGACCGGGCTGTAGGCGCCCGAGCTGGAAGACACCGGGCCCAGAAGACCCCGGACCAGAAGACCCCGGACGGTAGAGTCCGGCCAGAACCGCAGCACCAGAACCATCGGAGGACCATGACCGCCACCACCCCGGCCGACCGCGAGGCCACGCAGCAGGCCCCGTCCCAGACCTCGCCGGAGTCCTCGCCCGAGGCCCTGAAGATCGCGCTGCTCGGTGCCGGGACCGTCGGCTCCCAGGTGGCCCGCATCCTCACGGAGGACGCCGGGATGCTGGCGGCCCGGGTGGGCACCCGCCTCGAGCTGGCCGGCGTGTTCGTCCGGAACCCGGACGGCGACCGCGACTACCGGCTGCCGCGCGAGCTCTACACCGCGGACGCCGAGGCGCTCGTGGACTCGGCGGACATCGTGGTGGAGCTGATGGGCGGCATCGAGCCGGCCAAGACGCTCATCGAGCGGGCCATCGCCCACGGCTCGGCCGTGGTCACCGGCAACAAGGCCCTGCTGGCCCAGTCCGGCTCGGAGCTGTTCCGGGCGGCGGCGGACGCGGGCACCCAGCTGTCCTTCGAGGCCTCCGTGGCCGGTGCCATCCCGATCCTGAGGCCGTTGCGGGACTCCCTGGCCGGGGACACCGTCACCCGGGTGATGGGCATCGCCAACGGCACCACGAACTACATCCTCGACCAGATGGACTCCACGGGCGCCACGTTCGACGACGCCCTCGCCGACGCGCAGGCCCTGGGCTACGCCGAGGCGGACCCGACGGCCGACGTCGAAGGCCACGACGCCGCCGCCAAGGCCGCCATCCTCGCCAACCTGGCCTTCCACGCGCCGTTCCGGATCGACGAGGTCCACTGCGAGGGCATCACCCGGATCACGGCGGCGGACAACGAGGCCGCCTCCGAGGCCGGCTACGTCATCAAGCTGCTGGCGATCGCCGAGCGCATCACCGCCAGGGACGGGACGGCCGGGGCCGTGCTGCGCGTGCACCCCACGCTGCTGCCCCGCGAGCATCCGCTGGCCGCCGTGCGCGGGGCCTTCAACGCCGTCTTCGTGGAGGCCGAGAATGCCGGCGAGCTGATGTTCTACGGTCCGGGCGCCGGCGGAGCGCCCACGGCCAGCGCCGTCATGGGGGACGTGGTCTCCATCGCCCGCCGCCTGGTCCGCGGCGGCGCCGGGCGGACCCACACCCCCAAGTCCGTGGTCCCGGCCCTGCCCGTGGGGGAGGCGCACACGAGCTACATGGTGGTCCTGCGGGTGGCGGACCGTCCCGGCGTGCTGGCCTCCATAGCCTCCTCCGTGGCCGAGCACGGCGTCTCGATCGTCTCCATGCGCCAGGTCCCGCTGGCCGAGGACGACCTCGTGGCGGAGGAGTCCAGCGAGGAGTACACCGACGAGACCCCGGAATCGGTCCTGCGGATCATCACGCACGAGGCCAGGGAACAGGACCTGGCGGCCACCGTGGCCGCCCTGGAGCAATTGGACGTGGTGACCGAAGTGGTTTCGGTCCTGCGAGTCGAAGGGAACTGAGCACAGTGGCACATCAATGGCGCGGGGTCATCCGCGAGTACGCCGACCGACTGCCCGTGGGCGAGGACACCCGGGTGATCACCCTGGGCGAGGGCGGGACCCCGCTGATCGAGGCGCCCGCGTTGTCCGAGCTCGTCCAGGGCGAGGTCTGGGTCAAATTCGAGGGCATGAACCCCACCGGCTCCTTCAAGGACCGCGGCATGACCATGGCCATCACCGCCGCCGTGGAGCAGGGGGCGAAGGCCGTGGTCTGCGCCTCCACCGGCAACACCTCCGCCTCGGCCGCGGCGTACGCCACCCAGGCCGGCCTGACCTGTGCGGTGCTGGTGCCGGACGGCAAGATCGCGATGGGCAAGCTCTCCCAGGCCATCGCCCACGGCGCCACCCTGCTCCAGGTGGACGGCAACTTCGACAACTGCCTCGACGTGGCCCGCAAGCTCAGCGAGAACTACCCGGTGTTCCTGGTGAACTCGGTGAACCCGAACCGCATCGAGGGCCAGAAGACCGGGGCCTTCGAGGTGGTGGACTTCCTCGGCGACGCCCCGGACTACCATGTGCTGCCCGTCGGCAACGCCGGCAACATCACGGCCTACTGGAAGGGCTACCGCGAGTACGCGCAGCCCTACACGAACCCGCACCCCGGATCCGCCGCCGGCGAGCTCCCCGCCGTCGCCACGAAGACCCCCGCCATGTGGGGCTTCCAGGCCGCCGGTTCCGCGCCGATCGTGCTGGGCCACCCCGTCACCGAGCCGGACACCATCGCCACCGCCATCCGGATCGGCAACCCCGCCTCCTGGGAGCAGGCGGAGTCCGCGCGGGACGAGTCCGGCGGGCTCATCGACTCCGTGACGGACGAGGAGATCCTGGCCGCCCACCGGTGGCTCTCCGCGAAGGAGGGCGTGTTCGTGGAGCCCGCGTCGGCGGCCGGCGTCGCGGGCCTGATCAAGCACCACGGCCTCGGCAACGTGCCGGCCGGCAAGCGGTGGGTCATCACCGTGACGGGCCACGGCCTGAAGGACCCGCAGTGGGCCCTGCGCAACGCCGACGGCTCGGACGTGGAGCCGCAGAAGGTGCCGTTCGACGTCGTCGCCGTGGCCGACGCCCTCGGTCTCGCCTGATGGGCCAGGGGCTGAACCGGGTCCCCGCCGGGCTGACCGTCTCCGTGTCCGTCCCGGCCACCTCCGCCAACCTGGGGCCCGGATTCGACTCCATGGGCCTCGCGCTCGACCTGCGGGACGAGGTCTCCGTGACCACGCGGGCGGAGGGCTTCACGGCCCACGTGGACGGCGAGGGGGCCGGGGTGGTGCCCACCGACGGCTCGCACCTGGTCATCAGCACCCTGCGCGCGCACCTGCGCGACCGCGGCTGGGATGTCTCCGGCCTGACGCTCACGGCGATCAACCGGATCCCGCACGGCCGCGGCCTCGGCTCCTCGGCCGCGGCCCACGCCAGCGCCGTCCTCCTGGCCGACGCCCTCCTGCCCGAGGACGAACGGGGCTCCGAGGCCGAGTTGCTCGACGCCGCCTCGCAGTTGGAGGGCCACCCGGACAACGTGGCCCCGGCCCTGGCCGGGGGCCTGACGGTCTCCTGGGACGACGACGGCCGGTACCGTTCGGCCTTCATCCGCCCGCAGGCCTCGGTCCGGCCGGTGGTGGCCGTCCCCGAGCAGCCCCTCAGCACCGAGACGGCACGCGGCCTGCTGCCGGCCCAGGTGCCGCACCACGTGGCGGCCGCGAACTCCGGCCGGGCCGGGCTGTTGGTGCACGCCCTGACGCAGGACCCGTCCCTCCTGCTGCCGGGCACCCGGGACTGGCTGCACCAGGACTACCGCGAGCCGGCCATGCCGGAGTCCGTGGCCCTCGTGCGGGGCCTGCGGGAGCAGGGCCTGGCCGCCGTGGTCTCCGGGGCCGGGCCGACCGTCATGGTCCTGGCCGTCGGTGAGGAGCAGGCCGAGGCCGCTCGGTCGGCCATGCGAGCCCTGTTGGCCGCCTCCGCGCAATCCTGGCGTGTCAGCATTCTGCCGGTGGACGCAGTCGGTGCTAAGGTGAAGGCACACCGTTCAGGCCAGCCTATATCGGGCTGATGTCGACTGGGATCCGCTCAGACTTGAGGATCCCGTGGTCGGTGGGAATCCAGGCTCCACGAGGACCCAGCGGTCCCCAGGGCTCCGGCCTGTCTTGGCTCCTCGGATTCCATTTCCCCGGATCGTCTCTGATCCGGTATCAAACCCCGGCTTTCAGCCGCCTGTTGAGGCGGCGGCCGGAACACACGTAGCGGGATCCCTCCAGTCGGATCCTGCCTGACGAGGGAGAAGGAACCTTCGTGACCGAAACCACTGAACTGCCCACGTCTTCCGAGGGCAATTCCAGCCAGGCCCAGGCCCCTGAGGCCGCGGCCCCGTCCGCCGGCGGCGGACTGGCCGGCCTGAAGCTCGCCCAGCTGCAGGCCCTGGCCTCCCAGCTCGGCATCACCGGGGGATCCCGGATGCGCAAGTCCGACCTGGTGGCCGCCATCTCCAGCCACCAGCGTGGCGGCTCCGTCGCCGACCGCAAGGCGGCCGAGACCCCTGCCGGGGAGGAGGCCCGGGAACCGTCGGGTGCGCCGAAGAAGCGGGGCACGCGCGGCGCCAAGGCAGCGGCCTCCGCCGACCAGAACCAGGCCGACCAGAAGCCGGCCGGCCAGAACCAGTCCGACGAGAACCAGTCTGACCAGAACCAGGCGGGGCAGGCACCGTCCGGGCCGGCGTCCTCGGGCGCCGAGGCCTCCGAGCGTCCCGCCCGCCGGACCCGCAGCCGCCGTGCCGAATCGCCGGCCGCGGTCACCGCGAACGCCGAGGCGGGCGCCGAGCAGTCCGGTGCTGAGCAGTCCGGTGCCGGAGCCGGGGAGGTTGCCGACGGCGGCTCGGCCCAGGCCGAGGGCCAGCAGGAGCGCTCCTCCGGCCGCAACGACCGCAGCGGCAACCGCAACGACCGCGGCAACCGTGGTGACCGCACCAACGAGCGGTCCAACGATCGCCAGGACCGCGGCAACCGCGGCGACCGGAACAGCAATGACCGGTCGAATGACCGTCAGCAGGAGCAGAAGCAGGACAACGACCAGTCCTCCGGCGGCCGCGGCAATGACCGGAACAGCAACCGGGACAACAACCGGGATGACGACAGCCGCCGGAACCGCCGGAACCGCAACCGCAACGACCGCAACCGCAACCGCCGTGGTCGCAGCGGCCCCGAGGTCGACGACACGGAGCTGACCGAGGACGACGTGCTGCTGCCCGTCGCGGGCATCCTGGACGTGCTGGACAACTACGCCTTCGTGCGGACCTCCGGCTACCTGCCCGGCCCGAACGACGTCTACGTGTCCCTGTCCATGGTGAAGAAGTACGGGCTGCGCAAGGGCGATGCCGTCGTCGGCGCCATCCGGGCACCGCGTGACGGAGAGAACCAGAACAACGGGGGCGGCAACGCCGGCGGGAACCGGCAGAAGTTCAACGCCCTGGTGCGCCTGACCTCCATCAACGGCCTGCCGGCCGAGGACAGCCCGAAGCGCACGAAGTTCAGCGACCTCGTGCCGCTGTACCCCCAGGAGCGGCTGCGCCTGGAGACCGACCCCAAGCTGGTCGGTCCGCGCGTGATCGACCTGGTGGCGCCGATCGGCAAGGGCCAGCGCGGCCTGATCGTCTCCCCGCCGAAGGCCGGCAAGACGATGATCCTGCAGTCCATCGCCAACGCCGTCACCACCAACAACCCCGAGGTGCACCTCATGATGGTGCTGGTGGACGAGCGTCCGGAGGAGGTCACGGACATGCAGCGCTCGGTCAAGGGCGAGGTCATCGCCTCCACCTTCGACCGCCCGGCCGACGACCACACCACGGTGGCGGAGCTCGCCATCGAGCGCGCCAAGCGCCTCGTGGAGATGGGCCGTGACGTGGTGGTCCTGCTGGACTCGATGACCCGGCTGGGCCGTGCCTACAACCTGGCGGCCCCCGCCTCGGGGCGCATCCTGTCCGGCGGCGTGGACTCCTCGGCGCTGTACCCGCCGAAGCGGTTCTTCGGCGCCGCCCGCAACATCGAGAACGGCGGTTCGCTGACCATCCTCGCCACCGCCCTGGTGGAGACCGGTTCCAAGATGGACGAGGTCATCTTCGAGGAGTTCAAGGGCACCGGCAACATGGAGCTGCGCCTGTCCCGTCAGCTGGCGGACAAGCGGATCTTCCCCGCCGTGGACGTCAACGCCTCCGGCACCCGCCGCGAGGAGAACCTGTTGACCTCCGAGGAGATCAAGATCATGTGGAAGCTGCGCCGGGTGCTGTCCGGCCTGGACACGCAGCAGGCACTGGAGATCCTGACGAACAAGATCAAGGACACCCAGTCCAACGCCGAGTTCCTCATGCTGGTCTCCAAGACCACGCTGGGTCCGAAGGGCGAGAAGTAGCGCTTCAGCACCGGCCCCCGTCCCTCCTTCCTCCGCTGACCCGGAGGACCCTGGAGGGGCGGGGGCCTCAGTCATTGCGAGAACCGTCATAGCGTGTCACGAGCGCGAGGAGAAGGAACACCACCATGTTCGAGTCCGTGCAGGAACTGTTGGACGAACACCGCGAGCTGACCGACCGCCTGGCTGATCCCGCCGTGCACCAGGACCCGGTGCTCGCGCGCCGGCTCGGTCGGCGCTTCGCCGAGCTGGGCGCCATCGTGGCGGCGCACCAGGCTTGGAGCCGGGCGGTGGCCGATGCGGCCGACGCCCGCGAGCTGGCCGAGGAGGACGCGGACTTCGCCGCCGAGCTGCCCGGCCTGCAGGCCACCGCGGACCAGGCCGAGGAGAAGCTGCGCCGGCTGCTCATCCCCCGTGACCCGGCCGACGCCCGGGACGCCATCCTGGAGATCAAGGGCGGCGAGGGCGGCGAGGAGGCGGCCCTGTTCGCGGGTGACCTGCTCCGGATGTACGTGCGCTTCGCCGAGTCCAGGGGCTGGAAGACCGAGATCCTCTCCACCACGGAATCGGACCTCGGCGGGTACAAGGACGTCCAGGTGGCCATCAAGGGCAAGTCCACCGACCCGGCGGAGGGCGTCTATGCCCACCTGAAGTTCGAGGGCGGCGTCCACCGCGTGCAGCGCGTTCCCGTCACGGAGTCCCAGGGCCGGATCCACACCTCGGCCGCCGGAGTGCTCGTCTTTCCGGAGGTGGATGCCCCGGAGGAGGTGCAGATCTCCGCCAACGACCTCAAGATCGACGTGTACCGCTCCTCCGGTCCGGGCGGCCAGTCCGTGAACACCACCGACTCCGCCGTGCGCATCACCCACCTGCCCACCGGGATCGTGGTGTCCATGCAGAACGAGAAGTCGCAGATCCAGAACCGAGAGGCCGGCATGCGCGTGCTGCGCTCGAGGATCCTCGCCCACCAGCAGGAGCAGCTCGACGCCGAGAACGCCGCCGTGCGGCATTCCCAGGTCCGGACCATGGACCGCTCCGAGCGGATCCGCACGTACAACTACCCGGAGAACAGGATCGCCGACCACCGCACCGGGTACAAGTCCTACAACCTCGACGCCGTGCTCGACGGCGAGCTGGGACCCGTGCTGCAGTCCTGCATCGAGATGGACGAGGCGCACCGTCTGGAGGCGCTTGGCCAGCATGACTGAGAACGTGACTGACACCAGGACTGACAGCATGACCGATCGCCCCGAGGCGCTCACCCTGGAATCGCTGCTGCGCTCCGCCACGGACCTGCTCCGGGCGGCGGACGTGGACTCGCCCCGAGCCGACGCGGAGACCCTGGCCGCCCACGTCCTCGGGGCCAGCCGCGGCCAGGTGGCGGCGTGGGCCGTGGCCGGCCGGCGGATCGATCCCGTGCAGTCGGTGGACCTACGCCGGCTGGCCATCTCCCGGTCCACCCGGACCCCGCTGCAGTACCTCACCGGCACCACGACCTTCCGCACCGTGGACCTGGCGGTCGGGCACGGCGTGTTCCTGCCCCGGCCGGAGACCGAGCTGGTGGCCGGGGCCGCTATCGAGGCCGCGCGCGCCGTGGCCCGGCGTGCTGGCGGCCCGGCCGGCCGGCCCCTGGTCGTGGACCTGTGCACGGGCTCCGGGGCCATCGCCGCCGCGGTGGCCCGCGAGGTGCCGGGCGCCACGGTGCACGCGGTGGAGGCCGATCCCGAGGCCGCCTGGTGGGCGGCGGCGAACCTGGACCCGCTGGGGGTCGCGCTGCACGTGGGCGACGCGGCGGCCGCACTTCCGGAGCTGGACGGCAGCGCCGACGTCGTGGTCTCGAACCCGCCCTACGTGCCGGACGGCCGGATCCCGGCCCAGGCGGAGGCCCGCCGCGACCCGGAGCTCGCCCTCTACGGCGGGGGAGCGGACGGGATGCGGGTCCCGACGGCCGTGGCCGCGGCCGCCGCCCGCCTGCTGCGTGCGGGCGGGACCTTCGTGATGGAGCACGACGAGACGCAGGAGCAGCTCGTCGCCGGGCTGCTGCGGGACGGGGCCGCGGCGGCGGGCCTGGCCGCGGGACTCTTCGCCGGGATCGAGACCCGGACCGACCTCACCGGCCGGCCGCGCTACACGGTGGCCGTGCGCACGGATGGGAGAATGGCCCGGTGAGCCTGCTGATCGACTGCACCACAGAATCCGGGATGGACCGCGGCCTCGACGCCGCCCGCACGGCGCTGGCCGATCGCGGGTGCGTCGTGCTGCCCACGGACACCGTCTACGGCATCGGCGCCGATGCCTTCTCCCCGCAGGCCGTGGCCGTGCTGCTGGCCGCCAAGGGCCGCGGCCGTGCCATGCCCCCTCCCGTGCTGATCGGCGGCACCGCGGTCATGGACGGTCTGGCCGTGGACGTGCCGGAGGGAGCGCGCCGGCTGGCCGAGGAGTTCTGGCCCGGCGCCCTCACCCTGGTCCTGACCGCCCAGCCGTCGCTGGCCTGGGACCTGGGGGAGACCCGGGGCACCGTCGCGCTGCGCGTGCCGGATGACCAGGTGGCCCGCGAGCTGCTGCAGGAGGTCGGCCCGCTGGCGGTCTCCAGTGCGAACCGCACGGGCCAACCGGCGGCGACGTCGGCCGCGGCCGCCCGCGAGATGCTCGGCGAATCGGTGGCCGTCTACCTCGACGACGGGGACCGGACCACCTGGGAGCCGTCCACGATCGTCGACTGCACCGTCTCGCCCTTCCGCGTGGTCCGCCGCGGGGCCCTGGGCTACGAGGAACTGGCCGCCGTGGTGCCGGACCTGGTGGACGCACCGACCGCGGGATGAGGGCGCGTCCATGAAGGTCTACCTGATGCTGCTGGCGCTCTCCGCCGTGGTGAGCTTCGTGCTCACCCCGGCCGTGCGCCGGCTCGCCCTGGCCGGACACGTCTTCACCCCGCAGCGCCAGCGGGACGTGCACCGGGAGCCGGTGCCCAAGCTCGGCGGGGTCGCCATGATCGCCGCCGTGCTGGTGGCCCTGGCGATCGGGGCGATGGTGCCCTTCCTGGACGGCATCTACTCGGACCCCGGCCCGCTGCGCGGACTGCTGCTCGCCCTCGCCGTGGTGGTGCTCATGGGGGTCGCGGACGACCTCTGGGACCTGCACTGGACCCTGAAGCTGGCCGGTCAGGTCTCCGCGGCCGCGCTGGTGGCGTTCCACGGGATCCGGGTCGAGGCCATGCCCGTGGGCTGGATCGCCGTCGGCAACGAGCCCGTCCAGATCGGGCTGACGATCTTCATCCTCGTGCTGACCATGAACGCCATCAACTTCGTGGACGGACTGGACGGCCTGGCGGCGGGGATGGCCGCCATCGGCGGATCGGCGTTCTTCATCTACACGTACCTGCTGACCCGCACCATCAACGAGTTCGACTACTCCAACCTCGCCACGCTGCTGATGGCCGTCCTCGTCGGTTCCTGCGTGGGGTTCCTGCCGCACAACTTCAACCCCGCCAGGATCTTCATGGGCGAGGTCGGCGCGATGCTCATCGGCCTGCTGCTGGCCACGGCCGCGGTGGCGGTGACGGCCACGGTCGGGGACATGCAGGAGGGCTTCCGGTTCCGCAACGTCCCGGCCTACATGCCGATCCTGCTGCCGATCGCCGTCATGGCGCTGCCGCTGCTGGACCTGGGGATGGCCGTGGTGCGCCGGACGGTGCGCGGGGCCAGCCCCTTCTCCGCGGACCGCGGGCACCTGCACCACAAGCTCGTGGACGGCGGCTGGACGCACCGCCAGGCCGTGCTGCTGCTGTACCTGTGGACCTTCCTCATCGCCTACGGGGTGGTGGCCCTGAACTTCATCGACTGGTGGATCGTGCTGGTGGTGGTCGGCGTGCTGCTGCTCGGCGCCGGCTACCTCACCCTGCACCCCTGGGTGCGCCGGTCCCGCAGCGCCCGGAGCACGCCGAACGCACCGAACGACCCCGAGGCCACGAGAGGGCTGGAGACATGATCCGCAGGACCACGACCCGGACGAACACCCGGGGCTGGTGGGGCATGCTCACGGCGTGCCTGACCGGGACCTCCGCCGCACTCGTGCTGGCCGCCGGGCTGGCCTGGCTGATCATCGGTCCGGGGTCCGGGGGAGGCACGGCCGCCGCATCGCTGGGACTGGCCGGCGCCGCCGTCGTGATCCTGTCCGGCGCCACCCTGCTGCTCACCGCCTGGTCCTGGGACCGCTGGCGGGAACAGACCATCTTTATCGCCCTGTTCGGCTTCGTGGTGAAGATCGTGCTGATGGGCCTGGTGCTCGTGGTGGTCCCGCCGCCGGCCTGGCTCGATCGGACGGCGGCGGGGATCGGCGCCCTCGCGGCGATCGTCACGTGGCAGGTCATCGAGGTCCTGGTCTTCGCGCGCACCCGGCAGCAGATCTACGACGACTGACGCGCGACGGGGGACCGAATCGTGACCGTTCTTCGACGCATCGTAGAAATAAATCGCCGCGGCAGGCGAAAACCGCGCCAAAACGGGCTTTTTGGTCATCAGCACCGTTGCCGGTTTGATAGGCTCATCAACGATCAATAACGACGGTCTGGACTGCGCTGTGCCGCCTGCTTGACCGCTCCGGTGAGAACGCGCCGTACGCGTTTGACGTTGACCGACACTGCAGAGAGGACCAGCGTGCTCCCGATCGTGCTCGCCAGCTCCACCGATGAGGGTGGATTCGCTCCTCCCACGATCGACCAGACCCACCTGCCGGACATCCTGCCCTGGATGGCCGAGTACGGCACGGGTTTCGGCAAGCAGATGCTGATGATCATCCTCTCGGTGATCCTCATCTCCGCCTTCTTCATGCTGGCCATGCGCAAGCCGGGGCTCGTCCCGGGCAAGGTGCAGTGGCTCGCCGAGTCCGGCTACGCCTTCGTCCGCAACGGCATGGGCCGAGACATCATCGGGGAGAAGGAGTTCAAGCCCTTCGTGCCGCTGCTGTTCGGCCTGTTCTTCTTCGTGGTCGTGAACAACCTCTTCGGCGCCATCCCGTTCCTGCAGCTGCCGAGCTTCTCCCACGCCGGCTCGGCCTACGCCCTGGCGATCATCGTCTACGTGATCTGGATCGGCCTGGGCGTCAAGCGCAACGGCCTGAAGTACTTCAAGCTGGCCGTGGTGCCGAGCGGAGTCCCCGGCTGGATCCTCCCGCTGCTCGTGCCGTTGGAGATCATCTCGAACTTCGTCGTCCGCCCGCTGACGCACTCCCTGCGTCTGATGGCGACCATGCTCTCCGGACACATGATCGTGATGCTGGCCGGCTCCGGCGCCCAGTTCCTCATCATGGAGACCGGCAACGTGGCCCTGCAGGCCACCGGCGTCCTCGTGGTCATCGGCTTCGTGTCGATGTACTTCCTCGAGCTGCTGATCATGTTCCTGCAGGCCTTCGTCTTCACCCTGCTCACCGCGATCTACATCCAAGGGGCGATCGCCGCCAACGACCACTGACCTTCCGGCGCGGCGGCCACCTGGTGGACGCGGCGCCGGTTCGGCGGATCCGTCCGCCACCACAAGGCTTCCCGGTACCGGCATCCGCCGGAACCACGCCGGGGACACCCTCACAACCTGCCGACAGGCATCTTGAAAGGAACACCATGGAACTGCACGGTTCTCTCAACATGATCGGCTACGGCCTGGCCTCCATCGGCTCCGCCATTGGCGTGGGCCTCATCTTCGCCGCCTACATCAACGGCGTGGCCCGCCAGCCGGAGGCCCAGCGCATCCTGCAGCCGATCGCCCTCCTCGGCTTCGCCCTCGCCGAGGCCCTCGCCATCCTCGGCCTGGTCTTCGCCTTCGTCGTCGGAGTCTGATCCTGGCCTTTCATGAGACCGGCCGGGCCGCCGCCGTGCGTCACGGCCACCCATGACAGGACACTTCACCAAAGGATGGTTGAAACATGATCAGGACTGAAGCGATAGTCGCTGCAGCCGAGGGCGCGAATCCGCTCATCCCCAACTGGTGGGAGATACTCGTCACCGCAGTCGGCTTCGCCGTGCTGATGTTCCTGGTGTTCAAGTACATCGCCCCGGCTCTGGAGAACGCCTACCAGAACCGCGTCGACGCCATCGAAGGCGGACTCGAGAAGGCCGAGAAGGCACAGGCTGAGGCCAACGCCCTGAAGGCCGACTACGAGCAGCAGCAGCAGGACGGGTACGCCGAGGCCAACCGCATCCGCGAGGAAGCGCGTACCGAAGGTGCCCAGATCCTGGCCGAGGCCCGGGAGAAGGCCACCGCCGAGGCGTCCCGCCTGGTGGAGCAGGCCAACGCCCAGATCGCCGCCGAGCGACTGCAGGCCGAGTCCTCGCTGCGCCACGACGTCGGCTCGCTGGCCACCACCCTGGCCAGCCGGATCGTCGGTGAGTCCCTGGAGGATGACGCCCGCTCCCAGCGCGTGGTGGACCGTTTCCTCGAGGACCTCGAGCGGAACTCCACGGCAGGTGTGGCTGAATAATGGCAGGTGCATCGAGCGATTCGCTGGCCGCAGCCCGCACGGAGCTGGACCCCGTCCTGGTCTCCGGCGGCACCAGCCTGGCGGCCGAGCTGTTCACCGCCCTCGAGGCGGTGGACTCGAGCGCCCCGTTGCGCCGCGCCCTGACCGATCCCTCGTGGTCGGTGGAGCGCCGCACCGGTGTGGTCGGCTCCCTGTTCGGCTCGAAGGCGTCCGAGGGGGCCCTGTCGGTCCTCAACACCCTGGCGGGGCACAAGTGGTCCCAGCCACGGGACTTCGGTGACGCCCTGGAACAGCTGGCCACCACCGCGGTGGCGGCCTCGGCCGAGCGGGACGGACTGGACGGACTGGAGCGGCTCTCCGGCGAGCTGTTGTCCTTCAACCGTGCGGTGGAGCAGTCCCATGATCTCCAGCGTGCACTGACGGATCCGCAGGCTCCCGCCGCGGCCCGGGGCAACCTGGCCGAGCGGCTGCTGGGCAACGGCTCTGCCGAGGCCAGGCTCCTGGTCCGCCAGGCCGCGCAGGCCCCGCGGGGCCACAAGCCCGTGAACCTGATCCGTGGGTTCGTGGAGACCGTGGCACGGCGCCAGAGGATCTGGATCGCCGACGTCACCGTGGCCCGGCCCCTGGCCCCGGCCCAGCAGGACCGGCTCGCCGCCGGACTGAAGCGCCTCTTTGGCCGCGACCTGAAGTTGGACGTGGCCGTCGACCCCGAACTGGTGGGCGGCATCCGGGTCCAGGTGGGAGACGACGTCGTCGACTCCACCCTGCAGTCCCGGCTGCACGACCTCCAGCGGAAGATGGCCGGCTGAGCCCGGCCGGACGAATCCACCAGACACCTTCGCATCATCGTCTCCTCGATGATCACCAACCCCAGAGAGCAGGGAACGCAGATGGCCGACTTGACCATCAACGCTGACGATGTTCGCAATGCCCTGAATGAGTTCGCGGCATCCTACGAACCAGCCGGCACCGAACGTGTGGAGGTCGGCCACGTCGTCTCCGCCGCAGACGGCATCGCCCGTGTGGAGGGCCTGCCCTCCGTCATGGCCAACGAGCTGCTGCGCTTTGAGGACGGCACCCTGGGCCTGGCCCAGAACCTCGACACCCGTGAGATCGGCGTCGTGGTGCTCGGCGATTTCCAGGGCATCGAAGAGGGCCAGGAAGTCCAGCGCACCGGTGAGGTCCTCTCCGTACCGGTGGGCGACGCCTTCCTCGGCCGCGTGGTGGACCCGCTGGGTGCCCCGATGGATGACCTGGGCCCGATCGAGGCCGAGGCCCGCCGCGCCATGGAGCTCCAGGCCCCGGGCGTGACGCAGCGCAAGTCCGTCGAGGAGCCGCTGCAGACCGGCATGAAGTCGATCGACGCCATGATCCCCATCGGCCGCGGCCAGCGCCAGCTCATCATCGGTGACCGCCAGACCGGCAAGACCGCGATCGGCATCGACACCATCCTGAACCAGAAGTCCAACTGGGAGAGCGGCGACCCGACCAAGCAGGTCCGCTGCATCTACGTCGCCGTGGGCCAGAAGGCCTCGACGATCGCCTCCGTGCGCCAGACCCTGGAGGAGCACGGTGCCCTGGAGTACACCACCATCGTGGCCTCCCCGGCGTCCGACCCGGCCGGCTTCAAGTACCTGGCGCCCTACGCCGGCTCGGCCATCGGCCAGCACTGGATGTACGGCGGCAAGCACGTCCTGATCATCTTCGACGACCTCTCCAAGCAGGCCGAGGCCTACCGCGCGGTCTCGCTGCTGCTGCGCCGCCCGCCGGGACGCGAGGCCTACCCGGGCGACGTCTTCTACCTGCACTCCCGCCTGCTGGAGCGTTGTGCCAAGCTCTCCGACGACCTCGGCGGCGGCTCCATGACCGGCCTGCCGATCGTGGAGACCAAGGCCAATGACGTCTCGGCCTACATCCCGACCAACGTCATCTCCATCACCGACGGCCAGATCTTCCTGCAGTCGGACCTGTTCAACGCCAACCAGCGTCCGGCCGTCGACGTGGGCATCTCGGTGTCCCGCGTGGGTGGCGCCGCCCAGGTCAAGGCCATGAAGAAGGTCTCCGGCACCCTGAAGCTGGACCTCGCCCAGTACCGCGACCAGCAGGCCTTCGCCATGTTCGCCTCGGACCTGGACCCGGCCACCCGCCGGCAGCTGGCCCGTGGTGAGCGCCTCACGGAGCTGCTCAAGCAGCCGCAGTACACCCCGTACCCGGTGGAGGAGCAGGTCGTGTCCATCTGGGCCGGTTCCAACGGCCACCTGGACGAGGTGCCGGTGGAGGACGTGCTGCGCTTCGAGCGCGAGTTCATCGACCACCTGCGCCACAAGAACGTGGTGCTGGGTCCGATCCGGGAGACCGGCAAGATGGAGGACTCCACCCTCGAGGCGCTCAAGACCGAGGTCGAGGCGTTCAAGAAGGGCTTCTTCGGTGAGGGCGACAGCAAGCTCGTCGCCGCCGGCCACGAGGAGCACCAGCCCCTGGCGGCCGACGAGGTCACCCAGGAAAAGATCGTCAAGCAGAAGCGCTGACCGTGATGCCGCCGCAGGTCCCGTCCGCCCCCTCCCGTCAGGGGACGGGGCGGACGGGGCCCGCGGGGGCGGACACGTAAGGAAAGGACCACCATGGGAGCCCAGATCCGGGTCTACCGCCAGAAGATCGCCTCGACGCAGTCGATGCAGAAGATCTTCAAGGCGATGGAGCTGATCGCCACGTCCCGCATCGGCAAGGCGCGCGAACGCGTGACCGCGTCGCTGCCGTACGCCAACGCGATCACCCGCGCCGTGTCCGCCGTGTCATCGCAGCAGGACATCGAGCACGTGCTGACCTCTGAGGTCGAGAACCCGAAGCGCGCCGCAGTGCTCGTGCTGTCCTCGGACCGCGGCATGGCCGGTGCCTACTCGGCCAACATCCTGCGCCACGCGGAGGAGCTGCTCGAGTCGTTGCACGCGGACGGCAAGGAGACCGACATCTACCTCGTGGGTCGCAAGGCGCAGGGGTACTTCGACTTCCGCAATCGCGAGTACCAGGAGTTCTGGTCCGGCAACACCGACGCCCCGGAGTTCCTGCGGGCCCGGGAGATCGGGGAGAAGCTCGTCGAGTCCTTCCTGACGGACACGGAGTCCGGCGGCGTGGACGAGATCCACGTGGTCTACACCGCGTTCCACTCGCTCGTGTCCCAGGTGCCGACCGTCGTCCGGCTGCTGCCGCTGGAGGTCGTGGAGGAGGAGGTCACCGATGAGTCCGAGCTGTACCCGCTCTACGAGTACGAGCCGGCCCCCGAGGACGTCCTGGACGCGTTGCTGCCGAAGTACATCGAGTCCCGGATCTTCACGGCGATGCTCCAGGCCGCGGCGTCCGAGCTGGCGAACCGTCAGCGGGCCATGAAGTCCGCCGGCGACAACGCCAAGGAACTGGTCCGCGAGTACACCCTGAAGATGAACAACGCCCGCCAGGCCGAGATCACCCAGGAGCTCACCGAGCTGATCGCCGGTGCGGACGCGCTCAGCGCATCCTGACACCGAACGCCACGCACCACCGCAACTGACTGAAATCCTCCAGCCACACCAGAGAAGTGAGAGAGATGACTGCCACCACGAACGAACAGGGCACCGGTACCGCCACCGGCGGCGCCATCGGTCGCATCGCCCGCGTCATTGGGCCGGTGATCGACGCCGAGTTCCCCGCGGACTCGATGCCCGGCGTGTACAACGCCCTGACCGCCGAGCTGACCATCAACGGCGAGACGCGCACCATCACCTTCGAGACCGCGCAGCACCTGGGTGACAACCTGGTGCGCGCCATCTCGCTACAGTCCACCGACGGCCTGGTCCGCGGTGCCGCTGTGGTCGACTCCGGCGCCCCGATCTCGGTGCCGGTCGGCGAGGTCGTCAAGGGTCACATCTTCAACGTCCTCGGCGAGTCCCTGGACGTGCCGACCTCCGAGCTGCACGTCACCGAGCGCTGGCCCATCCACCGCCCGGCCCCGAACTTCGCGACCCTCGAGGGCTCCACGGAGATGCTCGAGACCGGCATCAAGGTCATCGACCTGCTGACCCCGTACATCAAGGGTGGCAAGATCGGCCTGTTCGGCGGCGCCGGCGTGGGCAAGACCGTGCTGATCCAGGAGATGATCACCCGTGTGGCCCGCAACTTCGGCGGCACCTCGGTGTTCGCCGGGGTGGGGGAGCGCACCCGTGAGGGCAACGACCTCTGGGTCGAGATGGAAGAGGCCAACGTCCTCAAGGACACCGCACTGGTATTCGGCCAGATGGATGAGCCGCCGGGAACGCGACTGCGCGTCGCCCTCTCGGCCCTGACCATGGCCGAGTACTTCCGCGACGAGATGAACCAGGACGTGCTGCTGTTCATCGACAACATCTTCCGGTTCTCCCAGGCCGGCTCCGAGGTCTCCACGCTGCTGGGGCGCATGCCGTCGGCCGTGGGCTACCAGCCGAACCTCGCCGATGAGATGGGCGTGCTGCAGGAGCGGATCACCTCCACCCGCGGCCACTCCATCACCTCGATGCAGGCCGTCTACGTCCCCGCCGATGACTACACGGACCCGGCTCCGGCCAACGTGTTCGCGCACCTGGACGCCACCACGAACCTGACCCGTACGCTGGCCTCCCGTGGTCTGTACCCGGCCGTGGACCCGCTGGCCTCGACCTCGCGCATCCTTGACCCGCAGTACGTGGGCCAGGATCACTACAACGCCGCGACCCGCGTCAAGCAGATCCTGCAGAAGAACAAGGAGCTGCAGGACATCATCGCGATCCTCGGCGTGGACGAGCTCTCGGAAGAGGACAAGATCGTCGTCTCCCGCGCCCGCCGCATCGAGCAGTTCCTGTCCCAGAACACCTACACCGCCAAGCAGTTCACCGGCGTGGAGGGTTCCACCGTGCCGATCAAGGACACCATCGAGGGCTTCAGCGCCATCGCCAACGGTGACCTGGACCACATCTCGGAGCAGGCGTTCTACAACGTCGGCGGCCTGGACGATGTCGAGCGCAACTGGGCCAAGATCCAGTCGGAGAACTGATCCATGGCTGAGCACGAACTCGAAGTGGAGATCGTGGCGGAGGACCGCTTCGTGTGGTCCGGGCCGGCCCAGTCGGTCAGCGCCCGGACCATCGACGGCGAGATCGGGATCCTCCCCGGGCACTCCCCGCTGCTGGCGGTGCTGGGCGACGGCGACGTCGTGGTCCAGCAGCTGAACGGCCAGACGGTCACCGCGCACGCCGAAGGCGGGTTCTTCTCCGTGGACAACGACCGCGTGGTCATTGTGGCCGGCGCGGCCAGCCTCGAGGGCGAGACGCCCGGGCAGGACGCTGCCTGAGGTGAGTGCCGGGTGGTCCGCCCTGATCGCCGCCGTGCTGGCGGCCGTGCTGGTCATCGCCTTCATGGTGTGGTGGCGCTGGCGCACACTGGTGCGGACCCCCGGGACCTTCACCGCCCGGATCCGGCGCCCCGGGAAGGACTCCCGGGGCATCCGGGTGATCGGGCGGTACGACGAATCCGGCCTGGACCTGATGACCGTGGCCTCCGTGGACCCCCGTCCGCGCTGGTCGGCGGCCCGGCATCAGCTCCGGCTGCACCGTGAGGGCGCCGTGAGCCAGGACGGGGTGGCGATGGTGCGCGTGGACGGCGGTCCCGCCCCGATCACGCTGTCCATCAACACCGATGCCTGCTCCGGGCTCTCGGCCTGGATCGAGTCCGGTCCCGCGATCGGCTTCGGCACGTGGCGGGAGCAGCCGCCCCGAGGCCACCGGCGCAGGACCTCCTGACAGGAGATCTCACGGCACGACGACGGCCGGTCGCCCGGGGGCGATCTGTCCGGTCTCCGGGTCGGTCACCCACTCGACCCACCCCGCGTCCCGGCGGTGCGCCGGGAGGGTGCGGGCCGGCGTCGTGCTGACCGAGTCCAGCGCCGCCGGGAGCGGGACGCCCCAGCGCAGCAGGTTCCGCAGGGCCCCGTCCAGCGGGACCGAGCCGGAGGCCAGGGTGTCCCGGCCGACCAGATGCGGCGCGCCGGTAGCTACCGTCCCTGCAGTCGCGCCGTGGGACTCGATCCCCACCCCTCCCAGCGTGTAGGCACCCGCCGGAGCCCCCGTGGCGGCCGAGGCATCCGAGACCACGCAGACGGCGGCCGGCAGCAGCCTCAGCAGGTCCACCACCACCTCCCGGTCCACGTGGTGGCCGTCGGCGATCAACTCCACCCGCAGCAGGCCCGCGGTCGCGGCGCGCAGCAGCGGCGGCACCGGGCCCGGGTCGCGATGGTGGAAGCCGCGCATGGCGTTGAAGAGATGGGTCACGGACGGGGTGGGCCCCGGGCCGTCGGTGTCCCCTGCGTCCTCTGCGCCGGACCGCCGCGTCAGCCGGTCCACGGCGGCGCCCACCTGGGCGGCCGTGGCGTCCGTGTGGCCGGGACAGGGCAGCACGCCGTGGGACGCCAGCGCGGACTCCACGGCCACGGCGCCGTCCAGCTCGGGGGCGTAGGTCATGGCCACGAGGGTCTGCTCGCCGCCGGACCGGCCGTCCCGCAGCACGGCCTCGAGCCACCGGAGGGAGTCCGGATCGGCCGGGTCCTGCAGGTCCTCGGGGCGGTGCGCCCCGCACCGTGACGCGGCCAGAAACGGTCCCTCGAGGTGGATCCCGGCCACCAGGCCCTCGCGGACCAGGGGGGCCAGCCGGCGCACGGCGGCGCGGGTCTCGTCGCGGGGCAACGTCGGCAGGGAGGCCACCACCCGGGTGACCCCGTTCAGGGCCAGTTCGCGGACGGCGTCCCGCACCGCGGAGACCGGGGCGGTGGCGAAGTCCACGCCCGCGAAGCCATGGCAGTGCTGGTCCACGAGTCCCGGGGTCCGCAGCCGGCCGGGATCAGAAGAGCCGGGAGTCCGCATCGTCCACGCCGCGCATGGCGTCGTAGTCCAGGACGAGGCATCGGATGCCGCGGTCCTCCGCCAGGGTGCGGGCCTGGGGCTTGATCTGCTGGGCCGCGAACACGCCCCGCACGGGGGCGAGCAGCGGGTCACGGTTCATCAGGGCGAGGTAGCGGGTGAGCTGCTCCACTCCGTCGATGTCCCCGCGGCGCTTGAGCTCCACGGCCACGGTGGCCCCGGCCGCGTCCCGCGCGAGGATGTCCACGGGGCCGATCGCGGTCATGTGCTCTCGCCGTACCAGCGTGTGGCCGGTGCCCAGCAGCTCGATCTGCTCGGCCAGCAGCCGCTGGAGGTCGGCCTCGACCCCGTCCTTGACCAGGCCCGGGTCCACGCCGAGCTCGTGGGCGGAATCATGAAGGACCTCGAAGAGGTGCACCACCAGGCGGTCGTCGGTCTTCGCGGCCTGCACCGTCCAGACCTGGGTCACGCCCTCCGCGGCCAGCTCCTCGGAGGGCTCGGCGGTGCGCAGGGTGGCCGGCGGGCTCATCCAGTTCAACGGCTTGTAGGATCCGCCGTCCGAATGCACCAGGACGGCGCCGTCCGCCTTGACCATCAGCAGGCGGGTCGCCTGGGGCAGGTGGGCGCGCAGGCGCCCCTCGTAGTTGACCGAACACCGGGCTATCACCAAACGCACATCAGGGAGTCTAGTGGTGGTGTGGAACCATGGAGGGGTGCCACGCTCGAACCGTCCCCGCCGCCGCGCGGGCCCGTCTGCGCGCCAGCCCTCGCGTCAGTCGCCGAGGCAGACCCCACGCGGCGCGCCGGCCCCCGGCCTCCAGGACCGGGTGGGCGGCCTGCTGGGGCTGGACCCCGGCTACCGGCAGGAGGACGCGCACGACGGCGGCTGGCACGTCCGCCAGATCCCCGCCTGGCGCGCGGTGAAGGACTACACCTGCCCGGGCTGCGGTCGGACGATCCCGACCGGTCAGCCGCACCTGGTCGCGTGGCGCAGCGACTCGATCTTCGGCGACGAGGCGGCCGGCGCCGAGCGACGGCACTGGCACCCCAAGTGCTGGTCCACCCGCCGGCAGGACGGGTTGTACTGAGTCTGTCCTGACGGGTAGTCCTGACCCCTCACCTCCGGTCCTGGCGGGGGATCAGCACCTCCTTGAGGACCAGCATCACGGCCGCGGCCATCGGGATGGCCATGAGCGCCCCCAGCACGCCGAGCAGGGCGGCCCCGGCGATCACGGCGATCACCGCCACCGAACCGGGGACGGCCACCGCCTTGCTCATCACGCGCGGGGAGACGAAGTACGCCTCGACCTGCAGGTAGATGAAGTAGATGGCGGCGAAGATCAGGGCGGCCTGCCAGCCGACGATCAGGGCCACGAGCGTGATGATGATGCCGCCGGTCATGGCCCCGACGAGGGGGATGAACGCCATCAGCCCCGCGAAGAAGGCCAGCAGCGCCCCGAAGGGGATCCCGGCGATCGAGATGGCCACGAAGGCCACGAGCCCGTTGAGCCCGGCGACCACCGACTGGCCGATGACGTAGTGGCCCACCGAGGAGGTGATCTCCTCGCCGAGGTACTGGACCCGGGGACGCCGGGAGGCCGGGGCCAGCCGGTACGCCCAGTACTTCATGGCGGGCAGGGTGGTCAGGAAGTAGAGGGTCAGCACCAGCACGATCAGCACGGAGAACCCGGTGTTGACGATGGCCGAGCCCACGCCGAAGAGACCGCCGAAGAGGGCCGTGACGTTGTCGGAGTCCCCGATGAACTTCTCGACCTCGGTCACCGCGATCTCGTTCAGGCCGAACTGACGGTCCACGTCGTGGAAGAACTCGGACTCCAGGAAGTCGGAGATCATGGCCGGCAGGTCGTTGATGAAGCCGACGGTCTGGTCCACCACGGTGGGGATCAGCAGGGAGAAGAAGACGGTCAGGATGGCGGCCAGCATCAGCACTGCGGCGGCGACCCCCACCCCCCGCGGGGCGCCCCAGGACTCGATCCGGCGTACCACCGGGTCCAGGCCGAGTGCGATGAACAGGGCCGCACCGATCCACACCAGCAACTGGGTGTTGGCGGAGATGATCCCGAAGAGCAGGAAGGCCAGGCCCACGCCGAAGGTCAGCAGGAAGCCCGTCTGCACGGGGTGGGACCACTGGATCGACCGGGCCGGCTGGTCGCCCGGGGCGGAACCGTCAGCCGACGGGGAGTCCGGCGGCACGGCGGCCTCGGCGGCCGGGGGACGGAGCTCGAAGCGCGGCCGCGGCCGCGGTCCGGGCAGCCGCCGTCCGGCGAGCCAGCGCCGGATGCGAGCGGCCGAGGAGGGGGCGGGGCCCGCGTGGGGGGAATCATGGTCCTGCACAAGCGTCAGGCTACGTCACCGGGGCACAGCGGACGATGACCTGCATCGTTATCGTTCGGTGACCTTCTGGCTATACTGTGGCGTTGGATCAGACCACCCACAGACAGGTAGACCGCGTGCGAGGAATATCCGGAGTCGTTGCCCTGGTGCTGGGCCTGGTGGCCCTGTTCGGGGCCATCGGCCTGCAGACGGTGTGGGCGCCGCCGACCACCCTGACGGCCAGCACCAACAGCGCGGCGGTGGACGCCCCCGCCGACGCCCCGCTCACCGTCATCACCGGCGGCATCAACGAGGTGGTGGACGCCGGGGACGAGGCCGTCGAGTACACCCTGACCGGTGAGGGTGACTACACCGTGATGCTGGGCCAGACCCGGGACGTGGAGGCCTGGGTCGGGGAGGCCGCGCACAACACCGTGACCGGGATCGAGACCGAGGGCTCGGATCGTCAGGACCCCCGGGTGGTGGTGGAGCACACCGAGGGCGAGGCCACCGTGCCCGACCCGGCCGGTTCCGACCTGTGGGTGGACCTCCAGGAGGCCAGCGGCACCATCGAACAGCGCTGGTCCGTGCCCTCCGAGGGTGACTGGTCCCTCCTGGTGGCCGCTGACGGCACCGAGCCGGCGCCGATGGACATGACCGTCACCTGGACCAACACGGTCGGTGACAGCCCGTGGATCGTCCCCCTGTACATCATCGGCCCCCTGCTCATCCTCGTCGGCCTGGCGCTGATCGCGTGGGCCCTGATTCGCCGGCGTCGTGGGCCCGGCTCCGGCGGCCAGCGCCCCGATCAGCACCCCGGTCAGCACCCCGGGCAGCAGGGCGCCCGCGGTGCGGGCGCCTCCGGCCTGCCCGGTGGTCCCGGCAGGCCCGGAGAGCCCGGTGGATCCGGTGGATCCCACGCGGTGCGCTCCCGGGTGGCGGGGGCCGCCGTCGCCGTCCTGACACTGGCGGGCCTGGCAGGAGCCGGCCCGGCGACCGCCGACTCCGGCGCGCCCTCGGCGGACGCACCGGCCGGCGGCGGGCAGGAACAGTACCCGATCGTCACCGACAGTCAGCTGGAGCGCATCCTGGGCAAGGTGGCCGGGATCGTGGAGCAGGGCGACGAGGCCCAGGACGCCGGTGCGCTGGAGTACCGCGTGAGCGGCCCGGCCCTCGAGATGCGCCGGGACAACTACGAGAACCGGGGGTTCTCGGACGACGTCCAGGCCGCTGAACCCGTGGCCGCGTCCCCGGTGGTGTCCGTGGTGGCACAGGCCGATCCGTCCTTCCCCCGGTCCCTGCTGGTGGTCACGGAGGGGGAGGGCAACAGCAATCCGCAGTTGCTCGTGCTACGCCAGGAGTCGGCGCGCACCAATTACAACCTCATCTCGAACACGCCGATGACCCCCGGGGCACAGTTCCCCTCGAGCGACCTGTCCTTCACCGGGGGCGAGGTCATCGCCTCGGATGACGGCTCGGGGCTCGTGATGACCCCCGGTCAGGCCATCTCCGGCGTGGCCACGTACCTGACCGATCCCGAGGCGGATTTCGCCGACCGCATGGTGGAGAACCCCGCCATCGACCAGATCCATGAGTACCAGGCCACCTTGGAGGAGGACACCCCGGACGCCACGATCGACATCGCCCGGAAGGCGATCCCCGGGGAGGCCACCACGATGCGCCTGCCGGACGGTTCGGCCCTGGTGGTCAGCGTCATCGACAACATCGTGGACGTCACCCCGGACGAGCCCGGCGCCACGGTGGGCTTCGGCGGTGACCTCGCCGCGGCCAAGGCCGGTGAGGACAGCAATGAGACCACCACCGGAATCAGCATGACGTACCGTGAGGTACTGGCCGTCCGGGTGCCCGCCGAGGGCGCCACCGGGGAAGACGCCAAGGTGTCACTCGTGGGCATGACCGACGAGCTGCACGCCGTCTCGTTCGAGTAGTCCGTCCGCCCCAGCGTCCGCGCCAGCCGATTCAGGAAGAGGTTCCTCCGCATGTCCCAGCAGCCTCCCGCCATGCCGTCCCACCTGCGTGGGGCGCTCGATCTGTCCGCCCTCAAGCCGGCCCCGGCGGGCCAGCAGCCCCGTCCGGGGGCGCCCGGTCCAACGGCCGCGGACGGGGCCCCGGCCGGAAGCTGGGTCCTGGACCAGGCCACCCAGGGCGACCTGCAGCAGCTGATCCAGCTGTCTTCCCGGGTGCCGGTGCTGATCCACCTGGCCGCCCCGTCCAACCCGGTCAGCCAGCAGCTCGACGACCTGCTGGCCCCGGCCGTCGACGCACACGGGGGTCGGCTCATCCTGGCCCGGGTGGACACCGAGGCCGACCCGCAGGTCCTGGCGGCCTTCGGGCTGGCGGCCGGGCCGGCCGTCGTCGCCGTGCTGGCCGGTCAGCCGGTCCCGGTACTGAACCAGGCGGTTCCCCGCGACCAGCTGGACCAGCTCCTCGACGAGCTCCTCGCGGCCGCGGCCCAGAACGGCGTCTCCGGCACGGTGCCGCCGATCGCCCCGCCGCGGGAGGACGCCCAGGGTGCGCACGGCGGGCAGGAGCCGGCCGCACCGGCGCTGCCGCCGCTGCACCTCCAAGCGCAGGAGGCCCTCGACGCCGGTCGGTACGAGGACGCCCAGGACGCCTACCGCCGCGCCCTGGCCGAGAACCCCGCCGACGCGGAGGCCAAGCTCGGGCTCTCCCGCGCCGGACTGCTGGCCCGCACCGCCGCCATGGACGCCGACGCCGTGCGAGAGCGCGGGGCCTCCGCCCCGGACGACGTCCAGGCCCAGATCGACGTGGCGGACCTCGATGTCCTGGGCGGCCACGTGGAGGACGCCTTCCACCGGCTGGTCCGGTTCGTCGCCGGGCACCCGGGCCAGGAGCGGAACACCGCCCGCGAGCACCTCGTGGACCTCTACTCCGTGGTGGGCGACCAGGATCCCCGCACGGCCGCGTCCCGCAAGGCGCTGGCCATGGCCCTGTTCTAGGAGACGCTCTGCTCACGACCGGCGGACTCCTGACTTAAGTCACGGTCCGTGGGCCATGGCGGTCTCGTGCGGCGGCCGGGGTCCTTGCTAGCGTCAGGCCCATGAGCATTCCCGCCAGCTCCCAGCCTGCCCAGATCCCGCCCGAGCCAGCCCAGGTCCAGCCTCAGCCCGCCGGGGCGCTCCCGGATCCGGACACGGCCATCGCCATCCGTGGCCTGGCCAAGCGCTTCGGGGAGAAGATCGCCGTCAACGGCGTCTCGCTGGACGTGCCTGCCGGGTCGTTCTACGGACTCGTCGGCCCGAACGGAGCCGGGAAGACCACCGCGATGTCCATGGCCACCGGCCTGCTGCGCCCCGACCACGGCCAGATCTGGATCCATGGGACGGACGTCTGGGCGGAGCCCCTCGTCGCCAAGCGGCGGATGGGCGTGCTCGCGGACGGGGTCCGACTCTTCGACCGGCTCACCGGCGAGCAGCTGGTCACCTACTCCGGGCTGCTGCGCGGACTGGACCGGGACACCGTGGCCGAACGCACCGCCGACCTGCTGCGCGTCATGGACCTGACCTCGGATGCCGGCAAACTCGTGGTGGACTACTCGGCGGGCATGACCAAGAAGGTGGCCCTGGCCTCGGCGATGATCCACGCCCCACAGGTCCTCGTGCTGGATGAGCCCTTCGAGGCCGTGGACCCGGTCTCGGCTGCCAACATCCGGGACATCCTGGCGCAGTTCGTCGCCTCCGGCGGCACGGTGATCGTCTCCAGCCATGTCATGGACCTCGTCCAGCGCATGTGCGACCACGTGGCCGTCATCGCCCAGGGCAACCTGCTGGCCGCCGGCACCGTGGACGAGGTGCGGGACGGCCGCAGCCTGGAGGACCGCTTCGTGGACCTCGTGGGCGGCCGCTCGACCGGGGAGGGGCTGTCATGGTTGCGCACCTGATGCGGATGAAGCTGGCCATCACCGTCAACGGCTGGAAGAAGAGCACCGCCCAGCTCGTGCTGGCCATCCTGTTCATCGCCTACCTGCTCTTCGTCCTGGTGATGCTCGGGGTCGGCGCCTGGTTCATGCCCGAGCTGGAGACCGAGATCCGGGGCACCATCCTGGCCCTGGCCGGTTCCGTGGCGGTGCTGGGGTGGATCGTCATCCCCGTGTTCTTCACGGGGGTGGACCTGACCTTGGATCCCGCGAACTTCGCCACCTTCGGGATCCCCACCCGCAAGCTCGTCCCCGGACTGGCCATGGCCGGGCTGGTCACGATCCCGGGTGCGGCCACCCTGCTCGGCTTCCTGGTGTCCTCCCTCGCGTGGCGGGACACCCCCGGGGCCCTGCTGCTGGCCATCCCGACCACCATCCTCGGGGCGGTGTTCTGCCTCTGCATCTCCTACGCCGTGACCGGCCTGCTGGCCGGGATCACCGGCCAGCGGCGCATCCGGGAGATCATGTCCATCGTGGCGTTCATCCCGCTCATGCTGGCCGGGGTGATCATCTCCGGGATCGCGGACTCCGTGCAGGCCGCCCTGGACCAGCTGCCCGCGATCGGTGCCGTCCTGGCCTGGACCCCGCTGGGGTCCTTCACCGCCGCGCCGTGGGCGCTGGCCGAGGGACGGTTCCTGACGGCCGCGCTGCAGGCCGTGCTGTGCCTGGTGTGGGTGGCGGGGGCCGTCCTGCTCTGGCAGCTGGCCGTGGACCGCAGCTATGCGAAGGGCCGGGGTGCCGGGCCGGCCAGCAGCAGGACCAAGACCGGACTCGGCCTGCTGGGCCTCTTCCCGGGCACGCCGGCCGGAGCGATCGCGGCCCGCTCCCTGATCTACTGGATCAAGGACCCCCGATACTCGGCCTCCCTCGTGGTGCTGCCGCTCCTGCTCGTGCTGTTCTGGTTCCTCGGGTACCAGTCCGGTGACTACACCATGATCCTGCTGATGGGTCCCATCACCGGGTTCATGCTCGGCTACTCCATCTCCGCGGACATCAGCTACGACGGCTCCGCCTTCGCCCTGCACGTCACCTCCGGGGTCTCCGGCCGGGACGACCGCGTGGGCCGCGTCGGCTCCCTGCTGGCGTGGGGCATCCCGGTGACCCTGCTGTTCACGGTGGCCACCGTCTGGATGGCGGGCCAGTGGAACCTGATCCCGGGCCTGATCGGACTGGGGATCGGCGCGCTGCTGACCGGGGCCGGAGTGTCCGCGCTGGTCTCGGCCCGGTTCATCTACCCGGTGCCACCGCCCGGGGCCAGCCCGTTCGCCACGCCCGAGGGCGGCAGCGTGCGGATGATGCTGGTCTCGGTGGGCGCCATGATCGTGGTCGGTGCGCTGAGCCTGCCGGAGCTGGTGCTGTACATCGTGGCGTTGGTCACCGGCGACATGATGTTCCAGTGGCTCACCCTCGTGGTGGGGCTGGGCCTCGGGGCCGTCCTGCTGCTGGTCGGCATCCGGATGGGCGGGCGGTGGTTCGACCGCTCGCAGGCGGAGACCTATCAGGCCGTGCTGTCCGCCACCGGGTGACCCCTGGGTCCTGATCGCCGGGTCCTGATCGATGGGTCCGGGGGCCGGGCGGTAGACTGGTCGGCATGAGCCTGCCTGCCGATCCTGACCCGAACCAGCCCGGCGCCCCTGGCAGCCCCGGCGGACCCGGCGGCGGCGGAGCCGCGGTCCTGGACCGCCAGGAGCAGCTGCAGGACGCCGAACCGGGCGACCACGAGCGCTTCTCGCACTATGTCCGCAAGGAGAAGATCATGGAGTCCGCCGTGACCGGCGAACCCGTGGTCGCCCTGTGCGGCAAGGTGTGGACCCCGGGACGGGACCCGGAGAGATTCCCGATCTGCCCGGAGTGCAAGGAGATCTACGACGGCCTGAAGTCGCCGAAGGACGGCGGCTCCGGTGGTTCCGGGGACTCCGGCCAGGGCGGCGGCCGGCGCGGCTGGTTCGGTGGCCGCGGGAAGTAGCCGCCCCGGACCACGCGCCTAGGAACCAACCGGAGGAACCGTCGCCTGAAGGATCCGCCCGGCCGGCCGACGTCGTGCCGAGGCTGTTCTGCGCCTGTGCCGGTCCCTGTCCTTCCCCACCTGTCGTTCTCCACCCGTCTCCATCTCTCTGTCTCTGCCCCACCCTGCCTGCGAGGAGGCCGTCAAGCTCCGTGTCTGAAGCCCTGTTCCACATCGGTGACGATCTGCCCCCGGCCCTGCCGGAGCGGGCCGCGTGGGGTACCGCGCCCAAGCTGCGCCAATGGCAGCAGGAGGCCCTCGAGCTGTACCTGCAGAAGCAGCCGGTGGACTTCATGGCGGTCGCGACCCCGGGCGCCGGCAAGACCACCTTCGCGCTGCGCGTGGCCAAGACGCTGCTCGAGGCGGGAACGGTCAGCCGCATCACCGTGGTGGCCCCCACGGAGCACCTCAAGCGTCAGTGGGCGGACTCGGCGGCCCGGGTCGGGGTGGCGATCGACCCGAACTTCAAGAACGCGGACGGCCGGCACGGGGACGAGTACATCGGCGTCGCCCTGACCTACGCCCAGGTCGCCATGAAGCCGATCCTGCACCGCAACCGCACCGAGAACGCGCGCACCCTGGTGATCCTGGACGAGATCCACCACGGCGGCGACGCGCTGAGCTGGGGCGACGGCATCCGCGAGGCCTTCGAGCCGGCCGCACGGCGGCTGTCCTTGACCGGCACCCCCTTCCGCTCGGACACGGCCGCCATCCCCTTCGTCGAGTACGTGGAGTACGAGGACGGCATCCGCCGCTCGAAGTCCGACTACACCTACGGCTACGGCCCGGCCCTGCGCGACCACGTGGTCCGGCCCGTGATCTTCATGGCCTACTCCGGCCAGATGCGCTGGAAGACCACCACGGGCGACGTCATGGAGGCCCAGCTCGGCGAGGCCGCCACCAAGGACATCACGGCGCAGGCCTGGCGCACCGCCCTGAACCCGGAGGGGGAGTGGATCCCCTCGGTGCTGGCCGCCGCGGACCGCCGCCTCACCGAGGTCCGGCGCAACGTGCCCGACGCCGGCGCCCTCGTCATCGCGACCGACCACGAGGACGCGCGGGCCTACGCCGCGCAGCTGACGCGGATCACCGGCGAGGACGTCACGGTGGTGCTCTCCGATGACAAGGGCGCCTCGGACAAGATCGAGGAGTTCGCCGCCGGAACCCAACGCTGGATGGTGGCGGTGCGCATGGTGTCCGAGGGCGTCGACGTGCCGCGGCTGTGCGTGGGCGTCTACGCGACCTCCACGTCCACGCCCCTGTTCTTCGCCCAGGCGGTGGGCCGCTTCGTGCGGTCCCGCAAGCGCGGGGAGACGGCCAGCGTGTTCCTGCCCTCGGTGCCGCAGCTGATGCTGCTGGCCAACGAGATGGAGGCCGAACGCGACCACGCCCTGGACCGGCCGGAGTCAGCGGGGGCAGAAGACCTCGAGGACCTCTCCCTGTCCCCCGAGGAGGAGGAGCTGGCCGCGGCCAACCGCCAGGAGCGGGCCTCGGACTCCCTGACGAAGTCCGAGTTCAAGGCCCTGGAGTCCCAGGCGTCCTTCGACAAGGTGCTCTTCGACGGCGCCGAGTTCGGCACCGGCGGCGCGATCGGCTCCGAGGACGAGCTGGACTTCCTCGGCATCCCGGGGCTGCTGGACGCGGAGCAGGTGGGGGAGCTGCTCCGCCAGCGCCAGGCGGAACAGCTCAAGCGGCGGCCGAAGACGGTGCGCAACGAGCAGCCGGACCACGCGGCGGACCGGACCGGGGTGGTGGACCATCGTCGGCTCAAGCAGATGCGCTCCGAGCTGTCCAAGAACGTCTCGGCGTGGTCCGCCCGCTCGGGGACCCCGCACGGGATGATCCACAACCGGCTGCGCGAGATCAGCGGCGGGCCGGCCGTGGCGCAGGCGACGGCCGAGCAGCTGGAAACCCGGCTGAAGACGCTGCAGGGCTGGTTCGTCGGGCGGAAGTAGCTATTCGGCGGAGCCGCCCCACACCTGCAGGATGGCTCCGTTCTCCTCCATCATCTCCAGCGCCTCCTCCGCGCGTCCGGCGTCCACACCGGCCACCAGGTCCGTGAACACGCTGGTGTCATAGCCGGAGTCGATGGCGTCCAGCACCGTGGCGCGGACGCAGTGGTCCGTGGCGATGCCGACGACGGTCACGGCGTTGATGCCCTCCGCACGCAACCAGTCGTCCAGCCCGGGGGCGTCCTCCTCCACGGCGGAGGCGGCCGCGGCGGTGGCGCCGAACGGCCCGGCCGGGCCCTCGGGAGCTCCCGAACGGACCATGTCCGGAACGCCGAGCTGGCCGTCGAACCCGGAATAGGCCGCATCGAAGCGACCCTTCAGGAACTGTGCGTCCACAAACTCGGCGTCCAGCGCGGGATGCAGCTCGGCGCCCGCGGAGCCGGCGACGCAGTGCACCGGCCAGGACTCCGTGAAGTCGGGCGTGGAGTCCTCCGTGGCGAAGTGCGGGCCGGGATCCACGTGCCAGTCGCGGGTGGCGACCACGGCCGCGTAGTCCTGGGCATGCTCGTCGAGGAACGCCGTGATGCGGCCCGCCACCTGGGCGCCGCCCTCGACGCCGAGACTGCCGCCTTCGCAGAAGTCGTTCTGTACATCCACGATGACCAATGCACGCATGGTGTTGATCTTTCCTGTTCTCAAAAGGGGTCTGGACACTGATCCGCCGGGCATGGGCCCGACTCGATCTCACACGTCGGCGAAGACCGTGGGGATCACCGGTTCGCCGGGCTGCAGTCTACGCACTGCTGCGGGCAATTCCGCACGCGAGGCTTGGTGCCGGTCGGCGGCCCGCGTCACCGCCTCGGGGCCGGTCCACCCGGGCATCAGCTCACCGTCCTGCATGAAGGTGTGCTGCAGGGGGCGGTCGTCGGCATCGGCACCGGCCGGCCGGTTCACGCCGATCAGCTCTGCGGTGGCCCGCCCGGCGCCGTCGAGCTGGCGGGAGGCGGACTTGCGGCCGCCCACCGAGCCCTTGCCGAAGGAGGCCTTGGCCACGTCGGTCCACTGGCCGGCGCCGTCCTGCCGGCTGACGAGCTTGTAGACCATGGAGGCCGTGGGGGCGCCCGAGCCGGTGACCAGCCGGGTGCCGACGCCGTAGGAGTCCACGGGGGCGGACTGCAGGTGGGCGATCGCGTACTCGTCCAGGTCCGAGGTGACCATGATGCCGGTCCGGTGGTTGCCGAGCTCGTCCAGCAGGGAGCGCACCCAATGCGCCTGCTCCACGAGGTCGCCGGAGTCCAGGCGCACGTTGCGCAGCTCGGTCCCGGCCACCTCCACGGCGGTGCGCACCCCCGCCTCCACGTCGAAGGTGTCCACCAACAGCGTGGTGTCTCGGCCGAGGGCGGCCACCTGGGCCTCGAACGCGTCCCGCTCCGAGTCGTGCAGCAGGGTGAAGGAGTGGGCGGCCGTGCCCACCGTGTGCACGCCGTAGCGCAGTCCCGCGGCGAGATTGGAGGTCGAGCTGAAGCCGGCGATGGCCGCCGCGCGGGCCGCCGCGACGGCCGACTCCTCGTTGATCCGGCGGGATCCCATCTCGATGCACGGGCGGCCGTCGGCGGCCGAGGTCATGCGGGAGGCGGCGGAGGCCACCGCGGAGTCGTAGTTCAGCACCGAGAGCAGGTAGGTCTCGAGGATGCAGGCCTCGGCGAAGGTGGACTCGATCTGCAGCAGCGGCGAGTAGGGGAAGAACGCCTCGCCCTCGGCGTAACCGTAGATGTTGCCGGAGAACCGGAAGTCGGCCAGCCACCGCAGGGTCTGATCGCCCACCACGCGGTTCTCGGCCAGGAAGTCCAGCTCCTCTGAGCCGAAGCGGAAGGCGGCCAGCCCCTCGAGCAGCCGCCCGGTCCCGGCCACCACGCCGTAGCGCCGCCCCTCGGCCAGCCGGCGCGTGAAGACCTCGAAGACGCTGCGCCGGTGGGCGGCCCCGGACTGCAGGGAGGCCTCCAGCATGGTCAGCTCATAGTGGTCCGTGAACAGGGACGTGGGCAGCAGCCAACCGGGGGTGCCGGTGCGGATCTGGTCGGTCACGAGCCTCACCCTACAACTTGTGGCCGGACCGGACGCCCCTGCGGGCCGTTCACCGGTCCGCCGGTGGAGGATGCCGCCGTAGACTGGTCGCCATGTTCTTGACCATCGAATCCCGTCATGTCCCGGGTCAGGCGCCCGGCGCCCCCGGCGGGGGGACCGGCACCGGCACGGACGTCCTGGAGCGGGAGGAGACCGCCGCCGGCACCGACGCGCGGACCGCCGCCGACCGGCCCTGGCAGGTCATCGTGTGGAACGATCCCGTCAACCTCATGAGCTATGTCTCCTACGTCTTCCGCTCCTACTTCGGATTCTCCCGCAGCAAGGCCGACGCGCTGATGCTCCAGGTCCACCAGGACGGCAAGGCGATCGTGGCCTCGGGCGGCCGCGAGGAGGCCGAGCGCCACGTGCAGGCCATGCACGGCTACGGGCTGTGGGCCACCCTGCAGCACAGCCAGGGCGAGGGCGCCTGATGGCCCGCGCGTTCAAGAGCACGCCCCGGGGGTTCACGGCCGACCTGGAGAAGGCCGAGCGCCGGCTGCTGCGGACCCTGTTCTCCGACGTCATCCAGCTGCTGGATGCCGAGGAACCGCGCTCGGCACCCGACACCTCGGCTCCCACCTCTTCGACCCCTGGCACCTCGGCGGACGACCCGTTCTGGGACATCGTCGCCGGGCTGGAACCGGGGCTGGAACCGGGGCTGGAACCGGGGCCCGGGCTGGGGGGCGACGGGGCCGACGTCGTGCCCTCCGGCTCCGGGGCCACCTCGCTCAACCGGGAGGCCCCCCGGGACGAGGCGCTGGCGCGGCTGCTGCCGCCGGGGGTGCACGGCGACTCGCCGGCCGAGCAGGCCGCCGCGGGGGAGTTCCGGGCGCTGACCGAGGACAGCGTGCGCCGATCCAAGACGGCGGACCTGCAACGGGCCGTGGCCGCGCTGCAGGTGAACCCGCTGGTGCTGGACGAGGCCAATGCGGTGTCCTTCAGCCGCGCCCTCAACGACGTGCGCCTGGTGCTCTCGGCCCGGCTGGGCATCGATTCCGAGGAGGACGCCGAGCGGGTGCACACGGTCGACGACTGGTCCGCCGCCACCGACGTCGAGTCCTACATGGCCCTGCTGTACAACTTCACCACCTGGCTGCTGGAGACCCTCATGCTGGCCCTGTCCACGCAGCTGCCGGAGGCACCATGAGCCCCGGGGCCCTGCCGCCGGCACCCCAGCCGACGGCACCCATCGGCGTCTTCGACTCCGGGGTCGGCGGGCTGACGGTCGCCCGCGCCATCATCGACCAGCTGCCCGGCGAACAGATCGCGTACGTGGGGGACACCGCCAACGGCCCGTACGGGCCGCGGAGCATCGCCCAGGTGCGCGCGTTCGCCCTGGGCATCATGGACGAGCTGGTCGACGCCGGCGTGAAGGTCCTCGTGATCGCGTGCAATTCCGCGTCGGCCGCGGTGCTGCGCGACGCCCGGGAGCGGTACACCGCGCGCTACGGGATCCCGGTGGTCGAGGTCATCCAGCCGGCCGTGCGCCGGGCCGTGGCCGCCACGCGGAACGGCCGGATCGGGGTCATCGGGACCGAGGCGACCGTGGGCTCGCGGGCCTACGAGGACACCTTCGCCGCGGCGCCGCACCTCGAGATCACCTCCGTGGCCTGCCCGCGGTTCGTCGAGTTCGTGGAGGCAGGCGTCACCACGGGACCCGAGCTGCTGGCCACCGCCGAGCAGTACCTGGCTCCGCTGCAGGCCGCCGGCGTGGACACCCTGGTGCTGGGGTGCACCCACTACCCGCTGCTGACGGGGGTGATCTCCCTGGTCATGGGGGAGCACGTGACGCTCGTGTCGTCCGCCGAGGAGACCGCCAAGGACGTCTACCGGGCCCTGGTGCGGCACGGCCTCGAAGGCCCCGGGGGCACCGGGACAGCCGGGGTGGCGGGGGGCGAGGCCGGGGGGCAGCCGCCGGCCCACACGTTCATGGCCACCGGGGACGCCCGTCATTTTGAGGCGCTGGCCCGGCGCTTCCTCGGCCCCGAGGTGGGCGGTGTCCAGCACGTGGACCACATCGCCGAGCGCTATCCGACCGGCGTGCTGGCACGGATCACCCCGGAGATGGTCGCGGCCGCGCGGGCCCACGGCGGGTCCGGTACGGTGGCAGGGTGAAGCTCACGATCATCGGTGCCTCCGGGTCGTTCCCCGGACCGGGATCGCCGGCCTCCTGCTACCTCATCACGGCAGAGGGTCCCACCCCGGACGGGACCGGCACCAAGACCTGGCGGGTCATCATGGACCTCGGGAATGGGTCCCTCGGGACGCTGCAGCGGTACATGGCCCTGGATGACATCGACGCCGTCCTGCTCTCCCACCTGCACCCGGACCACTGCATGGACCTGTGCGGACTCCACGTGGCCATCCGGTGGAACCCGTACGGCTGGAAGGGGATCCACGTCCCCGTGCACGGGCCGGCGGACACCGCCGACCGCATGGCCACCGCCTACGGCCTGGACCCCGATCCCGGGATGCACCCGGACTTCGACTTCCACCACTGGCAGGCCCTCGTGCCTGTGACGGTGGGACCGTTCACCATCACGCCGTTCCCCGTGCGCCACCCGATCGACGAGGCCTATGCGCTGCGCGTGGAGTCCACGGAGATCGGCCCGGACGGCGAGACCGTGCGCCGGGTCCTCACGTACTCCGGGGACACGGACACGTGCGACGGGCTCGTGGAGGCCGCCCGGGACGCCGACCTGTTCCTCTGCGAGGCCGCCTTCCAGGAGGGCCGGGACGACGGGATCGACGGCGTCCACCTCACCGGACGGCGGGCCGGGCAGATGGCGTCCGACGCCGGCGCCCGCCGCCTGCTGCTGACGCACCTGCCCGTGTGGACCGACCCCCTGGCCGCCTCGGTGGAGGCGCGCGAGACCTACGCGGGGCACCTGGCCGTGGCGGTGTCCGGGGTGACCTACCGGGTGTAGCCCGTCCGGACCCCTCGGTAGGATGGCGGGCATGACCTCATCGACAACCGGCGCCACCGGCCTGCCCGAGAACAGCCGTTCCCACACCGCCCGCCAGGACGGCCGCTCCGTCAACGAGCTGCGCCCCATCAGCATCACCCGCGGCTGGTCCCGGCAGGCGGAGGGGTCCGCGCTGATCGAGTTCGGCAACACGCGCGTGCTGTGCACCGCCTCGTTCACCGAGGGCGTGCCCCGCTGGCTCAAGGGCGAGGGGACCGGCTGGGTGACCGCCGAGTACGCCATGCTGCCGCGGGCCACGAACACCCGCTCGGCGCGCGAGTCCGTCAAGGGCAAGATCGGCGGCCGGACCCATGAGATCTCCCGCCTCATCGGCCGCTCCCTGCGTGCCGTGATCGATCTCAAGGCCCTGGGGGAGAACACCATCGTGCTGGACTGTGACGTGCTGGAGGCCGACGGCGGCACCCGCACTGCCTCGATCACCGGCGCCTATGTGGCCCTCGCCGAGGCGATTGCCTGGGCGAAGGGCCAGGGGATCCTGAAGGCCTCCTCTCAGCCCCTCAAGGACTCGGTGGCCGCCGTGTCGGTCGGGATCATCGACGGGACGCCCATGCTGGACCTGCCCTACGTGGAGGACGTCCGGGCCGAGACGGACATGAACGTGGTGGTCACCGGCTCCGGCGACTTCGTCGAGGTCCAGGGCACCGCCGAGGGCGCGCCCTTCAACCGGGCCGAACTGGACTCGCTGCTGGACCTGGCCGTCGAGGGGACCGCCGAGCTGGCCCGCATCCAGACCGAGACCCTGGCCGGCGAGCGGTGAGCCGCCCCGGCGCCGCGGGCGTGGAGCCCCGGCTGGTGCTCGCGACCCGGAACCCGGGCAAGCTGCGCGAGCTGCGTGAACTGTTGCGCGGCGAGGTTCCCGGACTCGACGTGGACACCCAGGTGGTGGACGCCGCCGCCGTGGGCGCCCCGGACGTGGTGGAGGACGGCGTGACGTTCGCGGAGAACGCCCTGAAGAAGGCCCACGCCGTGGCGCGCCACACGGGCCTGGTGGCAGTGGCCGATGACTCCGGGCTCTCCGTGGAGATCCTCGGGGGCGCCCCCGGGATCTTCTCCGCCCGGTGGGCCGGCCGGCACGGCGATGACGCGGCCAACCTGCAGCTGTTGCTGGACCAGGTGGCCGACATCGGGCCGCAGCACCGCAATGCCGCCTTCATCTGCGCCGCCGCCGTGGTGACGCCGGCGGGCGCGGAGCATGTGGAGCTGGGCTTCCTCACGGGGACGCTGCTGACCGAGCCCCGGGGGACCGGCGGTTTCGGTTACGACCCGATCCTGCAGCCCCACGGCATGAACGTGTCCGTGGCGGAGCTCGATCCCGCGGCGAAGAACTCCATGAGCCACCGCGGTGCGGCGTTCCGTCAGCTCCGACCGGAGCTGGTGCGGTTCCTTGACGGTACTGCTGGTACAGGTGGGACTGGCGGTGCTGGCGGGCCCGGCGGAGCCGGAGGGCGCTGATGGCGCTCGATTTCACGGCACTGGACTTCGAGACGGCCAACGGCTTCCGCGGCTCCCCGTGCTCGGTGGGACTGGTGCGGGTGCGCAACGGCCGGCCCGTGGAGCGCGTGCACTGGCTGATGCGTCCGCCGGCCGGATTCGACCGGTTCGACCCGCGGAACGTGGGGATCCACGGGATCACCGCCGAGCAGGTCGCCGCCGCGCCCCGGTTCGACGAGGTGTTTGGTGACCTGGCCGACTTCGTCGGCACTGATCCCCTCGTGGCGCACAACGCCGGCTTCGACGTGGGCGTGATCGAGTCAGCCCTCGAGGTCTCCGGGCGGGACATCCCACGCCTGGACTACGCCTGTTCGCTGGTGATGGCCCGGCGAACCTATGACCTGCCCTCCTACGCCTTGCCGATGGCCGCGGCCGAGGCCGGCCATCCCCTGGTGAACCACCACGACGCCCTCGCCGACGCCGAGGCCTGTGCCTGGATCATGATCGATGTGGTGGGCCGGCGGTCCGCCACGGCCGAGGGCGTGTTGGAGACCGGACTGGCCGACATGCTGGCCCTTGACGGGGTCAGCCTTCGGCAGCTCGAGTCCCGCCGTGCCGGGACCGGGCCGGAATCCCGCGCGACCCGGCAGGCACGGGGGCTCGGACCGGTGTTCGATGCCACCGTGGACCTGCCCCACGCCGCCCGACTGCCGGACCTGATGCACTGGCCGGACGAGGGGACCAACCCGGAGCCGGCGGCGGATGCCGACCCTGCACACCCCCTCTATGGCCAGACCGTCGTCTTCACCGGGAACCTGGGCATGCCCCGACAGGAGGCGAAGAACCGCGCCGCCGCCTGGGGTGCGAGGCCGGCCAGCCGCGTGAACGCCCAGACCAGCATGCTGGTGGTCGGCGACGGCTTCCGTGCCGCGGACCTGGACACCACCGTGCGGGGCGGGGCCACGGGGCACCGCAAGACCCGTGATGCCCTGGCACGCCGGCGGCAGGGTCAGCACGTGGAGCTGGTCTCGGAGCCGGAATTCCTGCAGATGCTGGATGGCAACTGGCCCGCAGCCGCCGGATAGGGACGCACCTCTGCTGGTGCCGCTCGCGTTGCTGCTCCCTCTGCGTCTCCCGCAGCCTCCGCGCCGCGTCAGGACCGCCAGTAGTGGTTCCGCAGCGGCGTCCGGAACGGGTCGATGAACGGTGCCGGGACGAACCACGGGATCCCGTCCTCCAGGGTGATGTCCCAGGAACCGGCGTGCACGGCGAGATGGTGCCGGTTGCACAGCAGCACGCCGTTGTCCACGCTGGTCGGTCCGCCCCGCGTCCACCACTGGATGTGGTGGACCTCGGTCCACGGGGCGGGCATGGTGCACCCCGGGGCCGCACAGCCGCCGTCTCGCGCGGTGACCGCCCGGCGGAGCCGTGCCGGGAACAGCCGTTGCGCGCGGCCCACGTCCAGCACCTGTCCGGCGCCGCCGAGCACCACCGGGAGGAGGTCAGCGTCGCAGGCCAGGGTCCGGATGATCGTCGGGCTGATCGGCCCGGTGAAGACGGCCCCGACCGGTGGGTCCCGAGGTCGAACGGTAGCCTCTCCGGTGAATCGGGCGGCTCGGACGGCTCGGTCGGCTTGGACGGCCCCGGTGATCTGGGTGGCTCGGACGGCTCGGACGGTCCCGGTGGGGCAGGCGGCTCGGGTGGTGCCGGTGGGCCCGGCGGTTCAGCTGGATTCGGCGTCGCGTCGTCCCGGGCAGGGAGCTGGTCCCACTGGCCCGCCAGGGTCTCGTAGTCGATCGAGACCATGACGACGGGCCGGCTGCCACCGGAATCGGGCAACCCGTTGCCGTCCGTCAGCGAGAGCGCGCCCAGCAGGGCGGACGTCAGTCCGTCCAGCTGCCGTTGGTGCCGGGTGCGGGGGTCCGTGGCGAGGCCGGCGGCGTCATCCCACCGGCGGTCGGGTTCGGGATCGGCATCGGTCGCGTCCTCCGCAGCCGACTCACCCTCCGCCATGGTCTCGCCCTCGGGGACCATCGGGTCCTTGGCGTCCTTCGACCGGGGATTGGTGGCGGCGCCGGCGATGGTGCTGAGGACCTCGTGCTGCAGGTCGTCCGCCACGATCTTCCAGTGGTGGAACTGCCGCCGCTTCCCCTGATAGGAGAGTCCCTGCCGGACGTTCGGCAGCGCGTCAGAGGGCTCGGCGCCGTCCGGATTCAGGGTGTGCTGCGCCCATTCGCGCCAGCGGGCGCAGGCGTGACGCATCGACTCGGCATCCAGGACACAGCCCTGGCCGGTCAGCATGTCCTCGCCGCGCGTGAGCCACTCCTGCGTGAGCCTCTCCTCGGCGCCGCCGGCCTCGGCGTCCTTGCGGGTCTCCTGCAGGGCGGTGGTGATGAGGTCCAAGGTGTCAGGGTCGATCCGACCGTGTCTGAACGCCTCGGCCAGGACGGGGAAGGTCGGGCCTCGCTGGTGTCCGGAGAGCTCGGGGACCGGTGGCTGGGTCGTCCGGGCCCGCCTGATCCGCCGGCGCGCCTCCGGCCGCGAGATGCGCAGGGTCCGGACCATCCAGTCAGGGGCGTCGCGGAAGGGGCGGGCGCCGCCGGGGATGCCGAGCATCGGTTCTCGGAGGCCGCCGTCCTCCATGGCCTGAGCGGCGTGACCGGCCAGGGCCGTGTGGACCGCCGTGAGGACCCGGCCCAGATCCTCCACCTCCCGGTGGATGACCGGCAGTGATCCATGCGCGAACAGCGGGGGAGGCGCCACGAAATCGGGTCCGTGGGCCGTCTCGCCCGGGACGATCGGCGCCACGGTGTCCTTCCCGGCCCATCCGAGGTCCGGTGGGGCCGGGACCACCCGGTCGAAAGCGCCCAGGGTGGTGGGCCCGGACAGGCGGTCGGCGAGGACATCCATCGCCTGACGGGCGATGGCCAGGACCTCGGTGGTGGTCAGGGCGTCGAGGTCCCGTCCGCCGTCTGAGCGGTTCGCGCCGTTGCCGGGTACAACTGCCATGGCCGGGTCCTCCTTTCCGCACGTCCGCCGGTGTCCTCCGCCGATCAGAAGCTCCAGTCCGAGCATCCGGTTCGGCCTCGCACATATATTCGAACACAGCCGACGGACACGATAAGGATCCGATCCGGGGACTGTGGACGGATCCGGGGGATCAGTCGGTGGTGGAGGAGGCGGCCAGCCCCTTCTCGGCGGCGGCCCGCCGGAAGGCATCGATGACCAGATGGAGCGAGTGGCGGGGCGTGGGCGTGGTGCGATAGGCGATGGACACCGTGCGCATCACGGGTTCCTCGAGGGCGATGAGGTCCACCCCGGCGGGGACCAGCTCGAGTGCCAGGTCGGACACCAGGCTCACGCCGAGACCCCCGGCGGCCATGGCCAGGGCCGTGGGCTGTTCGGCCACGGTGTGGGCGATCCGCGGTTCGAATCCCTGCTGCTGGCAGGCCGTGCGGACGGCGTGGCCGAAGTGGTCGCTGGCCGGGGCCAGGATCCAGGGATACTCCGCCAGCTGGGCGAGCCGGACGGTCTCGGTGGGGACCATCCCCGCGGGCACGGCCGCATGCAGTCTTTCCACGGCCACGAGCGTCTGGGACAGGCCGGGCTCCGCATGTGCCGGGGTGACGGAGTAGTCGATCACGAAGGACAGGTCCAGGGCGCCGTCCTTGACCGCGCCGGCTGATTGCTCGGGGTCCAGCTCCACCGTGCGGACGACGATGCCGGGGTGGTCGATCGCCAGTGCCGTCAGGGCCGGGGGGACCAAACTCGAGGCCACCGAGGCCCAGACCCCCGCCGTCAGGCGCGCGGTCACCCCGTTCTGCGCCTGCTCCAGCGCCAGGGTCGCCTGATCCACCGAACCGAGGATCTGCTCGGCATGCTCGGCGAGGACCAGACCCAGCTCGGTGAGCAGCAGCCGCCGCCCGTGGCGCTCCACCAACCGGACACCCACGTCACGCTCCAGCTGCGCCAACTGCTGGGAGACGCCGGACGGGCTGTAGTGCAGCGCGGCCGCGACCGCGGTCACGGTGCCGCGCAGGTGCAGCTCCCGCAGCATCCTCAGCCGGCGCAACGACAACTCCATGCGCGCCAGCATAGGTCTGGGCCGGTCTGACGGGCGAGACCTTGCAGCTTCCCTGCACGGCACCGTTCAGGAACCGTCGATGGACGCCACCGTAACCGGCCTCCACGCTGGGAGGACACAGCACAGAACACAGCTCACAGCACGGCGGACCGTCTTCACGGACCAGCCGCACTGACGATGGAGGTGGCGTACATGACCCTGACCCAGAACCCCGGTGACGGCCGGGCACCCTGTGGCGCTGGCTCTCGGACCGACGTCTCCCCGCGCACCGACCCCTACACGCGCAGTGACCCCTTCGACCGCCCGCCCGAGCACGAGGTGGCCTGGACGGACCCCGTCACCGGCACTCGGGGATGGTTGGTGGTGCACACTCTCGTCGGCGGGCTGGCCACCGGCGGCACCCGCATGCGCGCCGGATGCACGCGGGACGAGGTCGCGGACCTGGCCCGTTGCATGGCCACGAAGACGGCGGCCTTCGGCCTCCCCGTGGGCGGCGCCAAGGCCGGCGTGGACCTGGACCCCCGATCCCCGGGTGCCCTCGGCGTCCTGGAGCGCTTCTTCGCCGACCTGCGCCCCTGGCTCGAGCGGTCCTGGGTGACGGCCGAGGACCTCGGCGTGGCGCAGTCGGACCTCGACGCGGTCTTCACCCGGCTCGGACTGGACCAGTCCTTCCATGCGGCGATGCTGCGCTCGCCGAACCCGGCCGCCACCCTCGAACGGGTCCGCCGGGGATTGGCCGCCCGGGACGGCGACGGCCTGCCCCTCGGCGACGTGATCGGCGGTTACGGCGTGGCCCAGGCGTGCCTGGCCGCGGCGACGGCCCTCGGCTCCGGCCCCGCGAGGGCCACGGTGGCCATCCAGGGGGTCGGGACCATGGGCGGCGGCGCCGCCTGGTACCTGCACGAGGCCGGCGTGCGGGTGACAGCGATCGCCGACGCCGCCGGCACCCTGTTCCACCCCCGCGGGCTGGACATCCCCGCCCTGTTGGCCGCGCGGGACCACTACGGCGAAATCGACCGGGCCGCGGTGCCGGCCGACGTCGAGGTCCTGCCCCGGGACGCCGTGCTCGCGGCGCCCGTGGACCTCCTGGTCCCCGCCGCCGTCTCCTACGCGCTGCGCGCGGAATCGGTGGCGGACATCGCGGCCCGCGCGGTGGTCGAGGCTGCGAATTCACCCACGACGCCGGCCGCGGAGGAACGGCTGGCCGTGCGCGGCATCCCGGTGGTCCCGGATTTCGTAGCCAATGCCGGGGCCGCCGCCTGGGCCTGGTGGCTGCTGCAGGATCAGGTGGGGACGGACCCGCAGGACTCCTTCAGCCGCCTCCGCACGGAGATGCAGGGCAAGGTGGCGTTCATGCTGGACGCGTGGCATACCGGGAACCTGCTGCCGCGGCGCAGCGCCTGGGGCTTCGCGGCCGCCAACCTGGAGGCGCTCGCGGGCCGGGAGATCACGATCCCCTGAACACACGACCTCCCGGGTTCACGGTGCCTGAGCGAAGAGCGCTCCCCATCCTGGAGCGGCGGTGACCGCCGTGCCCGCGAGCCGCAGGCCGTGCCAGATCGTCACCTGGTTGGCGGTCAGGACCGGCTTGCCGAGCCGGCCCTCCAGGCCTTCCACCACGCCGAGGGTGTGCAGGGCCGTGTCCGGGATGAGGACGCCTCCGGCGGAGTCGCGGTCCGCCCGGACCGCCAGGTCCATCACCTGCTCGGCGGTCAGGGTGCCCACCTGCGCGGCCGTGGTGATCCCGGCGCTGCCGAGGGCCTCCACCCGGACGCCGGAGGCCAGCAGGAAGTCGGCGAAGAGCTGCGCCACCTCCGCCGGGTAGCTGGCGGCCACGGCCACCCGCTCGATGCCCAGCGCGGCCAACGCGGCGACGAAGGCCTGCGAGGTGCTCGCCGCGGGCACTCCCGCCGCGGCGGCCAGCTGCTCCGCCTGCCGCCGCACCCCCTCGTGGCCGTAGACGAAGCTGGCGGAGGTGCACGCCCACATCAGGGCGTCCAGCCCGCCGGGCGTCACCCGCGCCACCAGTCGACGGGCTCCCGCCGCGAGCCGGTCCGGGGCGCCCAGCTCCAGCAGCTCGGGGACGGCATGCAGGTCCGTGCCGTAGACGTGCTCGAGGGGCAGGTGCACGCCGAGCCGCTCGGCCGCCGTCGGGTACTCGTCCTCCGCGGCGTGGTCCGGGTAGATGATCCCGACGGTGGGTGGCCGCGTGGGTGGCCGGGCGGCTGACGGGGTGTTCAAGGTGGTCCTTCCCGGAAGACGCCGGCCAGCCACCGCCCGGGGCCGACCATGGGTAGTCCCATCCGGCCCAGGCAGGCCCACACGGTGAGCTGGTTGGCCGTCAGGACGGGCTTGCCCAGCCGCCGTTCGAGCGGCTCGATGATGTCGTAGGTGGGCAGGTTGGTGCAGGAGACGAAGACCGCCTGGGCCTCCGGGGTGTCCGCGGCCAGGATGAGCTCCGCCACGGTGCGGTAGTTGACCCGCCAGATGCCCCCGCCCAGGCCCAGGTGGTGACGCCGGGGGACCGTGACGCCCAGCTCGCCCAGGTAGGCCACCAGCCGGTCCGTGAGGTCGGCGTCGTAGGGGGTGATCACCGAGACCCGCCGCAGCCCCAGGGTCCGCACGGCCTCGGCCAGGGCGCCCGAGGTCGTGACCGCCGCCGGGGCACCGGCCTCCAGGATCGACCGCCGCAGTCCGGCCTCGTGGTCCAGGCCGTGGATGAAGCTGCCCGAGGTGCACAGGTAGGCCACCACCTCCGGATCCACGCCGAGCACGTCACGCGTGGCCGCCTGGACGTGGCGGCGCTCGGAGACCAGCTCGGCCATCTCGAGGCTGACCGGCACCGGCTCGAAGGGGGTCCGGGCCAGGTGCAGGCTGACCTCCAGCGGGGTCCACCGCCACAGCTCCCGTTCCAGGGCCAGGTCAAAGGGGGCGATGATCCCGACGCCACGCTGCACCACGGGACCGTCGAACGCCCGGTCGCGCAGGTCGGCGTCGCGCAGGTCGGCGTCGCGCAGGCCTCCGTCGCGCAGGTCGGCGTCGCGCAGGCCTCCGTCGCGCAGGTCGGCGTCGCGCAGGCCTCCGTCGCGCAGGTCTGCCTCGACGGGATCCACGGGAATCACCTCGCCTTCTGCTCCGGTGCGGGTCCACCGGAGGCCCGGGCGCCCAAGGGGCGAGGCCCCTGCTGTGGGGCCCTGCTGAGAGGCCCGGTGGAATGGATGGCTGAATGATAGGGGTAGCGCGGGCCCGCGGACCATGGCCGGACCGCGCCGCCGTCGCCTCCGGCCCCGGCAGAGCCGGCGGCGCACCGCGCCCCTTCCATCCCCGCAGATCAAACCCCCATAATGCGGGGACGCGATCCGCCGCGAACCGGCCGCAGCACCGCAGCCGTCCTCGCGCCGTCGCGGTCCTGCACGACCGTCTACACCGTCTACCCGGGAGGTTCAGATGGACCCCACGCAGATGTCCGCCGTCGAGCTCGTGGCCGCCTACTCCAGCCGGGAGCTCTCGCCGGTCGAGGCCACCACCGCCATCCTCGACCGCATCGGCGAGGCCGACTCCGGTCAGGACGGGCTCGGCGCCTACTGCCTCTTGGACCCGGACGCCGCCCGGGGACAGGCGCGCCAGGCCGAGGCCAGGTGGCAGCAGGACCACCCCCGAGGCCTGCTGGACGGGGTCCCGGTCTCCATCAAGGACATCTTCCTGACGGCGGGCTGGCCCACCCTGCGCGGGTCCAGGGCCATCGATCCCGACCAGCCGTGGGAGGTGGACTCGCCCGTGGCCGCCCGGCTGCGGGCGGACGGCATGGTCTTCCTGGGCAAGACCACCACGCCGGAGCTGGCGTGGAAGGCCGTCACGGACAGCCCCCTGCACGGCATCACCCGCAACCCGGTGGACCCGCGGCTGACCGCGGGCGGGTCCTCGGGGGGCTCGGCCGCGGCGGTCGCGGCGGGGATGGGCCCGGTCTCCGTGGGGACCGACGGCGGCGGGAGCGTGCGCATCCCGGCCTCCTTCTGCGGGATCGTGGGTTTCAAGCCCACCCACGGACGGATCCCGCTGTATCCGGCCAGCCCCTTCGGCCCCCTGGCCCATGCCGGCCCCATGACCCGCACGGTGGAGGACGCCGCCCTGCTGATGGACATCCTGGCGCTGCCGGACCACCGCGACCCGACGTCCCTGGCCCCGCCCCAGCGCACCTTCCGCGGGGAACTGAACCGGGAGGTGACCGGACTGCACGTGGCCTACTCCCCGGACCTCGGGTTCGCGCACGTGGACGGGGAGGTCGCCGCCGTCGTCCAGGAGGCCGTCCGGCGCCTCGACGCCGCGGGCCTGCACGTCACCGAGGCCGATCCCGGTCTGACGGATCCGATCGAGGCCTTCGAGGTGCTCTGGGCGGCGGGCGCGGCCACCCTCCTGGACTCCATGCCAGGGGCCCGGCAGACGATCGACCCCGGCCTCGGCCGGGTGTGGGACCGGGGGGAGCGGTACAGCGCCGTGGACTTCCTCCGGGCCCGCAACGTGGCCGCCCAGGTGGGCATCACCATGGGCGCCTTCCACGAGGAGCACAACCTGCTGCTCACCCCCACCGTGGGGATCCCGGCGTTCGAGGCCGGCCACGAGGTGCCTCCGGGCAGCGGCCTGCAGCGGTGGCCGCAGTGGGCCTCCTTCAGTTTCCCGTTCAATCTCTCCCAGCAGCCGGCCCTCAGCCTTCCCGTGGGCACCACGGCGGACGGACGCCCCGTGGGCCTGCAGATCGTGGGACCGCGGCACTCGGACGACCTGGTGCTGGCCGCCGGCCGGTTCGTGGAGCGGCTGTTCGCCTGAGTCTGTTCGCCTGAGCCGATTGGCCTGAGCCGGTTCGCTCAGTCGCGTTCCCAGACCAGCCGCTCCCCGGCGAAGCCGTTCCGCCACAGGTCGTTGCAGGCCACCGCCATTTCCGCCAGGCCGGCCGTCCCGGCCCGGCCGTCCACCACGGTGCCGAACACGTTCCCCGGGACCCAGCCGACATCCCCGTTCAGCAGCAGGTTGTTGCGGTCGTAGAACAGGGCCAGGTCGGTGGCCCCCTGCTCGTGGTGCGCCGCGGTGCCGGCCTCGTAGCCGTAGGCGGGGTTGCCGATCTCCCAGGGTTCGAAGTCGAAGAGGCAGACGTCCCCGGGGATCGGGGTGACGGTGGGGTTCTCCCGCCTCGGCGCCCCCGGGATCCGGGGGACCAGGGTGTAGACCTCGTTGCGGGCGAACTTGGCGTGATAGGCGTCCCCCGTCAGTGGCAGGGCCCGCCACACGGCCTCGCAGGTGGCCGGGGCCAGCTCGTCGAGCAGCCGGACCCGGCAGGACACTCCACGGGAGGCGAGGCTCAGTGTCAGGTGCCGCGCGCCGTCCATCGACCTGTCTCCTCCACTAGATCTCGGCGAGGACGTCCTGCCACACGGACAGCCCCTCGTCGATCTCCTCGGCGGTGACCACCAGCGGGGGGATCATCCGCACCACGTTCATGTGTGCGCCGCACGTCAGCATCAGCAGCCCCTTCTCCGCGGCCACCCTCAGGGCGGTCCTGGCCCGGTCCGGATCGGGCGCGCCGTCCGCGGTGGTGAACTCGCTGCCCACCATCAGCCCCAGGCCGCGGACGTCCCCGATGCCGTGTCCGCCACCGGACCCGTCTGCCGCCTCGCCCGCCGCGGCCCGCGCACCCGCCAGCAGCTGGGTGCCGCGCTCGGCCGCGTTGGCCACGAGCCCCTCGTCCTCGATCACCTGCAGGGTCGCGACGGCGGCCGCGCAGGACACGGCATTGGCACCGTAGGTGCCCCCCTGGGACCCCGGCCAGGCCTTCGACATCAGCTCCTCGGAGGCCGCGATGCCGGACAGCGGGAACCCGGAGGCGATGCCCTTGGCGATGGTGATGACGTCGGGGCGGACGTCGAAGTGCTGGTGCCCGAAGTAGCGGCCCGTGCGGCCGAACCCCGTCTGGATCTCGTCCATCACGAGGAGGATCCCGTGCCGGTCGGCGCGCTCTCGCAGTCCGGCGAAGAACTCGGTGTTGCCGGGGACATAGCCGCCCTCCCCGAGGACCGGCTCCACGATGAAGGCCGCCGTCTCCTGGGGCGAGGTCACGGTGGCGAACAGGTAGTCCAGTTCCTTCAGGGCGAAGGCGGTGGCCTCCTCCTCGCTCCAGCCGTAGCGGTACGCCGTGGGGAAGGGGGCCACGTGCACCCCGGACATCAGCGGGCTGAACCCGGCGGAGAACCGGGTGCCGGAGGTGGTCATGGTGGCGGCGGCCACCGTCCGCCCGTGGAAGCCGCCGTGGAAGACCACCACGTTCGGCCGTCCCGTGGCCTGGCGCACCAGGCGGAGGGCCGCCTCCACGGCCTCACTGCCGGAGTTGGCGAAGAACAGGGAGTCCAGGCTGGGCGGCAGCACACCCTGGAGCCGCTCGGTGAGTTCCTGCAGCGGGCGGTGCATGACGGTGGTGTACTGGCCGTGGATCAGCGAGGCGACCTGCTCCTGGGCCGCCGCGACCACGCGGGGGTGGCAGTGCCCGGTGCTCACCACCCCGATCCCCGCGGTGAAGTCCAGGTAGCGGCGGCCCTCGGCGTCATAGAGGCAACTGCCGAGACCGTGGTCCACGACCACGGGGGTGGCTTGTTTCAGGTGGGGGGACAGGCTGGTCATACATCACCTTCCACGGGGGTGCGGTTGGCAGTTGACAGTACTTCTACGATGGGCTGACCGGCAAGGATCCACCAGGCGGGAGTTCACCATGACCCAGTCCACGAGCCAGGCGACACACCACTCGGCCAGCCAGCCGGACCGGGAGTCGGCGGCCATCGCCTCCGTCCCCACGGGCCTGTACGCGGGCGGGAGATGGAGCACCACCGCACGGACGATGCCCGTCCACGACCCGTCCACGTCAGAGGTCCTCACCGAGGTGGCCGACGCCGGCCCCGAGGAGGCCGCCGCCACCCTGGACGCCGCCGCCGCCGCGCAGGCCGGCTGGGCCGCCACCCCGCCCCGGGAACGCAGCGAGATCCTCGCCCGGGCGTACCGGCTCATGGTCGAGGAGACCGAGCGGCTGGCGCTGATCATGACCCTGGAGATGGGCAAGCCGCTGGCCGAGGCCCGCGGCGAGGTCGCCTACGCGGCCGAGTTCTTCCGCTGGTTCGCCGAGGAGGCCGTGCGCATCGACGGCGGCTACATGACGGCCCCCGCGGGGGACTCCCGGTTCCTCGTGGCCCGCGAACCCGTGGGGCCGTGCCTGCTCATCACCCCGTGGAACTTCCCCCTGGCCATGGGCACCCGCAAGATCGGCCCCGCGCTCGCCGCCGGGTGCACGTCCGTCATCAAGCCGGCCTCCCACACCCCGCTGTCCATCCTCGCCCTCGCGGAGGTGCTCGAACGCGCCGGGGTCCCGGACGGCGTGGTGAACGTGGTCACCACGAGCCGCAGCAACGACGTGATGACCCCGCTGATCCTGGACCCGCGCTCCCGCAAGCTCTCCTTCACCGGGTCCACCGAGGTCGGCAAGTCCCTGCTGGAGCTGGCCGCGAAGACCGTCATGCGCACCTCGATGGAACTGGGCGGCAACGCCCCCTTCCTGGTCTTCGCCGACGCCGACCTGGACGCCGCGGTGGAAGGCGCTCTGGCCGCCAAGATGCGCAACATCGGCCAGGCCTGCACCGCCGCCAACCGCATCCTCGTCCAGGACACCGTGGCCGAGGAGTTCGCCGAGCGGCTCACCCGGCGCATGGCGGAGCTGCCCCTGGGCCGTGGGGTCGAGGACGGCGTCGTCGTCGGTCCGCTCATCAACGCCGGGGCCGTGGACAAGGTCACCGAGCTCGTGGGCGACGCCGTCAGTCGCGGTGCCCGGGTCCGGCTCGGCGGCGAGCGGATCGACCGGCCGGGACACTTCTACCCGGCCACGGTCCTCATGAGCGTGCCGGCGGAGGCGGAACTGTGCAGCACGGAGATCTTCGGCCCGGTGGCCGCGATCTCCACCTTCGAGACCGAGGAGGAGGCCGTGGCGATCGCCAATGACACCCCCTACGGACTGGTCTCCTACCTCTACACCACGGACCTGGCCCGGGGATTCCGGGTCAGCCACGCCCTCGAGGCCGGTATGGTCGGGCTCAACCGCGGCGTGGTGTCCAACCCCGCGGCCCCCTTCGGCGGCGTGAAGGAGTCCGGGGTGGGCCGCGAGGGCGGCTTCAGCGGGATCGACGAGTTCCTGGAGACCAAGTACATCAGCGTGGGGCTGTGACCGGCCCTCAGTCGGTGACGGTCAGCTCGTGGCGGCGGTCCACCGCCCGGCCGCCTCGGCAATGACCTCGCGCTCGCCGATCCACGCCGGCACGGCGCCGTCCGGGAAGATCGCCATGCCGTAGCGGGCGCCGAGCAGCTGGCCCGCCAGGGAGGCGGTGGAATCGGAATCGCCGGAGTGGTTGATGGCCAGCGGCAGGGCGGCACGGAAGTGGGTGGTGGGCTGGGCGGACTCCCCGCCGGTCGCCAGGACGGCGTAGACGGCCACCGCCAGCGCCTCCTCGGCCACCCACCCCTGGCCGAGTTCCGCGGGCAGGGTGCCGGGCAACGACGACGGCCCGCCCGCCTCCTCGGTGTCCGTCCGGTCCTCCGACCCGGCCAGCGCGACGGCCGCGCGCAGAGCGCGGGCCGTGCCGCCGTCGTCGGGCACGGTGTCCAGCCAGTCCAGCGCCGCGGTGACGGCCCCGGCGAACCCGTGGCCCGCCATCAGCCGCGAGACCACCAGGGCGAACGCGGCCGCCGCCGTCCACGCCGCCGGGTGCCCGTGCGTGAGGACGGCCCCCTGACGGGCGAGGGAGACCACGAGGTGGTCCTCGAGGCCGGGCACCATGCCGTAGGGGGCCGAGCGCATCACCGTGCCGCAGCCCTTGGCGTCCGGGTTCTGTGGCTGGCGCGTCAGCCCCATGTCCGGGGAGGACAGCCCGGTCAGGCAGGCGTTGCCGGGGCCCCGGCGCTCGTGCAGCTCGGGACGGTCGTCCAGCCAGCGGGCGGGCGGTGTGGGGGCGCCCTCGGGGATCAGGCCCGTCTGGGTGCGGTACCACCGCAGGCAGGACAGCCACACGCTGGCGGCGGGATCGGCCATGGAACCCTCGTTGGCCCACTCGATCCAGTCCAGCAGGCCATCCAGGACGAACAGCGTCATCTGGGTGTCGTCGCTGACGGGGATCGTCCCGCCGGCGCGGATGGCTGACACCTGCAGGGGGTGGGCCACGCCGGCGTCGCCGTAGTCGGCGCGGATCTGCTCCAGGGAGGAGAACTCCACGGTGTAGCCGAGGGCGTCCCCGGCGGCGCCGCCGGCGAGCAGGCCCAGCACCCGGGAGGCATAGGCGGGTGAATCGGGCCGGGGCGCGGGGGAATCGCTCATGGTCTCCATCGTAGGGATGGTCCGCGGGTGGGCGCGGTGACCTGTGGACACGTGCTTCACGTGTCCCCGCCGCCGGATAGCGTGGGAGTCATGTTGATCCTGCACACCTCGGACTGGCACCTGGGCCGGTCCTTCCACGGCACCGGCATGCTCCAGGCCCAGCGCGAGGTGCTGGACCAGATGGTGGACACGGTCCGCGAGCGCGGCGTGGACCTCGTCCTGGTGGCCGGCGACGTCTACGACCGGGCGCTGCCCGCGGCGGACGCCGTCGAGCTGTTGGACGCCGCCCTGGCCGACCTCGTGTCGGCCGGGGCCCGCGTGGTGCTGACCAGCGGGAACCACGACTCCGCCATCCGCCTCGGGTTCGGCGGCCATCTCATGGGCGCCGCCGGGGTGCACGTGCGCACGCGGATGGACGGCATCAGCACGCCGGTGGTGTTTCCTGACCCGGAGGGTGGCTCGGTGGCCGTGTACGGGATCCCCTACCTCGAGCCCCGGCATGCCGGCCAGGTCTGGGACGTCGAGCCGAACCACCCCGCCGTCACGGCCGAGGCCGTGCGGCGCATCCGGCAGGACGCCGCGGAACGCTGCGGGGGTCCGGCCGGGGACACGGCGATCGTGGTCATGGCCCATCTCTTCGCGGCCGGGGGCGCCGGTTCGGACAGCGAGCGGGACATCGGGGCCGAGCGGCCGGCGGAGTCGGGGACGGGAGACCTGCTGGTCGGGACCCTGGGCCAGGTGCCCGTCACCGCGTTCGACGGCGTGGACTACGCCGCCCTGGGGCACCTCCACGGGCGGCAGCGGATGGCCGAGACGGTGCGGTACTCCGGCTCGCCGTTGGCCTACTCGTTCTCGGAGGCCGGTCACACCAAGGGCGGGTGGCTCGTGAGGACGGCCGGCGGGAGGGTCACGGGGGTGGAGTCCGTGGACTTCTCCGCCGGCCGGAAGCTGGCGGTGCTGCGGGGCAGGATCGATGACCTGCTGGAGGGCGCGGAGCATGCCTGGGCCGAGGACCGCTGGTGCCAGATCACCGTCACGGATCCGGTGCGCCCGCCCCAGGCCTACCGCCGGCTGAAGGAGCGGTTCGATGGGCTCCTGAACTTCGTCCTGGATCCGGAGGGCGCCCCGGCCACGGCTCCCTCCACCTATGCGGCCCGGCTCGCGGCAGCCACCACGGACCTCCAGGTCTGCACCGGCTTCGTGGAGCACGTCCGGCAGCGCCCCGCCACCGCGTCCGAGGCCGACCTGCTGGCCTCCGCGCTCCAGGACAGCCGGCGCCGGGCCGATCAGGGTGAGGGGAGCGCGGCATGAAGCTGCACCGCATCGAGCTGAACGGGTTCGGCCCCTTCGCCGGGCGGGAGAACGTCGACTTCACCACCCTCAACGAGGCCGGGCTGTTCCTGCTCGACGGCCCCACGGGGGCGGGGAAGTCCACGGTGCTCGCGGGGATCTGCTTCGCCCTGTACGGCACGGTCCCCGGCGGCCGCAGTCCGGAGTCGCTGGCGAGCACGCAGTCCCCGTTGGGGACCCGGCCTGAGGTGCTCCTGGACTTCACGATCGGTTCCCGCCGCTTCGAGGTGCTGCGGTGGCCCCGGTACCGGCGCGTGGCCAAGCGTCAGCGCAAGGACTCGGACGGCGTCACCCTGACGGAGGAGAAGGCGGGGGCGGTCCTGCGCGAGTACCGGGACGGCGGATGGCACGAGGTCTCCGTCCGGGCCGATGAGATCGGGCAGCTGCTGCGCCAGGAGCTGTCCCTGGACGCCCAGCAGTTCATGCGCGTGGTGCTGTTGCCGCAGGGGGAGTTCGCCCACTTCCTGCGGGCCGAGTCCAAGGAGAAGGAGACGCTGCTCCGCACGCTCTTCGGCACCGGCCGGTTCGAGGGGGTCGAGGACTCCCTCGCCGACCGGCTCAAGACCGTGGGGCAGTCCGTCCAGCGGGACCGCGACCTCGTGGAGGCCGCCCGCCAGGACCTGCGCCACGCGGTGCAGGAGTCGCTGGGGGAGCAGTGGTGGCGCGCGGCGGACGGCGGAGCCGGTGTCGAAGGGCAGGACGCGCCCGGAGGCGAGGAGCCGGACGGACCGGAGACCTGGCCGGACGCGGTCCTGGTCGATCGGGTCCTGGCCGCCGTGGGCGCGGCCGTTGAGACCGGGCGTCAGGAACGCCACGGGGCGGCGGCCGCCCTGCAGACGGTCCAGGAGGCGGCCGAGCGCCTGGCGCGCCGCCGCGAGGACCTTCAGGCGGCCCAGGCGTGGCAGTCGCGGTCCACGCGGCACGAGCAGCAGCGGGAGCAGGCGTCGGCCGATCGCGTGGCCGTGGAGCGCCACCGGGAGGCCGTGCCGCTGGAACGCCGGGCCGCCGAGGCCGCCTCGGCCGCGGCCGCCGCGGAGGAGTCCACGCTGGCCGTACGAGAGGCGGTCGACCGGGCCCTCGAGCATCCGCGGTGCGCGCAGTGGGACCGCGCCGGGGCCACGGAGGCCTGGGCGGAGCACTCAGCGGAAGAGCACTCCACGGAAGAGCTCACCGCCCGCTTCGACGACCTGCGGCAGCGAGCCGAGCGGGACCTGGACCGCCTGGCCGACCGTGAACAGGATGCGGCGGCACTGGCCACCGCGGAGTCGGACCACGCGCGGCTGCAGGAGGACATCGAGCGGCTGACGCAGCAGGCCCAGTCGGCTGAGGACGACGGGGAGCGGCTGGCCGAGGCCCACCGGGGCCTGCAGCAGCGCCTCGAGGAGCTGGTGGCGCCGGCGGGCGGCCGGGACGCGGCCCAGGAGGACCTGGACCGGGCGACGGCCCGGTGGGAGGCCTCCCTGGCTCATGACCGGGACGGCCGCGCCCTGGCCGAGGCCGAGGACGCCCTGCGCGGTGCCACGGATCGGGCCCAGGCGGCCGTGGACGCGTGGCACCGGGTGGTGGAACAGCGGCTGGCCGGGGCCGCGTCACTGTTGGCCGGTGAACTGGAGGGTGGATCGCCCTGCCCGGTGTGTGGCTCGGCGGAACATCCGGCGCCGGCGGCCGCGGGAGGGGCCGAGATCTCCGCGGCGGCCCAGGACGAGGCGCGCCGGCAGATGGAGGAGCAGACGGATCGCCGGCGCCAGGCCGAGGAAGCGGTGGCGGGCGCCCGGACCACCGCCGAGGCCAGCCGGGTGGCCGCCGGGGGACTCACGCCCGAGGCCGCCGAACTGGCCCGCAGCCAGGCGCGCGATCACCTGGCCGCCGCCCGACAGGCCGCTGAGGACCTCACCGTGGCCCGGGCCGCCCTGACGCAGAACGAGCAGGACCAGCAGCACCGAGCCGCGGCGGCGCAGTCGGCCCGTGGAGAACTCGCGGTGGCCCAGTCCCGGCTCACCGCCACGGCGGAGGCCATCCAGCGGCTCCGGGAGGCCGTGGCCGAGTCCCTGGGCGGGCACTCCTCGCTGGCCGAGGTGCGTCTCGAGCTGGAAGGGGCCAGGGCCGTCGTGGAGTCGGCGCGCTCCGCCGTGCAGCGGGAGTCCACCCAGCGCACCCTCGCCGCCCAGTCGCGCGAGCAGCTCGCCGGGGAACTGGCGGCCAGCTCCTTCGACTCGGTGGAACAGCTGCGCGGTGCTCTCCTGCCCGGCGAGACCGAGGCCCGACGGCGCGCCGCCCTGCGGGACTGGGACCGCGAGGAGGCGGCCCTCACGGAGCTCGCCGCGAGCGCTGCCGTGGTCCGCGGCCGCGCGCTGGCCGGGGAGGGTGTCGCGCCGCCGTCGGAGGCCGAACTCGACGCCCACGCGGAGGCCGTCCGTCAGGCGGCGCAGCGGCGTGACGCCGCGGCCGAGACCACCGGGGCCCTCGAATCGCTGCAGCGGCTCGTGACGCGGCAGACCGGGGTGCTCGCCGAGGTGGCCGAACGCTCCGCCGGGCAGCTGGCGGCCTACGAGGAGACCGAGGGACTGCTGCGGCTGGTCCGCGGCGCGGGGGAGAACTCCTACCGGATGACCCTCGGCGGCTACGTCCTGGCCGGCCGGCTGGAGGAGGTGGTGGCGGCCGCCACCGAACGGCTGCTGGGCATGACGCAGGGCCGCTACGAGCTGCGCCACGACGACTCGGCGCGGGGCCGGGGTGTGCGCGGACTGGACATCACGGTCTTCGACCGCTTCACCGAGGACGAGCGGTCCGCCGCCACCCTGTCCGGCGGGGAGACCTTCATGGCCTCCCTCGCACTGGCCCTGGGACTGGCGGACACGGTGCAGGCCGAGGCCGGAGGCATCGACATGGACACCCTGTTCGTGGACGAGGGGTTCGGTTCCCTCGACCCCGAGACCCTGGCCGACGTCATGGACGTGCTGGACGGACTCCAGGCCGGCGGGCGGACCATCGGGATCGTCAGCCACGTGGAGAGGATGAAGCAGGACATCGGCTACCGGCTCGAGGTGCAGAAGACCAAGCAGGGCTCCCACCTGCAGGTCCGGGTGCCGGACCTGGTGTAGCCGCTACCCCGCGGCGGTCCGGGCCCGGCGCCGCTCGAGCAGTCCCTCGACCAACCGGTACAGCACCGGCACGAGGATCAGGGTCAGCAGCGTGGAGGACACCAGGCCGCCGATCACCACGACGGCCAGCGGCTGGGAGATGAAGCCGCCCTGCCCGGTGATGCCCAGGGCCATCGGGGTCAGTGCCAGGATGGTGGCCAGCGCGGTCATGACGATGGGCCGCAGCCGGTTCAGGGCGCCGTGTTCCAGGGCGGTGGCCAGGGTGTGGCCGGGACGCCGCCGGTACTGGTTGATCAGGTCGATCAGCACGATCGCGTTCGTCACCACGATCCCCACGAGCATCAGCATGCCGATCAGGGAGGGCAGGCCCAGGGAGATGCCGGTGGCCAGCAGCAGCAAGATGGCGCCGGTCGCGGCGAAGGGGATGGAGATCAGCAGGATGAGGGGCTGCAGCAGGGACTTGAACGTGGCCACCATGATGACGTAGACGATCGCCACGGCGGCGATCAGGGCCAGGAACAGGTCGTTGAAGGTCTGCTCCTGCTGGGTGGCCGCCCCGCCGAGCTCGGCCGCGGTCCCCTCCGGCAGCCCGAGCTCGTCGAGGGCGGTCCCGACGGCGGCCGAGACCGCCCCGAGGTCGTCTCCCGCCGGCGTCACGGTGACCACGGCGATCCGGTCGCCGTTCGACGACGTCACCGAGGACAGCACCTCCTGCCGGGAGACCTCCGCCAGCTGGGCCAGGTCCACGGGCCCGCGGGCCGTCATGACCCGGACCTGTCGCAGCCCCTCGAGCGTGGTGATCTCCTCGGGCTCGCCGATCCGCACGGGGTAGTCGGTGTAGTCGATGCGCACGGTGCCGGAGGGGACGGGGTTGAGGGCCGCGGCCGCCTGACCGGCCACCGCCTCCTCGGTCAGCCCGTGCTCGGCGGCGGCCATCGCGTCCACGTCCACCTGGAAGGTGGGCCGCGCCGCGGCGAGGTTCGAGGTCACCTCCGCCGCCCCCTCGATCCCGGTCACGGCCTGCACCACGGCCTGGCTGGCCCGCTCCAGCGACTCCGGGGTCGGCGCCGAGACCTCGATCTCGACGTCCGAGCTCATCCCCATGCCGCCCGCGGTGGACAGCGAGACCTCACCGGCGCCCTCCAGGCCGGCCAGCCCGGTGCGGGCCCGGGTCTGGAGGGCCTCCTGATCCACGTCCGCCTCCGTCAGCACGGTGAACGTGGCCTCGTCCGAGCTTCCGGTCAGCCCCGGGATGAAGCCGGCGGAACCCGCGGTCCACTGCACGTCCTGGACGCCCTCGAGCCCCACGAGCACCTCCTCCACCAGCCCGGCGGCCCGGGAGGTCTCCTCGAGCGAGGACCCCGGCTGCTGGGTGGCCGTGACGGTGAAGGTGTTCTGTCCCGTGTCACCGAGCAGGTTCGTGGGCACCACCGGGATCAGGGCCACCGTGCCGGCCAGCAGGACGCCCGCCGACACCAGCGTGACGGCCGGCCGGCGCTGGGTGCCGCGGAGGACCGGGAGGTAGAGCCGCTGCAGAGGGCCGCGGGCGATCCCGGGGCCGACGGCCGGCAGCGAGGCAGCAGACTCCGAGCCGGCCGGTTCCTGTACCGCCGGCACCGACTCGGCGTGCCGCCCCGCCCGGCGGGACCGCGCGCGCTCCACGGAGCGACCCAGGAACCACCAGGACAGCACCGGCACAATCGTCAGGGACACGAGCAGGGAGGCCATCAGGGCGATCGTCATGGTGATGGCGAAGGGCCGGAAGAGCTCGCCGGCCATGCCGCCCACGAGGGCGATCGGGGCGAACACGGCCACCGAGGTCAGGGTCGAGGCGGTGATGGCGGTGGCCACCTCGCCCGTGCCCGTCAGGATGGCCGTGCGCTTGTCCTGCCCCAGGGACAGGTGGCGCTTGATGTTCTCCACCACCACGATCGAGTCGTCCACCACGCGGCCGATCGAGATCGTCAGGGCACCGAGGGTCAGCATGTTCAGCGAGTAGTCCGAGACGCGCATGCCGATGAACGTCACGAGCAGGGACAGCGGGATCGAGACCGCCGTGACGAGGGTGGACCGGACGGACGTCAGGAAGACGAGGATCACCACCACGGCGAACAGCAGCCCCAGCAGGCCCTCGACGGCCAGGGTGCTGATGGACTCCTCGATGAACGGGGCCTGGTCGAACACCACCGTGATCTCGGCGTCCCCGGCCGTCTCGCCGAGCTGCGCCGTGAGCTCCGGGATCAGCGCGTTGATCGCGTGGGACAGGGTCACGGTGTCCGCATCCGGGGTCTTCGTCACGGACAGCCCGAGGGTGTCCACGCCGTTGGTCCGCGTCAAGGAGGTCGCCTCGCCGTCCCGGATCACGACGTCGGCCACGTCGCCCAGGCGGACCGGCCCGGCGGCGCTGGACGCGCCGTCTCCGGCACCGGCATCAGGACCAGCATCGTCACCGTCCGAGGGGACGAGCGGCACGCCGGACACGTCCTCGAGGGACTCCACGGGGGCGCCAGCCTGGACCGGCAGTGTGAGCGTCCCCTCGGTGATCTGGCCGATCGGGAACAGCCCGACGTTCTCCTCGAGCGCGGTGGTGATGTCACCGGCCGAGAGCCCCGCGGCGGCCAGCGCCTCGTCGTCGGGCAGGACCGCGATGTGCTGGTCGGTGCCGCCGGTCACCGAGGCGGCACGGACGCCGTCGATCTTCTGCAGCCGGGGCACCGCGAGCCGCTCGACCTCGGAGCGCAACTCGTTCAGGCCGACCTCGGGGTCCGGGGAGCCCACGGCCATGAAGACCACCGGGAAGTCCGAGACGGACCCGGCGAACGAGGTGGTCTCGGTGCCCTCCGGCAGCCCGGAGGAGACGTTGGCCACGGCCCGGTCCACCTGGGCACGCGCCCGGTTCAGGTCCGTGCCGTACTCGAAGCGCAGGGCGATCGTGTTCAGCCCCGTGGTGGAGGTGGAACTCGAGGACTCGAGGTCCTCCACGGCCTGCAGCGCCGTCTCCAGCGGCTCGCCGACCTGCTGGTCCACGACCTCGGGGGAGGCCCCCTGCATGACCGAGCTGACGGAGACCACCGGCAGCTCGAGGGACGGGATCAGCTCCTGCTTGAGCTGGCCGACCATCAGCAGGCCGAAGACGGTGGTCAGGACCGTGACGAGGGCGATGAGCGCCCGATTGGCCAGGGAGAACCGTGCCAGGGCGCCCATCGTGGTGGTCCGGGTTCCGGGTGCCGGTGGGCCGGGCCGGTCAGGCCAGCTTGAGGGCGGCGGCGGTGGCCTGTTCGACCTCGTGCATCAGGGTCCGGTCCTCATTGAGCCGGTGGCCCAGGGACGGGATCATCTGGCGCAGCTTCGGCTTCCAGGCGTCCATCTTCGCGGGGAAGCAGCGTTCGAGCAGGTCGACCATGATCGGGGCGGCCGTCGAGGCGCCCGGGGAGGCACCGAGCAGGGCGCCGATCGATCCGTCCGCGGCCGTGACGACCTCGGTGCCGAACTGCAGCACGCCGCCCTTCTTCGGGTCCTTCTTCATGACCTGCACGCGCTGTCCGGCGGTGATCATCTCCCAGTCTCCGCCGTCGGCCTCCGGGTAGAAGTCCTGCAGGGACTCCACCTTCTTGGTCTGGCTCTTCAGGACCTCGCTGACGAGGTACTTGACCAGGCCCAGGTTGTCCTTGGCGACGTTGAGCATGGGCAGCAGGTTGTGCGGGCGCACGGACAGCGGCAGGTCCAGGTAGGAGCCGGACTTCAGGAAGTTCGAGGAGAAGCCGCCGTAGGGGCCGAACAGCAGCGAACGGCGGCCGTCCACGAACCGGGTGTCCAGGTGCGGCACGGACATCGGCGGGGCGCCGACGGAGGCCTGGCCGTAGACCTTGGCCATGTGCTGGTTGACGATGGCCTCATCGGTGCACTTGAGGAACTGGCCCGAGACGGGGAAGCCGCCGAAGCCCTTGGACTCGGGGATGCCGGAGGACTGCAGCAGGTGCAGGGCCCCGCCCCCGGCGCCGAGGAAGACGAAACGGGCGCGCGCGGTGGTGGACTCCCCGGCGGCCTTGTTCTTGACCTTGAGCTCCCAGCGGCCGTCCGTGCCGCGATCCACCGAGGTGACCTGGTGGCCGAAGCGCACGTCCACGCCGGAGTTGGCGAGGTTCGTGGTCAGCTGGCGGGTCAGGGAGCCGAAGTCCACGTCCGTGCCGTTGGTCTGCCGGGAGGCGGCCAGCCGCTGTCCGCCCTTCCGGCCGTCGACCAGCAGCGGTGCCCACTCGCGGATGGTGTCCGGGTCCTCCGTGTACTCCATGGTCTCGAACAGCGGCTGTGCGCTGAGCGAGGCATGCCGGGTCTTGAGGTAGTCGGCGTGGTCCTCGCCCCAGACGAAGCTCATGTGCGGCAGGGGGTTGATGAACGTCTTCGGGTCGCCGATCTTGCCCTCGTTGACCAGGTAGGACCAGAACTGGCGGGTCACCTGGAACCGCTCGTTGATGCCCACGGCCTTGGCCGGGTCGACCGTGCCGTCGGCGCCGCGCGGGGAGTAGTTGAGCTCGCACAGGGCGGCGTGGCCGGTGCCGGCGTTGTTCCACGGGTCGGAGGCCTCGAGGCCGGCCTGGTTCAGGTTCTCGAAGAGCGCGATGGACCAGTCCGGCTGCAGCTGCTGCAGAAAGGTCCCCAGCGTGGCGCTCATGATGCCACCCCCCACCAGGACAACGTCGTAGGTGGTTGCGGCAGACTGCTGGGTCACGATTCTCTCCCGGAGTAACGGTTGGGGTGTGCTGGGATGACGGTTGGGGTCTCCTGCTGACTTTACTACCGGCCCGGGCCGGTCTGTTCCACCGGGACGATCCGGTCGAAGCGCTCGGCCAGCACCGGGGAGGTCGGGTAGGAGACCAGGTCGTGGCCGGCAGCCACGGCGGAGATCGGGTAGACGAGCGGCAGGGCGGGCAGGTCCAGCGCCACGGACTCCGCGACCCGCCGATACAGCGTGGTCCGGGTCTCCGTGCTGGAGGAGGTCGCCGCCCGGGCGAGATTCTCCACCACCAGGGAATTGGCGTAGCCGAACTCCTCCGAGTGCTGACCGAAGAGGGGCTCCAGGAAGTGATGGGGGTCACGGTACTCCCCGGTGCGTCCCAGCAGGTGGAAGGCACGGCCCGCGTGCGCGGGGATCCTGCCCAGGTATCCGTCCTCCCAGGCGACGGGCACCGGCTCCAGGACGAAGCCGACCCGTGCGAGGTCCTCGGCGATCCGCGCGTAGACCGGTTCCGGGGACGGCAGGTAGGGGCGCGAGGTCTGGACCGGGTACAGGAAGGGCAGCGGCTCGCCCCGGTAGCCGGCCAGCTCCAGCAGGCTCCGGGCCTCCTCCCGGTCGTAGTTGTACGTGGTCAGCTCCGGGTGGGTCACGCCCAGGGACGGCGGGACGAACTCATCGGCGGAGGCGGAGCCCGCGAGGAAGTGCTCCTCGGCCAGCGCCCGGCGGTCGATGGCGTGCGCCGCGGCCTGGCGGACGTAGAGCTGGCCCAGGATGGGATGCTGCAGGTTCATGCCGAGGTACAGCACGGAGAACGGGTCCCGCTGGAGCACCTGCGCCCCGCCCTGGACCAGCGGGCGCAGGGTGGCCGGGGTGACGTAGTCGAAGGCGTCCAGCCGGCCGCGGCGCAGCTCCCGGAGCCGCTGCCGGGCGCCGGAGACCACGGCCAGCTGCACGGGGCCGACGGCGGAGGGGCCGTGACGATAGTCGGGCACCACGTCCAGCACGATCGGAGCCGGCTCATCTGCCCCGTCGGCCCCGCCCGCCTCGTCATCCTCGGTCGACTCGCCCCAGCGGAACGGCCCCGTCCCCGCGGGGCGGGCGTCCGGGAGGCTCTCCGGCCCGGTCTCCTCGAGGGACCGGTCGAACCCGGCCCAGGAGGCGGGGGAGCTCAGGGCGAACGGCGGTGAGGTGAGGGCCGCGGCAAGGAAGACGATGGGTTCGGACAGGACGAGGGAGACGGTCCTCTCGCCCACCGTCTGGCATTCCACGTACCGGCACTGCTCGTCGCCCGCGAAGCCGCCGAAGACCGAGGCGAACGCGAGCCGGGGCAAGCGGTCCATCCGGTCCTGGCCGAGGAGCTCGGGCAGGCGGGACCACCTCTCGAAATTGGCGGCCACCAACTCCGCGGTGAGGGGGGTGCCGTCATGGAAGACGACGTCCGGAGTGAGGGAGAAGGTATAGCGCCGGCCGTCGTCGGAGACCCTCCATTGGCTGGCGAGCTGGGGGACGGGGGCGCCGGTGTTGGGATCGACGCCGAGCAGGGTCTCCAGGACCTGGCGCGTGCTGCGGTGGGACTCGGCGTCCACCGTCAGGGCGGGGTCGAGGGACTGCGGCCGCGCCGGGACGCCGATGGTCACGGGCACGGTGACCGGGGACGCCGGCCCGGAGGACGGGGCCGCCCCTGACTCGTCCGGAACCGACTCGCTCCGGACCTGGGCGGCACAGCCGGTCATCGGCAGGACGAACGCGGCCGCCAGGGACGTGATGACGGTGCGGCGTGAGATCTCCACGCGTCCGGGCCTCCCTGCGGCGGATCGGGGACGGAACTGGGGTCGAAGAGGGGACTGCTGCTGGTGCGGGCGGGGGGACTTGAACCCCCACGTCCGAAGACACTGGAACCTAAATCCAGCGCGTCTGCCAATTCCGCCACGCCCGCAAGCCCCGCCAGGCGGGGACAACGGCCCATCCTACCCGGTGGGGACAGCGGCGTCGCAGCCGGCGGGCGGCGACGGCGGCTCAGCCGAGCGAGAGGTCCCGGCGCAGCTTGGCCACGTGGCCGGTGGCCCGGACGTTGTACTGCGCCAGCTCCACGGTGCCGTCGGGGCCGAGGACCACGGTGGACCGGATCAGTCCCTCGTAGGTGCGGCCGTAGTTCTTCTTCTCGCCCCAGGCGCCGTAGGCCTCGGCCACGGCGTGGTCCTCGTCCGAGAGCAGGGGGAAGGTCAGCCCCTCCTTCTCGGCGAAGGACTTCAGCTTGGCGGGAGCGTCGGGGGAGATGCCCACCACGGTGAACCCCTCCGCGGCGAAGGAGCCGAGGTTGTCCCGGAAATCACACGCCTGGGTGGTGCAGCCCGGCGTGGCGGCGGCCGGGTAGAAGTACACGATGACCCGCTGCCCGGCGAGGTCGGAGGAGGAGACCGTGCCGCCGTCCTGGTCCGTGAGGGTGAACGCGGGCGCGGTGTCGCCGGGGGCGAGGCGGTGCTGATCAGTCATGCCGTCCACTGTAGGTCGTCTGGGACGTCAGGCCGGCACGGTGGCGCCGCGGCCGTCAGTCCGCGAGGGCGGCCGCGGCGAGGAAATCCTGGTCCGAGCACAGGGGAAGCGACTCCAGCCAGGCGGTGGACGGGTCGACCTCGGTGAGCAGGTCCTGGTCCACGAGCTCGGGCTCACCCTGCGCGTCCAGCACCGCGATGATCTCCGTCAGGACGGTCTCCGCGGTGATGACCACCGACTCGCCCTCGAGGTCCTCCGGGTCCAGGGCGACGCACCAGCGCGCCGCCTCCTTCTCCGTCAGCACCACCGGGGGAGTCGGCGGTGCCGGGGCCTCGGGGTCCGTGGGCGCGGGAGGCTCCGGGGTGGGTGTCGGAGTCGGAGTCGGAGTCGGGGTTGGGGTCGGAGTCGGGGTGGGGGTCGGCGTGGGGTCCGGGTCCGTGGGCACGGTCGGCTCCGGGGTGGGCGTCGGCGAGGGGGTCGGCGCGGGCGCCGGAGCCGTGCTCGGCGGCGCGGTGGGCTTCGGCGTGGGGCGTTCGGGTGCCGTGGGCCTGCTGGTGGGCTGGGGCGTCGGCTGGGGGGCCGGCTTCGCGGTGGGCTGGGCCGGCTTGGCGGTCGGCTTGCTGGTCGGCGTGGCCGGTGGCACGGTGGCGGGGCGCTCCCGCGCGGTGCTGCTGCGGGAGGACGGGCGGCCGTCCTCCCGCGGGCCGGTCGCCCTCGTAGGCGGTGTGGGCGCCGTGACGGTGCGGGCCTCCTGGCGCAGTCGCTTCAGCTCTTCCGCGGAGAGTGCCGTGGGTTGACCGGCCACAGCAGGCAGGACCAGGGCCGGATCCAGCGAGCGGCCGTCCAGGGTGATGCCGAAGTGGACGTGGCAGCCGGTGGAGTTGCCCGTGGTGCCCGCCAGCGCGATCACGTCCCCGCGGGCCACCGTGTCCCCCGGGGAGACCAGCAGCGCGGAGTTGTGGTGGTAGGCGCTGGCCAGACCCCCGCCGTGGTCGATGTCCACCCGCAGCCCGGAGGTCCCGCGGTCCGCCGCGAAGCGGACGGTCCCGTCCGCCGCCGCGTGGACCGGTGTCCCGCAGGCCACCGGGTAGTCCTGCCCGATGTGGAATTGCACGGCAGGGCCGACCCGCGTGGGGTTGATCCGCCACCCGAAGGGCGAGCTCAGGCGGATGGGGCCCGCCACCGGGTGGTCCAGCACCACGCCGAGGTCCGGCACGGCGCCGCGGTGGACGGAGGCGGGGACCTCCTCCGAGCTGCCGGAGAACGCGCCGTTGCGCTCCTGCAGGGCCCGCTGCTGGGCGGCCGAGAGCACCACGAGGGAACCGGGGTAGGCGCCGCGCACCGAGGCGAAGGTGGCGGTGACGGCCGGGGCGAGTGAGCCGGCCGGGCCCTCGCCGGAACCTCCACGGGCTGACGGGCCGGACAGGAACTCGGGGAACAGGGGGGACGACTCACGCCGCGCCTCCAGCCCACCACCGGCCGACGCGCCATCGGAGCGGCCGGCGACCGCCGCCGTCGTGCCATGGTGTTCCCCGGCCGTGCTGGCCGGCGCGTCACCGGACGGCAGGGCCGCCGTGGGGCCGATCCCTCCGGAGACGGCCATCAGTACCAATGCCGCGGTTGCCGCGCCCGCGGGTGCCCATCCACGCTTCACGATCCGGTGAACCTCCCGCGCCAGTCCCATGAGTGATACCCCGATAGCGTGGCACGCTTTGGCCACGGGAGGTAGACCTGAAGGTGAACGGAAGGTACGCCGGGCGTGTCGGATCTCACAGGATGAGACGGGGTGGGGTGGACCGGTGCGATGAGGTGATGGGTCAAACGAGCAGGACCCCGGTCCGATGACCGGGGTCCTGCTCGTCTGCTGCGGTGGTGCACCCCCCGGGACTCGAACCCGGAACCCATTGATTAAGAGTCAATTGCTCTGCCAGTTGAGCTAGAGGTGCTGGCCTGCTGGACCGGCTCAGCGGCCGGTGCAACGAGGAAAAACATTACCAGAGGATCCCGGAGGATGTGAAATCGGCGCCCCACCGAGGCCGTCTCCTCGCCTACTCGTCGCCTACTCCTCGTAGTACGAGTCCAGGGTGTCCATGAAGTGGGACATGAACTGGTGGAAGTCCTCCGCGTCGCGCTCCTGCTCGATCACGAGGGTGCCGTCCTCGCCGTGCCGCTCCCCGGCCATCAGGGACCGCAGGTTCTCCGTCAGCGGCACGCGGGGCGTGCCGGTCACCTCGAACCAGGTGCGGAATCCGGTGACAGTCTCGACCTGGTATCCGGTGCCGGTGTCCGCGAGGGTCGCCACGTTGCCGAGCGCCACCGTGGCGATGGCCAGCTCGTCCCGCACCTCCGGGAGGGCCTCGAGGTGCACGGGGCACAGCAGTAGCTCCAGAGGCTGGCGGCGGTAGCCGATCGTCCAGGGGTTCCCGGCCCCGGAGGGCTGCCCATAGACCAGGTTGAAATCCCCGTGGTTGATGACCCGGGAGTCGAAGGCCTCACGGAGCAGGTGCTTCAGGTCTTCGCCGTCCATGGGACCAGTCTACGGATGGCGCCGGAGGGGTCCGGAGCGGGACACCGCTTGTCACGTGCGCCACGTGCGCACGGCGGCAGTCCTAGGATGGGGGCCATGATCAGCCCCACCGCAGACACCACCCTCCCCGGGGAACCCGCCGGCAACGACGCCTCCACCCCGGACATCAAGCCCCGCTCCCGCGCGGTCACCGACGGCATGGAGCGCGCCCCCGCCCGCGGCATGCTCCGTGCGGTCGGCATGGGCGACGATGACTTCGCCAAGCCACAGATCGGCATCGCCAGCTCGTGGAACGAGATCACCCCCTGCAACCTGTCCCTGGACCGCCTCGCGCAGGCGTCCAAGGAGGGCGTGCACGCCGGTGGTGGCTACCCGCTCGAGTTCGGCACCATCTCCGTGTCCGACGGCATCTCCATGGGCCATGATGGCATGCACTACTCACTCGTCTCCCGGGAGGTCATCGCCGACTCCGTGGAGACCGTGATGCAGGCCGAGCGCCTGGACGGCTCCGTCCTGCTGGCCGGCTGTGACAAGTCCCTGCCGGGCATGCTGATGGCCGCGGCACGCCTGGACGTCTCCAGCGTCTTCATCTACGCCGGCTCCACCATGCCCGGCTACGCCACCCTGGAGGACGGCACCGAGAAGCAGGTCACCCTGATCGACGCCTTCGAGGCCGTGGGCGCGTGCGCCCGGGGGCTGATGAGCCAGAAGGACCTGGACTCCATCGAGCGGGCCATCTGCCCGGGCGAGGGGGCCTGCGGCGGCATGTACACCGCCAACACCATGGCCTGCATCGGCGAGGCCCTCGGCATGTCCCTACCCGGCTCCGCCGCCCCGCCCTCGGCCGACCGCCGCCGCGACGCGTTCTCCCGCAAGTCCGGCGAGGCCGTGGTGAACCTGCTGCGGCTGGGCATCACCTCGCGCGACATCATGACCAAGAAGGCCTTCGAGAACGCGATCGCCGTGACCATGGCCTTCGGCGGCTCCTCCAACGCCGTGCTGCACCTGCTGGCGATCGCCCGCGAGGCCGGCGTGGACCTGCAGCTGGACGACTTCAACCGCATCGGGGACAAGGTGCCCCACCTGGGCGACCTCAAGCCCTTCGGCCAGTACGTCATGACGGACGTGGACAAGGTCGGCGGCGTCCCCGTGGTCATGAAGGCCCTGCTGGACGCCGGGCTCATCCACGGCGACGCGCTGACCGTCACGGGCAAGACCGTGGCCGAGAACCTCGCGGACATCACCCCGCCGGACCTGGACGGCAAGGTCCTGCGCGCCCTCGACAACCCGCTGCACCACAACGGCGGCCTCGCCGTCCTCAAGGGCACCCTGGCCCCCGAGGGCGCCGTGGTGAAGTCCGCCGGCTTCGACGCCGACGTCTTCGAGGGCACCGCCCGCGTCTTCGAGCGCGAGCAGCATGCCATGGAGGCGCTCGAGAACGGCCAGATGCAGGCCGGCGACGTGGTGGTCATCCGCTACGAGGGTCCCAAGGGCGGCCCCGGAATGCGCGAGATGCTGGCCATCACCGGTGCCATCAAGGGCGCCGGCCTGGGCAAGGACGTCCTGCTGCTCACCGACGGCCGCTTCTCGGGCGGTACCACCGGCCTGTGCATCGGTCACGTGGCCCCCGAGGCGTCCGACGGCGGCCCCATCGCCTTCGTGCGCGACGGGGACCGGATCCGGGTGGACATCGCGGCCCGCACCTTGGACCTGCTGGTCCCGGGCGAGGAGCTCGCCGCCCGCCAGGACGGGTGGGAGCCGATCCCGCCGAAGTTCACCACGGGCGTCCTCGGCAAGTACGCCAAGCTGGTGCACTCGGCCGCGGAGGGCGCCTACCTCGGTTGACGTCCACAGAACGGACAGCCGTCTCACGATGTGAGACGGCTGTCCGGTGGATTGACACCATCAGCACCACCTCGGGGATACTGGACCCATGTCCAACACGCGACGAGTCGTCGTTATCCAGCGCCTGGCCTGAACCACGGTTCGGTACGGCGGGTCCGCCCGCTGCCAGGCGCCAGACCCCGAGTAGGCCGACCGGCCGCCGTCGGGGTTTTTTTGTTGGGGAAGCGGAACGGGACCGGCCACCACATCGGTTCCACAGGTTTCCCCGCCGTGAGGCGGGCGGACCGGGGGACACCCGGGCCGGCACCCAAGGCGCACCAGTCGCCATCGGACAAGCAGTGACGAAGAGGCACAGCAATGAGTAACGGATCACGCGTCACCCCGTCGGTGATGCCATCCCATGCAGCCCGCGACAAGCGGGACAAGAACGAGTCCACCGCGGACAGCCTCGTCCCGGGGCCGAATCGCGTGGTCGGGCCGGTGCAGATGACCGGTTCCGCGGCGATCGTGCGGGCCCTGGAGGAGCTGGGCGTCACGGACGTCTTCGGACTCCCGGGCGGGGCCATCCTGCCGACGTACGACCCGCTGATGGACTCCACCGTCATCCGCCACATCCTCGTCAGGCACGAGCAGGGGGCGGGGCACGCGGCGCAGGGCTACTACCTGGCCTCCGGCCGGCCCGGTGTGGCCATCGCGACCTCGGGCCCCGGCGCCACCAACCTGGTCACGGCGATCGCGGATGCGCACATGGACTCCCAGGCCTGCGTGTTCATCACCGGCCAGGTGGCCTCCAGTGCGATCGGCTCCGACGCCTTCCAGGAGGCGGACATCGTGGGCATCACCATGCCGATCACCAAGCACTCCCGGCTGATCACCGACGCCGCGGACATCCCGCAGGCCCTGGCCGAGGCCTTCCACATCGCCACCACGGGGCGCCCCGGTCCCGTGCTGATCGACGTGGCCAAGGACGCGCAGCAGGCGATGATGGAGTTCTCCTGGCCGCCGCGGATCGAACTGCCCGGCTACCGCCCCGTGGTGCGGGGCCACTCCAAGCAGGTGCGCGAGGCGGCCCGGCTAATCCAGGAGGCCGAGCGGCCGGTGCTCTACGTGGGCGGCGGTGTGTCCCGCGGCCACGCGAGCGTGGAGCTGGCCGAACTGGCCGAACTGACCGGCGCGCCGGTGGTGACCACCCTGACCGCCCGCGGCGTGTTCCCGGACTCCCACGCCCAGCACCTGGGCATGCCCGGCATGCACGGCTCGGTGGCCGCCGTGTCCGCGCTGCAGATGTCCGATCTGCTCATCACGCTCGGCGCGCGCTTCGACGACCGCGTCACGGGGCAGCTGTCCAGCTTCGCACCCAAGGCCAAGGTCATCCACGCGGACATCGACCCGGCGGAGATCTCCAAGAACCGCACGGCGGACGTGCCGATCGTGGGCTCGGTCAAGGAGATCATCCCCGAGCTGAGCGATGCCGTGCGGGACTCCCACGCCGTGTCCGGCGCCCCGGACCTGACCGAGTGGTGGACCGTGCTGCAGCGCCTGCGCGAGACCTACCCGATGGGCTACGCGCCCACCGAGGACGGGCTGATGAGCCCCCAGAAGGTCATCGAGCGGCTCTCGGCGCACTCCGGCCCGGAGGCCGTCTACGTGGCCGGCGTGGGCCAGCACCAGATGTGGGCCAGCCAGTTCGTGCAGTACGAGCGTCCCCACCAGTGGCTGAACTCGGCGGGGCTCGGGACCATGGGCTTCTCAGTCCCGGCCGCCATGGGGGCCCAGGTGGGCAACCCGGACCGCGTGGTCTGGGCGATCGACGGAGACGGCTGCTTCCAGATGACCAACCAGGAACTGGCCACCTGCCTGATCAACAAGATCCCGATCAAAGTGGCGATCATCAACAACTCCTCGCTGGGCATGGTCCGGCAGTGGCAGACCCTGTTCTACGAGTCCCGGTACTCCAACACCGACCTGAACACCGGGCATGACACCATCAGGGTGCCCGACTTCGTCAAGCTCGCCGAGGCCTACGGCTGCGTGGGGCTGCGCTGCGAGCGTGACGAGGACATCGACGCCACCATCGAGCAGGCCCTGGCGATCAACGACCGACCCGTGGTGGTGGACTTCGTGGTCTCCCGTGACTCCATGGTGTGGCCGATGGTCCCCTCCGGTGTCTCCAACAGCGAGATCCAGGTGGCCAAGGACATGACCCCGGACTGGGACGAGGAGGACTGACATGGCAAGGCACACACTGTCCGTACTGGTCGAGGACGTGCCGGGCGTGCTGACGCGCGTGGCCAGCCTCTTCGCGCGCCGCGCCTTCAACATCCACTCCCTGGCGGTGGGCACCTCGGAGCTCGAGGGCCTGTCCCGCATCACCGTGGTGGTGGACGCCGAGGGCGACCTGCTGGAGCAGGTCACCAAGCAGCTGAACAAGCTGGTCAACGTCATCAAGGTGGTCGAACTGGCCGCCGACGCCTCCGTCCAGCGCGACCACCTGCTGGTCAAGGTCCGTTCCGACGCCGCGTCCCGGTCCCAGGTGGTCCAGGCCGTCGAGCTCTTCCGGGCGTCCGTCGTGGACGTCTCCACGGACTCGGTGACCATCGAGGCCACCGGGGCCGCGGACAAGCTCTCCGCCCTGCTCGAGGTCCTGGAGCCCTTCGGCATCCGCGAGCTCGTGCGCTCCGGCACCATCGCCGTCGGGCGCGGGGGCAAGTCGATGACCGACCGCGCCCTCCCCAAGAACTGATCCTTCGGATCCGACCAACGTCAACATCACCCCCAACAAGAGGAGAACTCCTGTGTCGACCACCAAGTACTACGAAGACGACGCCGACCTGTCGATCATCCAGGGCCGCACCGTCGCCGTCATCGGCTACGGCTCCCAGGGCCATGCGCACTCCCTGAGCCTGCGTGACTCCGGCGTCGACGTCCGCATCGGCCTCGCCGAGGGGTCGAAGTCCCGCGCCAAGGCCGAGTCCGAGGGCCTGCGCGTCGTCACCGTGGCGGAGGCCGCCGCCGAGGCCGACCTGATCATGATCCTCACCCCGGACCAGGTCCAGGGCGCGGTCTACAACGAGCACATCGCCCCGAACCTGCAGGACGGGGACGCCCTGTTCTTCGCCCACGGCTTCAACATCCGCTACGGCTACATCCAGCCGCCGGCCGGTGTGGACGTGGCCCTGGTCGCCCCGAAGGGCCCAGGCCACGTGGTCCGCCGCGAGTTCGAGGCCGGCCGCGGCGTGCCGGCGCTGATCGCCGTGGAGCAGGACGCCACGGGCAACGCCAAGGACCTGGCCCTGGCCTACGCCAAGGGCATCGGCGGCACCCGGGCCGGCGTCATCGAGACCACCTTCACCGAGGAGACCGAGTCGGACCTCTTCGGCGAGCAGGCCGTGCTCTGCGGCGGCGCCTCGCAGCTGGTCCAGTACGGCTTCGAGACCCTGACCGAGGCCGGCTACCAGCCGGAGATCGCCTACTTCGAGGTGCTGCACGAGCTCAAGCTGATCGTGGACCTGATGGTCGAGGGCGGCATCGCCAAGCAGCGCTGGTCCGTCTCGGACACCGCCGAGTACGGCGACTACGTCTCCGGCCCGCGCGTGATCGACCCGTCCGTCAAGGAGAACATGAAGGCCGTGCTGGCGGACATCCAGGACGGCACCTTCGCGAAGCGCTTCATGGACGACCAGGCCGCCGGCGGCCCCGAGTTCAAGCAGCTGCGCGCCGCCGGCGAGGCCCACCCGATCGAGAAGACCGGCCGCGAGCTGCGCCAGATGTTCTCCTGGCTCAAGGACTCGGACGACGACTACACCGAGGGCACCGCGGCCCGCTGAGCCGCCTGACCTCACCATTCCCGCTGAATGGCCCGGCATCGGCCCCTCGTCTTGTGCGAGGGGCCGGTGCCGTCTGGCTCTAGAATCGAGAACGGCCGAGGCGAGCAACCGCCTCGGCGCCCCAAGACCAAACGAAGGTGATTGACCCGTGTCTGAGACCAAGCCCGTAGTCCTCATTGCTGAAGAACTCTCCCCGGCCACGGTGGACGCGCTCGGTCCGGACTTCGAGATCAGGACCACGGACGGATCGGACCGGGCCCAGCTGCTGGCGGCCCTGCCGGAGGCCAACGCGGTGCTGGTCCGCTCGGCCACCACCATGGACGCCGAGGCCATCGCGGCCGCCCCGCACCTGAAGGTCATCGCCCGCGCCGGCGTCGGGCTGGACAACGTGGACACCAAGGCGGCCACCCAGGCCGGCGTGATGGTCGTCAACGCCCCCACCTCCAACATCCTCTCCGCCGCGGAGCTGACGTGCGGCCACATCCTCGGGGTGGCCCGCAACATCGCCCCGGCCAACCGGGCCCTCAAGGGCGGCGAGTGGAAGCGTTCCAAGTACTCGGGCGTGGAACTGTACGAGAAGAAGCTCGGCATCATCGGGCTGGGGCGCATTGGCTCCCTCGTGGCCGAGCGCATGCGCTCCTTCGGCATGGAGATCCTGGCCTACGACCCGTACGTCACCTCCGCCCGCGCCCAGCAGATCGGCGCCCGGCTGCTCTCCCTGGACGAGCTGCTGGCGGAGGCCGACTTCCTCACCATCCACATGCCCAAGACGCCGGAGACCATCGGCATGATCTCGGACGAACAGTTCCGGATCATGAAGGACACCGCCTTCGTGGTGAACGTGGCCCGCGGCGGGCTGATCGACGAGGAGGCGCTGGACCGCGCCCTGACCGCCGGCATCATCGGCGGCGCCGCGATCGACGTGTTCTCCGCCGAGCCCGCCGTCGACCTGCCGTTCTTCGCCCACGACCGCGCCGTGGTCACCCCGCACCTGGGCGCCTCCACCACCGAGGCCCAGGAGAAGGCCGGCGTGTCCGTGGCCAAGTCCGTCCGCCTGGCCCTGGCCGGGGAACTCGTCCCGGACGCGGTCAACGTGGCCGGCGGCGTCATCCACGAGGACGTCCGCCCCGGCATCCCGCTGGCCGAGAAGCTGGGCCGCATCCTCACCGCCCTGTCCACGGGGGACTCCCTCACCGTGGTGGAGCTGGAGGTCGCGGGCGAGATCGCGGACAAGGACGTGAAGTCGCTGCAGCTGGCGGCGCTCAAGGGCGTGTTCACGGACGTGGTCTCGGACCAGGTCTCCTACGTCAACGCCCCGGTCCTGGCCGAGCAGCGCGGCGTCGAGTCGCGGCTGACCACCACCGCCGAGTCCCCGGCCTACCGCAACACCGTCACCGTCAAGGGCGCCACCTCCAACGGCACCCAGATCTCCGTGGCCGGCACCCTGACCGGGCCCAAGCAGGTCCAGAAGGTCGTGGGGATCGACGGCTACGAGCTCGAGGTCCCCATGGCCGAGCACCTGCTCGTGTTCCGCTACGCCGACCGCCCGGGCGTCATCGGCACCATCGGCCAGGTCCTCGGGGACGCCGGGGTGAACATCGCCGGCATGGATGTCTCCCGCCAGGTCGAGGGCGGCGAGGCCCTGGCCCTGCTGACCCTGGACGCGGCGCTGCCGGCCGGTGTGGCCGAGGAGCTCGGGCAGGCGATCGGCGCCTCGAAGGTGGCCGGCATCGACCTCGAGGACTGAGTTCCCGCCCCGGGGCTGACCTCGGGAGCGGGGCTGTCGTCTCTCATTAATCTCTCATGGGCCCGTGGTTCACTGACCTGATGCGAAACACCCAGGAAACCACCAGCTACCGGTCAGCCGAGAATGACTGGTGGCGACCGCTGCTGTGGACGCTGTGTGCCGTCAGCGTGGCCCTCGTGGCGGTCTCGGCCATCGTCCCCGTCCTCCTGGGCGTGGGGCCGGGGCACCGGGGCTCGCTCGTCCGGCTGTTCTTCGATGTGGCGGATGAACGCAACCTCCCGGCCTGGTGGAACTCCGGCCTGCTGTTGCTCGCGGCCTTCTTCTGCGCCGGCGTGGGCCAATTGCGCCGGCGCTGCGGTGCCGACGGCCGGGCGGGGTGGCTGGCCTGGTGGGGGATCGCGGCGCTCCTCGGGCTCATGTCGCTGGACGAGTTCGCCGGGTTCCATGAGCATCTGGACCGCGTGTGGGACGCCGTGGTGGGGGAGAACCCGCTGCGGGCCTACGAGTGGCTGATGCTCGGCGTCCCGCTGGGACTGGCGGTGGTCGTCTTCGTCTGGCTGTGCTCGCGGACGCTGCCCCGGACCACGGCCCGGCTCCTGATGGGCGGGTTGCTGGTCCTGTTCACCGGGGCCCTCGTCCTCGAGGCGGTGCCGCTGTTCCTCGACCTGCCCCGGAACTCGGTGGGGTTCGTTGCGGCCTATCACGCCGAGGAGCTGTTCGAGTTCATCGGCAGCTCGATGCTGGCCGTGGCACCCCTGGCCTCCCTGGGGGTGCGGCGTCCCACGGTCGGCGGCGGGTTGGAGGTGGACTGGGTCCCGGCGCCCCGGGTGCGCACGGATCCGGACCGGCAGGCCGTGCCGATGCGATAGATTCGATGGGTGACTTCTCCGGTGCATGCCCCCCAGAACCAGACCCCGTCCCGGGAGTCGTACTACCTGACGACCGCCATCCACTATCCCAACGGTGAGCCGCACATCGGCCATGCCTACGAGATGGTCGGCACGGACGTGATGGCCCGCTTCCAGCGGCTGGACGGCCACGACGTCTACTTCCTGACGGGGACGGACGAGCACGGGCAGAAGATGGCCCAGACCGCCGAGCGCGAGGGGATCACCCCGCTTCAGCTGGCCACCCGCAACTCGGCGGCCTTCCAGCGGATGGACGACGAGGTCCTCGACATCTCCTACGACCGATTCATCCGCACCACGGAGCGGGAGCACCACCTGGCCAGCCAAGAGATCTGGCGGCGCATGGAGGCCGCCGGGGACATCTACCTGGACCGCTACTCCGGCTGGTACTCGGTGCGGGACGAGCGGTTCTTCACCGAGGACGAGACCGAGGTGCGCGAGGACGGCCAGCGCTATGCCACCGAGACCGGCACCGAGGTGACCTGGACCGAGGAGGAGAGCTACTTCTTCCGCCTCTCGAGGTACCAGCAGCCGCTGCTGGATCTCTACCGCGAGCGGCCGGACTTCTCCGGCCCGCGGTACCGGTTCAACGAGGTCATTCGCTTCGTGGAGTCCGGGCTGGAGGATCTGTCCATCTCCCGCACCTCCTTCGACTGGGGCATCGACGTCCCGGCGCCGGCCGCGGGCTCCGGCAGCCGGCCGACGCAGGACCACGTCATGTACGTCTGGGTGGATGCCCTGACGAACTACCTGACGGGCGCGGGCTTCCCGGAGACCGACTCCGAGCAGTTCCGCCGCTTCTGGCCCGCCGACCTGCACGTGATCGGCAAGGACATCTCCCGGTTCCACTGCATCTTCTGGCCGGCCTTCCTGCTCAGCGCCGGGATCGAGCTGCCGAGGCGCATCATGATCCACGGCTTCCTCAACAACAACGGCGAGAAGATGTCCAAGTCGCTGGGCAACGTGGTCGCCCCCGCCGAGTGGGTGGACCGGTACGGGCTCGATGCCGTGCGCTTCTTCCTGCTGCGGGAGTTCTCCTTCGGCGCGGACGGCTCCTACAACCACGACGCCGTGGTGGGCCGCAAGAACGCCGACCTGGCGAACAACCTGGGCAACCTGGCCCAGCGGTCCCTGTCCATGGTGGCCAAGAACCTCGCCGGCGCCGTGCCGGAGCCGGGGGAGTTCACGGCGGCGGACCGCGCGCTGCTGGAGGCGGCCGCGGGCCTGCTGGCCACCGCCCGCGCCGACTACGCCGTGCAGGACTACCACCACGCGCTCGAGTCGACGTGGGCCGTGCTGGGGGACGCCAACGCCTACTTCGCCGAGCAGCAGCCGTGGGTGCTGCGCAAGACCGATCCGGAGCGGATGGCCACCGTGCTCTACGTGACGCTGGAGACGGTGCGCCGGGTGGCGCTGCTGGTGCAGCCCGTCATGCCCGGCTCGGCCACGCAGCTGCTGGACCTGCTCGGCGTGGAGGCCTCCGGCGACGCCGGCCGCACCGGTTCCTCGGGCGCCGGCCCGCGTTCCTTCGCGGCCTGGGACGCGGCCCTGGTGCCCGGCACCGTCCTGCCCGCGCCGCGCCCGGTCTTCCCCCGGCACGAGGAGCCCGACGCCGGCTGACCCGCCTCGCGCCACTTGTCCAGTATGTGGACGGGGTGACCGCATGGTGGACGGTGCCGGCGGGAGCGACCTAGCCTGAGCGGATGGAGAACGCAGCCACCATCCCCGCCCCGACCACCGGTCCGAACCCAGCGCTGGACCTCGCCGTGATCGGCGGGGATGGGATCGGCCCCGAGGTGACCGCTGAGGCGGTCAAGGTCCTGCGGGCCGCCACGGAGGCGGCCGGCGACGCCGGGATCACCACCACGGAGTACTCCCTCGGCGCAGCCCACTGGCTCGCCACGGGAGAGACCCTGACCGACGAGACGCTGGACCGGTTGCGCGGTCACGACGCGATCCTCTTCGGCGCGGTCGGCGCCGCACCCAACGACACGCGGATCCCGTCCGGGCTGATCGAGCGGGACCTGCTGCTCAAGCTGCGCTTCACGCTGGACCACGGTGTCAACCTCCGCCCCTCCCGCCTCTACCCGGGCGTCGTGAGCCCGCTCTCGGCCCCCGGGGACATCGACTTCGTGGTGGTGCGCGAGGGCACCGAGGGACCCTACGTGGGCAACGGCGGGGCCATCCGCACCGGGACCCCGCAGGAGATCGCCACCGAGGTCTCCGTCAACACCGCCTTCGGCGTGGAGCGGGTGGTCCGCCATGCCTTCGCCCTGGCTGCCGGGCGCCCCCGCCAGCACGTGACCCTGGTGCACAAGCACAACGTGCTGGTCCACGCGGGCCACCTGTGGCGCCGGACGGTGGAGGCCGTCGCGGCCGAGTACCCACAGGTCTCCCACGACTACATGCACGTGGATGCCGCCACGATCTTCCTGACCACCGATCCCGCGCGGTTCGACGTGATCGTCACGGACAACCTCTTCGGGGACATCCTCACGGACCTGGCCGCCGCCGTCACCGGGGGGATCGGCCTGGCGGCCTCCGGGAACGTCAACATCGCCGGCTCCGCGCCCTCCATGTTCGAACCCGTCCACGGTTCCGCCCCGGACATCGCCGGTCAGCAGAAGGCGGACCCCACGGCGGCCATCCTGTCCTCCGCCCTACTGCTCGAACAGGCGGGTCGGGCCGAGGCCGCCCGGCGCGTCAACGAGGCCGTGTGGTCGGACCTGGCGGCGCGCGCCACCGCGGGCGGGCAGTCGGCGTCCCGCACCACCGCGCAGGTCGGGGACGATATCGCCGGCCGACTGTGAGACTGTGAGGCAGTCCATGCCGGTCCTATGATGAAGGGACCCGATCAGAAAGAAGATGTCGCCGTGAGCCTGGAATTCGCCCGCCACCCCCACCCCTCTCCCGCCTCAGCGGAGCGGCGCCGGGAGATCCTGGCCGACCCCGGCTTCGGGAACCACTTCACGGACCACATGGTCTCCATCGACTGGACGCGGGACACCGGTGACAGCCCGGCGGCACCCCACTCCGGCGGACGGTGGCACGACGCGCGGATCGAGCCCTACGGTCCGCTGAACCTCTCCCCGGCGGCCGCCGTGTTCCACTACGCCCAGGAGATCTTCGAGGGACTCAAGGCCTACCGCCATGATGACGGCAGCGTGTGGACCTTCCGGCCCCAGGCCAACGCGGCCCGGTTGAACCGCTCCGCCCGCCGCCTGGCCCTGCCGGAGCTGCCCGAGGAGCTCTTCCTCGAGTCCCTCACCCGCCTCGTGTCCGCCGACGAGGCCTGGGTGCCGGACGGGGACGGCCAGTCCCTGTACCTGCGGCCCTTCATGATCGCCACGGAGGAGTTCCTCGGCGTGCGCCCCGCCCGGGAGGTCGGCTACAAGGTCATCGCCTCCCCGGCGGGTAACTACTTCGGCGGCAAGCTGAAGCCCGTCTCCATCTGGGTCTCTCGGGAGCTGGCCCGCGCCGGACACGGTGGCACGGGCGCCGCCAAGTTCGGGGGAAACTACGCCGCCTCCCTGGCCGCCCAGCTGGAGGCCTCCGCGCACGGCTGCGACCAGGTGCTGTTCCTGGACCCCACGCGCGAGAACGCGGTGGAGGAGCTCGGCGGCATGAACGTGTTCTTCGTCCTGGCGGACGGCAGCCTCGTCACCCCGGCACTGACCGGGACCATCCTCGAGGGCGTCACCCGCTCCTCCGTGATCCAGCTGGGCCGGGACCGTGGACTGGAGGTGGTCGAGCGCACGGTCACCCTGGACGAATGGCGCGAGGGTGTCGCCAACGGGCAGATCACGGAGGTCTTCGCCTGCGGCACCGCAGCCGTCATCACCCCGATCGGGACCCTGGTGGACGGTGAGGACTCCTTCGCCTCGCCGGAGACTGACCCGGCCACCTCGGTGGCCCTGGACATCCGCCGCGAACTGCTGGCCCTGCAGACCGGCCACGGTGACGACCGGCACGGCTGGCTGTACCGGCTGGCCTGAACTGTTCCGGCTGGCCTGAGCTAGACCGGCTGGCCTGAACCACCGTTCCGTTCCACCGGCCGCACTGGCTTAGGCTGGTTCCATGCGCATTGCCCGATTCGTCGTCGACGCCGAACCCCAGTACGGACTCATCGAGGGGGAGCCGGACGCCCCCGACCAGGACCTCGAGGTCGTGGTCCTGCACGGCGATCCGTTCTTCCAGGGGATCCAGCCCACCACCACCCGCCACCGCCTGACGGACGTGCGGCTCGTGGCGCCGATCATCCCGCGTTCCAAGATCGTGGGGGTCGGGCGCAACTGGGCCGATCACGCCTCCGAGCTGGGCAACAAGGTCCCGGACAGCCCGCAGTTCTTCCTCAAGCCCAACACCTCGGTGGTGGGGCCGGGTGAGCCGGTGACCCTGCCGTCCTGGACCGAGCAGGTGTCCTACGAGGCCGAGCTGGCCGTGGTGATCGGCACGATCTGCAAGGACGTCCCCGCCGAACGGGTCGACGACGTGGTCTTCGGATACACGGTGGGCAACGACCTCACCGCCCGGGACGCCCAGAAGGCCGACCTGCAGTGGGCCCGCGCCAAGGGCTTCGACGGGGCCTGCCCCCTGGGCCCGTGGATCGAGACCGGGCTGAAGAGCGCGGACACCGAGGACCTCGGCATCCGGATGGAGCTGGACGGAGAGCTCGTCCAGGACGGCCGCACCGCGGACATGGTCTTCGGCGTGCGCGAGATCGTCTCGACGGTCTCGCAGGCCTTCACCCTGCTGCCCGGTGACGTCATCCTCACGGGGACGCCGGCCGGCGTCGGGCTGGTGGAGGCCGGCCAGCGGACCGAGGCGACCGTCGAGGGCATCGGCACCCTGGCGACCCTCTACCGGCGCTGACCGGATCTTCTACCGCTTCCACTCCACCTTCGTCGAGCTCACGATGGCCCGGCCGGGTGACCGGCGGTCGGTGCAGCAGACCCTGACGTGGGGGTGACCCTCCACCGCCTGGTACGTCCGGGCGCTGTTGCTGAGCGCACAGCGGCTAAACTTCAGGGCATCATGACTGAATCCCTGCCCGGCACCCCTGCCCCCGCCTCCGCCGATGTCCCCGCCGTCCCCGCCGACGCGCCCGTCCGGGTCCGGTTCTGCCCCTCGCCCACCGGCACACCCCACGTCGGGCTGATCCGCACCGCCCTGTTCAACTGGGGCTGGGCGCGCCACACGGGCGGCACCATGGTGTTCCGCATCGAGGACACCGACCCCAAGCGCGATTCCGAGGAGAGCTACCAGCAGCTGCTGGAGGCCATGGCGTGGCTGGGCATCGACTGGGACGAGGGCGTGGAGGTCGGCGGCCCCCACGGCCCGTACCGCCAGTCGCAGCGGGCTCAGATCTACCAGGAGGTCATCACCAAACTCCGGGACGCGGGCTACATCTACGAGGCCTTCTCCACCGCCGAGGAGGTCGAGGCCCGGCACCGGGCCGCCGGTCGGGACCCGAAGCTGGGCTATGACAATTTCGACCGCGAGCTGTCCGAGGAGCAGAAGCAGGCCTTCCGGGCCGAGGGCCGCGAGCCGGTGCTGCGCCTGCGCATGCCGGACACGGACCTCACGTTCACGGACACCGTGCGTGGCGAGATCACCTTCCGCGCCGGCTCGGTCCCCGACTTCGTGGTGGTACGGGCGGACGGCAACCCGCTGTACACCCTGGTCAACCCCGTGGACGATGCGCTCATGGAGATCACCCACGTGTTGCGCGGTGAGGACCTGCTGTCCTCCACGCCGCGCCAGATCGCCCTGTACCGCGCCCTGTACGCGGTGGGCGTGGCGAAGTACATGCCGGAGTTCGGCCACCTTCCCTACGTGATGGGCGAGGGCAACAAGAAGCTGTCCAAGCGCGATCCCCAGTCGAACCTCTTCCTGCACCGTGAGCGCGGGTTCATCCCCGAGGGGCTCATGAACTACCTGGCCCTGCTGGGCTGGTCGCTGTCCGCGGACGAGGACATCTTCACGCGCGAGCAGTTCATCTCCGCCTTCGACATCCACCACGTGCTGGCGAATCCGGCCCGTTTCGACGAGAAGAAGGCCACCGCCATCAACGGCACCCACATCCGCCTGCTGGACGGCGCGGACTTCCGTGACCGCCTGGTGCCCTACCTGCGTGCTGCGGGCCTCGTGGGGGAGGAGCTCACCGAGCGCGAGGGCCGGATCCTGGACGCGGCGGCGCCGCTGGTCCAGGAACGCGTGGCGCTGCTGGGCGAGGCCGTGGACATGCTCGCCTTCCTTTTCCAGGCGGACGGGGAGATCACGACGGCGGAGGGGGCCCTCAAGGGGATGCCCGCCGACCTGCCGGGCGCCCTGGCCGCGGCCCGGGAGTCGCTCGCCTCGCTGGACGCGGCCACCTGGACCGTGGACGGCATCGAGGCGGCGCTGCGCGCCGCGCTGATCGACGGGCTGGGTCTCAAGCCGCGCCAGGCCTTCGGCCCGGTCCGGACCGCCGTGTCCGGCAAGAAGGTCTCCCCGCCGCTGTTCGAGTCGCTGGAGATCCTGGGACGGGAGTCGGCCCTGGCCCGGCTGGACCGGTTCGCCGCCGAGCAGGCGGCCGCCCCGGGGGCCTAGGGCTGGGAGGACCCAGCGCCGTCACCCGGCGGGCGTGCCCCGCCGCCGGTGGCGCCAGGCGGCGATGCCGGCCAGGACGGCCGCAAGGGCCAGGAACGGCACCCCGAGCCGCCAGACCTCCGCGTCCACCTGCGTGGCCAGCCCGAGGCAGGAGACGATGCCCGCGATCGGCAGGAAGGCCGGGACGCGGAAGTGCCGTGTCTGCACCCTGTCCCGGCGCAGGGCGAGGGCGGCCGCGTTCACCGCGGTGAAGACCACGAGCAGCAGCAGCACCATCGTCCCGGCCAGCACCTCCAGCGTTCCCGTCAGCGCGAGCACGAGGGAGAGGCCCGTCGTGACGAGGATGGCCACCCAGGGCGTCCGCCGCCGGGGCAGCAGCCGGGTCAGCACGGACGGCAGGAGCCCGTCCCTGGCCATGCCGTAGGCGAGGCGGGAGGACATGATGCCGGTCAGCAGGGCGCCATTGGCCACGGCCACGAGCGCGACCACGCTGAAGACGACCGGCGGGACGATGCCGGCGGCCGTGACCACCTGCAGCAGCGGGGCCGTGCTCTCGGCCAGGTCCTCCGTCGGGATGGCGGCCGACGCCGCCGCGCCCACGAGCAGGTACACGACGCCCGCGACGATCAGGGCGCCGAAGAGGGCCCGCGGGTAGGACCGTGCCGGGTCCCTGGTCTCCTCGGCGATGTTCACGCTGGTCTCGAAACCCACATAGGAATAGAAGGCCAGCACCGCCCCGGCGAGGGCGGCGGACACCGGTCCGTTCTCGGGCGTGCCGAGCTCCGCGAGCCGTCCGAGGTCCCCGTCGCCCCGCGCCACGACGACGACGCCGAGGACGATCACCAGGATCAGCCCGGAGACCTCGATGATGGTGGCGACGCGGTTGGCCCCCATCGACTCAGAAATGCCCCGGGCATTCAGCGCGGCGAGCAGTGCCAGGAAGGCGGCGACCACCAGCATCGTCGGCAGGGTCACGAACTCGGTGAGGTAGTCGCCGGCGAAGCCGAGGGAGAGTGTCCCCACCGAGACGATGCCGGCCGAGAGCATGCAGAAGCCGACGAGGAAGCCGACGAACGGTCCGAAGGCCCGCGTCGTGTAGTGGGAGGAGCCGCCAGCCTTCGGGTACTTCGTGGCGAGCTCCGCATACGACCCGGCGGTCAGCAGTGCCAGCAGCAGGGCGATCAGGAGGGGCACCCAGACGGCGCCACCGGCCGTGGCGGCGATTTCGCCCGCCAGGACGTACACGCCTGCGCCCAGCACGTCGCCGAGGATGAAGAAGAACAGTCCCGTGGTGGTGACCGTCCGGCGCAGGGACGGTGATTCGCCGGTGGTGGAGGTCGTGGCCATGGGCATACTGTAGACCGCGCTGTCGACGGCGCTGTGGTCCGCGCCGGCCGCCGTTTTGTCTTCGGACCCGAACGCCGGTATAGTAAACACCCGTGCCGGAGAGACTCCGGTACGGATGGCTCAGGGGATTCCGGGTGACCGGAGGGACTCCTTGACAGCCATTGGGGTATGGTGTAATTGGCAACACAACGGTTTCTGGTACCGTCATTCTAGGTTCGAGTCCTGGTACCCCAGCGGTTTCACCGATGAGATGAGCAGTGATGAGCATCGATTTGGTGGAAGCCCCCAGAGTGTGAAATACTACTGGGGTTGCCCAGATGGATCTGCTAGCGGCAGATCGACTGGACAACGGTGACGGCCCCATCGTATAGCGGCCTAGTACGCCGCCCTCTCACGGCGGTAACGCGGGTTCGAATCCCGCTGGGGTCACCACGAGGCGAAGGCCCGGTCCATCAGGACCGGGCCTTCGTCGTTCCCGGGTGCCCGGCCCCGGGGTGGAACACCGCAGGGTGATTCCCAGGTGTCATGATGGGGTGCGTGAGCACCACCGAAGACAGCGCCTCCGCCGCGCGCGGCGCGGCCGAGGCCGTCGACCTGCTGAGTCGGCTGCGCCTGACGCTCGAGGGGGTCCGCCTGCCCCTCGGGATCGACGGGGCAGCGGGGGCCGACCGCGACCGGCGGTCCGCCGTGGACCAGCTGGACGACTACGTCCTGCCGCGGTACCGCAGCCTGGACGCCCCCCTGCTGGCCGTCGTCGGGGGCTCCACCGGCGCCGGGAAATCCACCCTGGTCAACGCGCTGGTGGGACACCCCGTGACGCGTTCCGGTGCCATCCGTCCCACCACCCGCCAGCCCATCCTGCTGCACCACCCGCAGGACGCGGAATGGTTCACCACGCCCCGCGTGCTACCCCACCTGTCCCGGACGCGGGGCCGCCTGGCCGATCCGGATCCCGCGGCGAGTGGGTCCCTGGTCCTGGTGGCCGAGCCCGCACTACCCGCCGGGCTGGCTCTGCTGGACGCCCCGGACATCGACTCCGTCGCCGACGAGAACCGTCGGCTCGCCGGGCAGCTGCTCTCCGCCGCCGACCTGTGGGTCTTCGTCACCACGGCCAACCGGTACGCGGATGCCGTGCCCTGGGAGCTGCTGCTGGATGCCGCCGCCCGTGACATCACCGTGGCGGTCGTGCTAGACCGGGTGCCGGACGGCGTCCAGGCCGAGGTGGGCGCCGACCTGCGCGGGATGCTGGAACGGCAGGGGCTGGGCGCGGCTCAGCTGTTCGTGGTCACCGAGGCCGCGCTGGGGGCCGAGGGCATGCTCCCGGACGGCGCCGTGGACCGTCTGCGGGACTGGCTGACGGCCATCGCCACGGACGCCGGATCCCGCTCCGAGGTGGCCCGCCGCACCCTGAACGGCGTGGTCCGCCAGCTGGCGGGCACCGTGGAGGGGCTGGTCCAGGCCGAGGAGGACCAGCGCCGGGCGGCGGCCCGGCTGACGGGGGACGTGGACTCGGCGTACGGCCAGGCCCTGCGGGAGGTGCTGTCCGCCACGCAGGACGGGACCCTGCTGCGCGGCGAGGTCCTCTCGCGGTGGCAGGACTTCGTGGGGACCGGGGAGTTCTTCCGGTCGCTGGAGTCCGGGATCGGCCGGCTGCGTGACCGCCTGACCTCCTTCCTCACGGGCCGGCCGGCCCCGCCGGAAGAGGTCGAGACCGCCCTCGAGACGGGCCTGCACGCCGTGCTCGTGGAGCAGGCGGCCGCGGCCGCGGAGGAGGCCGAGCAGCGGTGGCGCCAGGACGCCGCCGGCCGCGGACTCGTGCAGGGTCGGGACCTGGCGGCCCTGCCGGAGGACTTCTCCGAGCGGGCCGCCGGCGAGATCCGCGGCTGGCAGCAGGACCTGATCCAGCTCATCCACCAGGAGGGGGCGGGCAAGCGGACCATGGCGCGGATCTCCGCCCTCGGCGTCAACGGGGTCGCCGTGACCCTGATGATCGTCTCCTTCGCCTCGACTGGGGGCCTGCTGGGCCTCGAGGTGGGAATCGCCGGGGGCACGGCCGTGGTGGCCCAGAAGCTGCTCGAGTCGATCTTCGGAGAGGACGCCGTGCGCCGGCTCGCCCGCCGATCCCAGGAGAACCTCGTGGGGCGGGTCGCGGACCTGTTGCAGTCCGAGGCCGCCCGCTTCACGGGGCTGCTGGACGAGGTGCCGGACGAGGGGTCCTCGGCGCAGCTGCGCGCCCTGGTCCCCGCGCTGCGCCGGCTGTCCGGACGGCGGGAGGGCTGAACCATGCCGATGACCGATCAGGGTCCGCTGGGCCGCAAGCTGGCCGCCCTGCAGACCGCCACCGAACTGGGCGGAGGGCGGGTCCCGGAGGAGGCGCTGGCCTCCGCCGAGCAGGTCCTCGAACGGGCCGGCAAGCGGCGCCGGCTCTCGTCCGAGCACACCGTGGTCGGGTTCTTCGGTGCCACCGGATCCGGCAAGTCCAGCCTGTTCAATGCCGTCACCGGCCAGGAGCTGGCCCGCGCCGCCGCCACCCGGCCCACCACCGCAGAGCCGCTGGCCGCCGTCTGGGGCGCCGAGGGTTCCGGTCCGCTGCTGGACTGGCTCGAGGTGGACCAGCGCCACCTGCTGGACGGGCCGCCGGCCGGCGCGGATCCACGGGGGACCTGGGTGCGGCTGGCGGACCGGCTCCGGGGCGGTGGCCGGGACGCTGCCGGTGGCCTGATCCTGCTGGACCTGCCCGACTTCGACTCGATCGCCGTCCAGCACCGGGAGATCGTGACGCGGCTCGCCGGCCAGGTGGATGTGCTGGTCTGGGTCGTCGACCCCCAGAAGTATGCCGACGCGGCCCTGCACCGGGAGTTCCTGGAGCCACTGGCCGCCCACCGTGGTGTGACCCTCGTGGTCCTGAACCAGGTCGACCGGCTCGCCGAACGGGACGTGGCCGGGGTGCTGTCCTCCCTGCGGGGGATCCTGGCCCAGGACGGACTGGCCCAAGTGCCGGTGTTCGCGGCGTCCGCCGTGACGGGGGAGGGGATCGAACCGCTGCGCCACGCCATCGCCGAGGTGGCGGAGCGGCGGACCGCCGCCACCGACCGGCTGCTGTCCGATGTGCGCACGGCGGCCAGGGCCCTGGGCGTCGAGGACGCGGGCGGCGTGCCGGCCGGCGTCGGGAAGGGTACCGAGGCCCGGCTGGTGGACGCCCTGACCGAGGCTTCCGGCGCGAGCACCGTGGTGCGGGCCGTGCAGCAGTCGTACCGGCTGGAGGGCAGGCGCCGCACCGGCTGGCCCGTGGTCCGGTGGCTGGCCCGCGCGCGGCAGGACCCCCTGCGCCGGCTGGGACTGCGCCGCGGGGACCATCCCGACCGCCGCCGGAGGGACTCCCCGGCGCCGGACGACCCCCGGGTGCACCGGACCTCGCTGCCCGGACGGAGCCCCGCCCAGCGGGCCCAGGCCGACGGGGCCATCCGGACGTTCGCGGACCGGGCGAGCGAGGGCGCGCCGGACACGTGGCGCTCCTCCGTCCGCCGTGCCGCCCGCAGCCACGATCAGACCCTTCCGGATGAACTGGACCAGGTGATCTCCTCGGCGGACCTGCGGGCAGGCGCCGGATCCTGGTGGTGGCACGTGATCAACGTCCTGCAGTGGTTCGCCCTGCTCGCCGCGGTGGCGGGGCTGGGCTGGCTCGGCGTCCTCGCCCTGGCCGGCTACCTCCAGTTCGAGGTGCCGCCGGCACCGGACGTGGAGGGCTTTCCGATCCCCACCCTGCTGGTGGCCGGCGGCCTGCTCTTCGGCGTGCTGCTCGCCCTGCTCACCGCGCCGCTGGTGCGCCTCGGGGCCCGCCGGCGCGCCCACCGGGCCAGGCGGCGGCTGCGGGGCGGCATCGCGGACCTGGCCCGGGAGCGCATCGTCGCGCCCGTGGGCGCCGAGATCGAACGCTACGGCGCGTTCCGGGAGGCGCTGGCGGCGGCCAGCGGGCGGCATTGACCGGCGGTGCCGCGGTGACCGGTGGCGGGGCCGTGACCGTGGGCGGACTGGGTGAGGCGGGGATCCTGCGCATCCTGAACCGGCGCTTCGCCGCGGTCCCGGCGGCGGACGACTGGTCCGAGGGAACCGTCGGGCCCGGGGACGACGCCGCCGTGGTGGCCGCCCCGGACGGACGCTTCGTGATCACCACGGACGCCATGGCCCAGGACCGGGACTTCCGGATGGCATGGCCGGCCGCCGACGCGCGCGGATCCGCGTCAGGGGCGGGCGGCGGCTTCGCGGGCGGCTACTCGACCGGCTGGAAGGCCGCGGCGCAGAACCTCTCCGACGTGAACGCGATGGGCGGGGACCCCTCGGGGCTCCTGCTGGCCCTGACCATGCCGCCCAGCACGTCGGTGGAGTGGATCGACGGCCTCGCGGCCGGCCTCGCCGGTGCGGTGATCCACCTGGGGGCGGACCGGTGCCGCGTGGTCGGCGGGGACCTCGGGTCCGATGACCGCATCACCCTGGCGGTGACGGCCACGGGGGACCTCGCGGGCCGTCCGGCCGTCCGCCGCACCCTCAGCACGGGCGGCTGGGGCGGACCCGGCCGCGGCGGCCCCGTCCGGCCCCCGGCGGACGGGGGTGCCCCGGGACTCGACCTGGTCCTGTGCGGGCGCGCCGGCTGGGCGGCCGCCGGCCTGGACGTGTTGGACACCCGCCGGGAGGAGCTGCTGCGCCGTCTCGGCGCCGCGGAGCGGTCCGGGGACTCCGGGGTCCGGCGGACGGCCGCCCTGGCCTCCTCCGCGCAGCTCAGGCCCCGGCCGCCGTTGGGCGCCGGCCGGCGGGCCGCCGAGTCGGGGGTGCTGGCCATGATGGACGTGTCCGACGGCCTGCTCAAGGACGCCGGGCGACTCGCCGCGGCCAATGGGCTGCGGGCGGAACTCGACGCGGACTGGGTGCGTTCCGAGGCCAGGGCGCTGGAGCCCCTGGCCCGGACGCTGGACCGCGACGCCGAGGACTGGGTGTCCGCCGGCGGCGAGGACTACGGGCTCCTGGCCGTGATGCCGGCCGGCACCGGGGTGCCGGCGGGGTTCCGGCGCGTCGGCCGATTGCTGGGGCGGCTGCCGGGCGGACCGGCGGGGCCGGAGCAGGACAACGCCCAGGCACCCGGCGGCTGGGACCATTTCAGCGGCCCCCTCAGGTCGTCACGCCCGCAGTCCGGGTAGGGACATGCCGGGCGAGTCGGCGGGTGCCGCCCTCACGATCCCTCGAGGGGCGGCGGCGCGAAGCGGTGGCCGAGGGCGGCGGTGGTGAAGCCGGCGTCCTGCCAGGGGCGGGGGTCCAGGACGTTGCGGCCGTCGATGAGGTTCCTGCGGTCCACGAGCCGGCCGACGTAGTCCGGGTCCATGGTCTTGAACTCGTCCCATTCGGTGAGCAGGATGACCAGGTCGGCGCCGACGAGGGCCTTCTCCAGGGAGTCCACGTAGCCCAGGCGGGGGAACCGTTGGGCGGCGTTGGCGTTGCCCTGCGGGTCGTAGACGGCGACGTCGGCCCCGGCGGTGTAGAGCCGATTGGCCACGTCCAGGGCGGGGGAGTCCCGCACGTCGTCCGAGTTGGGCTTGAACGTCACCCCCAGCATGGCCACCTTCGCCCCGTGCAGGATCTCGACGGCGGCCGGGGACGGGACGCTGCCGGCTCCGTCGGCGCCGGCGGTGCGCGGGCTGGCTGCGGATGAAGGGCCGTGGAGGCTGTGGGAGAGGACCTGGACGGCCAGGTCCACGACGCGGTCGCGGCGGCGCAGGTTGATGTCGTCCATCTCGGCCAGAAAGCGCGTGGTGCGGTCCAGGCCGAGCTCGGAGACCCGGGCCTGCAGGGCCCGGATGTCCTTGGGCAGGCAGCCGCCGCCGAAGCCGACGCCGGCGTTGAGGAACTTCCGCCCGATCCGCGGATCGTGGCCGATCGCGTCGGCCAGGGTGCCGATGTCCCCGCCGACCTGCTCGGTGATCTCACTGAAGGCGTTGATGAAGGAGATCTTGGTGGCCAGGAAGGCGTTGGCGGCGACCTTGACCAGCTCCGCGGTGGCGAAGTCCGTGCGGATCCACGGGGTGTCCTCCGCCAACGACTTCGCGTACACCTGCCGCAAGAGCCCCTCGGCGTGGTCTGATTCCACGCCGACGACGAGCCGGTCCGGGCTCAGGGTGTCCTGCACGGCGTAGCCCTCGCGCAGGAACTCGGGGTTCCACGCCAGCTCCACCTCGCCGGCCAACGGGCCAGCGGCCTGGGCCTGGGTGCGGGTGGTGGCGAGCAGGTCCTTCAGGCGGGTGGCGGTGCCGACCGGGACGGTGGACTTGCCCACGATCAGCGCGTCCCGGGTGATGTGCCGGGCCAGGGAGGTCACGGCGGCGTCCACGAAGCGCAGGTCGGCGGCGGTCTCGCCGGGCTTCTGCGGGGTGCCGACCCCGATGAAGTGCACGTCCGCCCAGGCCCCGACCTCCTCGTAGGAGGTGGTGAACCGCAGCCGCCCGGAGTCCACGTGCTTCAGAAGCAGCTCCGGCAGGCCGGGCTCGTGGAAGGGCAGCTCCCCGGCGGACAAGGCCTGGACCTTGGCCGGGTCGATATCCAGGCCCAGCACCTCGAAACCCAGCTCCGCCATGCACGCAGCATGCGTCGCCCCCAGATACCCCGTGCCCACGACGGAGATCCGGAGGGTGGGCTCGGGCAACGTGGCGGCGTCCGTCATGGTGGGCATCAATCCTGCCTGTCGGGTGGTCATCAGTGCTGAGCGTACTGGTCTCGATCGGCAGGTTAGGGATGCCGGCGGCCGGGGAGCCGTCCTCGAGGAGAACCCGCGGCCAACGGGGTGAGAACAGCGGGGTGGTGGAGGTTCAGCGCGCGGGGGCGGGAGCCGCGGTGGTCCGGATGAGCTCGGTGAGGTGGTGGGCGTGGCGCATGACGGTCTCCGCGTGGACGCGACCGGGCTGCCGCGTCAGGCGTTCGATGGGCCCGGAGATGGACATGGCCGCGATCACGCGGCCGCTGGGGCCGCGGACGGGGGCGGAGACCGAGGCCACCCCGGGTTCGCGTTCCCCGAGGGACTGCGCCCACCCGCGACGGCGGACGGCCGCCAGGACCGTGGGCGTGAACACCGATCCGTTCAGCCCCTCCACGAGCCGTTCGTTGTCCTCCCAGGCCAGCAGGACCTGGGCCGCGGAGCCGGCCTTCATGGACAGTCGCGTGCCCACCGGGATCGTGTCCCGCAGGCCCACCGGCCGCTCGGCGCTGGACACGCAGACCCGGGCGTCGGCCTGACGGCGGAAGAGCTGGGAGCTCTCCCCGGTGGTATCCCGCAGCCGGGACAGCACGGGCCCCGCGGCCGAGGTCAGCCGGTCCTCGCCGGCGGCGGAGGCCAGTTCCGAGAGCCGGGTCCCCAGGACGTACCGCCCCTGCAGGTCCCGGCCCACCAGGCGGTGGTGCACGAGGGCAGAGGCCAACCGGTGGAGCGTGGGCCGGGCGATGCCCGTGGCCGAGACCAATTGGGCCAGTGACGTGGGCCCTGCCTCGAGCGCGTCCAGGATGGCGGCGGCCTTGTCCACCACTCCGACCCCGCTGGGGGTCCGGAGCGCGGGCTGTCCTTCGGGCGGTCCGTCGTTCGAGGGAATGTCCATACTCTGATACTACCGTCTCAGTATGCGAGACAATGTCGCCGAGGATGGCCTCGCGCGATCCCGCGGTGCCAGAGTAAGGGGGTCACTGGCGGAAGGACACGAGATGGCAGACAGCACAACAGGCATCACCGCGGGAAACACCGCGGGAAACACGGCCGGGGGCTCGGCACCGCTCACCCTGGCGGAGAAGGTCTGGCGGGACCATGTGGTGGTCCCCGGAGAGGGGACGGGCCAGTCGCAGACCCCGGACCTGCTCTACATCGACCTGCACATCATGCATGAGGTGACCAGCCCGCAGGCCTTCGAGGGGCTGCGACTGGCCGGCCGTTCCGTCCGCCGGCCAGACCTGACGATCGCCACCGAGGACCACAACACCCCCACCCTGGAGATCGACCGGCCGATCGCCGACCCGGTCTCGGCCAAGCAGATCCAGACCCTGCGGGACAACGCCGCCGAGTTCGGCATCCGGCTGCACCCACTGGGGGACGCCGAGCAGGGGATCGTGCACGTGGTGGGCCCGCAGCTCGGCCTGACCCAGCCCGGGATGACCGTGGTGTGCGGCGACTCCCACACCTCCACGCACGGGGCCTTCGGGGCGCTGGCCTTCGGCATCGGCACCTCCGAGGTCGAGCACGTCCTGGCCACCCAGACCCTGCCGCTGAAGCCGTTCAAGACGATGGCCATCACCGTGGAGGGCACCCTCCGGGAGGGCGTGACGGCCAAGGACATCATCCTCGCCGTCATCGCCAAGATCGGCACCGGCGGTGGCCAGGGCCACGTGCTCGAGTACCGTGGCTCCGCCATCCGTGCGCTGTCCATGGAGGCACGCATGACCATCTGCAACATGTCGATCGAGGCCGGTGCCCGGGCCGGCATGATCGCCCCGGACGAGACGACCTTCGAGTTCATCAGGGACCGGGCGCACGCGCCTCAGGGCGCTGACTGGGATGCGGCCGTGGACTACTGGTCCTCCCTGCCCACGGACGAGGGCGCCACGTTCGACGCCGAGGTCTTCCTCGACGCCGACTCCCTCGAGCCCTTCGTCACGTGGGGCACCAACCCGGGCCAAGGCGTCTCCCTCAACGACGCGGTCCCGGACCCGGAGCACTTCGACGATCCGAACGCGCGGGCCGCGGCCGAGCGGGCCCTTCAGTACATGGACCTGGCCGCCGGCACGCCGATGAAACAGATCCGCGTGGACACCGTCTTCCTGGGTTCCTGCACCAACTCCCGGTTGGAGGACCTGCGCACTGCCGCCTCGATCCTCAAGGGGCGGACCAAGGCCGAGGACGTCCGGATGATCGTGGTCCCCGGATCGGCCCGGGTCCGGCTGGAGGCCGAGGCCGAAGGGCTGGACCGGGTGTTCACGGACTTCGGTGCCGAATGGCGCTTCGCCGGTTGCTCCATGTGCCTGGGCATGAACCCGGATCAGCTGGCGCCGGGGGAACGGTGCGCCTCCACCTCCAACCGCAACTTCGAGGGGCGCCAGGGCAAGGGCGGGCGCACCCACCTGGTCTCGCCGGTGGTGGCCGCCGCCACCGCCATCCGAGGCACGCTGTCCTCGCCGTCCGACCTGGCGGCACTCGAATCCGCACTGCAGGAGGCCTGAGCATGGAACCCGTGACCCACCACACCGGAATCGGTGTCCCGCTGCGTCAGTCCAACGTGGACACCGACCAGATCATCCCGGCCGTCTACCTCAAGCGCGTCACCCGCACCGGATTCGAGGACGCCCTGTTCGCCCGCTGGCGCAAGGACCCGGAGTTCGTCCTGAACCGCGAACCCTATGCCCACGGGACCGTCCTGGTGGCCGGGCCCGACTTCGGCACCGGGTCCTCCCGCGAGCACGCCGTCTGGGCGCTGAAGGACTACGGCTTCCGGGTGGTCCTCTCCGCACGGTTCGCGGACATCTTCCGCGGCAACTCCGGCAAGCAGGGGCTCGTGGCCGCCGAGGTGGACCAGCAGGACATCGAGCTGATCTGGAAGGAGATCGAGAACCATCCCGGCACCGAGGTGTCCGTGGACCTCGAGGCCCGGACCGTGACCTGCGGACCGGTCAGCACCACGTTCCAGCTGGACGACTACACGCGCTGGCGCCTGATGGAGGGTCTGGACGACATCGGACTCACCCTGCGCAGCGAGCAGGAGATCGCCGATTTCGAGGCGCAGCGGCCGGGCCTCAAGCCCGCCACGCTGCCCGTGCGGACCGGCTGATCCCCGACGGGCCCGTCCCGGCACCGTATGCTGGTGTGCGGATCCGCGCCGCCCGGGCTGTATTCCCCAGCGGACCCACACACCAGCGACGGCCCGACCCGGCGGGCCACGGAGGAATGCCACTGCCTATGGGAAATCTGCTGACGATCAACGGCGGCAAGCCGCTCGAGGGACGGGTGTCCGTCCGCGGTGCCAAGAACCTGGTACCGAAGGCCATGGTGGCCTCGCTGTTGGGCAGCAAGCCGTCGGTGTTGCGCAACGTCCCGGAGATCCGGGACGTCGACATCGTCACCGGTCTGCTCTCCGTCCACGGGGTCAAGGTCTCCAAGGACCCGGTGACCGGTGACCTCTCCCTGGACCCGGCGGACACCAAGTCCGCCACCAGCTCGGAGATCGACGCCCACGCCGGCGACTCCCGCATCCCGATCCTGTTCTGCGGGCCGCTGATGCACTCGATCGGTGAGGCCTTCATCCCCGACCTGGGCGGCTGCAAGATCGGCGACCGGCCGATCGACTTCCACCTCACCGTGCTGCGCAACTTCGGCGCCGTGGTGGAGAAGCGCCCCGGCGGCATCCACATCTCGGCCCCCAAGGGCCTCACCGGGGCCAAGCTGGAGCTGCCCTACCCCTCCGTGGGCGCCACCGAGCAGGTGCTGCTGACCGCCGTGAAGGCGGAGGGCATCACGGAGCTCAAGGGCGCCGCCGTCGAGCCGGAGATCCACGACCTGATCCACATCCTGCAGAAGATGGGCGCCATCATCACGGTCCAGACGGACCGCACCATCCGGATCGAGGGCGTCAACGAGCTCTCCGGCTTCAACCACCGCGCCATCCCGGACCGCAACGAGTCGGCGTCCTGGGCCTCGGCCGCGCTCGTCACCCAGGGCGACATCTACGTCGAGGGCGCCATGCAGCGCGACCTCACCGCCTTCCTGAACATCTACCGCAAGATCGGCGGCGAGTTCGAGGTGGACGATGACGGCATCCGCTTCTGGCACGGCGGGGGGAGCCTCAAGCCCCTCGTGCTGGAGACCAACGTCCACCCGGGGTTCATGACCGACTGGCAGCAGCCGCTCGTGGTGGCCCTGAGCCAGGCGGAGGGGGTCTCGATCGTGCACGAGACGGTCTACGAGAACCGCTTCGGGTTCACCGACGCCCTCGTGCGGATGGGCGCCTCGATCCAGCTGCACCGCGAATGCCTGGGCTCCGTGCCGTGCCGGTTCGGCCAGCGCAACTTCCTGCACTCCGCCGTGATCTCGGGACCGACGGAGCTGCACGGTGCGGACTTCGACATCCCGGACCTGCGCGGCGGGTTCTCCCACCTCATCGCCGCCCTGGCGGCCCGGGGGACCTCGCGGGCCACGGGCATCGAGATCATCAACCGCGGCTACGAGAAGTTCATGGACAAGCTCACCGGCCTCGGAGCGGACGTCGAGCTGTCCGCCATCAGCCGGTAGGGGACCGCCGTGACCGAATCCGCGGGACTGCGCGCCGGGTACTTCACCGCGGCCGCCGCCGTGCGGCCCACGCTCAACGCCCTCATGGCCAAGGAGTGGCAGGGGCTGGAGAACCTCCCGAAGGACGGGTTCATCCTGTGCGCCAACCACCTGTCCAACCTGGATCCGCTGGCGGTGGGCCACATGGTCTACGCCCAGGGGCACCTGCCGTACTTCCTGGCCAAGGCCGAGCTCTTCCAGCTCCCCGTGGTGGGCGGCCTGCTGACCAGGATGCGGCAGATCCCCGTGGACCGCGCCCGCGGCGGCAACGAGTCGCTGCTGGCGGCGAACCAGGTCCTGGCCGACGGCGGGGCCATCATCATCTACCCCGAGTCCACGCTGACCACGGACCCGGACCTGTGGCCGATGAAGGCCAAGACCGGTGCCGCGCGGCTGGCGCTCAAGACCGGCGTGCCGGTCATCCCCATGGCCCAGTGGGGCATCCACGAGGTGATGCCGGGGCCGGCGAAGGCCCCGAGGCCGTGGCCGCGGCGCACGGCACGGATCCGCCTCGGCGCCCCCGTGCCCCTGGAGGACCTGCGGGCCTCCGCCCTGACGCGGGACGTGCTGGACGCGGCCAGCGAACGCATCATGTCCGCCATCACGGGGGAGCTCGAGGTCCTGCGCGGCGAGCCGGCCCCCGAGGGCCGGTGGAATCCGCGCACGGCACGGCGCGAGCCGATCGCCGGCCGGCACGACCCGGGCGGCGCACGACCGGAGCGGGGGACCCCGTGAGCGCGGGGACGGCCGGCGCTGCCAGCACGGCGGCCCGTCCCGAGAAGCTCGTCGTGGTGGGGGCCGGCAGCTGGGGCACCACCTTCGCCAAGGTGCTGGCGGACTCCGCCCGGGAACGAGGGGTCCCCGCGCCCGAGATCGTCGTCTGGGCCCGCCGCCCCGAGATCGCGGAGTCCATCACCCGGGACCACCGCAACGAGGACTACCTGCCGGAGATCGAGCTGCCGCGGTGCCTGACGGCCACCACGGACCTCGCCGCCGCCGTGACGGGGGCCGGGCTCGTGGTGCTGGCCATCCCCGCCCAGGAGGTGCGGGGGCACCTGCCGGCCATCCGCGCCCACCTGGACCCGGCCGCCGTCGTGCTCTCCCTCGTCAAGGGGCTGGAACGGGGCACCGACGCCCGGATGAGCGAGCTGTGCGCCGAGGAGCTGGACCTGCCGGCGGCGCGCTTCGCCGTGGTGTCCGGGCCGAACCTGGCCCTGGAGATCGCCCGCGGCGAGCCCACCGCCACCGTGGTGGCCTCCACGGACGCGGACGCGGCCGAGTGGATCGCCACACGGACCGCGGGGCCGTACTTCCGCCCCTACACCAACACGGATGTGACCGGCGTGGAGATCTGCGGCGTGGTCAAGAACGTCATCGCGCTGGCCGTGGGCATCTGTGACGGCCTGGGCTTCGGGGACAACTCCAAGGCCTCCGTCATCACGCGCGGACTGGCCGAGACCACCCGGCTCGCCGAGAGCCTCGGGGGCCAGGCCGGCACTCTGGCCGGGCTGGCCGGGCTGGGCGACCTGGTGGCCACGTGTGCCTCGCCGCTGTCCCGGAACCGGACCGCCGGCCGGTACCTCGGCCAGGGTCTGAGCGTGGCGGAGGCCACCGCCCGGCTCAAGCAGACGGCGGAGGGCATGAAGTCCGTCTCCGCCGTGGTGGACCTGTCCCGGCGGCACGGCGTGGAGATGCCCATCAGCGAGGCGATGAACGCGGTGATCGCCGGGACGCTCGACGTGGACACCCTGTCCGGGCTGCTGCTGTCCCGTGACCTCAAATCGGAAGGACGAACGTGACGACGGAAGACCACGGCCGCCTGCGCGTGCTGGTGCTGTTCGGGGGACGCTCGAGCGAGCACCCGATCAGCTGCATCACCGCCACCGGCGTGCTCGGCGCCATGGACCCGGAGCGCTACGAGGCGGTCCCGGTGGGGATCACCCGCACCGGACAGTGGCACGGCCTCGATGCCGACCCGGCGAACTGGAACCTGCCCGGCGGGGACCTGCCCCGGGTGCCGGAGCCCGCGGACCCGCTCACCCTGCACCTGACCTCGGACGGCACCCACGAGCTCGTCTCCGTCACGCGGGGCACCTCGTACGGCGCCGTGGACGTGGTCTTCCCCCTGCTGCACGGCCCGTTCGGTGAGGACGGGACCCTGCAGGGCGAGCTCGAGATGGCCGCCGTGCCCTACGTGGGGGCCGGCGTGCTCGCCTCCGCCGTGGGCATGGACAAGCACTTCATGAAGCTGGCCTTCCAGGCCGCCGGACTGAGCGTGGGGCCCTGGGAGACCGTCACGGACCGCCAGTGGCGTGCCGACCCCGAGGCGGCCGTGCGGCGGGTGGCCGCGCTCGGAGCGCCGTTGTTCGTCAAGCCCGCCCGGGCGGGCTCCTCCTTCGGCATCACCCGCGTGTCCGACCCGGAGGGGATCGTCGCGGCCATCGAGGAGGCCCGGCGCTTCGACCCGAAGGTCGTGGTGGAGGCCGGGATCGAGGGCCGCGAGATCGAGTGCGCCGTGCTGGACGGGCACGGGGTCTCGGCGCCCCGGGCGTCCCTGCCCGGGGAGATCGTGGTGCGAGACGGCTCCGGCGGGCACGACTTCTACGACTTCCAGGCCAAGTACCAGGACGATTCCGCCGCCGAGCTGTCCTGCCCGGCGGACCTGCCGCAGGAGGCGATCGAGCTGGTCCAGCGGCTGGCCGTGGAGGCCTTCGACGCGGTGGACGCGGAGGGGCTCTCCCGCGTGGACTTCTTCTACACGCCGGACGGCACGTTCGTCATCAACGAGATCAACACCATGCCGGGGTTCACGCCGATCAGCATGTACCCGTCCATGTGGGAGCGCTCCGGGCTGCCCTACGGTGAGCTGATCGACGAGCTGCTCTCCCTCGCGCTCGAGCGCGGCACCGGGCTGCATTAGGTCCCGTGGCCCGGACCGGGCCGCCGGAACGCGCCGCCGGAACCCAACACAGGCCTACGACGACGGCGCGTCCGTCTGCGGGATCGGCGCCTGGGTGGGGGCTGAGGTGGTGCACCCGCCGGTGGCGGGGATGCGGCCGACGGCCGCGGCCAGGTCCACCATGACCGAGCTCGATCCGGCCCGGGTGTCGTCGAAGAGCACCTCGACGGCGGGGGACCGGCCGTAGGTGGTCAGGGTCCAGAACTCCCCGTCATCCCGCGTCACCCAGTCGATGCCGTTGGCCGTGACACAGTGCTCCGTGGTGGGCCCGGGAACGGGGACGCCGCACCGCAGGATGACGGCGGAGGGCTCACCCCAGGCGGCCGTGGCCTGGCTGTCCGTCTCGCGGCGATCCAGGCCGGCCACGACGTCCGGGAGGGCGACCATGGCCTCGGCGCACACGGGGTCCGTCGCCTCGGGGGCCGGCTCCACGTCGGCCACGGGCCCGCCGCAGCCGCTGACGCCCAGCACCGCGCCGAGCAGCGCCACCGCCCCGACGGCCCTGACACGACGGCGCGGACCCGGGGCCTCGGGGCCCTCGGGGGCAGGACTGGTCCGGGCGGTCAGGTCAGGGGAAAACATGAGGACAGCCTACGATGTCCCGACCCGCGGTTGCCGTACCATGGGACGAGCACTTCACGGCATGGGGCCGGATCGGGCAGGTTCCCTGGTGGCCTGCGAGCTGGCGACGGCCGTCGTGGACGGGCTGGCCTGCTCCACCGCCGCCCACCCTGTGCAGCCACCCATCGCCCACACCACGGAGGACCGACGTGTCTGAACGCCCCACCGACGATCTCCAGTCCCCGGGGGACGGTCCATCGGCGGAAGGCTCCCGCCGCGCCGGGCGCCCGAAGCGGAGGAACAGGGCCGTCTGGTGGACGCTCGGTGTACTCCTGGTCCTGGTGATCGGGGCCGGCGTGGTGGCCGTGGGCTACCTGGCGAACCTCGCCTCCACGTTCGACAACGACACCGAGCGCTTCGAGACGACCTTCCCCGAGGCCGAGTCCCGTCCCACCAAGGCCCCGGTCGCAGACGGGAAGGAGGAGCCCCTGAACATCCTGCTGCTGGGCTCGGACTCCGGCGGCGGTTCCGGGGAGACCGAGAACCTGGCGGACGTGCCCCAGGCCGGGCGCTCGGACACCATGATGTGGGTCCACATCCCGGGGGACCGGGAGAACGTCTTCGTGATGTCCGTCATGCGCGACCTCTGGGTGGAGATCCCGGGGGAGGGCACCCACAAGCTGAACGCCGCCTATTCCTTCGGGGGCGTCCCCAAGACCGTCCAGACGCTGGAGTCGATGTTCGGCACCCGCATCGACCATGTGGCGGCGGTGGACATGGCCGGCTTCGAGGGGCTCGTGGACTCCCTCGGCGGCGTGGACATCACGGTGCCGGAGTCCTTCCAATCGGGCAACGGCGGCAAGTCGTTCCAGGCCGGGGCCCAGCACATGGACGGTGACACCGCGTTGTCCTTCGTCCGCGAGCGGTATGCGTTCTCCGACGGGGACTATTCGCGAGTCAGGAATCAGCAATTGTTCATGAAGGCCGTTGCCCAGAAGGTGATGACGCCTCAAACGCTGACAAATCCGGGCAGAATATCCGATATGGTTAGCGGGTTGTCTCCATACCTGACGCTTGATGAAACGCTGAACTCGGGGGAGTTGGTCTCCATCGGACGGACGATGACCGACGTTCGATCGGATGATCTGGAGATGTTCACGGTGCCCACCAAGGGGGTGGGCCGCGCGAGGGGCCAGTCTGTCGTCTGGCCGGACGAACAGGCGATTGCGGAGATCGGTTCCGCCCTCAGCCACGACGACATGGCCTCGTACCTTTCCGGTCAGTGACCGGAACACACACGAAAGGACGCGACTTGGACCTTCGCGACTACATCCGGATCCTGCGGAACAACTGGCTGGCGATCCTGTTGGTGACCCTCCTGGGGGTGGCCGTGGCCGCCGGAGCCACGGCGCTGACCAAGCCGAGCTACACCGCCCGGACACAGATCTTCGTGGCCGTGAACTCCGGTGATACCGCCAGTGACATCCTGCAGGGGTCCAGCTTCTCCGAGAAGCGCGTCACCTCCTACGTCACCCTCGCCACGAGCCCGCGGGTGCTGCAGCCGGTCATCGAGGACCTCGGCCTGGACACCAGCGTGCAGGGCCTGGCGGAGACGGTGGAGGCCACGGCCCCGCCGCAGACGGTGCTGATCAACCTCTCCACCACGCATGAGGACCCGGCCCGCTCCGCCCAGATCGCCAACGCCGTCGCCGAGTCGCTGATCGCCACCGTGTACGAGGTGGAGAGCCCCGAGGGGAGCAGGAACCCCCTCGTGGACCTTTCCGTGGTGGAGGAGGCCTCCGTGCCCCTGTCCCCGTCCAGCCCGCGCGTCGCCCTGAACCTGGTCCTCGGCTTCGTGGTCGGCGCGGCACTGGGTGTGGCCTTCGCCCTGCTGCGGACCCTGCTGGACTCTCGCATCCGTAACCGCGAAGACGTGGAGCGCATCACGGACGCTCCCGTGCTCGGCGCCTTCGCGGACCACAAGGCGGCCGAGGACGAGCCCATCATCGCGCTGGACGACCAGTTCGACCCGCGGGCCGAGAGCTACCGCCAGCTGCGCACGCACCTGAAGTTCACCAACGTGGACGGTGGGACCCAGTCCGTGGTGGTCACCTCCTCGATCCCGGGCGAGGGCAAGACCACCACGTCCTGCAACCTGGCCATCATGATGGCCGAGTCCGGCAGCCGCGTGATCGTCATCGACGCGGACCTGCGCCGCCCGCGCGTGGCCAAGACCCTGGGCCTGGAGGGCGCCGTGGGGCTCTCCACCATCCTGTCCGGCCAGATCGACCTCGAGGACGCCATCCAGTCCTGGGGTCCGGACGGCGAGCTGGACGTCATCACCTCCGGTGAGATTCCGCCGAATCCCTCCGAGCTGCTGGGCTCCGAGGCCATGCGCCGGCTGCTGCGCCAGCTGGAGGGCCGCTACGACGTGGTCCTGCTGGACGCCCCGCCGCTGCAGCCGGTGACGGATCCGTCCGTGCTGGCCGCCATGACCTCCGGCGTGGTGCTCGTCAACCGCGTGGACGGCTACGTGCACCGCGAACAGCTGCAGGGCGGCCTGGACAGCCTGGCGTCCGTGGACGCCCGCGTGCTGGGCCTCGTGCTGACCCGTGTCCCGCAGAAGCGGGGCACCTACTACGCCTACCAGTACGCCTATGAGGCGGACACCGTGGAACCGACCTCCGCCCGCCGGGCCAACGGCGGCCGCTCCTCCGGCCGTGGTCAGTCATCCAACCAGAAGGCCCTGACGGGTATGCGGTTCCGGTGAGGTGCCGGGCGTGACCAGTCACGAGACACCCCCGCGGGCCCCCTCCCGGGTGCACCAGTGGCTGGAGCTGGCCGAGACCGTGGTCGGCAATGCCTCGGACCGGATGGATGCCATGAACATCTTCCCGGTCCCGGACGGTGACACCGGCAGCAACCTCTACGGGACGGTGCGCGCCGCGCGGGCCGCTGTCGCCGAGTCGGCCACCGAGGACGTGGGCGTGCTGCTGGCCACGGCGGGCCGCGCCGCGCTGGACCAGGCCCGGGGCAACTCGGGAACCCTGCTGGCCGTGATGCTGCTCGGCATGTCCGAACCCCTCAACGGTCACGAGCGGCTGGCGGCGCCCACCCTGGCGGCCGCCCTGGACCGGGCCCGGACCAGTTGCTGGGCCGCCCTGTCCGATCCCCAGGACGGGACCATGCTGTCAGTCCTGGGCGCCGCGGCTCAGGCCGCGGGTGAGTATGCGGCCGGGCTGCAGGGCCAGCCGGAGGACCAGGTGATGAGCCGCCGCGAGCTCGGCGCCGCCCTGGACGCCGTGGTGGATGCCACGTGGCAGGCCGTGGTCCAGACCGAGGGCCAGCTGCCGGCCCTGAGCGAGGCGAACGTGGTGGACGCCGGCGGTGTGGGGCTGATGCTGATCCTGGACTCCCTCCGGGCCACCGTCATGGGGACCCGGATCGATCCGGGTCTGCTGGACGGGCTGCACGGCTTCGCCGCCTCCGCCCCGCACATCCACACCGACCGTGAGTCCACGGTGGGCTACGAGCTGATGTGCAGCATCGACCTGGACCCGCTCACCGCCGCGACGCTACGGTTCGAGCTCAACGAGATCGGGGACTCCGTCATCATGAGTCCCCTGGGCTCGGCTGGAGACGGTCCCGCCGCGGGCCCGGGCTCCCCGACGGCCCCTGGCCACGGGGACCCTGAGAACCACGGGGAGGACGGCTCCGGCAGCGCGGTGCGGTGGCGGCTGCACGTCCACGTGGACGACCACGAGGCCGCCGAGGCGCTCGTGCGCAAGGCCGGCACCCCCGAGAACCTGGTGGTCACCTCCCTGCAGGACGGCAGCAGTCAGGACGGCAGCAGTCAGGACGAGGGCCGCCAGGACGGAGAGGTGGCGGGGCCGGGGGCCTCGGCATGAGCACGGACCCGCTCCTGCAGCCGGTCGAACGGCTGCTGGGCGGACGCACGGGCCAGCGCCTGAGCCGGGAGCTGGGCCTGACCACCGTGGGCGACCTGCTGCAGCACTTCCCCCGCCGCTGGATCGAGCGGGGGGAGCTGACCCCGATCACCGCCCTGCCGGTCGGCGAACAGGTCACCGTGGTGGCCCGTATCGTCTCGGTCGAGCGCCGGCAGATGCACTCGCGGCGCGGGTTCATCGTGGACGTCACGGTCACCGACGACGACTCCGACCGCCCGGCCACCCTGGACATGGCCTTCTTCAACAGCCACGACGCGCTGCGCCGGCTGCAGTCGGGCCACCGGGCCATGTTCCACGGCAAGACCGCCCTGTACCGCGGGGCCCTGACCCTGAACAACCCTGACTTCTCCGTCCTGGACGGCGCCGAGGACCCGGGCCAGGACGACCTGGCCCCCGTGCCCCTCTATCCCGCCACGGCCAAGGTCCCCAGCTGGGTCCTGCGCGCCAGCATCGGCACCGTCCTGGATGCCCTGGGCCCGGAGCCGCTCGACGATCCGGTGCCGGCCGAGCTGCTCGAGGCGGCCAGCACGGACGGGGTGCCCCTGCCGTCCCTGACCGCCGCCTACGCGGACATCCACCGGCCGGCCGCCGTGGCGGACGCGCTGCGGGCCAAGCGCCGGTTCGCCCTGCAGGAGGCCCTCGTGCTGCAGGGCGCCTTGGCCCTGCGGCGTCACGCGGCGGCCCTGCCGGACGCGGTGGCGCGCCCCGCCGTCGGGCACGGCCTGCTGGCCGCCCTGGACGCCCAGCTGCCCTTCACGCTGACGCCGGGCCAGGTCTCCGCCGGGGCGGCGATCGCCGCGGACCTGGCGCGGGACCGGCCCATGAGCCGGTTGCTGCAGGGCGAGGTGGGCTCGGGCAAGACCCTCGTGGCCTTGCGGGCCATGCTCCAGGTGGTGGATGCCGGGGGCCAGGCGGCGCTCGTGGCCCCCACCGAGGTACTGGCCGCACAGCACCACCGCTCGCTGACGGCCATGCTGGGGCCGCTGGCCCACGCCGGCCGGCTGGACGCCCCGGACGGTCCGTCCACCGAGGTGGTCCTGCTGACCGGGTCCCTGACCGCCGCCCAGCGGCGGGAGACGCTGCTGAAGATCGCCTCCGGGCAGGCCGGCCTGGTGGTGGGCACTCACGCGCTGTTCGGCGGGACCGTGCAGTTCGCGGACCTCGGCCTGGCCGTGGTGGACGAGCAGCACCGCTTCGGGGTGGACCAGCGTGAATCGCTGCGCCGCGCCAATCCGGGCACGCACCTGCTCGTGATGAGTGCCACCCCCATCCCGCGGTCCGTGGCCATGACGGTCTTCGGCGACCTCGACCTCACCCTGCTGCCGGGGCTGCCCACCGGACGGCAACCCGTGGCCACCCACGTGGCGCGGATGGCCCACGGGCCGCGGATCATCGCCCGGGTGTGGGAGGTCATCGCCGAACAGGCCGCCGCCGGCCACCAGGCCTTCGTGGTGTGCCCGAAGATCGAGCCGGGCGACCCGTCGGACCCGGCTGGCCAGGGAAGCCAGGGTGGCCGGGGAGACGCTGACGCCGCCGCGGTGCAGGACATGCTGCCCCGCCTCGCCTCCATCCCGGCGCTGCGGGGATTGCGCCTGGCCGGGCTCCACGGACGCCAGGACCAGCAGACGCAGGCCGAGACGATGGGCCGGTTCGTGGCCGGCGAGGTGGACGTGCTGGTGTCCACCACCGTGGTGGAGGTCGGCGTGGACGTGCCCAACGCCACCGTCATGGCCGTGCTGGACGCGGACGCCTTCGGCCTGTCCACCCTGCACCAGCTGAGGGGCCGGGTCGGCCGGGGCACGGCCCCGGCAATCTGCCTGCTGGCCACGCGGCTCGAGGACGGGCATCCCGCCCTCGAGCGGCTCGAGGTGCTCGCGGGGACCCAGGACGGCCTCGAGATCGCCCGCGCGGACGTCCAGCAGCGCGGCGAGGGGGACGTGCTCGGGGCCACCCAGCACGGCGGCAGCCGGCTGAAGGTCCTGAGGGTGTTGCGCCACGCCGACCTCATCGAGCTGGCCGCGGACTGGATCGGGGCGCACCTGGCCGCGGACGGGACGCTGGACCACCTGCCCCTGGCCGAGGCCGTCGCGGCCTGGGAGGCCGGGCACGAGGACACCGGCGACTACATCGAGAAGGGGTGAGGGACCGAGAATGCCGAGGATCATCGCCGGCCACGCCGGGGGGCTGAAGCTGCAGTCCGTGCCCGGGGACGCGACGCGCCCCACCACGGACCGGACCCGGGAGGCCCTGTTCTCCTGGCTGGCGAGCCGGGGCTGGCTGGAGGACACCGCCGTCGTCGATCTCTTCGCCGGGTCCGGCGCCCTCGGCGGGGAGGCGGCCAGCCGGGGGGCCCGGCGCGTGCTGCTCGTGGAGCGGGACCGGCGCGCCGCCGCCGTCTGCCGGCGGAACGCCGACGCCGTCAACCAGCGGATCGGCCGGCCCGTGGTCGGTGTCAGCGCCGGGGACGTGGACCGGGTGCTGGACTCCCCGGCGGGGTCCGGCCCGTGGGATCTCGTCCTGGCCGACCCGCCGTATCCGCTCACCGGCGCCGCGCTGACGGGGACACTGGAGCGGATCGGGACCGTCCTGGCGCCGGAGGGACTGCTGGTGCTGGAGCGGTCCTCGCGGTCCGCCGAACCCGACTGGCCGGCGGGCCTCGAGCTGCTCGAGGCCCGCCACTACGGCGAGACCACGCTGTACTTCTGCCTCCGGCTGCCGGCCGCGCCCGCGGGGTCAGCCGCCGAGGGCCCGGGGCAGCCGCTGTAGCCGGTCCACCGCCTCGGCCAGGACCGCCGGAGACTTGCAGAAGGCCCAGCGCATCCAGGACGCCAGCGGCGGCGCCTCACCCGGTGCCGCCGGCGGGCTGCACAGGGCGCTCACCGGGATGCCCACGACGCCGGCCCGTTCCGCGAGCACGGCGGCGGCGGCCGAGGCGTCCCTCACCCCGCGCGGGGACAGGTCCGTCACCGTGAAGTACCCGGCGGCGGGCACCACCGGATCCAGTCCGGCCCTCCGCAGCCCGGCCACCAGCTCGTCGCGGGCCGCGCGGTAGGCCTCACGCTGCCCGGCCAGGAACCCGTCCCCGTCCTCCAGGGCGCGGGCGACCGCCGGCTGGTAGGCGGGCCCGGAGGAGTAGGTGAGGAACTGCTTCACCGAATACACGGCGTCCACCAGGTCCGCCGGCCCGGTGACCCAGCCGATCTTCCACCCCGTCAGGGAGAAGCTCTTGCCGGCCGAGGACACTGTCAGGGTGCGGTCCCAGCCGCCCGGCACGGAGGCCGCGGGGCGGTGCGCGCCGTCGAACACCAGGTGCTCGTAGACCTCGTCGCTGAGGATCAGCACGTCGTGCCGGGCGCAGACCTCCACGATCCGGGCGAGGATCCCCGCCGGGACCACGGCGCCCGTGGGATTGTGGGGTGTGTTCAGCAGCAGGAGCCGGGTTCGCGGGGTGATCGCCGCCTCCAGGGCGGCAGGGTCCGGCAGGAAGTCCGGCGCCGGCAGGGGGACGGTCACGAAGCGGGCCCCGGTCCGGGCGGTGATCGCCGCGTAGGAGTCGTAGAAGGGTTCGAAGGCCACCACCTCGTCCCCGGGCTGCACCAGGGCCAGCAGGGCGGCCGCGATACCCTCCGTGGCCCCCGTGGTCACCAGCGCCTCCCGGTCCGGATCGATCTCGAGGCCGTGGTGACGGCGCTGGTGGCCGGCCACGGCGCGGCGCAGTGCGGGGTCGCCGCGGCCGGACGCGTACTGATTGGCGTGTCCTTCCAGGATGGCCTCGGCGGCCAGGGCACGGATCCACCGCGGGCCGTCGGTGTCCGGGAATCCCTGGCCCAGGTTGACCGCGCCGTGCCGTGCGGCCAGGCGGGTCATCTTCTCGAAGACGTTGGGCGGGTAGAGCGGTGTGACGCGGGGGCGGGAGGGCTGTGGTGCGGCGGGCATGGGCTCCATAGTATGTTCGTAGGCATGCGCCGAGCCGTCTGCCCCGGATCCTTCGACCCCTTACACAACGGTCACGTGGAGGTGATCGCGCGGGCCACGAACCTCTTCGACGACGTCATCGTGGCGGTCTCCACCAATTACACGAAGAAGTACCGCTTCGACGTGGACACCCGGATCGAGATGATCCGGGAGACCGTCTCCTCCCTGCAGGGCATCTCGGTGGTGCCGATGGGGGATGGGCTGCTCGCCGAGTTCTGCCGCAAGGCGGGGGCCAACGCGATCATCAAGGGACTGCGCAACACCGCGGACTTCGAGTACGAGATGCCCATGGCCGCGATGAACCGGCACCTGACCGGGGTGGAGACGGTGTTCCTGCCCACGGATGGGCGGTACGCGCACCTGTCCTCCACGCTCATCAAGGAAGTGAGCCAACTCGGCGGGGACGTCTCCGAGTTCGTCCCGCGGGCCGTCATGCGCCGACTCCACGAGTCCTGACGGCCGCCCCGACCGGTTATCCTGCACCCATGACTGAACGTTCGCAGAGGCCCCGCACCCAGAAGGCCGTCATCCCCGCCGCCGGATTGGGGACCCGGTTCCTGCCCGCCACCAAGGCCATGCCCAAGGAGATGCTCCCGGTGGTGGACAAGCCGGCCATCCAGTACGTGGTGGCCGAGGCCAAGGCCGCCGGGCTCGACGACCTGCTGATGATCACCGGCCGCAGCAAGCGGGCCCTGGAGGACCACTTCGACCGGGTGCCCGCGCTGGAACGGAGCCTGGAGCTGAAGGGCGACTTCGGCAAGCTGGACAAGATCCAGGAGGCCACCAACCTCGGCAACATCCACTACTTCCGCCAGATCGACCCCAAGGGACTGGGCCACGCCGTGCTGTGCGCCCAGCAGCATGTGGGCCGGGAGCCCTTCGCGGTGCTGCTCGGCGACGACCTGATCGACGCGCGGGACGACCTGCTCGAGCGCATGATCGACGTCCAGCAGCAGAAGGGCGGTTCCGTGATCGCGCTGATGGAGGTCCCGCGGGAGAACATCTCCTCCTACGGCGTGGCCGAGGTCGCCACGGTGCCGGGGGACGCCGAGGACGTCGTGCGCGTCACCGGCCTGGTGGAGAAGCCGTCCGCGGAGAAGGCGCCGTCCAACCTGGCGGTCATCGGCCGCTATGTCCTGGATCCCGTGGTGTTCGACGTCCTGGCGCGCACCGGGCCCGGCCGCGGCAACGAGATCCAGCTGACCGATGCCCTCCAGGTCCTGGCCCAGGGCGAGGGGGAGGGGTTCGGCGTGCATGCCGTCGTGTTCAGTGGCAAGCGCTATGACACCGGTGACAAGCTCAGCTACCTCAAGGCCGTCATCGAGCTGGCCAGCGCACGGGAGGACCTCGGTCCGGGCCTGCGGCCCTGGCTGAAGGACTTCGCCGCCGGCCTCTGAGCGGCACCCCGCCCCGCGCGGCGGGTCATTTGGCCCGCGGGGCATCAGCCGTTAGACTGGTGAGTCGGTCCTGCGGGTTCTGCCCTGCCCGGATCCCAGCATTCGGCGCAGGCCGGACGAGGGGATCCACACCGCCACCACTGTCCGCTGAGGAAGGAATGCTGATGTCCGCGTCATCGTCCCCCACCGCAGCCGGTGCGGCGGGAGCATGGGTGGTCTCCGTCCGGGACCTGGTGCGCAGCCCGGGGTCCATGCGGACCCTGGAGGAGCAGTGGTCAGCCCCTGAGGCACTGTCCACGCCGCTCATCGGCATCCCGGCCGGTTCGGCCGTGGACGTCGAGTTGCGCCTGGAAGCGGTCCACGAGGGCATTCTGGTCACCGGTGAGGCTCACGCCGAACTGGTGGGGGAGTGCAGTCGGTGCCTGGACCCGATTCAGGACGGTATCACCGTGGACCTGCAGGAGCTGTTCCTCGCGGCCGCCCCGGAGGGTGGGAGCGACGAAGAGCGCCTGGTGGTGCAGGAGACCGTGGACCTGGAGCCCGTGCTCCGGGACGCCGTGGTCACCGCCCTGCCCTTCCAGCCGGTCTGCCGGCCGGACTGTCAGGGACTGTGCGCCGACTGCGGCATCCGCCTGGAGGACGCTGGCGAAGACCACGTCCATGAACAGCTGGATCCCCGCTGGGCGGCCCTGGCCGCACTGACGAAGACCTCCGAGTCCGGCACCGCCGGGCCGGAACCGAAGACCTCATCCGACGAGACAGAAGAGAGATAGCCGTGGCAGTCCCGAAGCGGAAGATGTCCCGTTCCAACACCCGTGCCCGCCGCTCCCAGTGGAAGGCCACCGTGCCCCCGCTGGTGAAGTCCGTGGAAAACGGCCGCGTCACCTACCGCCTGCCGCATCAGGCCCAGGTCGTGACCGATTCCGCCGGTACGCCGATGTTCCTGGAATACAAGGGCCGCAAGGTCGCTGACGCCTGAGGTGCCCGTGGCGCCTCAGTCAACTGAAGACCTGCACCAGCGTCTCGGGGTCACCATTGACCCCGAGACGCTTGTCCTTGCCCTGACGCACCGGTCCTACGCCTATGAACACGGCGGACTGCCCACGAACGAGCGCCTCGAGTTCCTCGGCGACTCCATCCTCGGCTTCGTGGTGACGGACCACCTCTACCGCACGTATCCCGATCGGTCCGAGGGGGACCTGGCCAAGATGCGTGCCGCCGTCGTCTCCACGCGGGCGTTGGCCTCCGTGGCCCGTTCCATCGGCGTGGGACCGGCCGTCCTGCTGGGCGAGGGCGAACGGCGCACCCGCGGCGCGGACAAGGACTCCATCCTGGCCGACACCATGGAGTCGCTCATCGGCGCCACCTACATGGACCACGGGCTGGCCGCGGCCCATGACCTGGTGCATCGCCTCGTGGTGCCCCTGCTGGAGGACAAGCTGGCCATGGGCGCCGGCACGGACTGGAAGACCTACATCCAGGAGGCGGCCGCCAACGGCGGCCTCGGTGTGGTCCAGTACCGGATGGAGTCCGCCGGCCCGGACCATGACAAGGTCTTCACCGCCACCCTCGTCATCGGCTCCGTCACCTACTCCACGGGCACGGGCCCGTCGAAGAAGGAGGCGGAGCGCCAGGCCGCGGCCCGGTCCTGGGACGAGGTGAGGGCGGCCGCCGCGGTGGCCGGATCATCGCACCGTGCCTGAGCTTCCCGAGGTGGAGGTGGTGCGCCGGGGCCTGGAGCGCTGGGCGGCGGGCCGTCCGGTCTCCGGCGTCGAGGTCCTGGACGCCCGGTCCACCCGCCGGCACGACGGCGGCGCGGCGGCTTTCGAGGCCCAGCTCACCGGCCGCCGCCTGGCGGCTCCCGAGCGCCGCGGGAAGTACCTGTGGGTGCCCCTGGTCGACCCCGGGGACACGGCCCTCGTCGCCCACCTGGGGATGAGCGGACAGCTGCTCGTCAGCGGCCCCTCGGACCCGTCGCAGCGGCACCTGCGGATCCGGGTTTTGCTGGAGGACCTGAAAACCTGGGACGCCCCCGCCCTGGAACTGCGGTTCGTGGACCAGCGCCTCTTCGGCGGGCTGTTCCTGGACCCTCTCGTGCCGTCCGTCGACCGTCCGGAGCAACTCCTGCCGGCCTCCGTGGCGCACATCGCCCGCGACCCGCTGGACCCCCACTTCGACGCGGACGCGGTCCACGGGCGGCTGCGGTCCCGGAAGACCGGGCTCAAGCGGGCGCTGCTGGACCAGACGCTGGTGTCCGGCATCGGCAACATCTATGCGGACGAGGCCCTCTGGCGGGCCCGGCTGCACTATGCCCGGCCCACGGAGACGCTGAACCGGGGCGAGTCCGCTCGGCTGCTGGCCGCTGTGCAGGATGTGATGGAGGACGCCCTGGTCCAGGGCGGGACCAGCTTCGACGCCCTCTACGTCAACGTCAACGGCGAGTCCGGGTACTTCGACCGGTCCCTCAACGTCTATGGGCAGGCCGGTCGGCCGTGTCCGCGGTGCGCGGCGCAGGGACGGGACACGGTGATCGTCAAGGACCGGTTCATGAACCGCTCCTCGGCGTACTGCCCCCAGTGCCAGCCGGTGCCACGGCGTGCCCGCTGGTAGCGGTCTAGGATGGTCAGGAACTTTCTGCATGGATGGGAACCCCTTTGTCGCACACCGATCACCACGAGTACCTGCCGCGCCGTTCCCGCGGCCAGGTCCGGCGGAAGCGCCACACCGTCCGCAACGCCTTCATCGTGGTGGCGGCGCTGCTGGTCGTCGTGCTGGCCCTCGTGGCGGTGTACGTGGGGTCCATCGCCTCGACGTTCAACGACAAGCGGCAGACCGTGGACGCCGGCATCGCCACCTCGGAGGCCACCACGGACGACGCCCTCAATGTGCTGGTGATGGGCTCTGACTCGCGGGGCGAGGGCATGGACACGGCGCAGAACAAGGGCGAGGACGGCGAACGCTCGGACACCATGATGTTGGTGCACATCCCCGAGGACCGGCAGAACGTCTTCGTGATGTCGATTGTGCGCGACCTCTGGGTCGAGATCCCCGGCGAGGGGGAGCGCAAGGTCAACTCCGCGCTCGGACTGGGCGGTTACCCCCTCGTGACCGCCACGGTGGAGAACCTGCTGGGCGTGAACGTGGACCACCTGGCGGTCATCGACTTCGAGGGCTTCAACGGATTGACGCAGGCGCTCGGCGGCGTGGAGGTGTGCAACCCGGAGGCCTTCTCCTCGGGCCAGGTGAACCCGTCCTACTACCCGCAGGGCGAGATCCTGCTCCAGGGCTCCGATGCCCTGCGGTACGTCCGCGAACGCAAGGCCTTCCTGGGGGGCGACTTCGAGCGGGTGGCCAACCAGCAACGCTTCGTGTCCGCCATGGTGGACCAGATCCTCACGGTGGACACGCTGGCCAACCCCCAGCGGGTGATGGATGTCGTCAACAGCATCGTGCCCTTCATCTCCGTGGACGAGGGCCTCGACGCCGCGACGATCGCCGGGTACGGACTGCAGCTGAACGGGATCCGCTCCGGAGACATCGAGACCTTCACCATCCCGCACGGCCCGCCGGCCGAGGGCCCGGGCGGGGCCTCGATCGTGCTCCAGGACGAGGAGGCCCTGGCCGAGCTGCGCCAGGCCCTCCAGCGGGACCGGCTGGGCGACTACCTGGCCCCGGACAACGCCCAGGACTCCGAGCCGGGGATCTCCGCCTCGGCCTCCGGCGCGCCGTCCGATGCGGCATCCGATGCAGCGTCAGAACCGCCCTCAGACCCAGCCTCAGACCCGGCGACCGATCCGGCGACGGACGGCCCGTCCGCCTCCGGCCCCGGCTCCTCCCCGTCCGGGAGTGCATCCACCCAGACCCCCGCCGCCTGCGCGGGAGCCTAGGCCATGCGGGTCCAGCTGATCACCCATTCCTACCTGCCGGAGCGCACTCCGCCACAACGGCGGTGGACCGCCTTCGTGGAGGCCTTCCGCGCGGAGGGCTGGGACGTGGACATCGTGGCACCCCCCGCTGACCCGGGACACGTCCCCGGCGCGGGACGGTCCGTCCCGCACGCCGCCGCCGGCGCGACGGACGCCTGGGGCCCGCGGGGCGAGCGGATTCACCGGACCCTGCGGTGGCCGGCCCTGCGCGGAACGCGTGACGGCAGGTTCCTCGGGCACATCGTCCACGCCGTGGCGGCGATCCCCGTGGGCCTGCGGGCCTGTCGGCCGGACCTGATCGTCATCACCGTCCCGGCCCTGCCCACGGTCGTAGCCGGTTGGACCCTCTCCCGGCTCCGCCGGGTGCCCCTCATCGTGGAGATGCGGGACGCCTGGCCGGACCTGGCCCGTGATTCGAAGGTCTCCACCGGCCTGCTGAGCCGGCTCATGGAGTCCCTGGTCACCGGCACCCAGCGCGCCGCCGATCTGGTCGTGACCGTGACGGAAGGGTTCGCCGAACGCCTCGGCGAACGCGGGATCCCCCGGGTCGACGTGGTGGGCAACGGAGTACCCCTCGCCGAGATCCCCGTTGTCCCGGGGCGAGCACGTACCGCCGGGTCCCTGAATGTGCTCTACCTGGGCAACCACGGAGAGAGCCAAGGCCTGGAGACGGTCATCCGGGCCGCCGCCCTGGTGCGGGACGGTCCTGAGGACATCGAGGTGCGCCTCGTGGGCGCCGGTACCCGGCGGGCGGCCCTGGCCGCGCTGAACGACTCGCTCGGGGCGCCGGCGCAGATGCTCGAACCGGTGCACGGGGCGGAACTGCGGGACCAGTATGCGTGGGCGGACACCTGCCTGGTGACGTTGCGTCCGGACTGGCCCAGTTTCGAGTGGACCGTTCCCTCGAAGACGTACGAGCTGCTGGCGGTGGGCCGGCACGTCACGGGGATCGTCACGGGCGAGGCCGCCAGGATCCTCGAGGACTCGGGAGCCGCCACGCTGGTGGCCGCCGATCCCGAGAGCCTGGCCGACCTGTGGCGCCGGCTGGCGCGTGAACCGGAGAGCACCGCCGTGGGCGGCCGCGGCCGGGACTGGGTGGCCCTCCACGCGGACCTGCCCCACCTGGGCCGGCGGTTCGTGGAACGTGCCCGGGACACCGTGCTGCGTCATGCCGGCAGGGCAGACGCCTATAATCGCCACTGACCGGATCTGCCTGCTGTCGCGGCCTTGTCCTGCCACCGATCGCCGTGATCCCCCTCGGCCTCCTGGACAGGCCGACGGCCCGGAGGCAACCCCCGACTAAAGGACCTTCTCCATGACTGACATCTCCAGCGTTGCCGTGATCGGCCTGGGTTACATCGGGCTGCCGACGGCGGCCATCCTCGCGGGCCACGGCCTGCGCGTCCACGGGGTGGACGTCAACCAGGTGACGGTCGATGCGGTCAATGCCGGGACGGTGCCGTTCGTGGAGCCGGACCTGGACCGGTACGTGGGCCGAGCCGTGTCCGAGGGCCTGCTGACGGCCTCGACCGACACCCCGGTCGCGGACGCGTACATCGTGGCGGTGCCGACACCGTTCCACGAGGACAAGTCCCCGGACCTGTCCTACATCGAGGCGGCCGGCCGGAGCCTGGCCCCGCAGCTGCGGGGCAGCGAGTTGGTGATCCTGGAGTCCACCTCGCCCCCCGGGGCCACCGAGCGGATGGCCGCGGTGATCCACGAGGTCCGCCCGGACCTGGCCGAGGCGGGGACCCTACTGTTCGCGCACTGTCCCGAGCGGGTGCTGCCGGGCAAGGTGATGACCGAGCTGGTCACCAACGACCGGATCGTGGGTGGATCCTCCCGAGCCGCCGCGGAGGCGGCGAAGGGGCTGTACGAGACCTTCTGCCAGGGCGAGATCCTGCTGACCAACCTGCGGACCGCGGAGATGGCCAAGCTCGTGGAGAACTCGTTCCGGGACGTGAACATCGCCTTCGCCAATGAGCTGTCGATGATCTGCCAGGAACTGGACATCGACGTCTGGGAGCTGATCGAGCTGGCCAACCACCACCCGCGGGTCAACGTGCTGCAGCCGGGCCCGGGCGTGGGCGGGCACTGCATCGCCGTGGACCCGTGGTTCATCGTGGACGCGGCCCCGGACGCGGCGCGGATCATCCGCAGCGCCCGGGAGATCAACGACTCCAAGCCGCAGTGGGTGATCGACCAGGTCAAGGCCAAGGCGTTCGACGTGCAGCAGGCCACCGGCCGGGCCCCCGTGGTGGCGGCCCTGGGGCTGGCGTTCAAGCCGAACATCGACGACCTGCGCGAGTCCCCGGCGCTGAACATCACCGCGTCCATGGCCCGGCAGTTCACCGGCAGCACCATCCTGGCCGTGGAACCCCACGTGGCGGAACTGCCGGCCGTGCTGACCGGGATGGACCACGTGGAACTGGTCTCCCCCGAGGCGGCCATCGAGCGCGCCGACATCATCGTGCTGCTGGTGGACCACTCTGCCTTCGCCGGGCTCAAGTCCCTCGCCGCGGGCAAGCACCTGGTGGACACCCGCGGGCAGTGGCGCGACCAGCGCATCCTCTGAGCCCACGCGCCTCCTCCGGCGCGCCACGCGGCGGTCAGCCCAGCCGCCGCCTCACGCCCCGGTAGACGCGGCGGAGGGCTCGCCGCCAGGCCGGCCGTCCGGCGGTCGGACGGCCCGCGGGTGCGGGCGACCGCGGCCCGGCTGCTGCGGGCGTGTCCGGGTTCACGGGCGCGGCGGTGGTGGCGGGGGCCTGCGTCGGCGTGGACTGTGGGGACTTCGTCGACGTCGCGGATTTCTTGGCCGGAGGCGGCAGGTACTGGACCCACCCCGGGTCCGGGATCCGCAGCGGATCCGAGGCCAGCGCCTCACTGAGCCGGTCCAACTCCCGGCGGGCCCGCTCCTCCAGGCGGGCGACGGCGGCGCGGGACGCCCGGGGCAGGTCCGGTTCCCCTACGAGGCGCTCCAGCGTGTCCCGGAGCAGCGACGACGGGGCGTCCAGGTCCAGGGCGAACTCCCCGCGGCCGAGTTCGGCGAAGTGGGAGCCCACCTTGGGGTCGTAGACGAGGCCCAGGGCCGGCCGGCGTAGCCGGTGCATCAGCAGATTGGCGTGCAGCCGCATGGACACGAGCGCCTCGGCGCCGCGCAGGACCTCCAGGAAGTCCGCCAGCGGGAGTCCGGCCGGCACGACCTCCACAGCCACGTCCGCCTCGGAGGACGCGGCGGTTTCGGCCAGGTCCCGGAGCTCCGGTTCGTCGGTCGACTGCATCGGGACGCCGACGAGGGCGAGGCCGTGGTCGGCGGCCACGTCGATGATGGCCTGCTGCAGGCGTCGGCGCTGTTCGGGACGGTCCGTCCAGGGACGGAGGTTCACGGCGAGGTACCGGCGGGGGCGGCCCTCCCGCGCAGCCGCAGCGGGCGGGGCGGGCAGGGACAGCCCGTAGACCACATCGGGTGACACCTCGACCTCGGCCGGCCACGGGGGGGACAAGGGCTCCAGCAACCGCGCCGACTCCTGGTCGCGCACGGTGACGGTCCGGGCCAGCCGGCCCGTCAGGTTGACCGCCGCCCGCGCTGCACTGTCGGCCAGGGGCCCCACCCCCATGCCCCGGACATGGACCGCGCCGCCGTAGGCGGCCACGAGCAGCGGAAGCTGGGCCATGTGGGCAGGGGAGACATGGGCGGCCCGGAAGGTTCCGGCCGCCCCGCCCGCCAGGTGGATCGAGTAGTCGTGCCAGTGGCCCCCCGGGCCCAGGACCAGCGAGGAGGCCCGCGCGGCGTATGCCTCCCCGGCGTCGAGGTTCGCGCGGGCCAGGGCCTGGGCACCGTGCTCGCGTTCCACGACGGCGGGCTTCGAGCCGGCGACCACCGGGTGGAAGCCGGGCAGCGTGGCCTGGAGGTGGCCGAGGAGGGTGTCCAGGAGCAGCTCGTCGCCCCGGTTGCCAGCACCGTAGTACCCCGAGAACAGCACCGTGCGGGGGCGTGGAGCCCCGGTGTGCCGCAGCAGCCCCTCCGAGCGCAACGTCTCGAAGGCCACCTCGAGACCGTGTTCGTCGAGGTGGTGGGAAGCCAGGTGGTCCACGACCCGGGCGGCCGTCCCCTCCTGCCAGGTGGCACCGTCGGCGAGCGCCGTGAGCTCCTCCACCCAGGCGATCTGCTCGCAGGGCCGGGCCCCCCGGGGGTCCGGGTGCCCGCCGCGCAGCACCTCCACGACCGAGGCGGGGGAGGGCAGGGGGTCGCGCAGGAGATCGGCGCGGGAGAAGGCTGGGCCCAGGGGGAGGTGCCGCAGTCCGGGGTGGCCGGCCTCGGTGTCCGGAGCCAGGGAGACGGCGGGGATCCCCGCGTCGGCCAGGTACGCGGCGGTGGCCGCGGTCGGCGCCCAGCCCGGGCCGGTCAGCAGGACGAGCTCCGGCGCGAAGCGCTGGAACACCGCCGAGACCGGCTCATGACTGAAGCGCTCCGGGCCCGGCTCCTCACCGGGTGCCGTGCCCCGCTCCCCGCCGGAGACGATGCACTCCGGGTGGAGGCCGGTGTCGAGGTCGAAGACGGTGTGGCCGAGCAGGTGGAGGGCTTGGAGGACGCCCAGGTCCCGGGCCGACCCGGGAGAACCGCCGTGGCGGAGGACCAGGACGCGATGCCGGGACGAGGCCTCGACGGGGGCCGTGCGCAGGGCGCGGCGGATCTCCTCGATCGACCCGTGACTCATCTGGCGCCCTCGCTCTCCCCACTCGCCGCGGCCCCGGTCCGCGCGCACGACGCGGACGCCGGGATCCGGTCCGGCCAGTGAACAACCTAGCAGCAAGTCCAGGGGTTCCCCGGACGACCTGAGGGGTTCGGTGAACCGATATAGTCGCTGTGATGCACCCTCCGGGCGGTGCGTGCCAGAACCCAGGATGGAAGGTCTGCCGACACCATGAGGAAGAGCCGAGTCCGGGGCGTCCTGCCGGCGCTGGGATTGCTCCTGATGGCGGCCTCTGTACCGCTCTTCGCCCTCGACGCGCCACGCCCGGCCTCGGTGCTCCTGGCCTGCGGGCTGCTGGGCGTGGCGACCTCTCTGGTCTGGACGGCCAGGTCATCCCACCGCGCTCTGACCACGCTCTCGTCGAACCTCGGTCGGGCACGCCGCCAGCAGCTCGCGGCCGACGAAGCGTGGCGGGGCGGGATGGAGCGGTTGCTGCAGACCTCCCTCGAGCCGGTGCAGGACGGCCTCCGGACCCTGGCCGGGGAGGTCGACGGCCTCCGGGACGTCCCCGCCCTGCGGGCCTGGCAGGGTCTGCACGGGCGGCGACGCGAGGGTGTGAGCTGCCTGCTCATGGGCGGACGTGACGCCGAGTCGATCCTCGGCGCGGACGACTCCGGGGCCTCCTTCGAGGTGGTGGACCTCGAACCGGGAACCCCGGCCGAGGCCCTGCTGCCGTCGGCGGCGCCGCACGCCGTGGGTGCGGTCCTGATCGACGTGGACCTCTTCGACCTCGCCCCGATGGACCGGGAGGCGTGGACTGGCTTCCTCCGCTGGCTCCGAGCCGACGTCCCGGTCGTGGGATTCAGCCGGGTCCCGGGCCGACTCGCCCTCCGGGCCGCCACGGTGAGTCGGACCGCGTCGGGACTGCTGTTGCCTACGGTCACCGGACCGCACACCGTCACCTTCGAGCGCGGCATCGAGCCGAACGGGGGAGACCGGCCATGAGGGTCGTGCTCTACGACGGCATCCAGGAGACGCATGTCGCCGCCTCCCTGCAGCGTGCCCTGCTCTCCGCCGGCCACGAGGTCTACAGCACGGGCCGCTTCGGCTCCGGCTACCTGTTCCGGGACCCGGGCGAGCTCCGGCCGGTCGTCGGGCCGCACCTGGACCGGATCGCCGACTTCCGGCCGGACCTCGTGCTGGTGTTCCGCCCGGCCTCGGCGCCGTACCCCGTCCTGCAGGCCCTGCGCGGTACGGGCGCCGTCCTGGCGGCCTGGCTGTCGGATGACCCGGTCCTCTTCGAGCACTCCTACGGGCCCGTCGTCGAGCTCTACGACCTGGTCCTGCACTGCGGCAACGAGGAGGTCCTGCGCTTCTACGAACGACGCTTCGGACGTCCGACGGGCGTGAACTTCCCCTTCTGGACGGACCATGTGGCCTTTCCGGCCGTCTACGGCCAGCTCGAGCCGGAGACCACGGTCCTGTTCCTGGGCAACGTGACGGGGCCGGTGCGCCGGGCGCGCTACGACCAGCTCGCCGCCATGGGCCATCCCGTGACCATCTACGGGCGGGTGGGGCCCGATCCCGCCGGACTGGGTGGCGGATTCCTGGACTCCGAGGCCGAGGTGGCCGATGCCGCCCGCCGGGCCCAGGTCGCGCTTAACATCCCGCAGTTCTTCCGGGACCACCGCGGGCAGCCGACCTGGTTCCCCGGGCTGGACGAGCTCGGCTACTTCGACCTGCCCAGCCGCGTCATCCAGTACGCCGCCATGGGGCTTCCCACCGTCAGCGTCGTGCCGGGGGCCCCGCACAGCTCGGCATATCCCGAGCTCGAGGTGCGCGGGAGCATCCAGGAGGCCGACCGATGGGTGGGCGAGGTGCTGGCCTCCGGCCGGCTGCCGGAACTGAGCTCGCGCACCCTCGACCGGTTCGACCGGTCCTTCAGCGCCGGAGCCCGCGTCCTGGCCCTGGAATCCCTGATGCGCGACGACGCCTGGCGCTCGCTGGACGCCGCCGACCGCACCGTGTGGTTCCTGCAGTTCGACGGCAGGCCCGACGCCGGCCCGGTCGCCGCCCCCCGGCCGGCTCCGGTGGTGCTGGCGGAGACCACCGCCGAGCCCAGCGCCGCGGGCACCGGCCTGCGAAGGGAGGCCCAGAGAGACCCCGGCACGGGAGACTCCGGCATGGCAGGCACCGAGGATGTCGTCCTGGTGCATCGCCAGCCGCTGCGGCGCTTCGGCCCCACCGACGTGATCCGGCGGGAACTCGAGGCCTGGGGCCGGCTCGCAGCCGGCAGGGGACCCGAGGAGGACGGCACCCGGCCGGCACCGGCAGGCTCGGCCTTCGCGGCGGTACTCGATGCGCGCACGCTCCTGACGGTGCTCAGGGGACGCCCGGTCCGCCTCCTGGTGGTGGCCGACGGCATCGGGCTGACGGCGGACGACGCGTCCGTGCTGCGCGCGGCGGGGATCGCCACCGTGTGCCTCGTGACGGAGGAGCGGCTCACCCGCGAGGACGTCGCGGAGATCGACCTGGTGGTGCGAGTGGGCGCGGCGCCCGTGGACCGGGTGGCGCTGCTCCAAGGGGTGGACCACGTCCTGCAGACGCCGGGGGTGGTGGAATCCGCCTTCCTGGAGTCCGTGCGCCAGCTGGACGGCCCGCAGGACGGGCGGAAGGACCGACGACAGGACGGGCCGGACGGCCTCACCGTCGTCCGCGCCGGGGACGATCCCGCGACCGACGCCGTGCTCGAGGGCCTTCCCGGTCCGCACCGGGAGCTCAGCGGTGACGAGCTCGCCGGGTCCCGGACTCAGGACCTGGCCGCGGCGCTGGCCCGTCCGGTGGTCTACCTCCAACCGATGGGCTCGGGACGGCGCCAGTCCCATCCGCCCGTGACGCCGTACGCGGTGTGCGCCAGCCCGACGCTGCTGACCACGCGCCACCGCGCCATCGCCGACCAGGACCCGTGGGGGACCTGGCTGACCAAGGTCGCGACCGCCGGGGAGGCGTCGAGGAAGCTCGCACGGCGCGCCTCGGTGGCGCCTCCTGAGGGACCGGGGGCACCGGAGGCACTGACCGGACTGACCGGGCTGACCGGACTGACCGGGCTGACCGGGATGGAGCGTCGACGCCACCGTCTGGATGCCCGCCGGCAGCTGTCCGATTGGTTCGACCGGGCCGCGACCCGGCTCGCCGCCTCCACCACCGCACCCGACGACGCCGATGAAACGGCCGGGAGTCGGCCGGACACCGCGCTCACCGACGGGGCGGACCGCCTGATGCACCTGAACCGGCGCTATCCGCTCGGCGCCGCCGAAACGACGTGCGCGGACGGGGAGTACCTGTCCTTGACCCTCCGGTTCGCCGGGCCGGAGCTGGTGCAGGGCCTCCGGGTCCTGGAGGGCGAACGCACGGTGGCCGAGGTGCGCTTTGCCGCGGGCTCCGCCGGGGCCGTGGAGGTCGTCGTCACGGGGGCTCCTGACCCCGCCCGCGGACCGTTGTGCGTGGAGGTGCTCGGTGACCGGAACCACCGAATGCACGGGGTGTCCCGCGTGCGGGTCCGGCTGCAGGCCCATCGGGGCAGGCGACGTCACGAGGCCGTGCCGTCCCGGACCCTCGCCGTCCACCTGCTGCCGGTGCCGGCGGCAGGCCTGGACGCGCTGCAGCCGAGGACTCCCGACCATCCCAGAGAGCAGGACCAGTGACCCCTCCCGACGCCACCCGCCGCGGCCACACCCCCCGGTCGGTCCCGTGGCTGCGCAACCTCGCGTTGACCGCCCAGACGGTGCGTGAGCACATCGTCGACGACCCGGTGCTACTGGCGCTGCAGGTCTCCCGGCGACTGCCGGCCGCCGTGACCCGCCCGCTGTCGGCCGCGCTGATCGCGTCCGGGCGGTGCGGCGCGGAGGTGCTCGAGGCCATCGGGCAGGAGATCCGAGGGGACCGCGCCGCCGCCTGGCGGGCCCTGGAGCGACCCGGCCGGGGCACCCGGCCCCGGACCGCCCCGTACCGGGCCGACGCCGCCCTCGGACTGTCCGACGACGACCGGGCCGAGTCCGTCCTGGCCGGCGTGGATCCGGCGGAGCGCCGCGCCGCCTGGTTCGCCGCCTCATCCCGGGTGGCCGCCCATCGGGGGGACCTGTCCGGCGCGGCCGGCTTGGCCGCACAACACCCCCGCAACCGGGCCCTGGCCCGCCGGGCCGCCGGGGAGCTGGCCGGGTTCACCGGTCACCGCCCGCGGCTCACCTCGACCGCGTCGATCGAGCCGGTGCCGGGCCGAGTGCTCCACGTGCTGACCAACTCGCTGCCCCACACCTCCAGCGGCTACGCGCAACGGAGTCACTCGATCCTCCGCTCCCTGCAGCAGGCCGGACTGGACGTCTCGGCGGTCACCCGCCCCGGGTATCCCGTCCAGGTGGGGATCCCCTGGGCGGCCCGCCGGGACACCGTGGACACGGTGGACTACGCCCGGCTGCTGCCGTATCGGATGGGACAGGGACTGAGCGAGCGGCTCGACCAGCACGCGGAGCTCCTCCAGGACCACGTCCGCCGCCTGCGTCCCGCCCTCCTCCACACCACGACGCACTTCACCAACGGGCTGGTGACCAGGTCCGTCGCCGAGTCGGCCGGGATCCCGTGGGTGTACGAGGTCCGGGGACAATTGGCGGACACCTGGGCCGCCACCCGCGGGCCGGACGCCCGGACCTCCCAGCGGTACCGGGAATTCGTGGCACGGGAGGCCGAGGTGGCCCGCGGCGCGGACCTGGTGGTCACCCTCGGCGAGGGCATGCGCGCCGCCCTCGTGGAGGCGGGCGTCGACCCGGAGAAGCTGGTCATCTGCCCCAACGCGGTGGGGAATGAATTCCTTCAGGAGCCGCCGACGCGGGACGAGGCGCGGGCAGCCCTCGGCTTGGACCCCGGGCACACCGTCATCGGCACGGTGTCCAGCATCGTGGACTACGAGGGCCTGGACCTGCTCGTGCGCGCCACGGCGGCCCTCGCGCCGCGACACCCCGGACTGCGCCTGAGGATCGCCGGGGACGGGGTGGCCCTGCCCGGACTGAAGGTGCTGGCCCGGCAGCTGGGCATCGAGGACCGGTGTTCCTTCCCCGGGCGCATCCCCCGCGCCGAGGCGCGGCTGAACCACGCGGCGCTGGACGTGTTCGTGGTGCCCCGCAAGGACCTGTCCGTCACCCGGACGGTGACGCCCATGAAGTCGGTGGAGGCCTCCGCTGTGGGCCGCCCCGTGGTCGCCTCGGACCTACCGGCGCTGGCTGAGCTCGTCCAGGACGGCGTGACCGGCGTCCTCTTCCGGCCCGAGGACCTCGACTCCCTGACCGCAGCGCTCCAGGAACTGATCGACGATCCCGGACGAGCCCGGACGCTCGGAGCGTCCGGGCGCCGCTGGGCTCTGGACACCAGGACGTGGAGCGGCAACGCCGAACGATACCTGGCGGGGTACCGCCGCCTGGGTGTCGCCCCGGCGTAGGGTGGACCCCGGCCGGGGCGCCCCGGGATGGCGACGGGTCCCGGCCCGCGGATCAGACGGGCGGACCGGACGGGCGGACCAAACTCGCGGAGTAGCGGCGGAGGAGAGCAGGACATGAGCGTTGACAGCAGGGCACGGGCCCTGGCCGCCCGGGTCGGCAGACCGGTTCGCCGGACCCTGCGGGGCGCGACCCGCCGGGTGGGCCGCCACCTACCGGAGCCGCTGGCCCGGCGGGTGCGGCAGGCCCTGGGACTGACCGTCACCGCCCGGGCGAGTCAGGACGCCGCCCCCGCGGTGGATCCGCTGGGGCTGGCCCCCGGGCGCCGGCCGGCGTCCGGCCGCCCCGCCACGACCACCGGCCGCGCCGCGGCGATGGCGATGGCGACCCAGGATCCGGAGTCCGCGCTCCGGCTCGATCGGGCCCTGCTGGGCGGCCCGACGCCCCGCCCCGAGGGGGGTGGCCGCGGCATCGCGGCCCTCGCAGCGGCCGACCTGGTGACCCGGCTGGAATCGGCCGGCCATGTGGTCCACGCTCTCCTGCCCGGCACGGCCCGCGCCGCGGTCGAACGCGGTGAGGTCGTCGTGGTCGACCTGGCCGGGATGACCGGCGTCTGGTCCGGTGCGCTGGACGCGGAGGGGGTGGCCCTCTACCGGGAACTGCAGGATGCCCTGGGCCAGGCCCGCCTCCTCGGCCGGACGGCATGGCTGGTGGATCGCGGCCCGGACCGGTTCCGGCTGGGGGCCGCGGCCCTGCGGCGGGACCGAGGCGTCCAGACCGTGCGGCCCGGAACGGCCCCCCCGGCAGAGCACATCACCGAGGACCCGGGCGCCGCGCCCACCGGAGTGGTGGACCTACTGAGAGGCCTGGACCCCCTCGATCACCTCGACACCTCGCGCATCCAGGAGGCCGCCGGATGATCGACATCGACACCGGAGGCGAGCAGGCCGTCAGGGTGCTGCTCTACGGGGACGTGGACCTGAACATCATCGACGGCTCGGCCGTGTGGCTGACGTCCATGGCCGAGACCTGGTCCCTGGCCGGGGCCCAGGTGGACGTGCAGCTCAAGGCGGTCGAGGACCGGACCCTGCTGTCCGGAGCCCTGCGCAGCCTGCCGGGCGTGACCGTGCGGACGGCGCACCCGCCGCGGGGACGCCACGCCCTGGACCCGATGCGGGCGGCGGACGCCCTGCAGGAGCTGGACAGGCGGGAACCCTATGACGTGGTCATGGTCCGGGGCATCCGCATCTGCCGCCAGGTCGCCCGACGGGGCGCCTTCGCCGGAAGGCTCTGGTCCTACGTGACCGAGTTCGGCTACCCGCAGGGCACGGCAGCGGACCAGCCCGAGCCCTGGTCGCAGCTGGGCGAGGTCGCCGAGGCCAGCCGGCTCATGCTCGCCCAGACGGAACAGGCCCGGGCGGTACTGGAGGCCATGGTCCCGGCCGCGGCCGGCCGGACGGTGGTGCTCTCGCCGATGGTGCCGGACGCCGTGCCCGCCGCGCCCGCCTCGGCCACCTCGCCCGCCGCATCCCCTGCGGCGCCGCTGCCGGACAGCCCCGTGCGGCTGGTGTACACGGGCAAGTTCGCGCGTCGCTGGCGAACGGACCTGATGCCCGAGATCGTGGGGCACCTGCGGGAGCTGGGCGTGGCGGCGGAACTGACCATGGTGGGGGACAAGGTCCAGCACGATCCGGACCACCCCGCGTGGGCGGACCGGATGCGTGAGATCACCCAGACCCCCCGCCCCGGCGTGGAATGGCTAGGGGCGTTGGACCGGGCGGCCGCGCTGGACGTGACCGCCGGGGCGGACATCTCCCTGGGGTGGCGGGACGAGGAGCTGGACCTGAGCCTGGAGCTGTCCACCAAGGTCCTGGAGAGCAGCGCCCACGGCGTCCCGCCCCTCGTGAACCGCACCGCGGCCCACGAGGAGCTGTTCGGCGCCGACTATCCCCTGTTCGTGGACGGACTGGGCGACGGCCCGGAGGAGATCGCCCGGATCATCGCCGCCGCCCGTGATCGCCTGCCACAGCTCTCCGCCCGCGTCCAGGCCGTGGCGGGACCCTACCGGATGACGGCCCGGGCCGAGGTCCTGAAGCGGTGGCTGGACCGGATCGGGCTGTCCCGGCCCGCCCGGGGCCGGCGATCCCGGCCCGTGCGCGTCGTCGTCGCCGGCCACGACCTGAAGTTCGCCGGGGAACTCGTCGACCTGCTCCACCACGACCCTGACGTCGAGCTGAGACTGGACCACTGGTCCGCCCTGCACCACCACGACGAGGCGGCCTCACAGCGCCACGTCGACTGGGCCGACGTCGTGATGTGCGAGTGGGCCGGACCCAACGCGGTCTGGTACGCCCGGCACAAGCGGGCCGGGCAGCGGCTGGTGGTCCGGCTGCACATGTTCGAGCTGCGCGGCGGGTGGCTGAAGGACCTGGACACCGATGCCGTGGACCACCTCGTGACGGTCTCGGAGCACTACCGTGAGCTGGTGGTCGGGCACCTGGGAGCGGATCCAGAACTCGTCTCGGTCATCCCCAACGCCGTGAGCGTGGCGGACCTGGACCGTCCGGGCCTGCCGGGGCGCAGCCACCGCCTCGGCCTCGTCGGCATGGTGCCGCTGCGCAAGCGCCTGGACCGTGCGGTCGACCTGCTCCGCGAGCTCCACCGCACCGACCCGCGGTACACCCTGCACATCCGTGGACGGATGCCCTGGGAGTACCCGCACGAGTGGCGCAAGCCGGTCCAGCGGGAGGCCTACATGGACCTCTTCGCCCGGCTGGGCGCCGATCCGGTGCGTCACGCCGTGGCGTTCGAGCCCTTCGGGGCGGACATGGCCGGCTGGCTGCGCAAGATCGGCTGGGTGCTCTCGCCGAGCACCGTGGAGAGCTTCCACCTGGCCCCCGCCGAGGGGATGGCCTCCGGGGCGCTGCCGGTGCTGTGGGACCGACCCGGCGCCCGTGACATCTTCGGCGACGACTTCGTGGTGGAGGACACCGCCGCCGCCGCGCGGCTGATCCTTCAGACCGACGCGGACCCCGAGAGGCGGGCGGCGCGGGGTCGGGTGGCCCGCGAGCGGGTGTCCGGGTTCGACGAGAGGTCCGTGGCCGCGGCGTGGCAGCGGGTCCTCTTCGGCGGCCTGAAGACCCGGATCACGTGACGGGGATCATGGCGGCGGGCAGCCCCGAAGGCGCGGGGAGGCTCCCCGTCCGGCGGGTTGGCCGGTGTTAGGCTGACCTCTGGCCGGACCACCGAAGCGCGCTCTGCGACCGTGGTCGTCGACGTCGACCGAAGGATGAATGAACCGTGCTCAAGATCGCTGTTGTGGCCCTGGGAAAGATCGGGCTCCCGCTGGCTGTCCAGTTCGCCGGCAAGGGCCACCAGGTCGTCGGCGTCGACGTCAACGAGCAGGTCGTCCAGCTGGTCAACGCCGGCCGGGAACCCTTCCCCGGGGAGGACCAGCTGCAGGAGAAGCTGGCCGCCTCCGTGGCGGACGGGACCCTGCGGGCCACGACCGACTACGCGGACGCCATCCCGGGGGCGGACGCCGTCGTGCTGGTGGTACCGCTGTTCGTGGACGACGAGGCCCGACCGGACTTCGGCTGGATGGACGCCGCCACGCGCGAACTGGCCCGGCACCTGACCCCGGGAACGCTGGTCTCCTTCGAGACCACCCTGCCCGTGGGGACCACCCGCACGCGATGGAAGCCCATGCTCGAGGAGGGCTCCGGGCTGACCGAGGGCCAGGACTTCCACCTCGTCTTCTCGCCCGAGCGGGTCCTGACGGGCCGCGTCTTCGCGGATCTGCGAAAGTACCCGAAGCTCATCGGCGGCCTCGACGCCGCCGGTGCGGAGCGCGCCCGCGAGTTCTATGAAGCCGTCCTGGACTTCGACGACCGCGAGGACCTGGCCCGGGCCAACGGGGTGTGGGACCTGGGTAGCGCCGAGGCGGCCGAGATGGCCAAGCTGGCCGAGACCACCTACCGGGACGTCAACATCGGCCTGGCGAACGAGTTCGCCCGCTATGCCGGGGACAACGGCATCGACATCTACCGGGTCATCGAGGCCTCGAACTCCCAGCCGTACAGCCACATCCACCGGCCCGGCATCGCCGTCGGCGGGCACTGCATCCCGGTCTACCCGCGCCTGTACCTGTGGAACGACCCGCAGGCGGACATCGTCCGCACCGCCCGCGCCGTGAACGCCGGCATGCCGGACTACGCGGTGGGCATGCTGGCCGGGGCCCATGGCTCGCTGGCCGGACAGCGGGTGGTCGTCCTGGGCGCCGCCTACCGGGGCGGCGTGAAGGAGACGGCCTTCTCGGGGGTCTTCGCCACCGTCCGCTCGCTGAGGGACGCCGGAGCCGAGGTGACCGTGCACGACCCGCTGTACAGCGATGAGGAACTCACCCAGCTGGGATTCACCCCCTACCCGTGGGGACAGTCCGTGGACGCCGCGATCATCCAGACCGACCACGCGGACTACCGCGGACTCTCGGCCGAGGACCTGCCCGGCGTGCGTACGCTGGTGGACGGCCGCAACATCACCGATCCGGACCGCTGGTCCGCCGTGACCCGACGGGTGATCGGCCTTCCCGCGTCCACCGCGAACGAGGCCTGAGATGACGGAGGGAACGGACCGGGAATACACGGTCGCCGACTCCGCCGACGTCTCAGCCGAGGCGACGATCGGGCGGGGCTCGAAGATCTGGCACCTGGCCCAGGTCCGTGAGCAGGCGACGCTGGGCGAGGAGTGCATCGTCGGCCGCGGCGCCTATGTCGGCACCGGCGTCAGCATCGGCGACCGGTGCAAGATCCAGAACTACGCGCTGGTGTACGAGCCGGCGCGGCTGGCCGACGGGGTCTTCATCGGCCCGGCCGTCGTGCTGACCAACGACACCTACCCCCGGGCCATCAACGTGGACGGGTCCCAGAAGTCGGCCTCCGACTGGGAGGCCGTCGGCGTCGTGATCGGCCGCGGGGCGGCGATCGGCGCCCGGTCGGTCTGCGTCGCCCCTGTGACGATCGGGGCCTGGGCCCTGGTGGCCGCCGGCGCCGTCGTCACCCGGGACGTGCCGGACCATGCCCTGATGGCAGGCGTCCCGGCCCGCCGCATCGGCTGGGTCGGCACCACGGGGCACAAACTGATCCCCTCGGAGACGGACGGCACCCTCCTGGTGTGCCCCGATTCCGGGGAGACGTATCGCGAGCAGGGTGACGTCCTCGTGGCCCTGGAAGGAGAGTGACGGACACCATGAGCCAGCCCACGAACGATTTCATCCCCGCGGCGAAGCCGATCATCGGCGACGAGGAACGTGCCGCCGTCGACCGCGTCCTGCTCTCCGGCATGGTGGCGCAGGGCCCCGAGGTCGCCGCCTTCGAGGCCGAGTTCGCGGAGGTCCTGGTGGCCGGGCGCGAGTGCGTGGCCGTGAACTCCGGCACCTCGGGACTGCACCTGGGCCTGCTGGCGGCCGGTATCGGCCCGGGGGACGAGGTCATCGTCCCGGCCTTCACCTTCGCGGCCACGGGCAACGCCGTCCGGCTGACGGGGGCGACCCCGGTGTTCGCCGACATCGACCTCGAGACATACTGCCTGGCCCCGCAGAGCGTTGAATCACTCGTGACGGAGCGGACCAAGGCCATCATGCCGGTGCACCTGTACGGCCACCCCGCACCCATGGGGGAGCTGGGCCGGATCGCGGAGGCCCATGGACTGATGGTCTTCGAGGACGCCGCTCAGGCCCACGGCGCCGCGCTGGACGGCCGCCCCGTCGGGACCTTCGGGACCTTCGGCATGTTCAGCCTGTATCCCACCAAGAACATGACCAGCGGCGAGGGTGGCATGGTGTCCGTGGACAGCGAGGAGCTGGGCCGCGGCGTGCGGCTGCTGCGCAACCAGGGGATGGAACGCCAGTACGAGAACGAGGTCGTCGGATTCAACAACCGCATGACGGACCTCCACGCCGCCATCGGCCGGGTCCAGCTGACCAAGGTCCAGGCCTGGACGCGGCAGCGCCAGGAGAACGCCGCGCGCTTGGACGCCGGGCTGCAGGGCGTCACGACGCCGGCGGTGAGTGAGGGCGCCGAGCACGTCTACCACCAGTACACCGTGCGGCTGCCGGAGGAGCTGGCAGCGGCACGGGCCGGCATCCTGGACCGGCTCAAGAACGAGTACGGCGTCGGCACCGGGGTGTACTACCCGATTCCCACGAACGAGCTGCCGTCGTTCCAGGAGCCGGCGGACCTGCCCCAGACCCGCGTCGCCACGGCCACCGTCTTCTCGCTGCCGGTGCACCCGTCGCTGACGGACCGCGACCTGGATCGCATCATCGACGCCGTGAACACCGTCGTGGGGGAGGCCCGCGCATGACCATCCGCACCGGACTGATCGGCCTGGGGATGATGGGCCGGCACCACGCCCGCGTGATGCAGGACATCGAGGGCACCGAGCTGGTGGCCGTGGCCGACGCGATCGGTGACGTCCACGGTGTGGCCGGTGACCTTCCCGTGTACTCCTCCGTCGAGGCGCTGATCGATCACGGGGTGGACGCCATCGTGTGTGCCGTCCCCACCGGACTGCACGAGGAGGTCGGCCTGACCGTCGCGGAGGCCGGGATCCACCTCATGGTGGAGAAGCCCATCGCGTCCTCCCTGGCGGCCGGACAGCGGCTGGTGGAGGCGTTCTCCTCCCGCGGGCTGGTCGGGGCCGTGGGGCACATCGAGCGGTTCAACCCCGCCCTGCAGGAACTCCGGCGGCGCGTGGACGAGGGACAGCTGGGACGCATCCTGCAGATCGCCACCCGCCGGCAGGGGCCGTTCCCCGCCCGGATCGCCGATGTCGGCGTGGTCAAGGACCTGGCGACCCACGACATCGACCTCACGGCATGGCTCGCCCGCTCGCGCTTCGCCTCCGTCTCCGCCCACACGGCCCGCAACGCCGGCCGGGAACACGAGGACATGGTGGTCGCCGTCGGCCAGCTGGAGAGCGGCGTCATCACCAACCACATCGTCAACTGGCTCTCCCCGGTGAAGGAACGCACCACGGTGGTCACCGGCGAGAAGGGCATGCTGGTGGCCAGCACCCTGACGGCCGACCTGACGTTCTACGCCAACGGCAGCGTGGCGACGCAGTGGCAGCCGGTGGAGAACTTCCGCGGCGTGTCCGAGGGCGATGTCGTCCGCTATGCCTTCCCCAAGCAGGAGCCGCTGCGGACCGAGCACGAGGCGTTCCGGGACGCCGTCCTGGGCCGGGCCCAGGGCCATGTCTCCCTGGAGGAGGGCCTGGAGATCCTCCGGGTCGCCGAGGCCATGATCTCGTCCCCGGACCGCGGGGAGGCCGTCGCGCTGTGAGTCCCACGTCGGCGGACCAGGCCAAGCAGTGGTTGCGGAGAGTCATCACGTTCGGGGGTGAGCAGGTCCGTGCGGCGCCAGCGCCGGTGGAGAGGCTGGCACGGCAGGCGTTCCACGCCCTTCCGGACGGGTCTGAGGCCAAGAGGCGGGTCCGCCGCATCCTGACCGGCCACTCGGCTCGGCGCGAGACCACGTCGGCCTTCGGCGGGTACCTGTCTCTGGCGGACGCCGGATCCACCTATTCGAAGGCAGAGCAGGCGACCTATCTGCAGCTGGAACTGGGACACCTCAAGAGAGCGCTCTACGACCAGCCTCTTCCACCGTGGCCGGCCACCGGTTTCGAGGACCAGGACGCCGCGGCCGCTCCCGGCCGGGTCGAGGAGTACCTCGGCCGCGTGAGTCAGGCCTACGGGGCACCGGAAGTCTCCACGGCGCGGGTTCGGCACCTGGTCATCGTCAACCAGTACCCGCGAGAGGGCGACGAATACGGCAACGGATTCGTCCACCGCAGGGTGAAGTACTACCTGGAGGCCGGCATAGAGGTCCACGTCGCCGTCGTGGCGCCGGACGTGGAACCGGAGTCCACGGTGTACGACGGGGTGCCGGTCCTCGTCGGCCGGGGCGCCGAGGTGCGAGAGCTGTTGCGGCGGATTGGCTACACCTCTGCGTCGAGTCACTTCCTCAACGCGTTCATCTGGGAACAGGTCCGCGACAGTCTTGCCGGAATCCGCTGGTTCACCTTCATGCACGGCTTCGAGTCTCGGCGGTGGGTCCGGACCATCCGCAACTACCGCTCGCCCGAGCCGTTGTCCAACGGGATCAAGGACACCCTGATCCGGCAGCGGTTCTGGCGCGAGGTCCTGGCCCACCCAAACGGTCCGGAGCGGTTCGTGTTCGTCTCCCGTTGGTGGCGACGGGGATCCCAAGACGACATGGAACTGGTGTACCCGGCCCAACGCACGGCGGTGGTCCACAACGTCACGGACACCCAACTGTTCACCTACCATCCCAAGGACGCCGAACAGCGATACAAGATCCTGTGGGTGCGTTCGGCGGCCAACCTGAACTACGCCCCGGATCTCGCCGTCAAGGCGCTGCAGGCGTTGCGGGAGACGCGATACTGGCCACAGCTGTCGATCCGGATCATCGGGGACGGGATGCACTTCCAGGGATTCGAGGACGCCTTCGCCGAGGACGGGAACGTCCAGGTGGAGCGGCGATTCGCCTCGCAGGACGAGATCGCGCGCCTGCACCGTGACTACGGCGTCTTCCTCGTGCCGAGCCGTTGGGATTCCCAGGGCGTCTCGAGGGACGAAGCCATGGCCTCCGGGCTGGTGCCGGTCACCAACGCCGTCTGCGCCATCCCGGAGTTCGTCGACGGCTCCAGCGCCGTGATCGCCGGCCCGGAGGACGTCGCGGGGATGGTGCGCGGCATGATCAGGCTGTTCGAGCACCCTGAGCTGTTCCAGCGGATGTCCGAGGCCGCCGCCCAGCGGGTCGCGCGGCAGAGTGGCCCGGAGCAGACGGTGCGCCGGGAGATGGTGCTGATGGGTCTCACTCCCGGCGACGTCGGTCCCGGGGACGCCACCGAAGGGGAGGACGGATCATGAGGGTTCTGTTTCTGGTCTCGCACTACGGCCCCGCCGAGGCCTCGCTCGTGGACAATGCCACCGCCTGCGATCACCAGGTCGATATCCTGGATGTCCAGGGACCCGGCTGGCTGCAGCGCAGCGCGCCGCAGAACAGGCGCGGGCTGAACCGCTGGGCCACCTACTGGCCGATGCGCTCGGCGCGCAACCAGGTGGCCAGGATGGTTCGCGAGGTCCTCGACCAGGGTGCCTACGAGGCCGTCTTCGCGCTGTCCCTGCCCGCTGCCGGCTTCGCGGCCCGTCATCTCGAGGACGAGTTCGTCCCGATCCTCTGGCGAGGGGACCTGGACTTCTCCGCGGCGCGGACCCTGCTCACGGAGGACGTCCAAGACCTCACCGCCGCCGTGGACCGAATCTTTCTGCAGGATGAGTACGAGTTCGACAAGGCCCTGTCCAAGTCATCCCGCAGCGCCCACCTGCTGCACCTGGACCCGAGGGGCGCCCTCGTGGTGTCAGCGCCGCTGCTGGACCATCGAGGGACGGCGCCCCGGGTGGTCATGCTCCATCCCGAGGGAGTCGCCGAGGACCGGAGCGAGGCTCAGGCCGGGATGCTCCGCCAGGTGGCGGAGCACCATGGCGGCACGCTGACCGCCCTGTCCGCCTCCGCCCTGTACCGCAAGCGCGATGTGAGCCGACGCCGTCCGCTGGCCAGCACGGCTGCCGGTCGGCTCGAGGGGTTCACCCACGTGGTCCTCACGGGCAGCTCTCGTGATCATCAGGCCGTGGCCGACCTCTTCCTCGACGCCGGGGACGGGGACCGGCTGGTGGTGGAGGACACCATCGGCATGGGGTACTGGGCCACTGAGCGCGGCTTTGTCAGGACCGGCCGCGGCGCGAGGCTGGCCGGCGCGCTGCATGAGGTCCTGGAGCAGGAGGCCGGTGTCGCCAGTCCGGACGGCCCGGGTGGCCCGGCGAGGTCCGCCCCCACCGGTGGCCGGCCGGAGCAGGATCTACTCCAGGCGTACCTGGCCGCGATGGGACGGCCCGTGGACCGCTCCTACGAGCAGCTACGGGTGCACCAGGACAACGGTCCGCTGAATGTGTTCTTCTCCACCTCTCCCTTAGAGGACCGCACCGACGGAGCCCGTCCTCAGCGCGTGCGCAACATGGCCACGGCACTCGACCGGCAGAGCCCCTCCGTCCGCCTGTACTCGACCCCCAGCGTCTTCGAACGGCGGGCGAAGCTAGTGGAGGGCCTCCTGGCCGCCGGCCGACCGGCCGGGCTGCTGTACGGGGAGAACTCCACCTCGCCGATCCCCTTCGAACACATCCCCGGGGCCGTGGCCGCCCTCGCGCAGACCATGCGCCGTCACGGTGGCCGCTCGGCGTGGTTCGTGCGGGACCTCCACTGGCTGGAGGAGTTCGATGGATACCTGGACGAGCCAGAACGGCGCGCCCGGATGCAGGACGACGGGCTGCGCGAACTGCGGGTGATCGAGGCCTCCGTCGACGTGCTGGCCGCGCCGAGCGAGGCCGCAGGGGCCGGGTTCAATGCGCTGCTGAAGCGGCACGGCGAACCGGCCCGGACGTGGTTTCCCCTGCCTCCGGCGGTCGCGCCGCAGAACGTGGCGACGGGGCTCCCGGAGGCCATCGGTGCCGGGGACGAGTCAACCACCCTGCTGTATGCCGGCGGCGTCAGCGAACTGTACGGCCTGGACGAATACCTGGCCGCCTTGACGGGGCTGGACGAGTCGCTGCTACTCGACTTCGTCGTCCGGCCCTTGGAGGTGGACCGGCTGCACACCATGCTCGAGTACCACGGTCTGCAGGACCGCCCCGGACTGAGGGTCATCACCGAGTCCCTGGAGTGGTACGTCCCGCGGAGCCAGCGCTCCATCGGCGCGGTACTCCTGGGCGGCTCTTATGCCCGGTTCAGCTTCCCGTACAAGACCATGAGCCTGATCGAGCGCGGCTACGCCCTGCTGTGCTTCGAGGACATGGCCATCGCCGACTTCGTGCGGGACCGCCGGGTGGGACTGGCCTGCCCCCGCTCCCAGGAGGGCATCCGTGAGGGGATCGAGGCGCTGGTCAACGCCGACCTGTCCGGTCTGGCACAGGCGCGTGAGCAGGAGACCTGGGAGGCACGGGTGACTGACCTGATGGTCTACCTGGACCGAGTGGCGGAGCTCCGTCCCTGAACTCCTCGACCGGTGCCAGACCTGCAGGCCTGGCACCGGGTTTGGATCTAGAGGCCGAGGGCTGAGCGGATGACTCGGACGCTCAGGCGCCCGTCATGGACCAGGGTCCCGTAGTCATGGCTCGCGCGGAGCAGCTCGCCGGCCTCTCCGGCGCGTAGCGACTCCGCCAGCTCCAGCACCCGATCCGTCAGGTCGTGGTCCCCGGCCTGGACCACCGGGGCCGCGGGAGCCGCCGCCTCCTCCGGCGCGGCCGGTGCGGAGGTGGATTGGCCCACCACGATCCGCCCAGAGCGCCAGGCCCACGCCGCGGCGTCGGAAGACTCGCCCAGGTGCAGTGCGTCGATCACGAGGTCCGCCGTCGCGGCCATGGCGGGCCTGAATTTCCGATGCCGGGGACGAAGGATTTCCAGGCCTTCGGCTTCGGCCCGTTCAGCCATCCGATCCAGCGCCTGCTCCTCCTGCGGGGTACGCAAGGTCGGCACCACCAGGACCTGCACCGGCCGGTCCTGGGCCCCCTCCGGCGCCCAGCCTGATGACCCATACCGGTCTGTCGTGGGGGTGGGGACGGGCACCGGGCACCACAGAGCACCCAGGAGGCGGGCGTCGGCCTGTCGGCTGGTGAGCAACTGCAGGTTACCGCCGGCCTGAAGGTCCAGGAGGGGCTGCGCCGAGCGCCGTACCTGTCTCCGGTACCGCTCTGCTGCCTCCCGGGGCAGCATCGAGAAGGGGTGACCCTCGTAGGCCTCAGCCAGCAGCCGTGGGTCGGCGAGCGGAGCCTCTGCGGTCCACACGGCGACTGGTTTGCCGCGTTCCAGCAGCGACCGGACCTCGGAGGAGAACCCCCCGTCGAGGCTTCCGGAGGCGTTCACCGCGCCGGTGTACAGAACCCCGTCGGCAGCGCGGTCGACCCGTATCCACCGGTCGAGTGCGTCCTTCAGGGCGGGGCCCCGCCCGCCGCCGTCCACCGGGACACCGGGGACCGGCTCCACCGGACCTGCCTGGTCCCGCCAGGCGTGGACCAGGGGCTGGTCTTCAGGTGCCTCGGCCACCACGGCCAGCACAGGGCCGGCCGTCTCGGAAGCTGCCGGCTCGACGCCGGCAGGCCCAGCGGCGGCATCGGGGACCGGGCACAGCCGGTGCCAGAGTTCCGTGAGCACCTGCTCGGACCCTTCCCACGTGTGCTGGGCCTGCACCTCGGGGTCGCGGACAGCAGCGCGGAAATCGGGAAGCCTGTCCAGTAGCTCCTGCACGGCACCGGCCAGGGAATCGGCCTGTCCGGGGGCAAACACGGTGCCGAGCCCGCCGTCCCGGGTGAAGGCCGCCTGCTCGGTGAGGTCGCTGACCACCAGGGGCAGTCCCGACTGGAGGTACTCGCGCAATTTCGTGGGGATGGCCAGCTCGTGGGCGGGGGTGGGCATCAGAGGGCTGACGCCGCACGTGGCACCCTGGATGTACCACGTGACCGAGCTGGAGGGCACGTAGTCTGCGATGTGCAGGCGGTCGTCCACACCGATCTGCGCGGCGTGGTCCCGCATGCGCTGGCGGTAGGCATCATCCTGATTGCCCACGAAGGCCGCGTGCACCCCAGGCAGCTGCGCCAGTGCATCGATGATCGTGAAGATGCCCCGCACATCGGCCAGCCGACCGATATAGACCAGCAGAGGGGTGTCCTCGTCCAGGCCGCACTCCTGCCGCAGGGGCAGCCGCTGCTCAGGGTCCAGCGGGGTCTTCGCGGCCAGCGGGGCGTTGTGCACCACGGTCGGGCGCTCGGGGAGACGGTGGCGGCTCTTCATCCGTCCGGCCAGCTCATCGGTCACCGAGATCACGGCGTCCGCGTGCCTGATCAGCTCCGCCTCGGCGGCGACCCAGCCGATCCGGGCCTGGTCACCACCGACGATCTCCTGGCCCGGGACCCACTCATGGGCATCGTAGAGCCAGGGGATCGTGCGCCCGCGGGAGCGCATGAGCTGCACATAGGAGTGGACGGCGGCCAGCGGGTGCCGGTCGTGGGTGTGGATGACGTCGGGGGCCAGGTGCAGCAGAGGCGGCAGGAACAGCTCCTCGTAGTCGGCGATGTGCGGCCACACGGTCCGCCAGCCTCCCGGCGTCTTGGCGACGACGCGGTCCCGCGCCAATTCCACGTTCTCGGCCAGACGGTCTCGCCACGAGCGGCCGGCGCCCGCTCCGGGGGCGGGCAGCGGCTCGCCGGGGCCGAAGGTCGGTGTGCCGTCGGCGTCCGCCAGGCGTCCCCACGTGGGGGAGACGGAGGGGCGCAGGGACTTCCACTGGTTCAGCGCGCTCTGGCGGCGGAACACCGCCGGCGTGCGGTAGATCGGGATCCCGTGGTACTCGCCGATGGGGAATACGGTGCGGCGAGCGGTGCCGAGCACGGTGACGCGGTAGCCGGCCTGCTCGGCGGTGACGGCGCTCTTCTCCACCCGGGAGTCGCCCACCACCTGGTTGCCCACCACCATGACCATGTGCGGTCGTCGGTCAGGATTCGAGGGGGTGTCGGTCACGGCGGGGATCTCCTTGGGTGGCGGGGACGGTCGGATGGATGCTGCGGTCCGGAAGCGGTGTCCGCGTGCGAGGTCTGTCTCACACGGTACTGGGGCCAGCGCCAGGTGCGGGGCGCAGCCCGAGGACCTCTGCGGCCAATCGGGGCAGCACGTGCTCCCGGTCGTACCGGGTGGCCACCTCGAAGCGCGAGCGTTCTGCCTCCCGCTGCCAGGATTCGGGCTCGGCGGTAGCCCGTTGAACGGCTTCGGCCAGGCCGGCTGCGTCCGGGGCCAGCCATCCGGCGGGGTACAGCAGGTCGGCTCCGGGCCAGGCCAGAGACCTCGGCACGCAGCCGTGGGCGGCCCCGTCCGGGATGGTGAAGTGGAACGACTCGTAGTCGCTGGTCGAGAGCACCACACCGATGCCGGCGAACCAGCGGTCCATGTCCGGGCCATGGGGGGAGAAATCCACCGCCTCCCGCAGCCGGTCGTCGGTGGTGATGCGCTCCAGCTGGGCGCGGAAATACTCCAGTTCGGCCGGCCGGCCCCGCAGCCAGGCGACATCCTCGGGACGGTGTCCGCGCAGGCTCAAACGGTACCGCTCGTCCTGCCCGCGCAGCAGGGCCAGGACGTCCAGGGCGGTGTGCATCCCCTTGCGGGCCGGGACCATCCCCACCAGCCCCAGCCGGAACCGCAGGTTCGGGTCCCGGGGGCCAGACGCACCCGGGATGCGCACGGCGTTGGGCACCACGATGCTTCGCTGTGCCGGCCAGCCGTGGTCCCGGACGACCTGGCGGCGGACGTGCTCGGCGACGAAGACGGCCCGGTCTACCCGCGCGGTGTCCACCTGGCCGGGAAACACCGTGGCCGCCTCCTGCAGGTGCAGTCGCACGGTCAGTCGGGTGGCGGCCGGGGTGTGGCGGGAGTACCAGACGGCGTTGCCCAAGGCCCATTCACACAGCACGACGTCGGCCCAGTCGGCCAGGCGGCGGCTCGCCTCGGGATCGTGGCGGGCATGACCGGTCCAGGGGTCCAGGCGGACGTCGTGCCCGGCCTCCCGCAGGTGGTCCACGAGGCCACTGGCGAACTTCAGGTCGTGCCCGGCCACCACCACCCGGCGCGGCTCGAGCCCCATCCTGATACGTGCCGAGGCAGGGGGCTGGGACACCGCCGGGAGCAGGAGATCTCCGGCCGCTGAGGCCAGGGCGTGGCGGGCGGCCCGTCCGGCCACGCGCCGGCCCCCGGGACTACCCAGATCTTCGGGCAGGGAGGCTGTGGGTGCGTGGGTCAGGACCATGATCCCCGCCGCCTGCGCCTCGGTGACCAGCAGGCCGGCGGACCGTGGGCCGGAGGGGACGGCTACCGTGCTCAGAAGACTCAGGAGCTCCGCCCGGCGTGCAGGGCCGGGGTCCTCGACGACCAGAGTGGCGTTGCGGGCACCGGCGGCGCGGACGGCATCCCGCACGGCCCCGGCCTGGCCGGCCGCGGTGAGGATGACCAGTCGCGGGGAACGGGCCGGCCAGTGCTGCCAGGGCCGCCCGGACAACAGCGCGGCCAGCTCACCCGTGGTGAAGGACCCGACCGGTGTCTCGGCATCGTCCGGGCCGATCTCCAGACCGAGACGCGCCTCGGTGCGGTCGCCACCGTCCTGACCGGCCGTCGTCGTCCCCCAGAGCCACCGGGACAGGCGCAGGGCGGGCGGCAGGGGGAGGATGCGCTCCAGGGCCGGTGCGGAGTCAGGGAAAGTCACAGCGGCGCGGGACCAGGCGGCCTTCGGGACACCGGTGACGCCCGTGAACCCGCGGCCGCGACGGCGCAAGGCGGCGAGGGTGCGGTCCAGGGTGGACCGGGCCGTACGGCCTCCCTGGCGCGCACGCACCATGGCACCGCGGGCCACAGCCGGGAGACGTGCCGCCGGGCTCGGCGCGGGGTGATTGGTCATGCTGGCCCGGCCTAGCGGCGTCCGGTGCCGTCGGTCCAACTGAACCGCGTGCGGACCAGCTCGCGCTGGCATTCCTCCCGGAGGAGCCGGGCTCCCTTGACGCGGTTGCGGCCGAGGTGGTTCGAGTATTCCTGATACCGGTCGGTGACCTCTTCGGGATCTCCGTCCATCAACAGTTCCCCCCGCTCGATCCAGAGAACGCGGGTGCACATGTCCCGGATGGTCCCCAGGGAATGGCTGACCAGGAACACGCAGCCGGCCTGCTCGCGCAGTTCGGAGATCCGCCGGCCGGTGCGCTCCCGGAACTGTGCGTCACCGGTGTTCAGGGCCTCGTCGATGACCAGGATCTCCGGGTCCATGCTGGTGGCGATGGCGAACTGCAACCGCGCAGCCATTCCGGAGGAATAGGCCTTGAGCGGAAGATGGATGGAGTCCCCCAGGCCGGAGAGCTCGATGATGGACTGCCGCCTGCCCTCGGCCTGGGCCCGGGACATTCCCATGGCCAGGCAACCCAGGATGATGTTGTCCTGGCCGGAGATCTGCTGGACCAGGGCGGCGTTGACACCGAGCATGATCGGCCGGCTGGTGGCGTAGACGGTGCCGCCGGTGGGATGCAGCTGGCCGGTGACCAGCTTCATCAGGGTGGACTTGCCGGAGCCGTTAGTCCCGATCACCCCGACGCTCTCGCCGTGTTCGACCATGAAGGACAGCGGCTTGAGGGCTTCGATGTGGGTCGTGGTGAGTCCAGAGGCACTGCGGTTGCGCTCAGTCTTGCCGGAGGACCCGCGGTGTGAGTTCGAACGCACCACGTAGGTCATGGCGACCTGGTCCACCACCACGAGCGGGTCCGGGACGGATGTCGTTGCCCCGGGCGCCAGCGAGGGATCCACGTTCCCGGGCATCAGGACTCCACTCCGTAGGTCTCCTCGGCACGCCAGAACACCAGCATGCCCACCACGAGCAGCACCACGGTCCACGCGCCCAGGACGATCCAGCGTTGGGGGTCGGGCCAGGAGTCGTACAGCAGACAGTCCCGGGCGATGTCCAGGACACAGAACATGGGGTTGAGCTCCATGATGGCCATGATGGCCGGGTTGTCCTCGAAACGGTCCAGGCTGAAGAACACGGCCGAGAGGTACAGCCAGATCCGGGTGCCGAACGAGATGAGGTTCACGATGTCGTTGTATTTGGTCACCCACCGGGCCAGCAACAGACTGAGCCCCACGTTGAACAGCACCTGCAGGGCCACCAGCGGAATGAACAGCAGCCACTTCCAGGTGATCGGTTCGAACGGCGGGATCACCAGGATCAACACGAACATGGTGACGAACGCGGGGATCTGGATCAGCAGTTCGCGCACGTTCACCGCCAGGGGCAGGGTGGCTCGCGGGAACTGGAACGCCCTGACGACCGCCCGGTTGTTGGTGATGGACCGGGCACCACTGGTGATCGCCGAGGACGTGAAGCGGAACATGAACACGCCGATGATCAGGTAGGCGATGAAGTTGTCGATGCCACGGCCGGTTCCGAGCAGCAACCCGAACACGAAGTAGTAGGTGGCACCGTTGAGGATCGGGTTCAACACCAGCCACAACCGGCCCAGGGTGTTCTGGTTGTTGTCACCGGACACCCGTGACTGGGAGTCGAACACGATGAAGCTGCGGTAATCCCACAGCTGGCGGAGATACTCCAGAAGCGCGGGACGTGCGCCGACCCGCACGAGCTCGCCGCGTTCCAGTCTGATGGTCCTGACGGTTGACCCGCCCTCCGGCGCTTGATCGACAGGTGGCAACTGAATCCTTCAACGTCGTCTGGCGGCGTCCACGACGTGGGACGTCCGGACTTCTGGGTCTGGCACGCCCGATGAAGCCGGGGGGGAGCCGATGTGTCAGCAAGTATAACCGCGCGACTGGTGCCGATCCCGGCATCTGCAGCCTGGGCAGCGGGCCGGGATCTGGTCCGCCTCGCCTAGGATGTTCGGGAGCAAGCGTGCCGAGTCGCCGCCGAAGATCGGCCACCACCCTCGGCGTGTCCCGTCCACCGAGGAGTCCCCGATCACCGTGACCGCTCGTCCACTGACCATCATGCCCATCTACGGGACCCGTCCAGAAGCCATCAAGATGGCTCCGATCGTGACGGCCCTGCAGCGTGCTGAGAACCTGCGGTGCGTGGTGACCGTGACCGGCCAGCATCGGGAGATGCTGGATCAGGTCAATGAGCTCTTCGGGATCGTCCCGGATCACGATCTCAACATCATCCAACCTCGGCAGACGCTCAACATGGTGATGGCGAAGACCATCTCCGGGCTGGACGAGGTCCTCGTCGTCGAGCAGCCGGACGCCGTCGTGGTCCAGGGGGACACCTCGACCTCGACCGCGGCGGCCATTGCCGCCTTCAACCGCGGCATCCCGGTGGTGCACGCGGAGGCTGGTCTGCGCAGCTTCAATATCAACTCGCCGTTTCCAGAGGAGGCCAACCGTAAGATCACCTCCCAGATCAGCGCCCTCCACCTGGCTCCCACCTCCGTCTCCCGGGACAACCTCCTGCGGGAGAACACGGCTCGCGGGGACATCTACATCACCGGCAACACGGTCATCGACGCCCTGCTGACCGTCGTGGACCAGAGGGTCGCGTTCAGCGATCCCCAGCTGACCCGCCTGGCGGATGAGGTGGGAGACGGACGCAAGCTGGTCCTGGTGACCACACACCGCCGGGAGAACCAGGGAGAGGCCATGCGCGGCGTCGGCCGCGCCCTGGCACGCCTGGCCCGGGACAACCCTGAGGTCGAGTTCGTGTTGCCGGCCCACAAGAACCCGGTGGTGCGAGAAGCAATCCTGCCCTTTCTGGAGGGGTTGGGGAACATCACCGTCACCGAACCGCTGCCGTACGGGGAGTTCACGCACCTGCTGTCCCTGTCCACCGTGGTGCTCACGGATTCCGGCGGCGTCCAGGAGGAGGCTCCCGGCCTTGGCAAGCCCGTGCTGGTCATGCGGGAGAACACCGAACGTCCTGAAGCGGTCACGGCCGGCACCGTCCGGCTGATCGGCACCGACGAGGAGCGGGTGGTGGACGAGGTCTCCAGCCTGCTCCACGATCCCGCCGCCTACGAGGCCATGGCCAATGCCGTGAACCCCTACGGCGACGGGCAGGCCGCGGAACGATCCGTCTCGGCGATCGCCGAACTACTGGGCGTCGGATCCAGGATGCCGGAGTTCCAGGACGGCCTCAGTGGCTGAGTCCCGTCTCGTGGTCCGCCGCTGATCGTGTCGGTTCCATGTACCTGAAGTCGCTGACGGTCCGGGGATTCAAGTCCTTCGCCTCGGCCACCACGTTCCAGTTCGAGCCCGGCGTCACCGCCGTGGTGGGACCCAACGGCTCGGGCAAGTCCAACGTGGTGGACGCCCTGTCCTGGGTGATGGGGGAGCAGGGCGCCAAGAACCTGCGCGGCGGCAAGATGGAGGACGTCATCTTCGCCGGGACCACGGGCCGGGCGCCGCTGGGCCGCGCCCAGGTCTCCCTGACCATCGACAACACGGACGGCGCCCTGCCGATCGAGTACTCGGAGGTCACCATCTCCCGCACGCTGTTCCGCAGCGGCGGGTCGGAGTACGCGATCAACGGCAGCTCCTGCCGGTTGCTGGACATCCAGGAGCTGCTCTCCGACTCGGGGCTCGGCCGCGAGATGCACGTGATCGTCGGCCAGGGGCAGCTGGACCGGATCCTGCAGGCCAGCCCCGAGGAGCGCCGCGGCTTCATCGAGGAGGCCTCCGGCGTGCTCAAGCACCGCCGGCGCAAGGAACGCAGCGTCCGCAAACTCGAGTCCATGCGCTCCAACCTGGACCGGGTGCGCGACCTCAGCGAGGAGGTGCGCCGCCAGCTGGGGCCGCTGTCCAAGCAGGCCAAGACGGCCCGCAAAGCCCAGCGCATCCAGTACGACGTGCGGGACGCCCGCTCCCGTCTGCTCGCCGACGACGTGGCGCGTCAACAGGACGCGCTGGACCGGCTGGGGGCCGGAGACCAGGAACTCGAGGCCGCGGTGGCGGGCGCCCAGGCGGAGGTGGACCGCGCCGGCGAGGCGGCCACGGCGATGGCCGCGGACGTCGCCACCGCCGCCCAGGCGGCCGCCGCGGCCCGGGAGCACTGGTACCGGCTGTCCACCCTCGCCGAGCGGTACCGCTCCCTGGGGGCCGTGGCCGCCGAACGCGAGCGGTCCCGCCGCCACCCCGTGCCGCCGCTCTCGGGCCCGGACCCGGACGCCGCCCGGCAGCTGGCCGAACGTGCCGGGGCGGACGCGTCCGCCGCCGAGGACGCCGTGACCACCGCGCGCGAGGACCTGGAACGGGCCTCGGCCGGACGGCAGCAGGCCGAGCACTCGGCCCGGGTCGCCAACGAGGCCTACACGCGGCTCCTCCAGCAGGCCGCGGACCGGCGTCAGGCCGCCGCCGTGGCCGCGGGCCGAGTCGAGGCCGCCCGCGCCACGGAGCGATCCCTGCGGGGCCAATGGGACCAGTCCACTGCCCGCCTGGCCGAGAGCGAGCGGACGGCCGAGGACCTGCGCGCCGAACTCGCGGACTACCAGAACCAGCTGGCCGGCTCCCTCGACTCCGAGGAGGCGCTGGACGCCGACCATGAGGAGGCGGCCGCGGTGGCCGGCGGGCTCCGGGACCGGCTCGCACGGCTCGACGAGGCGCTCGCCGCCGCGGAGGCCGCCCAGGGGGCGGCGGTGGCCCGGCGCGATGCCCTGATCGAGGCCTTGGAGCCGCAGGCCGGCGCCGCCGCGTCGGCCCTCGAGGACCTGAGGCCCACCGCGCTCGCCGAGGCACTGACCGTCCAGGACGGCTGGGAGGCGGCCATCGCCGCGGCCCTCGGCGGGCCCGCCGAGCAACTCGTGGTGGAGGGACTGGACCCGGCGGTGCGGGCCGCCGGGCGGCTCGCCGAGGCCGGCGCCGCGGATGCGCGGCTGCTGTTCGCCTGGTCCGACGACCCCGCAGACTACCCCGCAGACGACCCCGCCGGCGACTCGGCCGATGGCCCGGCCGGCGGCGGGGACGGGGCCGGGGTTCTCCCGGATGCGCTGCCCGACGGCGTCACGGACGCGGGTGCGATGGTGCGGTTCCCGGCGGGGCCGGCACAGTCCGCCATCGCCGGTACGGTGCGCTCGCTGCTGGCCGGGACGCTGCTGGTGGAGGACCTGGACACCGCGCGGGCCCTGTGGGAGTCCGGCCGGGTGCCGGCGCGCCACCGGGGGGCCCCGGTCCGCCTGGCGACCCGGGACGGCCACGTGCTCGGTGCCGGGTGGGCGGACGGCCGTGGCGCCGGGGCGGGGAGCCGGCTGGAACGCCAGGCCGCCGCCGACGAGGCGGCCGCGGTGGCCGCGGCGGCCCTGCACGAGGTCGAGCGGCTGCGCTTCGAGCGCTCCGGGCTGGGACACGAGGTCGCCGAGGCGGCAGCCGCCGAGCGGGCCGCCCTGGAGGCCCTCGAGGCCTCGGACGCCCGGTTCACGGCCGTGACGGAGGACCTGGCGCGGCTGAACCAGCAGCTCTCCCACGCCGATCAGGCCGCCGAACGGCAGCGGAACGAGCTCACCGGGCTGCGTGCCCGACTCGCCGAGGCCGAGGACGCGGTGGGTCACGCGATCGAGGCCGCCGAGCGGCAGGGCCAGGCCACAGAGGCCACGGAGGCCACGGACGAGACGGGGGCCGCGTCCGGGGACGGGTCTTCCGGCCAGTCCGTTCCGGATCCGGCGGCGCGGGACGCCGCGGAGGTCCGGGCGGGCGAGGCCCGGCACCAGGAGACCGAGGCCCGCCTGGCCCTGCGGGCGGCCGAGTCCGCGCTGTCCCAGCTCTCGGCACGGGCCGAGCAGTCGCGGCGTCAGGTGGCCTCGGCCACCGTGGCCCACCAGGAGCGCGAGCGGGCCGAGCAGAGGCGCCGGGCCTGGCTGACGCGGATCACCGCGGTCACGCGGGCCCTGGCGGAGGCGATGGCGGGCCTGGAGCTGGCGGTGGCCCGGGCGGAGGCCGACCGCGCCGAACTCGAGCGCCGGGGGGAGGAGCTCACGGCCGAGCGGCAGCGGCTGCAACAGGCCGCTGAACAGCACCGCTCGGCGGTGGCCCAGGCCAAGGACCGGTTGCACGCGGCGCGGATGGCCCGGCAGGAGCAGCAGCTCAGGCTCGACCAGCTGCTGGGCAGGGCCCTGGACGACCTGGGCATGACCGGCGAGTACCTGCTGGAGCACTTCGGGCCCGAGGTGCCGGTCCCGCTCGAGCCGGCGGAGCAGCCACCCGGAGGCCAGACCGGGGACCCGGCCGGGAGCCCGACCGAGGACGAGGCGCCGGACACCGCGGCACCGGACGGGCCGTCGTCGGGCCCCGTTGCCGGGGACGCCGGGTCCGAGTCCTCAGACACCGTGCCCTATGACCGGGCCGAGCATCAGAAGCGGCTGCGCCGCGCCGAACGCGAGCTGGCCGCGCTGGGCCGGGTGAATCCGCTGGCCCTGGAGGAGTACGCCGCGGTGGAGGAACGCCACCGCTTCCTCACCGGACAGCTCGAGGACCTGGATGCCAGCCGGCGGGACCTGCTGACCATCATCCAGGACGTGGATGACACGGTGCTGCGCGTGTTCTCGGCGGCCTTCGAGGACACCGCGGCCCAGTTCCAGCACGTCTTCGCCACCCTGTTCCCGGGGGGCGAGGGGCGGCTCTTCCTGACGGACCCGGAGAACCTGCTGGAGTCCGGCGTCGAGGTGGAGGCCCGGCCGGCCGGGAAGAAGGTCAAGCGGCTGTCCCTGCTCTCCGGCGGGGAACGGTCGCTGGCGGCCGTGGCCATGCTCGTGGCGATCTTCAAGGCCCGGCCCAGCCCGTTCTACGTCATGGACGAGGTGGAGGCCGCGCTGGACGACACCAACCTGGGGCGGCTGCTGGAGATCTTCCGGGAGCTGCAGCAGGACAGCCAGCTGATCATCATCACCCACCAGAAGCGCACCATGGAGGTCGCGGATGCCCTCTACGGGGTGTCCATGCGGGGGGACGGGGTCAGTACGGTGATCAGCCAGCGTCTGGACGCTGCGCCGGCCGCTCCGCAGGCTGCCCCGGCGGACTGACCACCGGCAGGGCCCCGGTGCGCGGCCCGCCGGGGGCCACCGGCAGGTTGGTCTCCGCGGCGAAGGCCCAGGACACCGCACCCACCGCGAGGACCGTCCCGCTCAGCAGGAAGGCCCAGCCGAAGCCGGCCGCATCCACCACGAGTCCGGCGATCAGCGGACCGGAGATGGCCCCGAGGTCGGAGGCCATCTGGGCGGTGGACATGACGGGCCCGGCCTTGCGGTCCTGCCCCACGAGGTCCGCGACGGCGGCCTGCTGCGGCGCGTTGAGCAGTCCCGTCCCCACCCCGGAGAGCACGCAGAGGGCCAGGAACAGCCAGGCGTTGTCCATCCAGCCGATGAAGGCGGTGCCCGCCGCGGCCACCAGCAGGCCGATGATGATCAGAGGCTTGCGGCCGTGGACGTCGGAGAGCCGGGAGGAGAACGTGACGGCGGCGATGTTGCCCACCGCGAAGAGGGACAGGGCCGCCCCGGCGATCTGCGGGCCGTCCAGCCAGAAGCCGGTGCCCGCGAAGGCGGTGGCCGCCAGCAGCGGTGTCAGGGAGTTGCGCACGCCGAAGGTGGCCCAGCCGTTGGCGAAGAAGGAGGTCAGCGCGGCGCGGTAGGCGGTGTGCTCCCAGGCCTCGGCCACGCGCATCTGGGGCCGGTCGTCGGGCCTGCCGCGGTCGGCCAGCCGGGAGTCGCGCAGCAGCACGAAGACCAGTCCGGCGGCCAGCACGAGTGCCGTGCCGTAGATCAGGAAGGGGACCCGGTACCCGAACACGGCCAGCGCGGCGCCGACCACCGGGCCGGCGATGTTGCCGATCAGGAAGGCCGAGGCGTAGGCGCCGGAGACCCGGCCGCGGATGGAGGGCGGGGACTTGCGGGCCAGGAAGGCCATGGCTGAGACCGTGAACAGGGTGGAGCCGATCCCGCCCAGTCCGCGGAACACGAGCAGTTGCCAGTAGTCCTGGGAGAAGGCGACGAGGAACATCGAGGCGGCGACGATCAGCACGCCGATCATGTACATCGGCGTCTCGCCGAAGCGGTTGGTCGCCCGCCCGGACAATGGCGCGAACAGCAGCCGCGTGAGGCCGAACGCCGAGACCACGGCGGAGACCGCGGTGGCCGAGGCGTTGAACGACTGGGCGTACTGGGGGAGCACCGGGGCGATGATGCCGAAGCCGATGGCGATGATGAAGGCCGCCGCGATGAGGACCTTGATCTCCCGGGGGATGGGGACCCGTCCGGTCCGGGGGGTCTTCGAGCGCACCATGGCCCCCATCCTGCCACCCGGACGGTGGCGGCGTGGTGGCAGTGCTGTGGCGGCGCTGTGACAGACTGGTCCGGTGGATCCGATCATCTTGATTTCGCTTGCCTCTGTCCTCGTCGTCGGCCTGGTGCTGCTGGGCTTCCTCGACCGCACCCCCAAGCCGCCGAAGGGCATGTACCCCACCACGCGGGATGCCAACGATCCGGCGCCCGGCGGCAGCACGGCCGTCCTGGAACGCCCGGAGACGGACGACGCCGGCCGGACCGGCACCGCGGTCGCCGAGCCCGAGGCGCCGGTCGCTGCCCCGGTGCCTGCCACGGACGTGGTGGAGACCGAGGCCCCGCCCGCCCTGGAGACCCCGGCCCCGGCCGCCGGTCGGCTGGCCCGGCTGCGCGCGCGCCTGGCCAAGTCCAACAACATCTTCGGCAAGGGCCTGCTGGCCCTGCTCTCCAGCGACAACATCACGGAGGACGTCTGGGACGAGGTCGAGGAGACCCTGCTGCTGGCCGACCTCGGCACCGCCCCGACGATGGAGCTCGTGGACAACCTGCGCGAGCGGGTCACCGTAGAGGGTTCCCGGGACCCGCAGCAGGTCAAGGCCATGCTCCACGAGGAATTGGTCAAGATGGTGGATCCGGGCATGGACCGCCGCCTGGACGCCTCGCGCAAGCAGGACCGGCCGGCCGTGATGATGGTGGTGGGCGTCAACGGCGTGGGCAAGACCACCACCGTGGGCAAGATCGGCCGCGTGCTCGTGGCCGAGGACCGCCGCGTGGTCTTCGGTGCGGCGGACACCTTCCGCGCCGCCGCCGCCGAGCAGCTCGCCACGTGGGGCTCCCGCGTGGGCGTGGACACCGTCCGCTCGCACGAGGACGGCGCCGATCCGGCCTCGGTGGCCTTCGAGGCCGTGAAGACCGGTGTGGAGCAGGAGGTGGACGTGGTGATCGTGGACACCGCCGGCCGGCTGCAGAACAAGGCCAACCTCATGGACGAGCTGGGCAAGATCAAGCGCGTCATCGAGAAGCAGGCGGAGGTGGACGAGGTCCTTCTGGTCCTGGACGCCACCACCGGGCAGAACGGCCTGGCCCAGGCCAAGGTCTTCGCCGAGGTCGTGAACATCACCGGGATCGTGCTCACCAAACTGGACGGCACCGCCAAGGGCGGGATCGTGGTGGCCATCCAGCGGGAACTCGGCGTCCCCGTCAAGCTGATCGGCCTGGGCGAGGGTGCAGACGACCTGGCCCCGTTCAACGCCGAGGGCTTCGTCGAGGCGCTGCTGGACTGAGTTCTCCGACCGTAGCCCTGTCCGCGAACGCGCGATTCTATGGGCTACGCCTGAGAAGTGCAAGAAGAGTGGCCAGCAGATCGGGACAGGTCTGTGGCCCGGGGCTAGGATGTGCGTGGGGAACATCACAGCACTGAAGGGGTCCCATGTCTCGCGCCCGTCTCAACACTCTTTTCAAGAGGACCTTGGTCCTGACCGTCGGGGCTGCCTTGGTCCTGACCGCGCCCACGCCGTCGTTGGCGGCGTCTTCATCGGCGGTCCCCTCGCCCAGTGCGGACTCGACCGCCACAGCCACGCCGTCCTCGGCGGAGTCGGCTACGGCCTCGCCGTCCGACGCCTCGGAGGGCACTCTCGGCCCGACGGAGACGCCAGTCCCGTCGCCGGTCAGCCAGTCGCCCACGGACACCAGCGGGCCTGGTGCCCCGGACACCGCCTCGCCGAGCACGTCCTCGCCTGCCATCCCGTCACCAGTCCCCTCGGTCTGGTCCATTCCCAGCCGTTCGGAGTTGGAGTCCCTCAACGAGCGGGAAGAGGGCACGGACGTCATGGACCTGGAGGCGGAGCTCGAGGGCATCGATGCGGCCGAGGAGAAGGCCGCTGCCGCCAACGCGGCGAACAACCCGAATGCCGTCTATCCCTGCCAGGCCTACGGTCAACTGCCGCGCTACAACACGGTGGCCTCGAATCAGGCCGATGTATACAACTGGTACATCTTCCCGTCCACCAAGGTCGGCGACGGCAAGGGGAACATCAACTGGAACCTGGACCCGCACCGGGACACCGGCTGGCGACTCTGGCTGGCCAGCCTGCGGTGGATCGGCCCCAGCATCGAGGCCGGCCGGGATGGGAACACCACCGCCCTGAACAAGGCCGAGGTCATCATCCGTGACTGGATCCGAGACCACCCCGGGTCCTGGCTGAAGGACCATGACGACATCGAGGCGAACACCCACCGCTTGAACACGTTGCTGTGCTTCCGTGAGGTGGTCATGGAGCGCAATGGCGGATCCTTGCCGAGCTCTTACGGATGGCTGACGGACATCATCCACCGCCATGCCGAGCACAATATCGCCCGGTGGTCCGGTGCCTGGAACCACGGGTCCATGGAGAACCGCGCGCTGTTGGGCGCCGGTTGCCTCCTGGGCCGCCGCGACTATCAGGACCACGCGATCTCCCGGGTCAAGCAGGCTCTGCCCATCCAGATCAGCCCGGAAGGTCTGAGCAATGAGGCCGCCCCACACTACATGCTCTTCAACTACCGGTTGATCATGGAGACGGCCGAGCTCATGGAACGCTGTGGGCACAGCACCTCGTCCATCAGCCCCCAGTTGACGACGTTCGGCAACAACATGGCCCACTTCACCAACAACCTGGGCTACTACTGGCAGTTCGGTGATTCGCCGATCTACCAGGCCAACCGGCAGGTGCCCTCCGAGGCTCTGTATGCGGCCACTGACGGCCAGCAGGGCAAGGCCCCGCGCCACCGAGTGCGGACCTTCCTCGATGCCGGCTACATCCAGGGCCGTGCCTCGTGGGGTGACTCCACCACCGGATTCCGCGACTACCCCTCGTGGATGCTCCGGGCCGGCACCGGCAAGGAGAAGAAGGCACACAAGGGCGACCTGCTGCAGTTCCTGTACACCGCACGTGGCAGGGACGTCCTGGTGGACGCCGGCCATCCCGGGATCGTCTCGAGCAAGTGGCGTGGCTGGGCGATGAGCGAGTTGGCCCACAACACCATCTACATCCCCAGCTCCAAGATGTCCGCCGGTGGCCCGGCCAAGATCACCCGGTACAACTACCCGGCCGCCGGCTGGGGTGACTTCGCCGAGGTGACGCAGCGATTCAGCAACCAGGGCAACCGCACCCGCGGCACGCTCGTCATGGACGATCCGGACGTCGCCGTGGTGCTGGACCGCACGGTGATCAACGACCGCTCCAAGACCCACACCGTCCAGACGCTGTGGAACCTGCCGCCCGACCAGCGCTCGGAGTGGGTCAATCGCTCGGTGGTCCGGTCCTCCGCCCCGGGGTCCTCCACCCAGACCACCTTCGTCCAGGTGCCGTTCTGGGGGCCGAAGGCCCTGAGCCGAGGCGAGACCGCGCTGTACCACGCTGTGGAGAATCCGCATCCACGGGGCCACTATTACCCGCAGGAGCAGGTTCGTGTCCCGACCGACCAGATCTCGTTCGGCCGGCACGGCAATAGTGTGGGCACGATCTCCGTGATTGCTCCGGCGCGGAAATCGGCCAGGGTTTCGGTCTCCAGTGGCAAGTACGCGGACGGGGCCACCAAGCTGACCATCAGGATCGGCTCGGACACGGTCGTGGTGCGCATCACCCGCGGTGGCTGGATGAGCCGGCAGAGCTGACACCACCGGGGCAGGTAACACGACGTTTACCTGCCCCGGTGCTTTGTCACCCGGCCGAAACAGAGCCGCGGACCACGCGAAACACACTTCCACCATCCTTTTCATCGGGACCAGTCGCAACCGTCGCGGCTCGTGCCGATGACCCGGGCCATCCCCGTCCGGGCGCGGCGGTTGGTCCTTCGGCGAGAGGAATCAATGTGGAATCGATTGAACTGACATCAGGCCACGTCTGGACCATGGTGTGTGCCGGGCTGGTCCTGCTGATGACCCCCGGCCTGGCCTTCTTCTACGGGGGGCTCACCCGGGCCAAGGCCTCCCTGAACATGATGATGATGTCCTTCGTGTCCATCGGCTTGGTGGCCGTGGTTTGGGTGCTGTGGGGCTACAACATGTCCGGCGGTGAGGGAACCCTCCAGCTGTTCGGCAACCCCTTCTCCGACCTCGGCCTCTACGGCTCCCTCGGCACCGAGGACCTGATCGGGATCGGCTTCGGCGCCACCTTCGCAATCATCACCGTGGCGCTGATCTCCGGGGCGATCGCCGACCGCGCCAAGTTCAGCACCTGGGTCGTCTTCGTCCCGATCTGGGTCACCGCCGTGTACTGCCCGCTGGCCTTCATGGTGTGGGGTGGCGGGCTGCTCTCGGCCGACGGTGCCATCGGTTCAGCCGTCGGGGAGGCCATCGACTTCGCGGGCGGCCTGGTCGTGCACATCTCTGCCGGCGTGGCGGCGCTGGTGCTGGCCCTGCTGCTGGGCAAGCGCCAGGGCTTCGGCGTCGATCCCGGTCACCGTCCCCACAACATCCCCTTCGTGATGCTCGGCGCGGCCCTGTTGTGGTTCGGCTGGTTCGGGTTCAACGGCGGTGCCGCCGGCGACGCCACGGAGGCGGGTCTCATCTGGGTCAACACGCTGGCCGCCCCGGCCGCCGCCATGCTCGGCTGGCTGCTCACCGAGCGGATCCGCGGCAAGCGCGCCACCTCGATCGGCAGCGCCTCTGGCATCGTCGCCGGCCTGGTGGCCATCACCCCGGCCTGCGCCTATGTCGATCCGGTGGGCGCCCTGATCATCGGCTTCCTCTCCGGCGCCGCCTGTGCCCTGGCCGTGGGCCTGAAGTACAAGCTCGGCTTCGACGACTCCCTGGACGTCGTGGGCCTGCACCTGGTGGCCGGGATCCTCGGTACCGTCATGATCGGCCTGCTGGGCCTGCCGATGGCCGATGGGCGCGCCGGCCTCTTCTACGGTGGCGACGTCTCCTTGCTGCTGGCCCAGGTCGTGGCCGTGGTGATCGCCGTGGTGTACGCCGCCGTGGTGACCTTCGTCATCGGCATCGCCCTCAAGTACACAATGGGCTGGCGGGTCACCGCCGAGGAGGAGGAGCTCGGCCTGGACCAGTCCCTGCACAGCGAGATCGCCTACGAGTTCGGCGGCGGTGGGATGGGGACGTCCTACGCCGAGACGGTGGACACCGGCGAGCAGTTGCTCGTGGCCGGCTCCCCGGCCGCTGAGCGTTCCTCCGAGGCCGAGTCCGCCCGCGTGTAGCGGCCAGCGCTCGGAGATCGAGCGATGGAGCCGGGATCCCGCGACCGAGCGGGGTCCCGGCTCCATCTGACTTGATACCCTTGGAAACCGGTGGATTCGCATGTGCCACCACACCCCGACCCCCGAAGGAAGAGCACCGCAGTGTTCAACTCCCTGTCCGATCGCCTGGCCGTCACCTTCAAGAACCTGAAGGGCAAGGGACGCCTGTCCGAGGCGGACATCGACGCCACCGCCCGCGAGATCCGGCGGGCGCTGCTGGACGCCGATGTGGCCGTTCCGGTGGTCCGGGAATTCATCGCCCACATCAAGGAGCGCTCCCTCGGCGAGGAGGTCAGCCAAGCCCTGAACCCGGGCCAGCAGGTCGTCAAGATCGTCAATGACGAACTGGTGAACATCCTGGGTGGCGAGACTCGGCGGCTGAACCTCGCCAAGAACCCGCCCACGGTGATCATGCTCGTGGGCCTGCAGGGTGCCGGCAAGACCACGCTGGCCGGCAAGCTCTCCAAGCACCTCAAGGAACAGGGCCACACGCCGATGCTGGTGGCGGCCGACCTCCAGCGGCCCAACGCGGTCAGGCAGCTGCAGGTCAACGGCGAGCGGGCCGGGGTCCCCGTCTACGCGCCGCACCCGGGGGTCTCCAGCGAGTTCGAGGACCCGAGCGGGGACCCGGTGCAGGTGGCCCGTGACGGCGTGGCGGAGGCCCAGGCCAAGTACAACGACGTCGTGATCGTGGACACCGCCGGCCGCCTCGGCGTGGACGCCGAGCTCATGCAGCAGGCCGCAGACATCCGCGCCGCGGTGCAGCCGGACGAGGTGCTCTTCGTCATCGACGCCATGATCGGCCAGGACGCGGTGGCCACCGCGCAGTCGTTCAATGAGGGCGTCGGCTTCACCGGCGTGGTGCTGTCCAAGCTCGACGGCGACGCGCGCGGCGGTGCCGCGCTCTCGGTGCGCTCGGTGACGGGCAAGCCGGTCATGTTTGCCTCCACGGGCGAGAACCTGTCCGATTTCGAGGTCTTCCACCCAGACCGGATGGCCTCGCGCATCCTGGACATGGGCGACGTGATGAGCCTGATCGAGCAGGCCGAGCGCAGCTGGGACAAGGCCGAGGCCGAGAAGATGGCCCAGAAGTTCGTGGACCAGGAGGACTTCACCCTCGACGACTTCCTTGATCAGATGCAGCAGATCAAGAAGATGGGCTCCATGAAGAAGCTGCTCATGATGATGCCCGGTGCCCAGGGCATGCGGCAGCAGCTGGAGCAGTTCGACGACCGGCAGATCGACCGCATTGAGGCCATCATCCGGTCCATGACCCCGCACGAGCGGGTCGCCCCCAAGATCATCAACGGATCCCGCCGGGCCCGGATCGCGCGCGGCTCCGGGGTCCAGGTCTCCGAGGTGAACGGCCTGCTGGAGCGGTTTGGCCAGGCCCAGAAGATGATGAAGAAGATGGCCTCCGGCGGCGGCATGCCGGGGATGCCCGGGATGCCGGGAATGCCCGGCGGCGGGGCCGGGGGATCCAAGAAGGGCAAAGGTAAGGGCAAGAAGGCCAAGCCCCGGTCCGGCAACCCCGCGAAGGCGGCGCAGGAGATGCGTGAGCTGGAGGAGCGCCGCAGCCGACCGGCCGCCCCGCAGCAGGGTTCGGCCTTCGGGCAGGGTGCCGACGGCGGCGCGGACAGCTTCGACCCGTCCTCGCTCAACCTGCCGAAGGGCTTCGAGAAGTACCTCGGCGGCAACTGAGCCGACCGCGCCACGGGCCGCCCCCACCGTATCGGTGGGGGCGGCCCTCGTGGTTAAGGGATGTCTCGGTCAGGGAGGACCTCCGGGGAATAGTTGAAGCATCAACCATATTGTGATGTACTGAAGGCCAATACCACAGCAGTCCCCTCACCCGAAGGAGTCCATCCATGACCTCCCCCGCAGACCACCTCGTCGACGCGGCCGCCGCCTCCCTGAAGCACCAGTCCATCAGCGGGCGCCCCGTGGAGCAGCTGCTTCCCGCCGGCCTGGCCATGGGCATGGTCACCCTGAAGACGGACAACGTCTCCCGGCTGCGCGACTACTACGAGCAGGCCCTCGGCCTCGTCGCCGTGGCGGAGGACGGCCCGAACGTGATCCTGGGACGCGCCGGCGTCCCGCTCGTCGGCATCGAGCAGGCCAGCGGGCTCAAGCTGCCCGGCGAGGGTGAGGCCGGCCTCTACCACGTGGCCATCCTGTTCGAGCAGGCCGCCGACCTGGCCGCCACCGTCTACTCGGCCGTACGCCACGACCAGACCCGGTTCGTCGGCAGCTCGGACCACCTCGTCTCCGAGGCGTTCTACTTCCAGGACCCGGACAACAACGGCATCGAGCTCTACATCGACCGGGACCGCGAGCAGTGGCAGTGGGGCCCCGACGGCCGGGTCGCCATGTCCACCATCTACCTGCCCTGGGATCGATTCCTCAACACACACCTCACCGAGGACGCCGTGGCCCGGCTGCGGACCTCCCCGGCGTCCGTGGGGCACGTCCACCTGCAGGTCGGTGACGTCCACACCGCCGAGGAGTTCTATGTCGACGAGCTCGGCTTCGAGACGACCACGGCCCTGGGCACCATGGCCCTGTTCGTGTCCGCCGGCGGCTACCACCACCACATGGCCATGAACACCTGGAACTCCACCGGTGTGGGACCCCGGCGCAACACCCTGGGCCTCGGCGCTGTGGACATCACCCTGCCGCAGGGCGAGGGCCTGGGCTTGGCGGAGGAGCGTCTGAAGGGTGCCGGGCGTACCGTGCAGCGCACGGACCGCGGACTCGAGGTCCGCGACCCGTGGAACACGCTGCTGGTTCTGTCCGAGGCCGAGGTGCCGGCCGGCGTCGTGTCTCCGTAGGGGCGACTAGGAGAATTGCCCGGGCATCTGGCAGAATGAGACGGTACTGAACTGCCGTCCGGGCGACCCTCTATCCCTCCGGCCGGCCGTTCCGTCAGTAGCCTACCGTTCCGCGCCAACCCCACGGCCGGAGCGCACGCTGCGCCACCACCAAGAACCAGGAGCTACCACACCCGTGGCCGTTAAGATCCGTTTGAAGCGCTTCGGCAAGATGCGCGCCCCGTACTACCGCATCGTCGTCATGGACTCCCGCGCCAAGCGCGATGGTCGTGCCATCGAGGAGATCGGCAAGTACCACCCGACCGAGGAGCCCTCGTTCATCGAGGTCAACTCCGAGCGGGCCCAGTACTGGCTGTCCGTGGGCGCCCAGCCCACCGAGCAGGTCCATGCCATCCTCAAGATCACCGGTGACTGGCAGAAGTTCAAGGGCGAGCCCGGAGCCGAGGGCACCCTGAGGACCAAGCAGCCCAAGGAGGCCTTCGTGGCCCCGCAGAAGGGCTCGGTCATCATTCCCGAGGCCATCACCCCGAAGAAGGACGCCGCTGAGGCCCCGGCCGAGGACGCCGGCGCCGCAGAGTCCACCGAGGCTCCGGCCGACGAGAAGTCCGCGTGACCATGCTGACCGAGGCGCTCGAACACCTGGTCCGGGGGATCGTCGATTCCCCGGACGATGTCCAGGTCGACCTGCGCACCAACCGGCGGGGCGAGGTGCTTGAGGTGCGTGTCGAGCCCTCCGATCTCGGTCGGGTGATCGGCCGTCAGGGCCGGACCGCCACCGCGTTGCGCACCGTGCTGGACGGCCTCGCCGGCCACCCGGTGCGGGTCGACGTGGTGGACACCGACCGCCGCCGGTAGCTGTACCGTGCCGTCCCTCCTGAGGACTCAGGAGGGACAGCGCCATGACATGATGGCCCGTGTCCGGACACTGTCCGGCGCGGGCCATCGGTGTCTGAACCCGCAGGACGGCCCGTGTCACGGATGCCGGTGACCGTCCGCATTCCACGCCCGCAGTGCCCCAGGAGAGGATCCCACCACCATGCCCCAGCCAGGCGATCAGAGCCCGTCCGTCGACGGGGTTGAGCAGGTCCGGGTCGCCCGGATCGGCAAGCCGCACGGCATCCGCGGGGAGGTGACCGTGCAGGTCTACACGGACGAGCCCGCGGAGCGCTTCGTCCCGGGCGCCGTGCTCACCGGGCGGCGCGGGTCCGGCGGACGGGACGGGGAGCTGACCGTGGTGCGGGCGCGGTGGAACAAGGACATCCTGTTGCTGGCCATCGAGGGAATCACCACCCGCAACCAGGCCGAGGAGCTGCGGGGCACGGAGCTGTTCGCCGCTCCGGACGAGGCGGGGGAGGATGATGCCTGGTATGAGGAGGATCTCGTGGGCCTGGCGGTGCTGGTGGACGGCCGTCGGATCGGTACGGTGACGGGCCTGCACACCGGGGAGTTCCAGGACCTGCTGGAGATCGAGGTGGACGGCGGCGCCGAGGTCCTGGTGCCCTTCGTGGACGAGATCGTCCCCGAGATCGACCCCGAGTCCGGCACCGTCACGCTCACCCCGCCGCCGGGCCTGCTGACCCTGCACGAGGACGCGGGCGCCGCGCCGGAGCCGGGGGAGCCGGCATGAGGATCGACGTCGTCACGATCTTCCCCGAGTACCTGGCCGCCCTCGAGGTGTCCCTGATCGGCAAGGCCCGCCGGGAGGGGCTGCTGGACATCCGGATCCACGACCTGCGCGAACACACCGTGGACCGCCACCGCACCGTGGACGACACGCCCTACGGGGGCGGCGCCGGCATGGTGATGAAGCCCGAGCCCTGGGCCCTGGCGCTCGAGGGGATCGCCGCCGGCGCCGAGCAGGATGTTCCGCCCGAAGCCGAGACCGAAGCCCCGGCCGACGCGCCCGGTGCGCGTCCCGTGCTGCTGGTGCCGACGCCGTCGGGACCGTTGTTCCGGCAGTCCGTGGCCGAGGAGCTGGCCACGGCGGATCACCTCGTGGTGGCCTGCGGCCGGTACGAGGGCATCGACGAGCGGCTGTTCGAATGGTCCACCGAACTCTTCGACGTCCGCCTGGTCTCCCTCGGCGACTATGTGCTCAACGGGGGAGAGGTGGCGGCGCTGGCCATGATCGAGGCCATCGGCCGGCTCGTGCCGGGCGTGGTCGGCAACCCCGAGTCCCTCGTGGAGGAGTCCCACAGCGACGGACTGCTCGAATACCCCGTCTACACCAAGCCGTCCTCCTGGCGCGGCCGCGACGTCCCGGAGGTGCTGCTCTCCGGGGACCACGGGCGGATCGCCTCGTGGCGGCGCGAGCAGCAGCTCGTGCGGACCCGGTCCCGGCGGCCCGACTTGCTGGCGGAAGACAAGACGGCCTCGCATCTGGCATAATGGACCGCTGGGTCAACTGGACATCCGGCCTGCCACAGGGGGCGGATGCCAACAGTATGACCAACCGGCACCCATCAGGGACTGACCGGTCACCGATTTCAGGCCCGCCCATCCCGACGCCTCCACCCTGGAAGGCACCGGCCGGCGAGCCGCAGATGACGTGGATGACCTGTGGCGTTCACCAGGAGTATCAGCATGCATATTCTCGACTCCGTCGATGCCGCCTCGCTGCGCAGCGACGTTCCCGACTTCCGCCCCGGAGACACCGTCAAGGTGCACGTCAACATCATCGAGGGCAAGACCGCCCGCGTGCAGGTCTTCCAGGGCTTCGTCATGGGCCGCCACGGCCATGGCGTCCGCGAGACCTTCCGCGTCCGCAAGGTGTCCTTCGGCGTGGGCGTGGAGCGCACGTTCCCGGTGCACTCCCCGGTGATCGACAAGATCGAGCTCGTCTCCCGCGGTGACGTGCGCCGCGCCAAGCTGTACTACATGCGCGATCGCCACGGCAAGGCCGCCAAGATCAAGGAGAAGCGCGACTTCTCGGCCACCCCGAAGTCCGCCAAGAAGGCCTGATCGGCCACACACCGAGGAGGGCGGACGTGTCCCAGGACTCGTCGATCCCTCAGCGCCGCGGGCGCCGGACCCCTTCGGGGGACCGGCGCCCGCGGCGTCGTGGTCTCCGGGGCCGCTGGGTGCTGGCCGTGGTGGCCGTGAGCTTGGCCGCAGTCCTGGCCTCGGCCGTGGTGCGCAGCACGGTGGCCGAGCCGTACCGGATCCCCTCGGGGTCCATGGAGCCGCTGCTGCGCCAGGGTGATCGCATCAGCGTGGACCGGTCCGCCTATGACTCCGCGCCCGTGCGCCGGGGTGACGTGGTGGTGGTGGACGGCGAGGGCAGCTTCGTGCCCTACGACTCCCGGCCGGCCGCGGCGACGTCGCTGGAGGAGGCGCTGCAGTGGCTCGGGCTGGCGCCGGACACCACGGCGGTGGTGAAGCGGGTGGCCGGCCGCGGCGGGGACACCGTCTCCTGCTGCACCGCGGACGGCCTGCTGACGGTCAACGGCGAGCCGGTGCCCGAGGACTACCTCGCCGAGCCCCCCGCCTCCGAGGTCCCCTTCACGGTGACGGTGCCCGAGGGGCGGCTGTTCCTGCTGGGGGACAACCGTCACCACTCGCTCGATTCCCGCGCCCTGCTGGGCGCGCCCGGCGGGGGCATGATCGCCGAATCCGCGGTCATCGGGCAGGTGACGGGCATCGCGTGGCCACCGGCTCGACGCACCGGGCTGGAACCGGTCGGGGCCTGGTCCGGGCGGTAGAGTGGCAGGCTGGACCAGCGGAGAGGACGGCAGGATGGCGGAGGACAGCAGCCCGGGCAGCACGGCGCAGCCCCAGGGCGCCGCGGAGCCGTCCGGCGGACGCCGGCTCTGGCTCGCGGTCCGCGAGATCGTCCTGATCATCCTCATCACCCTCCTGGCGTCCTTCCTCGTCAAGACCTTCCTGTTCCGGGCCTACTACATCCCGTCCGGCTCCATGGAGCAGACGCTGCAGATCAACGACCGGATCTTCGTCAACCTCCTGGTCCCCGGCCCCTTCGAGGTGGACCGCGGGGACGTGGTGGTCTTCGAGGACACCAAGGGCTGGCTCGGTCAGCCGGCCCCCGTGGCCACCAACCCGGTCCGGGAAACCCTCGAGTTCATCGGGCTGATGCCCAACTCCTCCGAGCAACACCTCGTCAAGCGCCTGATCGGCCTGCCCGGGGACCGGGTCCAGTGCTGCACCGCCGAGGGGGCGCTCACCGTCAACGGCACCCCGGTCGAGGAGCCGTACCTGCACCCCGGCTCCGCGCCGTCCGACCTCCCGTTCGACGTCACCGTGCCCGAGGGGCACATCTGGGTCATGGGCGACCACCGCGACGCCTCGGCCGACTCCCGCATGCACCAGGACGGCCCGGGCGGCGGCTTCATCAGCCTTGAGGACGTCACCGGGCGCGCCGAGGTCATCGCCTGGCCGCTGAACCGCTGGGGGGACGCCGGTGGGAACCGCGAGGCCTTCGAAGAGGTTCCGGATCCCGAGGCGGCCCGGACCGGGTCCGGATGACAGCCCGAACGGTCAGGACGGCCCGCAAGGGCCCCGTGCTGCCGGATCTGGCGCTGGAGCAGTCGCTCGCCGCGGCCCGGCGGACCGCGGAGGGTGCCGGCTCCGGGCCGCTGCTCGTCGCCGGCATGGACGAGGTCGGGCGGGGCGCGCTGGCCGGTCCCGTGAGCGTCGGCGTGGTCGTGGTCCGAATGCCCGACGACGGCCCCCACCCGGCCGTGCGCGACTCCAAGGCGCTGAGCGCCAAGCGCCGGACGGCGCTGGTCCCGGAGATCCTCGCCTGGGGTGCCGCGGCCGCCGTCGGGCATGCCGAACCCGGGGAGATCGACCGGTACGGGATCACCGCGGCACTCGCCCTGGCGGGACGGCGCGCCTGGCACCGGGTGGCGGGGGAGTTGGGCCGCGTTCCGGACCTGCTGCTGCTGGACGGCCGGGACAACTGGCTGCCGAAGGCACCGGCCGCCCTGTGCGGTGCGCTCGCCCCGGGGCCCGGGGCGGTGCACCTGCAGGTCAAGGCCGATGCCACGTGCGCCTCGGTGGCGGCGGCCTCCATCCTGGCCAAGGTGGAGCGCGACGGGCTGATGACCGGGTTGGCCGAGGCCTTCCCCGCCTACGGCTGGGAGGGGAACAAGGGCTACGGGGCCTCGGCGCACCGGCTGGCGATCGCGGCTCAGGGGCCGAGCCCCTACCACCGGATGAGCTGGAACCTCGGCCTGGGCCAATCCCCGGCCGGGGAACAGGCAGAATGGACGGCATGAGCGGCGACGAACTCGAGAACTACGAATCCGAGATGGAGCTGCAGCTCTACCGGGAATACCGCGACGTGGTCGGCCTCTTCCGCTACGTGGTGGAGACCGAGCGGCGCTTCTACCTCGCCAACGCGGTGGACGTGACGGCCCGCACCGAGGGCGGCGAGGTGTTCTTCGAGGTGATGCTCGAGGACGCCTGGGTGTGGGACATCTACCGCTCCGCCCGGTTCGTCAAGCGTGTGCGGGTGCTCAGCTTCAAGGACGTCAACGTGGAGGAGCTCCCGCCGCGGGACGATCTGCAGCTGCCGCAGGACGGCCCGGCGGTCACCTGACGTTCCGCTCCTCCACAGCGCTCCGGTAGGCCCGGCCCGTCCACAGCTGCACCGCCCCGGGCCCCGGGTCGGCTGGCACCCGGCGCAAGATGGTGCGTGGAGGTGCATCAATGGAGCACGCAGCACCGGCCGGGACCCGGCCGCAGGAATCATCAGCCCACACGGCACTGGGGCGTTTCGGCGAGGACGTGGCCGCCCGGTGGCTGCAGGACCAGGGCTACGAGATCGCGGACCGGAACTGGCGGTGCCCGGACGGCGAGCTCGATCTCGTGGCCATCCACCAGGGCTGGTGGGTGGCCGTGGAGGTCAAGACCCGCCGCGGGACCGGCTATGGCCACCCCTTCGAGGCCATCACCGGCCGCAAGCTGCGCCGGCTCTACCGGCTGGCGCAGCTCTGGGCCATCGCCCACCCGGAGACCCGGCGGCTGGCCGGATGGCGGGTGGACGCGGTCTCGGTGCTGCTGCCGGCCGGCGGCGGGCTGTCCGTCGAGGTGCTCAAGGACATCAGGCCATGAGCGGCCCGCCCGTCATGGGCCGGACCCTCGCGGTGGCGCTCACCGGCATGCACGGCCACCTCGTGGAGGTGGAGGCGGACATCGGCCAGTCCCTGCCGGGCTTCGTGCTGCTCGGACTGCCGGACCAATCCCTGCAGGAGAGCCGGGACCGGATCAAGGCCGCCGCCCGGAACTCGGGGCTGCCGCTGACCCGCCGCCACCTCACCGTGAACCTCGTGCCCGCGGCCCTGCACAAGCGGGGACCCGGCTTCGATCTGGCGATCGTGATGGCGGCCTACGCCGCCGACCACCGGGTGCACGGGACCGAGGGGCCCGTCTTCCTGGCGGAGCTCGGCCTGGACGGGCGGCTGCGGCACGCTCCCGGGGTGCTGCCGTGCGTGATGGCCGCCGTGGAGGCCGGCCATCCCGAGGTGGTGGTGGCCGAGGAGTCCTGCGCTGAGGCCGCCCTGGTCCCCGGGGCCAGGGTGCGGGGCTTCCGCTCGCTGCACGAGGTGATCGTGGCCTTCGGGGGCAGCCCGGATGCGCCGTTGGCCAGTGCCTTGGCCGGCCCGGCATCGGGGCCCGGCTCCGGTCCAGCCCCGGGAGCCGCCGAGGACCCCGGCACGATGCCGGACCTGGCCGAGGTGGCCGGCCAGTTCGAGGCCCGCTTCGCGCTGGAGGTGGCCGCGGCCGGCGGACACCACCTGCTGCTGGAGGGCAGCCCGGGCGCCGGGAAGACCATGCTGGCCGAGCGACTCCCGGGCATCCTGCCCCCGCTGGACGACCGCACGGCGCTGGAGGTCACCGCCGTGCGGTCCCTGAGCGGGCGATCCCAGGATGCGGCCCGACTCATCCGGCGCGCGCCCTTCCAGGCACCCCACCACTCGGCGTCCATGGCGGCCCTGGTGGGCGGCGGCTCCGGGCTGGCCCGCCCCGGGGCGGCGTCGCTGGCCCACGGGGGCGTCCTGTTCCTGGACGAGGCCCCCGAGTTCGACCGCCGCGCCCTGGACGCCCTGCGCCAGCCGCTGGAGTCCGGGACCATCACCCTGCACCGGTCCTCCGGGGCCGTCCGCTATCCCTCCCGGTTCCAGCTGGTCCTGGCGGCCAACCCGTGCCCCTGCGGCTGGGGCGGCGGACGGGGCAGCAGGTGCCGGTGCTCGTCGGTCCAGCGGCGCCGGTACACGGCACGGCTCTCCGGGCCGTTGCTGGACCGGGTGGACATCCAGGTCACCGTCCCCGCCGTGGAGGCCGTGGCCCTGACCTCCGGTGCCGCCGGCGAGGGCTCCGAGGCCGTCCGGCGGCGCATCCTGCCCGCGGTGACGAGGCAGGCCGCACGGCTGCGCCCCTTCGGACTGTCCCGCAACGCGCACCTGCCGGCGGCCCTGCTGCGGGACGGCGAGGTGGCCATCGATGCCCGGGCGCGGGCCGGCGCGGACGCCGCCCTGGACCGGGCCGAGCTGACCGCACGGGGGCACGCGCGCGTCATGCGGCTGGCCTGGACCGTCGCCGACCTGCGCGGGGCGGACCGGCCGTCGGCGGAGGACGTGGACACGGCGCTCTACCTCAGGCGGCGCGGCGAGGGGGAGGAGACCGCATGAGCCAGCACAGTGCCCCCGGCCCCGGCCCCGGCCCCGGCCCCGGCCCCGGCACGGAGGCCGAGCGTCTCGCCCGGGCCGCCCTGACACGGCTGATCGAGCCCGGATCAGTCCTCGGGACCACCGCGGTCCGGGTGTGGGGAGCCGCCCGCGCGCTCCAGATCCTCACCGGGGCGGACATCCCCGGCCCGGACGAGCGGCAGGAACTCAGCCTCGTGCTCGCCGGCGAGGGGACCCCGCTCACGGAACGGACCTGGGCGAGATCCCTGGAGGGCTGGGCGGCGCGGACCGCCAGCCTGGCCCCGGAGCGGGACCTGGAGTCCCTGGGCCGGCTCGGCGGCGGGCTGCTCATCCCGGGCGACGCCGGCTGGCCGCCGGGCGTCGAGGACCTAGGCCCGTCCGCACCGGTGGCCCTCTGGTACCGGGGCGGCGGGCCCGTCCCCCGGCAGGAGAGCACCCTGGCCGTCGTTGGCAGCCGGGACGCCACCGCCTACGGGCAGTCCGTGACGAGGACCCTGGCATCCGGCGCGGCGGCCCGCAGCCTGACGGTGATGTCCGGGGGAGCGTACGGGATCGACGCGATGGCCCACCGCGCGGCCCTGGCCTCCGGAACGGGAACGCCACCGACCGCGGCCGTCATGGCCGGCGGCCTCGACCGCTACTACCCGGCCGGCCACGAGGACCTGCTCCGGGAGGTGTCCGGCCGCGGGGTCCTGCTCTCCGAGATGCCACCCGGCGCCAGCCCCACGCGGCATCGGTTCCTGCAACGCAACCGCCTGATCGCGGCCCTGTCCGGGGCGGTCCTGGTGGTCGAGGCCCGGTGGCGTTCCGGCGCCCAGAACACGGCCGGCCACGCCCTGGGCCTCGGCCGGGAGGTCGGGGTGGTGCCCGGCCCGGTCACCTCGCCGCAGTCCGCAGGGTGCCACCGGCTGCTGCGGGAATCGCCCGCCGTGGTGGTGACGGACCTCGAAGAGGCACTGGGCCTGATGCCCGGAGGGCTGGGCACCGGTCCGGAGCCCGGCTCGGGGCGTGGACCTGGAGTCCCCTCCGCGGCGGGCGGTGGCACGGAGTCACCCGACGCCCGGATCCACGACCACCTGACGGTCGAGGAACTGCTGGTCTACGAGGCACTTCCGCTGCGCAGCCCGGTGCCCGTGGACCGGCTCTGCGCCGTCGCCGGCCTCGGTCCGGGGACGGTCATGGGCACCCTGAAGAAGCTCCAGCGGCAGTCCCTGGCCGAGCAGCACGCCTCCGGATGGCGGCGCGGCCCGGTGTCCCACGGGTAGGCCCGTGGCACAGTGGAGGTATGCCCGATTCCACCGCCGCCCGCACCGACTCCGCCGGGGGCGCCCCCCGGCTCTCGGCGCGGGACCGCTCCTGGGTGGAGGGCTTCGCCGATCACCTGATCCACGAGCGGAACCGCTCGCCCCAGACCGTCCGGGCTTATGCCTCGGACCTGGAGGGTCTGGTCCGGGACGTGGCCCGTCACTCGGGGGTGGAGCCGGTGGACGGGGCGTGGCCGGACGTGTTGGGCGCCCTCGACCTGGCCGACCTGCGCGGCTGGCTGGGCCGCCTCTCCGCTGCGGGCCGGTCCCGGTCCACGCTGGCCCGGAAGACGGCCTCCGTCCGGGTCTTCATGGCCTGGGCGGTCAACCGGGGACATCTGGAGCAGGACCCGTCCCTGCGGTTGAGCAGCCCGAAGCGCGGCGGCCACCTGCCCGACGCGCTCAGCGCCGAGCAGGCCGGCCGACTGCTCGCGGCTGCCGGGGACAGCGTTGCGGAGGATCCCCGCGAGCGGGCCGTCGCCCTGCGGGACGCCGCCCTGCTGGAGCTGCTCTACGCCACGGGGGTGCGCGTGGCCGAGCTGGCCGGGCTGGACCGCCAGGACGTAGATCACGAGCGGCGCACCATGGTGGTCACGGGCAAGGGCAGCCGGCAGCGGACGGTTCCCTTCGGGGCGCCGGCCGCCGCCGCCCTCGACCGCTGGCTGGACCAGGGCCGGCGGTACCTGGCCGTTCCGCCCGGTGAAGCGTCCGGGGTCCAGTCCGGCCCGGCGGAGGCGGCCCTGTTCCTGGGGGTGCGGGGCGGCCGGATGGGGGTGCGGCAGATCCGGGAGGTGGTCAACCGTGCGCTCGCCGGGCTCGGGGACACCTCGGCCAGCGGACCCCACGTGCTGCGCCACACGGCGGCCACCCACCTGCTGGACGGCGGCGCCGACCTGCGCAGCGTGCAGGAACTGCTGGGCCACTCCTCCCTGCAGACCACCCAGCTCTATACGCACATCTCGGTGGAACGCCTGCGGGAGGGCTACCGGCAGGCACATCCCCGGGCCTGACCTACCCCTGAAACGCGCCTGAACGGGGCGGCCCCAGCCGCAACGGTGTCGGTGTTGGCTTCGGGTCGGTTGGTGGGGCACAATGGTGCCGGAAGCACACCGGTGTCATTCGCAAGGCTGACTTCGGACGCTTCCGGCAGGAACTTCAGAAACTGAACACATCGAGGCATCGGCACGGGGTGCCGCCTCCCGTGGGCCATCCGGTTCACAGGCCTGTGGGGTCGTTGGGGAAGACGTACCGCACAGCACTGGGAGGAACGTATGTCTGAATCAATGGTCCGTGGAATGCTCTATATCCACTCGGCCCCGGCCGCGCTCTGCCCGCACATCGAGTGGGCGGTGGGCGCTGTTCTGGGTGCCCAGGACGCCTTGGAGTGGGCGCCGCAGACGGCGTCCCACGGCGCCTATCGCGCGGAGATCATCTGGACCGGCCCCCAGGGCTCCGGTTCCCGGCTGGCCTCGGCCCTGCGCGGATGGGCCCACCTGCGCTACGAGATCACCGAGGAGGCCTCGGCCGGTGCCGACGGCAGCCGGTGGTCCCACACGCCCGAGCTGGGGATCTTCCACGCCACCACGGACGTGACCGGCAACATCATGGTCTCCGAGGACCGCATCCGCTACGCCTACGAGCAGGCCCAGGGCGACCCCTCGGCCGTCTTCCACGAGCTGAGCCTGGCGCTCGGCGAGGCCTGGGACGAGGAGCTGGAGCCCTTCCGCCAGGCGGCCGACGGCGCGCCGGTCCGCTGGCTGCACCAGGTGGGCTAGACCGGCACCACCTCCGTTCGTTCCTCCCGAACACAGCAGAACCCGCCAGGACGACCTGGCGGGTTCTGCTGTTTAACGGTGCCTACCGGCTCCCCGGGGCGGGCGGTCGGAGCCGGCTCCGGCCGCACGGATCAGACGCCCCGGAACAGGGACACGGCGTTGTGGCCGCCGAACCCGAAGGAGTTGTTGATCGCCACCCGCTGTCCCGACGGCAGCTCGCGGGGCTGGCCGGACACCACGTTGAGGGGGATGTCCGGGTCCTGGTTCTCCAGGTTGATGGTCACCGGTGCCTGGCCGTGGTAGACCGCCAGGACGGAGAGCACGGACTCCAGGGCGCCGGAGGCTCCCAGCAGGTGACCGGTCTGGCTCTTGGTGGCCGAGACCGCCACCTGGTCCAGGTGATCGCCGAACACGGACTGCATGGCCAGGTACTCGGGGCGGTCGCCGACCGGGGTGGAGGTGGCGTGGGCGTTGACGTGGTGGACGTCCTCCGGCGCGGCCTCGGCCGCCTCGAGGGCCATGCGCAGCGCGCGGGAGGCCCCGAGCCCCTCCGCCTCGGGAGCGGTGATGTGGAAGGAGTCCGAGGTCACGCCGGTCCCCGCCAGCTCCGCGTAGACGCGGGCGCCTCGGGCGGCGGCATGCTCCGCGGACTCGAGGACCAGGGCGCCGGCGCCCTCGCCGAGCACGAAGCCGTCGCGGTCGCGGTCGTAGGGCCGGGAGGCACGCTCCGGCTCGTCGTTGCGGCGGGAGAGTGCCTGCATCGAGGCGAACGCGGCGATCGGCAACGGGTGGATGGCGGCCTCGGCCCCGCCGCACAGCACCACGTCGGCCTTCCCGGAGCGGATCAGCTCCAGACCGATGTCCAGCGCCTCGGTGCCGGAGGCGCAGGCGGAGACCATGGTGCGGGCGCCGGCCCGGGCACCGAGGTCCAGGCTGATGGCGGCGGCCGGCCCGTTGGGCATCAGCATCGGGACGGTCATGGGCAGCACGCGGCGGGGCCCCTTGTTCCGCAGGGTGTCCCAGCCGTCCAGCAGGGTCCAGACGCCGCCGATGCCCGTGCCGAAGGACACGGCGAAACGGTCGGGGTCCACGAGCGGGTCGGCGTCCTTCTCCACGGCCAGCCCGGCATCGGCCCAGGCCTCGCGGGCGGCTACCATCCCGAACTGGGTGCTGGGGTCCATCCGCTTCATCTCCACCTTGGAGAGCTTCTCGGAGACCGGGTTGCTGGCCTGCGCCGCGAAGGTCACGGGCAGCTCGTACTCGGCGACCCACTCCTGTTCCAGGGGGCGGGCACCGGAGGTTCCAACCAGGGCGTTCTGCCACACGGTCGGGACGTCACCGCCGATGGGGGTCGTGGCACCGAGCCCGGTGATGACGGCTTTGCGGTTCATGTGTCTACCTTCGGATCTGCCGGGTCGTCAGACCCGTGCTGGCTGTTCAGGGGCGCCGGCGAGGAAGCCGGCCCGCCGGAGGAGGGGCCGGCCGGCGTCGGGAATCATCCTGTTCCCGCAGCCGGCCGGATTCCTCACGGGTGGTGGTGCTCCACCACCGGTTCAGGCCTGGGCGTTGGCGATGAACTCGACGGCGTCGTTGACGGTCTTGAGGTTCTTGACTTCCTCATCCGGGATCTTGACGTCGAACTTCTCCTCGGCGTTGACCACGATGGTCATCATGGAGATGGAGTCGATGTCGAGGTCGTCGGTGAAGGACTTGTCCAGCTGGACCTCCTCGGTCTCCAGGCCGGTCTCCTCGTTGACGATCTCGGCGAGACCCGCGAGGATCTCTTCCTTGTTGGCTGCCATGGTGGCTCCTTTGCGTGTGGGTGGTGATGGTGATCCAGCGTCGGATGACGTGGAGGTCTGCTCAGTCAGCGCGGCCTAGGGCAGCCGCACCACCTGGGCGCCGTAGACCAACCCGGCGCCGAAACCGATCTGGAGGGCGAGGCCCCCGCTGAGGGAGGGGTCCTCCTGGAGGACCCGGTGCATGGCCAGCGGGATCGAGGCGGCGGAGGTGTTGCCCGTCTCCTTGATGTCCCGGCCGATCGTCACGGTGTCCGGCAGCTTCAGCTGCTTGGCCAGCTCGTCGATGATGCGCTCGTTGGCCTGGTGCGGCAGGAAGGCGGCCAGGTCATCCGCCGTGATGCCGGCTTTCTCGAGAGCCTCCTGGGCGACCTTGGCCATGGACCACACGGCCCACCGGAACACACTCGGACCGTCCTGGTGCAGGGTCGGCCACAGCTTGTTCTTGGGGTCGGTCAGGGCGGAGGTGTCCCCGGTCCGGCGGGCGGTCTCGGCCGCGTCGCGCAGGTCGAGCATCGAGCGGGTCATGCTCACGGTCTCCCAGCGTTCGCCGTCCGAGCCCCAGACGCTGGGGGAGATGCCGGTCTCCTCGGAGGCCCCCACCACCACGGCTCCGGCGCCGTCGCCGAGGATGAAGGAGATGGAGCGGTCCGTCTCGTCGATGAAGTCGGAGAGCTTCTCGGCGCCGACGACCACCACGTGCCGGGCCATGCCGGAGCGCACCAGCGCGTCGGCCTGGGCCACCCCGTAGCAGTAGCCGGCGCAGGCGGCGGAGATGTCGAAGGCCGGAGCCGGGGTCGCACCAATGGCGTGGGCCAGTGCGGCCGCGGCGGACGGGGTCGCGTAGGGCGAGGTCACGGTCGAGACGATGACGGCGTCGATGTCCGACCCCGTGAGACCGGCCTTCTCGATGGCCTCCGTGGCCGCCGTGGTGGTGAGGTCGTTGAGGGACATCTCCCGGTCGGCGCGACGGCGGGTGACGATGCCGGTCCGCTTCTGGATCCACTCGTCCGAGGAGTCGATGGGCCCGGCGATGTCGTCATTCGTCACCACCAGGTTGCCGCGGGCCGCTCCCACGGACAGGATGCGGCTCCCGGCAACGGGCTGGTGCTGGTTCAGGGTGACGGTCATGGTGTCCTCGGGTCTCAGTGGTCTGCTGTGCTGTCAGCGGGTGTTCTCGGGTGCTGTTGCCGGAGTGCGTGCCGGTCAGCGTGCCGGCCGGTCCGGGCGGGCGTCAGCCCGCGGCACCGCTGCCGTGCTCGGCGATGAAGGCCCGGGCCGCGTCCAGGTCCTCCGGGGACCTCACGGCCAGTGTGGCCGTGCCCTTGAGGGCCCGCTTGGCCAGTCCGGTCAGCGTGCCGCCGGGCAGGACCTCGAGGATTCCGGTGACGCCGGCCTCACGCAGGGTCTCCATGCACAGGTCCCAGCGCACCGGCCGGGTCACCTGGTCTACGAGCTGGTCCACGAACTGCCGCCCGGAGCCCACCGCGAGGCCGTCTCGGTTGGACAGCAGGGTGACGGCCGGGTCCGAGGCCGTCAGCGTGTCGGCGTAGGCGGTCAGGGCGGGGACGGCCGAAGCCATGTACGGGGTATGGAAGGCGCCGGCGACCTTCAGGGCGATGACGCGGGCCTTGGCCGGGGGGTTCGCCGCGAGGGCGGCCAGCGCCTCCGCCGATCCGGCGGCCACGGTCTGGCCGCCCCCGTTGGCGTTGGCCGGGACGAGGCCGTGCGCGTCGAGGCTGGCGAGCACCTCGTCCGGATCGCCGCCGAGGACGGCGGCCATGCCCGTGGGTTCGGCGGCGGAGGCCTGGGCCATGCCCGTGGCGCGGATGCGGACGAACTCCAGGGCGGTCTCCGCCGTCAGCACCCCGGCCAGGGCGGCGGCGGTGATCTCGCCGACGGAGTGGCCGGCGGCCGTCCAGGATGCGGCGGGCAGGGAGTCGAGGTCCAGGGCCCGGGCGGCCAGCAGGCCGGCGGCCACGATGAGCGGCTGGGCCACCGCCGTGTCCTTGATGGTGGCCTCGTCCGAGACGGTGCCGTGGGCCGTCAGGTCGACGCCGGTCGCGGCGGACCAGGTGCCGAGGGTCTCGGCCATGCCGTCCAGCTCGAGCCATGGCGTGAGGAACCCGGGGGTCTGAGAGCCCTGTCCGGGGCACACGATCGCAAGCATGCCCTTAACTGTGTCAAAGCCGTCACCCGGTTCCGGGGCGGCAGGGGCACCAAGCTCACCTCCGGGAGTTAGAGGTTTCCTACAACCGGAGGGAGTGGCCCCGGCCGGCCCACCCGGCCCTCCCGTCTCGATCCGCCAGATCAATCCGCCAGGGCAACTCGCCGGGTCAGTCCGATCGGTGCAGGCGCCCCACGGCGAGGGCCGTCTGCAGCACGTA